>CAYQLT010000004.1:38851-48308 GCA_964418425.1 uncultured Clostridia bacterium
CGCCCGTCGGTGTCCCAGGCCACATCGGTCAGGCGCACCGCCGCCCCCAGCCGCTGGGGCGTGAGCGGGCTCGTCCACAAGCCGTAAGGCCGAAGGACGGCTTCGTGGGGCGTGGACACACCGTTCGGCTCACTCATAGCGCACGCAGACGTTCTTCACCTGGGTGTAGTGCTGGAGCACCTCCAGACCCTTCTCCCGGCCAAAGCCGCTCTTCTTGTAGCCTCCGAAGGGAAGCTCCACTCCGCCGCCGGCCCCATAGGTGTTGATGAACACCTGCCCCACCTTCAGCTCCGCGGCCAGCCGATGCGCCGCGCCCAGATTCTGGGTCCAGATCCCCGCCACGAGCCCGTATTCGGTGCCGTTGGCCACCTCAATGGCCTCGGCGAGGTCGTCGAAGGGGATGACGGAGAGGACCGGGCCGAAGATCTCCTCCCGCGCGATGCGCATCCCGGGCCGCACCTCGTCGAAGATGGTGGGCTGCACGTAAAACCCCCGGGCAAGGCGGGGATCCGCCGGTATGCCGCCGCCGGTGACCACCCGGGCACCTTCGTCCCGGCCCACGGCCACGTATCCCAGCACCCTCTCCCGCTGGCGCCCGCTGATGATGGGACCCATGTCAGGGTCCTCGATGCCCGGGCCCAGCCGCAGACCTTCGGCCACCCGGGCCAGGGCCTCCACCACCTGCCGGTGCACCGGCCGCTGCACCAAAAGCCGCGATGCGGCGGAACACGTCTGCCCCGCGTTTTGGAAGATGGCGTTGGCCGAGACGGGAATGGCCCGCTCCAGGTCGGCGTCCGCCAGGATGATGTTGGGGGACTTTCCCCCCAGCTCCAGAAGGACCGGCTTGATACCCCGGGCGGCCGCCTGCATGACCAGGCTGCCGGTCTCCACGGAGCCGGTGAAAGTGATGTGGTCCACATCAGGGTGGGAGACCAGCGCCGCTCCCGCCTCCTCGCCGTAGCCCGTCACCACGTTGACCGTGCCGGCAGGGAATCCCACGCGCTGGAGGATTTGGGCCAGCTCCAGGGTGGTCAGCGAGGCCTCCTCCGCCGGCTTGAGCACCACCGTGTTGCCGCAAGCGAGGGCAGGCGCCAGTCCCCGGGAGGCGATCTGGATGGGGTAGTTCCAGGGGATGACGATGGCGCAAACCCCCACCGGCTCCCGCAGGGTGTAGTCCAGAAGCCCGGGCCCCAGCGGGATGGTGCTGCCCAGGATTTTGTCGGCAATGCCCGCGTAAAACTCGAAATACCGCGCCGCCACGCTCACGTCGGCCCGCGCCTGGCGCAGGGGTTTGCCGGTGTCGAGGCTCTCCAGGCGTGCCAGTTCTTCGGAGCGCTCCCGGATGGCCGCCGCCACCCGGTACAGCCACTCCACTCTCTGCCTTGGCTCCACTCGACTCCAGTCAGGGCTGTGCAGGGCCTGCCGCGCGGCCCGCACGGCCCGATCCACATCCGCGCCGTCACCCCGGGCCAGAACCGCCAGCACCTCTCCGGTGGCGGGGTCGACACTTTCAAAGGTGGCGCCTGAGGCGCTGGGCACCCACTCCCCGCCGATGAAGTGGTCGTATTTCCTGGGAAATACCCGGGCTTGCAAGCCTGTCCCAACCGCCTCCAAGACCATCGACCTCCCAACCCTCTCGCCTGGGGCGTCCAACGGGCCTCTCCTCGACCACACAGGGGCTGGACCCGCGCCTGGCGCCCCGGCCCTCAGATGGCCCGCCCCCCGTCGGCCCCCAGGCAGGCCCCGGTCACAAACGAAGCCTCGTCACTGGCCAAAAACAGCGCCGCCCGGGCGATCTCCTCCGGTGAAGCAAGCCGTCCCAGCGGCACCGATTCGATGAACCGCTGGCGGGCCTGTTCCGGCGTCAGATCGGGCGCGAACCGGGCGATCATGGGGGTGTCCGTCGGCCCCGGGAGCAGCGCGTTGACCCGCACCCCGAAGGGGGCCATCTCCAGAGCCAGCGCCCGGGTGAAGAGGATAACCCCCGCCTTGGCCGCGCAATAGGCAGACAGCCCCGGCCGGGCCCTCACGCCGGCCACGGACGAGACGTTGACGATGGATCCCCGCCTTTGGGCTTTCAGGATGGGAGCGCAGGCCCGACACGTGTGAAACACACCGCGAAGGTTGACGTCGATGGTCTTCTCCCACAGCGCATCCGTCACGGACTCGATGGGCGTGAAGGGCATGGCCGTGCCCGCGCAGTTGACCAGGATGTCCAAACCGCCGAAGCTCTCCCGGGCCGCCCGCACGGCCGCATCCACCTGCCCCGGGTCGGTGACGTCGGCCGCCACGAACTCGGCCGACCCTCCCGTCCCCCGGATACTTTCGGCGACCTCGCCGCCACGAGGGTCCACGTCGACGGCCACCACCGCGGCGCCTTCCGCCGCGAAAAGGCGAGCCATGCAGGCCCCCATCCCGGAGGCGGACCCCGTGATCAGGGCCACACGCCCCTCAAGACGCCGACATACCCCGACGGTCACAGCCCCACTCACTCCTCACCGCGGATCACGCTGTCAGCCCCTCATCATCGATGGAAGCCACAGGGAAAGCGCCGGCACGTAGGTCACCACCAGCAAAACCGCGATGGAGGCCAAAAGAAACGGCCACATAGCCCCCGTGAGCTTGGTGAGCGGCACCCGGCTGATGGCCGAGACCACGAAGATGGACGCTCCCACCGGTGGCGTCACCAATCCGATCACCAGATTCAGCACCATGATGACCCCGAAATGGACCGGGTCGATCCCCAGCGTGTGCACCAGAGGCATCAGCACCGGCACCAGGATCACCAGGGCCGGCGCCGGCTCCAGCGGGATCCCGATGAGTAGCAGGGCCAGATTGAGCAGCAACAGCACCAGAGCCGGGCTGAGGGAAAGCCCGGCCACCCATGTGGCCAGCTGCTGGGGGATGCGCTCTCGCGCCAGGATCCACGCCAGGCTTTCCGTGACGCCGATCATGAGCATGACCACGCCCGTGGTGAGGGCGGCCTCCACCAAAGCGGCCGCCACCCGAGAGAACGTCAGCTCCCGGTAGACGGCGAAGCCCACCACCAGCGCGTAGGCGACCGCGGCCGCTGCCGCCTCGGTGGGCGTGAACACCCCCCCGAGGATGCCCCCCAGGACGATCAGCGGCATGGCAGCCGCCCACGCGGCCCTGCGTGCCGCCCGGGCGATCTCCGCAAACCCTGCCGCTTTTCCCGAGGGAAGGCCCTGCCGGCGGGAGACCCAGGCCGCCACCAGCATCTGTGCTGCGGCCAGCACCAGCCCCGGAACCGCCCCCGCCAGGAACAGCCGGCCGATGGAGACGCCGGCTTCCACACCGTACAGGATCATGGGAATGCTGGGGGGTACGATGGGGCCGATGAGAGAGGCCGCCGCGGTCACCGCTGCGGCCAGCTCCCGCCGGTATCCCGAGCGCTCCA
Source organism: uncultured Clostridia bacterium (assembly GCA_964418425.1). GTDB lineage: Bacteria > Bacillota > Limnochordia > Limnochordales > Geochordaceae > CAYQLT01. The sequence continues at coordinate 42,270 of CAYQLT010000004.1, forward strand.
TTGCGGGGATCAATATGGAGCCCACCGCTGACGCGTCCGCCGCGGCGGAACCCGAGATGCCCGAGAAAAAGACGTTGGAGACGATGTTGACGTGGGTGAGGCCCCCGCGGAACCTGCCCACCAGAGCCTCGGCAAGCCCCACCAGCCGCTCGCTCAGCCCCCCGGCGTTCATCAGGGCCCCCGCCAGGATGAACAGCGGAATGGCCATCAGGTGAAACGAATCCTGGGCCGTGAACATCCGTTGAACCACCAGGGTGAGGGGCAGCTCCCCCGCCCGCATGCCCAGCACCGAGGCAAGCCCGATGACGAAGGGGATGGGAAGCCCCAGCAAGAGCAGGACCAGCCCCGAGATCCCTGCCACCGCGCTCATTGGGGCGAGCGCTGCCTCCACGCCCCGGTCAGCACCAGGGCCAGCGTGTGGAGGAGCATGAGCCCGGCCCCCGTGGGAACGGCTGCGTACGGAAGGCCCATGGGCAACCCCATGGCGGGAGAACGCTGGCGCATGTTGAAGCGGGCCAGCTCCCAGCCGTACACCAGCACCACGGTCATGAAGACGGCCCCCAACATCAGGGCTACCAGAGAGACCATCTCACGAACAGACGCCCGCAAGCGGCCCAGCCCCAGATCAAGCCCCGGGTGCAGCCCCCGGCGTACCCCTGCGGCTGCACCCAAAGCCGAAAGCCACACGAAGCAGTAACGGGCGAACTCCTCGGACCACGAAAGGGGGCTTCGAAGGACGAACCGAAACCACACTTGTAACACCATGGCCGCCGCCACCAACGCGGCCAGCGCGGCAGCCACCCCCAGGCTCAAGCGGTCCGCCGCCTCCGACACGCGCAGAGCTGCGGACGGCAGCCGCCCCGCTGCTCGGGTGACCGCCGCCCGGGCAGCGGGCAGAACTGCCCTATCGCCCTGCCCGCTGCGCTCCAGCCCCGCCGGGGGCAGCGCCTGGTGGTCGCCCGGGCCGCCCATCGCCCCCGACCTGCTCAGGACCCCGCTTGCAGGATGCGGTCGATGAGGTCACCGAAGCGCGGGCGGTACTTGCTGTAGACGCTTTGCATGGCCTGCTGGAAGGCGCTTTTGTCGGGATAGGTCACCTGCATCCCCCGGGCGATCAGTTCGTCCACCTGCTCGGCCTCCATCTTGCGGGCAAGCTCTCGCTCCCAGCGGGAGACCTCCCGGGCCACCTCCACAAAGATTCTGCGGTCTTCAGGCGACAGCGACTGGTAGCGGCGGGTGTTCATGATAATGATGGCCGGCGCGTAGAAATGACCGGTCATGGCCAGGTAGCGCTGCACCTCGTAGATCTTGTGGCTGGTCAGCACGGGGATCGGGTTTTCCTGTCCGTCGATGACGCCCTGCTGCAGGGCCGTGTACACCTCACCCCACGCCATGGGGGTGGCGCTGGCGCCCAGGGCGTTGAAGCTGTCCACGTGGATGGGGTTTTCCTGGACGCGGATCTTGAGCCCTCTCACGTCCGCCGGCGAGCGGATGGGACGCTTGCTGTTGGTGAGATGGCGAAATCCCTGCTCCCACAGGGCCAGACCCGTGATGTTGAGGCCCGCCCGGTTGAGGCGATCCAAAAGCTCCTGTCCCACCGGCCCGTCCAGGATGCGGTCGGCGTGCTGGTAATCCCGGAGGATGAAGGGCAGATCCATGACCGCGAAGTCCGGCAGGAAGTTGGCCATCACCGCCGTGCCGGTCACCACCAGATCGATGCCGCCCAGCTGCAGCGCCTCGATCTCCTCCCTCTCCCCTGGGCCCAGCTGCCCGGCCGGATACACGTCAATGCGGATGCGGCCGTCCGTCCGCTCCGCCACCCGGCGGGCGAACTCCACCGCCCCGTAATGGTACGGGTGACCGGTCGCCACCACGTGGCCGAGCTTGAGAACCACCGGCGCCGCCAGGGCCGAGATGCCGGCGGCCATCCAGGCGGCCGCCAGCGCGGCCGAGAGCAACGTCACCATCACAAACCTTACCGACCGCATGCGAAAGCCCCCTGTCCTCATGGATTTCTGGACGGCCTGAAAGGGGTTGCGAGAAGCGATCGGCCCCATATTAGGCCGGCTCGTCCCCCGAATCAAGCGCCCGAGACGACACATCACGGCAGGTGCGCCTGCACCCCCAGCTGAAAGAGCCACCCGAGCCGCCCCGGCTCGCCCGCGACGTCGATAACGGGCCCGGCTGCCAGCTCAAGCCGCCAGCCTCCCGAGCTGGCAGCCCCCACGGGGGCCCCCTCCCCGGCGAAGGGAGCCTCCCAGCCCACCAGGGCGAGCAGGGTGTGTTCGACCGGGCCGGCGAGAAACTGCGAAGCGCGCGCCTCTGCGCCGCTCAGGCGGCGCTCCCAGACCTCGCCCAGACGCCCCGGGCCGCGGCGGCGCCACTCCAGCCCCACCCAGGATGGCGAGCGGCCCGGGCGGCGCCAGCGAAAAAGGAGGTGGTCGCCGTCAGGGCCATCGGGCTCCCCGAGGAGCAATCCGCCGTGCACGTAGCTCAGGGCGGGTCTTTGGAACGTATAGACGAACCGGTGCACGCGCCGGTAATCCACTTCCAGCCGCTCGCCGCAACCGCACAGGCCGCCCGGGCTCCAAGAGGCCATCACGGCCAGCCCCACCTGGTCGGGTTGAGGGGTGGGCTTAAAAGGCTGCTGCATGTCGTCGACGAAAAGCTCCCCCGCCAGTTCCAGGTCGGGCGTTCCCAGCTTCAGGCGCCCGGCCACCCCGATGTGCAAATTGGCGTCGTCGTTACCCGCGCTCAGGGCCCCGGAGCGCAGCGCCAGGTGCTGGGTGAGGTACATGGGCCAGAAAGGGAGCCAGGTGAAAGCTTGCGAGAGAAACCGGCCCGTCACGACCCCGATCTCGTAAACCCAGAGGGTGACCGCCCGGGCGGGCTGCAAACGCATCCGGTGCCCGACCAGGTACCGGTCAAGGCCACCCTCCAGCTTCAGCATCCACCGCTCGTAGAGGGCAGCAGGGCCCAGGCCTGCCGACCATCCCCAGCCCGGCGCCGCCGGCGCCCGCCGGGAAGCGGACAGCTCCGAGCCGGCCAGCGGGCCACCCGGCACCGGCCTCCATCCGGCCCACAGGGAAAACGAACTCCCCTCCCCCCACGGTCGGGGCGCGACCCACTCCGCCCAGGCCTCCGGGTACAGGCGAACCTCGGAACACCCAGCAGCCGTGCGGCTTTCGCACAGACCCGCCGCCTGGGGATCCCAGAGCGGGTCGGGGCCATCCGTCTCCGCCGGCCTGTGGGGAGCCCACCCCCGCACCACCTGTATTCCGAGCCCAAACCGCCAGTGTGCCGCTTCTGGAGTCGGCCGCTCTTCCTGCTGCGCCTGCACCTGCGGCAGCGTCAGGGCGGGGGACCGGTAGGCCAGGCGCAAAGTGGTCACGGCTCGGGGTTCGTCGTCCTGGGCCGGCAGATCGTCGGTTCCCGGTCGCGCGGCGCTTTCCAGGGTGAGCCAGATGCCCGGCAGTTCCCGCTGGGCAGGCAGGCCGCGGGCCGGCCCGGCCGTCCCCAGCAGCCCCAGCCCCACCAGAGCGGCCAGGACGGCATGGCCGGGCCGCGCCCCAACCCCGATCTGCTTGCACCCCAAGCGGCCCGGCCGATGGGCTTGCCACAGCCGCCCCCATGGGTCCGGGCCGCCCGGCTTGCGCTGACGGTCGCGCTGGTGGCCTGCGCGGGAGGCCTGTCCCGTGGGAAGCCGCCGGATGCGGGGCCCACCCTGCCGGGGGAGGCGCCGCTGCCTTACGTGCGCGGCCCCAGCGCGTGGGAGTACGACTCCAACTTCGGGCGCGCGCTGGTCCGCCTGGAGGAGCACGGGGTGCAGGGGGGAGTGCGGACGTACACGTGGTCGCTTGTCATCGGCCCCCTGCAGGCCGGGATGACGGAGGTACTCCACCTCTCCGCAGCCGGACTGTTCGTCGCGGCACGGGAGTTCCATCTCGCGGGCGTCCCGCTGGTGCGGCTTCGGTTTGACACACCCGAACTGGTCATCCCCGCCCCCCTCCAGACAGGCCGGCGCTGGCGAGCCTCCTCGAGCGTCCAGGGGCCCGATGGCGATGGCCTGACCACCGTGGACGGGGAGGTGCTGGCCCTGGAACCGGTGGAGGTGCCGGCCGGCCGCTTCCTCGCCTACCGGATCCACCTGACCCGGCGCGATAGCTGGGGCAGTGTGGTGGAGACGCTCATGTGGCTCGACCCCGAGGTCGGCGTGGTAAAGGCGGACGGCTGGTTTCGCTGGCACGGCGCGATAGGGGCGCTGCAACGCGCCCTGTCCCTGGACCGCCTGCGCGTGGAGCTGGTGGTTGCCCGGGTCCGCCGGACGGCGGAGGCCACGAGCCGGCCGCTGCCGCCGCCGGCAGCAACCGGACTCCCTCCGCCTGCAGGCGGCTGATGCGTCGCAGCAGGCGGGATGCGCGCGGCGCACCCATCCCCTGGACGACTGCCGGGTCCCGCAGAAGCCGCCCGGCAGCCCGGCTGAAGCGTACGATGGCCAGCACGCTTTGAAGCACGGTCCGCTCCGCTCGTTTCAAGGCGCCCTCCCCCATGGCCGGCCGTTTTGGGCGGCGGTTTTGCGTCAAGCGCACCATCGATTACCCGCAGCGGCCAGAGCCGTGCGGGACGGGCCGGAGCCCTGCCGCCACCATCACCCAGTTCGTATCGGCCCGGCCATTTCCTGCCGCCCGGCGCCCTCGGGAAGGCGCTTGCGGGGCGACGGCGAAAACCCTGGGCGGGCGGTGCCGGCGCCGTCCGGCAGTCGCCCACCGATCCCCGGGCCGGGCTTCCCGGGGCCGGCGGCGCGGCGGCCAAAGCCTGGCATCGGGCGTAAAGGTGGGATGCAGTGTGGGCTCGCCAGCGCTGTCCGACCCGCAGGAGCGACAGGCCGCTTCTGCCTACGACGCCAGGCCCTGGCTGGGGCATTATCCGCCGGAGGTTCCCCCCTCGCTGTCGTACCCCCGCCGCAGCCTGGTGGATCTGTTCCGGGAGACGGCCGTGCGCCACCCGGACCGGGTGGCGGCGTGGTTTTACGGTTCCGGCCTGCGCTACGGCTCGCTTGTGAACCAGGTTCGCAGCCTGGCCGGCGCGCTGGCGGCCATGGGCGTGGGGCCGGGGGACCGGGTTGCCATCATCCTGCCCAACCTGCCGCAGACGGTCATCGCCTATTACGCGGTGCTGTGGCTGGGCGCGGTGGTGGTCATGACCAACCCCCTGTACACCCCCAGAGAGCTGCGCCACCAGCTGGCCGACGCACAGGTGAAGGTGGCGGTGGTGCTGGACCTGGTCTACCCGCGCCTGGCCGAGGTGGCCTCCGAGGTGGGCCTTGCCCACATCGTGGTCACCTCGGCGGCCGATTACCTGCCCGTGCCCCTGCGCTGGCTCTACCCCCTCAAGGCTCGCCGCGAGGCCCGGCGGCGCGGAGGTTCGCCGCCGCCCTCTCGACCTTCCGTCACGCCTGCACGGGGGGTCACGGTTCATCGGTTCACCGAGACGGTGCGCCATACGCCGGCCCGGGATCCCTGGCCCGTGGATCCCGACAACGACCTGGCCCTGCTTCAGTACACAGGCGGCACCACGGGACTCAGCAAGGGGGCCATGCTCACCCATGCGAACCTGGTCGCCAACTGCGTCCAGGCCGAGGCCTGGCTGTACCGGATGCGGGAGCGCCGACAGGCCGGGCCGGTCACGGTGATGGCAGCGCTGCCCTTCTTTCACGTCTACGGGCTCACCACCGTGCTCAACTTCTGCACCCTTCAGGGCATGACCATGGTGCTGGTTCCCCGCTTCGAGGTGGAGCAGGTGCTCAAGCTGATCAGCCGCTACCGGCCGGCCCTGTTCCCCGGGGTGCCCACCATGTACGTGGCCCTGCTCCATCACCCGCACGTGACCCGCTACCGCCTCGACTCCATCGAAGCCTGCATCAGCGGGGCCGCACCGTTGCCGCTGCAGGTGCAGGAGGCCTTCGAGCGTCTGACCGGAGGCCGGATCATCGAGGGCTACGGGCTGACCGAGGCCTCTCCGGTCACCCACGCCAACCCG
>CAYQLT010000004.1:48408-109548 GCA_964418425.1 uncultured Clostridia bacterium
AGGGAGGTCGAGGAAGTTCTCTACGAGCACCCGGCCGTGCAGGAGGCGGCCGTGGTGGGAACCCCCGATCCGTATCGGGGCGAGACCGTGAAGGCGTTTGTGGTGCTGCGACCCGGCCGGACGGTCAGCGCGGAAGAGCTCGAGACTTTCTGCCGGCAGCGCCTGGCTGCCTACAAGGTGCCCAGGGTGTACGAGTTTCGCCCGGAGCTGCCCAAAAGCCTGGTCGGCAAGGTGCTGCGGCGGCTGTTGCGGGAAGAGCAGGCCGGCTCGGCCCCGGATGGCGGGGCCGCCACCCCACCGGCAGAGTCCCCCGGCTCTGCGACTACGGGAGGGGCACCGCCGGCGTGACCACCGCCCAGGTGCCGTCCGCCCTGGCCACCACCACCCGGGGCGGCGGCGAGCCGGTAGAACCGGCTTGCCCGTCGAGGTAGCCGGTGCGGGGCAGGCCCGCCTCGCCCTGCGGCGGGACCGCCTGCCGGGCCGGGGTGGCCGGCGCCTGTTCGGCCTCCACCACGGCCTCCCCCGTGACCAGGCGGCGCCCACAGCGCCAGATGGTGCCCCGTGCCACCAAAAGACCCTGGCGGGCGGGCAGGAGGAAGTGAAGGTGAAGCTCCGCCGTCACACAAGCGGCCCCGGGCGGGAGGAGGCTGTAAGCCGCCAGGCCGATGGCCTCGTCGGCCAGCGCCGCGATGACGCCTCCGTGTACGATGCCCAGCGGGTTGAGCAGGTCCGGCGTGATGGCCAGCCGGACCTCCGAACGCCCCTCCCGGGCAAACACGCGCTCGATGCCCACCACACCCGTAAACCCCGCGTGGCGCTCACCCATTTTGCCAGCAGCCTCCCAACGGCTACCGACGGCGGAAGCCTTCGGTCTAAAATAGGCTCGACGGGAGGAGATCCACGGTGACCTCCTGGCGTTCGCCTTCGGTGCCAGGCTTTGCCGATCCGACGCGCTGGCTCACCGACGCCGATCTTGACTTCCTGGTCCGGGCCGCGTCAACCCGGCGCACCGACTTCGAGCGAATCCGGGAGCTGATCCGCGACAAGCCCGACATCCTGGACGTGATGCTGGACGACGAACGGGTCTACCGGAGGATGGCCTCCGACGACGAAATCCTGCTGAAAGTCTCTCCCCGGCTCCTGTTCACCGTTCTCTTGCGCCGGGTGCGCCGGCTGCTCAAGGAAAGCTACTTTACCGTCGAGGGGGGCCCTTCGGGACGACTCCCGGTCTTTGACGCCCGCCAGGCAGCCCGCCTGGTCGAGCAACCCCCCGTGCTGGGGTATCTTGCCGACATGCTGGCAAGTTTCGTGCGCACCGAGCCCAGAGCCGTGGTGTTTCGGCGCGGGCAGACGTATCACCGCAAGGTGTTTTCGGACATCGACGTGGACGACCTCATGACCCTCGCGGAACTGGTGGACCCCGCCGAGCGCTTTGCCCTCTACAAGCGGGTGGCGGATCTGTGTCTGTTCTTGCTGGGGATGTTTCCCGAGCACATCGATCGCTCGGCGGCCCAAGCCGGACGCAACCCCTGGGACCAGACCCGCATCCGCCTGCGGGGTCGGCTGCGGGACCGTGCGGACTACGAGCGCATCGGCCAGGAGTTTTACCAGCGCGCCGCGCAGGACGAGGCGGCGGCTCGCATGGGGCTTGCCGAGGTGATGAGCACCATCGCCGACCACTTCATCCTGGCCACCAAGCCCCTCAACGTGCTGGCCGGACAGGTGATCCCCCTGCGGCGCCTGGCCTGGTTTGCGCCCGCCGGCCCGGGCCCTGGCGCGCCGGGAGGCGCACGGTGACAGTACGCGACGCCCGCTGCCCGCCTCCTCCGGCCCTTTTCCACGGGCTTCGGGGGCGACGGTCGCAGGGCCGGCCCGGGCTCGGGGCCGGGAAGGCACAGGCGCAGGCTCTGGCAGTGGCCGCGCTGCTGACCCTTTTTGCCCCCGCAGGATGGACGCCCCTTGCGCCGGGCCGGGAGGTTTCGGTCAGAGCCCAGCCCGCCGCCGGGCCGCCGGCGCCGCCGCCCGTCCCCCCGACCGGTGGCCTCCTGCCGCCCACCGCGAGCCTGCCGGGGCTGGGAGGCCCCGTGCAGGTGGTGCGGGATCGTTTCGGGGTCACCCATGTGTATGCGGGCTCGCCCGCGGACGCCGCCTTCGCCTTGGGTTACCTGCACGCGGCCGACCGCCTGTTTCAGATGGACATGGCTCGCCGGCGAGCCGAGGGCACGTTGGCCGAGCTCCTGGGACCACAGGCCCTACCCGAAGACGTGGCCATGCGGACTTTGGGTCTCGCGCGGGCCGCGGAGAGGGTCTGGCCGAACCTCTCGCCCGGCGCCCGCGCCGAGCTGGAGGCGTATGCGGCAGGCGCCAACGCCTTCATTTCCCGAGCTGTGGCGCAAGGTGCCCTGCCTCCGGAGTACGCAAGCCTGGAGCTGACCAGGGTACGGCCATGGCGCCCTCAGGACTCCCTGTCGGTGCTGAAACTTTTCGCCTTCCAACTCTCTTTTCGGCTGGAGGCGGCGTACGCCGCCATCCTCCGGGCCTACGTCGAGGCGCTGGGCCCCGAGAGGGGGCAAGCCGCCGTCTTTCAGGACCTGTGGCGTCTGGCCCCCGTGGAGCAGGCGACCGTGATCCCCGACGCGGTGGGTTTCACGCCCCGAACCTCGGGCCTTCCGGAAACCTCCTACCTGTCCGGAGCGATGCGAAATGATGGGTTCGCCGCAGGCCCCGACGGTGGGCCGGCCGGCTCCGCCGCCGACCAGAGGGTGCAAGATCCGACCACGGCTCCGGACACGAGCGGCGCGGCCCTGGCCGCTCAGTGGGCTGCCGCCGTCGCCGCCCTTCCCGCTTTTTCGGGCGGGACGGGCTCACCGGCGGGGTGGGCCGCCAGCAACGGGTTTGTGGTGAGCCCGAGGCTCTCGGCATCTGGAAACCCCATCCTCGCCAACGATCCGCACCAGTTGCTGACCGCGCCGCCCCTCTGGTACGCGCAGCATGTGGTCGCAGGTTCCGAGCTGGACGTGGCCGGGGTGGCCCTGGCGGGACTTCCGTGGGTCATCCTCGGGTTCAACCGGCACGTCGCCTGGGGGTTGGTGGCAAGCCCGGCGGACAACACCGACACCTTCGTGGAGCGCCTGGCGGAGAGGGACGGCAGGCTGTTCACGGAGTTTCGCGGGCAGCTGGAGCCGGTTGTGGCCATTGCCCAGCGCTTTCTGGTGAACCGGATCGGCGATGGGGCAGCCGACAACCTGCGTACGGCCGGGGCTCGAGACGGGGTACCCGAGGCTGTGCTGGAGACGGCGCGGCATGGCCCCATCGTGCGCATGGACCGGGAGTCGGGAAGGGCGCTATCCGTGCAGTGGACGGGCTTTTACAGCCTCCGGGACGGGGAGGCCTTCTACCGTTGGAACCGGGCCCGGGACCTGGGGGAGTTCGTCGAGGGGCTGGCGGACCTGGAGGTTCCCGCGCTGAACCTGATCTATGCGGACGTGGACGGCAACGTGGCCTACTTCGCCGCGGGCAAGATCCCCCTTCGGGAGGATCTGGACGCCGGCCACGTGGACGGCGGCCTGGCGTGGGCGCCGTTTCTCCTGCGGGACGGCACCGGATTGCGTCAGCATGAGTGGAAGGCCGCGCCCCGCCCGTCGTCCCCCCAGGGTGGCCGGGCTTACGAAGCCCTTCCGGCTTCGGAGATGCCCCACGTGGTGAATCCGGCCAGAGGCTTTCTCGTAAGCGCCAACAACGACCCGCTGGGAACCACCCTGGATGGCGATCCTCTCGACGGTCGCCGTTTCAACGGCGGCATTTACTATCTCGCTTCGGCCTATGATCCCGGCTTTCGCGCCGCGCGCATCACCGAATTGATTCGCGAGCGCATCCGTCGGTCAGGCAGCCTGTCGGCCTCCGACGCGATGGCCATCCAGGCGGACGTCGTCCAGCTCCATGCCCGCCGCCTGTTGCCCTTTCTGCTCGCCGCCTGGGATGCAGCCGAGCGGGCTGCCGCCGCGCCGCCCACCCCGACCTCCGGAGCGCCCGGAGCGGTGTTGGCCAGGTTTCGAACGGCCGCCATGGCCGAGGCGATAGAGTACCTGCGGCAGTGGGACTTCTCCACCCCCACGGGTGTGGCCGAGGGGTTTGATGCGGCCGACCGCGCCCCACCGGGGGAGCCGCCCGTGCTCAATGCGCCCGGCGAAAAAGAGGCCCGTCATAGCGTTGCCGCCACCATCTTCAACGTCTGGGTCAGCCAGCTCATCCGCCACGCCATCGACGCTCCCCTGGCGGCCATATCGCCCTCCCTGCCCCGTCCGGACGGAGCGTCGGCCGTACGCGCGCTGATTCACCAGCTGGAGCAGTTCGACAGCGCCGCCGGCAGAGGTGCCTCCGGCATCCGGTTCTTCGACATCCCCGAGCTGGATCTGCCCCCGGCCGTCGAACGGGACGTGGTGTTGCTCAGAAGTCTTGAAGACGCTCTGGCGCTTTTGGGCAGCGGAACCTTCGAAGCGGCCTTTGGCAGGCGTTCGCTGGCCTTCGCCCGGTGGGGGCGACTGCACCGCCTGGTGCTGCGCCATCCACTGGGCCGCGACTTCAGCATTCCACCCCTGGGCGGCTTCGAGGGGGATGCCTACCTGGAGGGCATCCCGGTGGACGGCGGGTTCGAGGTGGTGGACGCTTCCGGATTCGACCCCCGGGCAGCCTCGCCCGGCGAGTTCCGTTTTGAGTCGGGCCCCTCGGTCCGGCTGGTGGTGGAGATGGCTCGGGACCGGGTTCAGGCGTTTGTGGCCCTTGCCGGAAGCCCCACCGGCAATCCGGCCGATCCCGACTACGGCCGGCTGCTTGCGGTCTGGCTCGCCAACGACTACTACCCGCTGCTCACGCTGGAGTCGGACGTGCGCCAGGCGGCCGTGGCCGTGTGGACCCTGGCGCCTGAGCCGCCGGCCCCTGCCGCCGGCAGCAACCCACAACAAGACGACAACAGTCCGGGTGCGAGGTAGCGCCAGCTGGCAGCCCGGATGCCTGGTCGGTCTGGGGGAGGTGTGAGTGCCATGCGGTGGCTGGTTTTGGTGGGACTCGCCGCCATGGTGACCCTGGCGGGGATTCAGGTCGCCAGCATGGCCCCGGCGGACGTGGGGACAGCCGCCCGGTCGGCCGCCGCCGAGTCTGCCTCCCAACCACCTGCGTCACCCGACGCCGTGGTGGAGGCAGTCTGGCAAGCGGTCGCCCGGTATTTCTTTGACCCCGGTTTTTCCCAGGAGCAGTGGGAGGCTATCAAGGAACGCTACCTAGAGGAGGCCCGCCGGCCCGGAGCCGACCCGTACGAGATCGCCTCCCGGATGATCTCGTCTCTGGGGCCTGAGTCCGTCGTCCTGCTGAAGGCGCAGGAGGCGAGCCGGCTTGCGCCCGCCCCGCCCCGGGAGGACGTGGTCGGGGTCGGCGTCGTCATTTACTCCACCGACAAGCAGGAGGTGGTGGTGCGGCGGGTGATCCCGGGCGGCCCGGCCTCCCGGGGTGGCGTGCGGCGGGGCGACCGGGTGGTTGCCGTCGACGGCGTGGCGACGGCAGGCCTGTCCATCGGCGAGGTGGGCGCGGCCATCCGGGGCAAGGAGGGGAGCCGGGTGACCCTGGAGCTGCTTGATCCCGACGGAGCGCGCCGAACGGTGAGCCTGGTACGGCGCGCCTACACCTTTGAGCCCAGGATCGAGTCACGGGTGCTCTCGGGCAACGTCGGCTACCTGTACCTTCCCCACTTCCAGCAGGGTATGGAGACTGCGTTCTTGGGCGAGTTACGCAAGCTTTATCGTACCCGGGCCCTCATCCTGGACCTGCGGGACAGCGTGGCCGGAGGCGATCTGCTGACCCTGTCGCACATCGCCGGGCTTTTCATGACCGAGCCGTTGGGTCTTCTGGTGCAGCGGGACCAGGTCTCGCTGGTGCCGTCCCGCAAGTCCGACAGCTCCGACAACCCCCTCATCCCCGCGCCGACAGAACTGGACTTCTATTCAAGGCCCATGGCCGTGCTGGTGGACCAGACCACAAGGTTTCACCACCTGGCCTTCGCCCTCAGGGAGTCGGGCCGTGCGGTTCTGGTGGGCCGCCCGACCACCGAGGGCGGCGGCCAGTTTCAGACCTCCGTTCCCCTTCCCGACGGGGGGGCCGCGGTGGTCACCTACGCGCGGTTTTATTCGTTCCAGGGTAAGCCTCTCGTGGGGCCGGTGGTGCCGGACGTGGTGGTGCCTGTGGACGCCTCTTTCTTGAGGCGGTGGGCGCAGGGCGGGGACCTGGACGTGGAACGGGCCCTGGACGCCCTGCAACGCCAGCAGCGGGCCTAGGTGGAGCCGCCTCTCAAGCGCTCGGGTGGCTCCGAAGAGGCCAGCGCGGCCGCCGCCGCGGAAAGCGGCCCCCCGGTCTCCCCGGATGAAGCCGGCTCGTCGGAGGAGGAGGTCGGCTGCGCGGGGAGGACGGTGCCGTCACGGGCCAGGCGCCCCGCGTCGAACAGCCGGGCCAGTTCGGCGATCTGGTCACCGGTCAGCTCGCTTTTTTCCAGAAGGCCTCGAGCCACCGCATGCACCAGGGGGGCGTGCTGCTGCAAGAACTCCGTCACCTTCGCCTTCTCCCGCAACAGCAAGCGGTTGATCCGGGCCTTGAGCTCGTCGTCGGGGCCGGCTGTCCCGAAGGCCGCATAGGAGTATAGGGTCCCGTCCATCCCGTACCAGCCGATGTAAGCCATGGCAAGCCGGGTGGCCTGTTCCAGATCGCTGACGACCCCGGAGAGGCGGGTTCCCAAAAACAGCTCCTCCGCGGCTCGGGAGGCCAGAGCCACCTGGATTTGGGCCATCAGCTCCTCCTGGGAAAGGGTGTGCCGGTCGGTGATGGGGCGGGTGGCGGACAGGCCCAGGGCCCGGCCGTGGCGAATGATGGTGGTCTTGAGCAGCCGCTCGTGGGGCAAAAGCTTGAGCTGCGCCACGGCGTGGCCGGCCTCGTGGTAGGCTAGCCGGCGTCGCTCGTCCTCGGACATGGACTTGATGGGCTGCTTGAGGCCCCACTCGTGCAGCTCCCGCGCGTAGGCGATGTCCTCGTACGTGATCTGGCGGCGGCCCTCAAAGTGGGCTTTGACAACGGCCTCGTTGATCACGTGCTTGATCACGGCCGGCGTGGCGCCCACCAGGTCGGCGGAGAGTCTGTCGAGCATGGCGGGCGCGTCGAGGGCGGGGTCGTGGGCCACCTTGCTCAGGTAGTAGGCCACCACGTCCTTGCGCCCATCGAAGTCGGGGGCGTCCACCACGATCTTGCGGTCAAACCGGCCAGGGCGCAAAAGCGCCGGATCCAGGGCCTCCGGAACGTTGGTGTTGTGCAGGAGCACAGGGGCCGACCCGCCGAAGAACGCCTCGTTGTCGCAGCCGCAGAGGTCGTAGACGTACCCGTCGTAGGGGATGCGGGTCACCGAGAGCACCGCGGCCCGAGCCGGGCGCCGGGCGGGTGGGGCCTGTCCGTCCCACATGCCGGTTCCGTCGACGTGCCCGAGCCCGCCAACGTGCGGGCGGCCGTGGGATACCGCCCCGGCCATGGCGACGGCGCAGGTCCGCAACCCGGGGCGCGCGGCCCGCCGCTGTCGGGAGCGTCGCAGCCGGATGAGGTGGTCCCCGCAAGTCAGCTCGTCGACGCGCTTGGGGCCGATGGTACCGTCAGGGCGGACCACGAAGACCGAATGGTTGCCGGTGGCCCGGATGATCCCTCCCTGGTAACGTATCTCGTAGACGTGGTCGACCTTGTGGCGAAAGACGGCCCGCACCCTCACGAACTGCGCACGGCCGAACCGGGAGGGATCTCCGTCCCGCCCGGCGTACCCGAGCACCTCCAGGCCATCCTCCACCGCAACCTGGTAGTCCCCTTCGCCGTCGGGGTAGTAGGGATCCGCCAGGGAGGCGATGGGCACCCATTGCGCCCGACCACCCCGCCGCACCAATACCGGCGTATCTCCCGTCACGCTGGCCGCCATGGTGAAGACCAGCGGGATGGAGGCGGGTTTCGGGCGCAGGCCCAAGACCCGAAGAAATCGGGCCCAGAGACGGGTTTCCACCCGGGGAGGGTCCATCTGCAGCAACAGCTCGTTGAGCACCAGGCTACCGCCGCCAAAGAGAGGGAAGCCCGCTCCTCCCTGGCGGGTGCGGGCGGTGGCGATGGCGTCGAACTCATCCAGGAACAAGATGGCCGCTCCATGCTCCTCCGCCAGCCGCCGGGCCTTGCGGTACATGCTCATCACGCGCAGGTTGCCGACCCCGAAGAACATGCTGGTCAGCGAAGCGGCCGACAGATACCCGAAGGGCAGCCCCGCCTCGTTGGCGATCACCTGGGCCAGGTAGGACTTCCCGGTGCCGGGCGGGCCGGTCAGGAGCATCCCCCGGGATACCTCGCCGCCCATCTCCTTGAAAGCTTTCACCCCGCGCAACAGCGTCACGATCCGGCGGGCCTGTTCCAGCACCTCGGGGTTGCCCCGGTAGTCCGCAAAGCTCACTCCCGTCTCGCCCGGCTGGATCCAGTAGGCGTGGGTGCGGCTCAGAAACCAGAAGATGGCGATGAACTGGATGACCGCAAAGGTGATGGCAAACAGGAGCGACAAGAGGCCGCGCAGGGCGTTGAGGGTCCAGACCATGGTCGCGCCGGGATTGACATAATACCAGCGGGCATAAAGGCCCAGGGCGATGGCGAGGAAGAGCAGGAGCTTCCAACGGCTTCGGAGCCAGCGGGCCAGCAGCGGGGACGGCGCCGGCCCCTGGCCGGGCCGGCCGCCCGGGTGGGGGGCGCGCCGTGGCCGAGCGACCACCTCCGGCCGGATAGCTGCCGGGTCCCCCTTCCACCGTGCCACCCGATGACTCCCCCCAACCACCTCTGGTGAAACCCTTGCGAAGCAGCCCTCGCCGCTGGAGTCGGTTCGGTTCGGAAAGGGGCCGCTCCTGTGCCCACCTGTACCCATATAGATACCTCACCCCGGGCTGGGGAGCAAAAGGGCGAGGGGATGAGGCCATCCATGGGGTGTGCCCCGCTTCGGGGAAGGAAGTGAGAGCGCTTTCGACGAACCGTTGCTCCCACCGGCCGGCAAGACTGGCATCTTCGGCAGAAGGGGGATCGCTGCATGAGCCCTGGCGAAACGCCCGCGCAGGTGAATCGGGTCGCAGAGGTGTCCCGGCGGGACTTCCTGAAGCGGGCCGGGGCCGGTGCCGCCGCGGCGGCGGCGCCGATGCTGTTCGTGCCCCGGGTCAGCGCGCAGGCCCGCCGCCGGCTGACCATCCTGCAGTGGAGTCACTTCGTGCCGTCGTACGACGTCTGGTTCGACCGGTACGCCAAGGAGTGGGGCGCGGCGCACAACCCGCCCGTCGAGGTGGTTGTCGACCATGTGTCGTTCGCCGACCTGGTTCCCCGGGCCACTGCCGAGGTGGCGGCCCAGGACGGGCACGACCTTTTCATGTTCCTCTCCCCGCCGGCTGCCTTCGAGCCTGAGGTACTGGACATGGCCGACGTGGTGCGCGAGGTGGAGCGCCGGCACGGGCCCATAGTGGATCTGGCCAAGCGGAGCACGTACAACCCCAACACGGGTAAGTGGTTCGGCTTCTCCGACAACTACGTGCCGGACCCCGGCGACTACCTGCAGAGCGTGTGGGCCGCCATCGGGATGCCCAACGGGCCCCAGACGTGGCAGGACCTGCTGACGGCCGGGCGTGAGATTCGCCGGAGGTTCCCGGAGATCCAGATCCCCATCGGCATCGGCTACTCCCAGGACATCGACTCCAACATGGCGACGCGGGCCATCCTCTGGTCCTTCGGCGCCTCCGTCCAGGACGCCAACGAAAACGTGGTGCTGCGCTCGGATGAGACCCGAGAGGCTTTGGAGTTCGGGGTGCGGCTTTTCCGCGAGGCTATGAGCCCGGCGGTTCTGACGTGGAACGCGGCCTCCAACAACCAGGCCCTCAACGCCCGCCAGACCGCCTACATCCTCAATTCCATCTCGGCGTACCGCACCGCCCAGGACAACAAGCTGCCGGTGGCGGACGACATCTTCTTCGTGGGCGCCCTGAGGGGGCCGCGCGCCCGCTGGGCGAGCGAGCACGTCATGGGCGTCTACGTCGTCTGGAAGTTCGCCAAGAGCCCGGACCTGGCCAAGGAGTTTCTGGTCGACCTGGTGGACCATTACCGGGATGCGGTCATGGCCAGCAAGCTCTATAACTTCCCGTCGTTCCCCGGCTCCGTCGCCGATCCGACGCTGGCCGTCTCCCAGAAGCCGGCGGCCGGCCAGCGGTGGCTGGAGGAGGTTTGCCAGAACGATCCGTTCGGTTCCAAACCACCCAACAAGCTGGCCCCCATCGCCAGCGCTTTGGAGTGGTCGACCAACGTGGGCCATCCCGGGCCTGCAAACCCCGCCATCGGGGAGATCTTCGACACCTTCGTGATCCCCGACATGTTCGCCAAGGCCGCCACGGGCACGCTGTCCGTCCGGGATGCCCTGGAGGAGGCGGACCGGCGGGTCAAGGACATCTTCAACAAGTGGCGAAGGCGTGGGCTTGTAGGCGGCGGCCGGGACCGCTGAGGTTGTGCGCGGGGGCGGTTGGAAAGCGGCCGCCCCCGCTTGCGAGGGATAGGGCATGGCCAGAGTGGAAGTGAAGGGGTTAACCAAGCACTTCGGATCCGTCCGGGCCGTGGATGGCGTGGATCTGACGGTGGAGGAGGGGGAGTTCCTGGTCTTGCTCGGGCCCTCCGGCTGCGGCAAGACCACGCTGATGCGCATGATCGCCGGGCTGGAGACGCCCACGGCCGGGCAGATCTTCATTGGCGGCCGCCGCATCGAGCCGGACACCCCGCCCAGGGCCCGGGGGGTGGCGATGGTTTTCCAGAGCTACGCCCTGTATCCCCACAAGACGGCGTTTGACAACATCGCCTTCCCCCTGCAGGCGGCCCGGGTTCCCAGGCCCACCATCCACCAGCGGGTGCGGTGGGGGGCGAGCAAGTTCGGCATCCTGGAGCTTCTGGGACGCCGGCCCCGGCAGCTGTCCGGGGGTGAGCGCCAGCGTGTGGCTCTGGCCCGGGCCCTGGTGCGCGACCCGCAGGTGTTCCTCTTAGACGAACCGCTATCCAACCTGGATGCCAAGCTGCGGGCTTCGGCCCGCGATGAACTCAAGCAGCTCCAGGCCGACGTGCGCACCACCACCATCTACGTCACCCACGACCAGGTGGAGGCCATGGGGCTGGGGGACCGCATCGCGGTGATGAACCAGGGAAAGGTGCGCCAGATCGGTACGCCCCGGGAGGTATACGACGATCCCGCGGATACCTTCGTGGCCACCTTCCTGGGTTCGCCGCCCATGAACCTGGTCGCGCAGACGGATCGGGTGCTGGTGGGGTTCCGCCCGGAGCACTTCCTGCCCCAGGAGGTGTACGACGGGCGCAGCGACGTGGAGAGCTTCGAGTTTCGGGTCCGCCGCATCGAGCATCTGGGGTCGGACCGGCTGGCATACGGGTTTCTGCCAGGCCAGGGAGGCGAGCAGGCGCAGGTCATCGCCAAGCTTCCGGTCGTCGTCCCCGTTGTGGTGGAGGAAGGCCGCACGTACACGTTCGCCGTGCCCCGCTCCCAGCTGCGCTACTTTGATCGTGCGACGGGACTGAAGATGAGCCGTGGGCGCCATTAAACCCATCGCCCGGCAGGGGCCGGTCGACCAGGCCGCCCTGGAGCAGGCACCGGCGGCCCCCCGAGCGGCCTGGTACGACCGGCCAGGAGTGCTGGGTACGTTGATGTTGGGGCCTGCGCTGGTCTACGTGGCGCTTTTGGTGGGCGTGCCGTTCGTCCTGGCCATCGTGCTCAGCTTCAGCGAGGCGACGGCGGGCAGTTTGTCCCTCTCCTTCGTGGGTTTGCGCAACTTCGCCTCGGTGCTGACCGACTCGCTCTTCCAGCGGGCCCTGCGCAACACGGTGGTCTTCACCGTTGTCTCCCAGCTGACGGTGATGGTGATGGCCACCGCGCTCGCGACGCTGCTCAACATGGCCTTTCGGGGGCGGCGGGTGGTGCGGTTTTTGCTCCTGCTGCCGTGGGCTGCGCCCATCGCGCTCTCCAGCATGGCCTGGACATGGATATTCGACTCCACCTTCAGCGTGGTCAACTGGACCCTGAGTGTCCTCAAGCTCCTGAAACCGGGTCAGTGGCTGTACTGGTTCGGGGATCCCCAGCTGGCGATGCTGGCCATCATCATCGTGCACGTGTGGCGCATGTTACCCTTCTCGACCGTGGTGCTGCTGGCAGGGATGAGCTCCATCCCCCAGGAGATCGTGGAGGCGGCGGTGGTGGACGGGGCGAGCTTCTGGAGAAGGCTGTTTCACGTCAACGTACCCCTCTTGCTTCCCGTGGTGACCGTGGCGGTGCTGTTCGGTGTGGTTTTCACCTTCACGGACCTGACCGTCGTCTACCTGCTCACCCGCGGAGGGCCCTACAACACCACCCACGTGCTGGCAAGCCTCGCCTTTCAGCGGGGCATCCTGAGCGCCAACCTGGGCGAGGGAGCGGCCATCGCCCTCTTCCTCTTCCCTGTGCTGCTGGTTGCGGCCGTGCTGATGCTGCGACTGGCGCGCCGGGCGGAGGTGGGTGTGTGATGGGCGCACTGGCGGGCGGACGGGCTGTATCCAAGATGGCGCTGAGGGCGCTTTTGTATCTGACGGTGACGGCTTTCACGCTGTTCGCGGTGTTCCCCTTCTACTGGATGTTGCTGACGGCCTTCAAGCAGAACCGGGACCTGTACGTGGGGGCCACCAACCTCTCCCACATCCCGTGGATCCTCAACGACCCGCCCACCCTGGACCACATCCGCCTGCTGTTTCGGGGAACCCCCTTTGTGACGTGGCTGTCCAACACAGCCTTCGTCGGGGGGCTGGTGGTGCTCATCACGGTGGTGCTGGCCGTACCCGCGGGCTACAGCCTGGCGCGGCTGGTCGGCCCCTGGGGCGAACGGCTGGGTATCGGGGTCTTCCTCACCTACCTGATCCCGCCGACCCTGTTGTTCATCCCCTTCTCCCGGGTCATCGCGGTGTTGGGCCTGCAAAACTCCCCGTGGGCGCTGGTGCTGGTCTACCCGACCTTCACGGTGCCGTTCACCACCTGGCTTTTGATGGGCTTCTTCCGGTCCATCCCCAGGGACCTGGAGGAGCAGGCCATGATCGACGGCTACAGCCGGCTGGAGAGCATCGCACGGGTGGTACTGCCCCTGTCGGTTCCGGGCATCCTCACGGGCATCATCTTCGCGTTCACGCTGGTCATGCAGGAGTTCGTGTACGCCCTGACGTTCATCAGTTCCGTGGGAAAGATGACCATCAGCCTGGGGGTCCCCGTGGCGCTGGTTCGGGGTGACGTGTTTTACTGGGGTTCCCTTATGGCGGCATGCCTCATCGCCAGCGTCCCCATCGCCGTCATCTACAACCTCTTCATGGATCGCTTCGTGGCCGGAATCACCGCCGGGGCGGTGAAAGGCTAGGCGCCGCAAGGGCCGGGTATGAGGGCGACCCTCCCCCGGCAGGCTAAGGGCCGGCTCCTTCGCTGTGGAGCCGGGAAGAGGGCCGGTCCGACGTGCGGGGCGAGACGGCTCGCTGGTTTGCGGTGCTGGCCGCGGTACCCTTCGTGATGGTGCTGGGCAATTCCATGCTGATCCCGGTGCTGCCCACCCTCAAGGCACGCCTGGGTCTGACGCCGGTGGAGATGGGTCTGGTCATCACCGCCTTCTCGCTGCCTGCGGGCGCGACGATCCCGCTGGCCGGAGCCCTCTCGGACCGGGTGGGGCGCAAGGCGGTCATGGTGCCTGCCCTGGTGCTGTACGGAGTTGGCGGCCTTCTGGCGGGACTGGCGGCCTGGCTCATGCCGGGGCGGTTCTGGCCCATCCTGGCCGCAAGGGCCCTGCAGGGCGTGGGGGCGGGCGGCACCTACCAGCTCGCCATGGCGCTGGCGGGCGACGTCTTTCAAAGCCGGGAGCGGGTCAGGGCGCTGGGCCTGCTGGAGGCCAGCAACGGCCTCGGCAAGGTGGTCAGCCCGCTTTTGGGGGCGCTGGCCGCCGTGGGGGTCTGGTTTCTCCCCTTTTTCGTGTACGGGCTCGTTGCGCTCCCCACGGCCGCGGGGGTATACCTGGCGATACCGGAATCCCCCGGGGGCCGCCCGGCGCAAGGGATGGGAACCTACCTGCGCCAGCTGGGTTCGGTGGCTCGCCGCAGGGGAGGGATGCTCGCGGCCAGTTACGGAGCCGGCCTGGTGGCGCTGTTTACCCTCTTCGGCGTGCTCAGCTACGCAAGCGACCTCCTGGAGCAGCTTTCCACGCTGGGGCAGCTGGGTCGAGGGGCGGTCATCTCCATCCCCGTAGGTCTGATGGCCGCCGCTGCGTATGCAGCGGGAGTGTACCTGCAGCGCCGCCCGGCGCACGCCACATCCGTGGCGGCGGGGGGCCTGGGCGTGGCATCGGGGGGGCTCCTGCTGCTGGGCCTGCAAGGGCAAGCCCTCGGCGGCCTCGTCGCGGCGACGTCGGTGCTGGGGTTGGGCGTGGGGGCCGTGCTTCCGGCCATCAACGCCGCGGTCACCGGCGCGGCCCCCCGGAGCGAGCGGGGCGCGGTGACGGCCCTTTACGGAACCGTCCGCTTCAGCGGGGTTGCTGCCGGCCCGCCCATCTTCGGGCTGGCCCAGCAACCCGAGCTACGCCTCGCGATCTTCGGCGCCTGCGCCGCGGCCACCGCCCTGGCCGCCTGGGGCGTGGCGGCAACCCGCCTGCCGGTCGGCCCCCCTCGTCAACCCACCGACAGCCTGTCGGAGGGCTCCTCGGACCCGCCCACCGAGCCGTTGGAACCCGGCATGTGGGCCCGGCCGTCCGGCCCGCTGTCCTGGCGTAGCCGAGACAGCAGCGCTGCCCGTGCGAACCCTTCCGGCGCCACCGACCGGCCCTTCAGGCGTCCCTTGCTGCGCCTGCGCTTGCGGGCGGCCTTCAACAGCTCCAGCCTGCGGCGGGCTGCCGCCTCCGGGTTGTCCACCTCGCCGGCGAACGCGATCACGTCATCGATCCACCGCCGGATGGTCTGCAGGTACTCCACGAGCTGGGTCCGCTGCTCCGGAGCCGTATGCCGCAACAGCCCCCCCAAAAGCTGCGCCAGTACCGCCCGAAAGCGGTCCAGCGCCAGAAGCACCCTGCGGAAGGCTCGGTCTTCCTTATCCGTCCGGCCCGCAGCCTGGCGAGCGCCTACCGACTTGCCGTCGCCGTCGCCCGCCTCGCCCTGCTCCTCATCCCATGGCTCGCCCTCATCGCCAAGCTCGCCGTCGTCGCCTGCCTTCCGCCCTGCCCCCCGCAGCGCCTTGCCCGGCGAGAGCAACCCCGCTTCGCCGCCGCGAACGATGGCCACCGCCTGTTCGATGCTGAGGTTGTCCGACTCCCGAACCAGCTGGGCGACCTGCCGGGTCTCCGCCTTGCTCAGGCGGTGCTCCAGCACGGCGTCCAGGAGCACCACGGCGATCTGGGGACTTCCCAGGCGCGCCGCCAGGGCCTTGGCTTCGGAGATGTGGGAGAGGGTCAGAGGGGAATCCCCGCCCATGGAGTTGTCCAGCAGGGCCGCCTGGTAGCGCGGGGGCAGGTCCAGCACATCCAGCCAGTCCGTGAGGGTGGTGCGAGGGATGCCCAGCCGGGCGCTGGCGGCGGCCTTGGAGAGCTTCTCCTGTTCCAGGAACCTCTGGATGGCCAGCGCCCGCTCGATGGGGTTGAGGTCTTCTCGCTGGAGGTTCTCGATGAGCTGAACCTGCGTGATGCTGCCTCGAAAATCCCTTACCACCAGGGCGGGAACCTTCTCCTCCCGCAAGCGCTGCGCCGCCCGCAGCCGCCGTTCCCCGGAAACGAGCCGATAGGTGCCGTCGTCCAGGGGGGTGACCAGGACGGGATGGAGCATGCCCACCTCCTTCATGGATTGGGCCAGCCCGTCGATGGCCTCTTCGCGAAAAGTGCGGCGTACCTGTTCGCCATCGCACCGGATCTTGTCCACGGGAATGAGCAAGTACTCCCCCACAGCCAGCCTCCCCCCAACCCGTGTCCGTTCAAGAAGGTCCCGGGATGCGCCCCATCACGGCCTTCCAGCCCCGGCCGCCCCAGTTCGCCAGCAGCCGGCCCAGCCGTCCGCCCGGCCGGGCCCGCCGTAACCCCTCGGCGGCCTGCTGCGCCGGCAGGTCGTCCTGCCCGTCGGCCCCGGGTGCGTCCAGGGGCTGGCCGGTCGCGATCCGGCGAGGATGGGTGACAAACAGGGCTCGCGCCGTCGGCAGCCCCAGCCGTCGCTCCACCTCCTGCATCGCCCGCCCGAGATCCGACGGAGCCCGGTCCGTCGGCCCGTGGGCGTCGCTGGCCACCGCGCACGCAAGACCTCGGCTCACAAAGGTCCATCCCGCCTGGTACGCCCGGCTGCCGAAGCGTCCCAGCAAGCTTCCGGCAGTCACCTGGGCAAGCGCCCCCTGGGTCACCAGCTCCTCCAGCCGTTCAGGGTGAGCTGCCAGCGCCGCGCTCCGCTCCGGGTGCGCGATCACGGGGGTCATGGCCGCCAGGCGCACCTCAAAGAGCAGGCGGTCGAAGTGGGGCGGCAGCAGTTCAAAGGGGGTGTCGACCAGAAGGTAGCGAACCCTGCCGCCGTGACCCAGCGTGGGGATGCGGCCCGACTCCAGGTGACGCACCAGATCCGGGGTCGGATACACCTCGGCGCCGGCGAACACCTCCAGTTCGATGCCTTCCGCCACCAGCCGCCCCCGCAACTCGTCCAACCTCTCCCCGATGACCGCGTGGGAGATCCCCCCGGGCTGCCCGGGGGTCAGGTGCGGCGTGGCCACCACCGCGGCCACCCCGCTGGCCCAGGCCTGGCGGGCCATCTCCAGCGAGGTGGCCCAGTCGGTCGGCCCGTCGTCCAGGCCGGGCAGGATGTGGTGGTGGATGTCGACCATCCGTTGTTCCCGGGGTGTAAACATGGTCAGTGGCTCTGGCGGCGCCGGCGGCGGGCACCGTCCGGGCCGTAGTAATAGTAGTAGTAATAGTAGGAAGAGCCATCCGGCGGTACCCCGTTGAGCACCACGCCCAAAAGGCGCGCACCCACCTGGATGAGCTGGCGCCGGGCCGCCACCGCCGCATCACGGGCGGTGATTCCGACGGTCAGCACCAGAAGGGTTCCGTCGGCCCGGGCGGCCACCAGCGCGGCGTCGGCCAGTCCCACCACCGGCGGGGTGTCCAGCACCACCGTCTCCCAGCGCTGCGCCGCCTCGTCGAGGAAACGGTGCATGGCCGGCGACCCCAGCAGCTCCGCCGGGTTGGGAGGGATGGGGCCGCTTGCCAGCACGTCCAGACCGAAGCGGTCGACGCGCTGCACTGCCTCCTCTACGGTCAACCGCCCCAGCAGTACCTGGGTCAGGCCGCGGTCGTTCTCGACACCGAACATGCGGTGCACCGCAGGGCGCCGCAGGTCGGCGCTGACCAGCAGGGTGCGCGTACCTCCCTGCGCCAGGGTGGCGGCCAGATTGCCGGCCACGGTGGTCTTCCCCTCGTCCGGCCCGGCGCCGGTCACCACCACGGTTCGAAGGGGCTGCCCGGGAAGGGCGAACTGCAGGTTGGTGCGCAGGGTCCGAAAGGCCTCCGCCGCGAGGGAATCCGAGTGGAGGTCCGCCACCAAAAAGCGGGGATCGTGTCCCGGACGGCGATGCCCGGACCCCGGCCGCCACCGCACGTGCGCTCACCGACCCCCTTCGGCGGAAGCCCGGCCTTCGCCGACGCGAAACGCCGGGATGCGCCCCAAAACGGGCACGCCCAGCACTCGCTCCAGGTCATCATCCGCCTTCACCGTGGTGTCCAGGAACTCCAGGGCGAAGGCCAGACCGACACCCAAAAACAGACCCAAAAACAGCGCCACCGCCATGTTGAGCAACGGCCGGGGAGAGACCGGCGATTTGGGTAGAGAAGCCGGATCCACCGTGCGGATGTCCGCGGTCACCATCGCCTGCTGGATGCGCAGCTCCTCGAACCGGGTGCGAAGGAAGACGTACAGTTCTTCGTTGACCCGCTGCTCCCGGGCCAGACGGGCCAGCTCCAGCTCCCGCTCCGGCAGGCGGCGCAGGACGGCCTCCTGATCGGCGATGAGCCGCCCCAGGGCCTGCTGGCGGGCCTGCAGGGCGATCTGGCTGGCCTGAAGGCCGATGTACTGCTGCATCAGGTCCTGGTACAGGGGGTTGAACCCCTGGGTCTCGGCGCTGATGACCCGCTCCACCTCTTCGTTCATGCGCCGTCGGATCTCCGCGATCTCGGCCTTCAGCGCCACCACCTGGGGATGGTTGGGCGCCAGGCTCTCCAGGGCGCCGGACAGCTGCACCTCCAGCTCCGCCAGGCGGAGCCTGTAGTTTTGAAGCAGCGGGTTGTTGGAGATGGTGGTGGCCGTGATGAGCGTGGGTTGCTGTCTTTTGAGCTGGCGCTCCACTTCCTGGATGCGGGTTGCCGTCTCGGAAAGGGAGACCGCGGTGGAGGCCTGCATCTTCTCCAGCTCCGCGAGCTTGTCGATGGCAGCCTTCGCCTCCTGGGAGGGTTCCACCAGACGCTGCCCCTGTTTGTACCGGAGCAGGGCGTTTTCGGCCTCTTGCAGGTTGGCCCGAACCTGCCCCAGCTGGCTTTCCACGAATTCCAGGGCCGAACGGGTCTCCAGGCGGTTCATCTCCTGATTGAACGCGGAGAAGCTGGCCACCAGGGCGTCGGCCAGAGCTCGCGCTCCCTGCGGATCCGGTAAGCGCACTTTGACCCGGATGTGGTCGGTTCCCTGCACCGGTTGCACCGTGACCGCACCCTGCAGGCGTTCGATGCCGCCCGGCTCCTGGGCCTCCGGCCAGCCCAGCGCCTGGACGGCCCGCTCCATCACGGTGCGGCTCTTGAGCAGCTCCACGTAGTTTTGCACGGGAGTGCGGCTGCTCCCCAGCAACTCCGCGGCACCGGGAATCAGGGCCGCCGAACCCTGACCCTGGCGAACCAGGACGGTGGTGGTCGCCTCGTAGATGGGCGTGGCCGCCCGCGTGGCCAGCAAAGCGGCCGCCGCCGCCAGGGCCGTGACGCCGACGATGACCCACCTGCGTCGCCATAGGGTGCGCAGGTACTGGCGCAGGTCTATCTCGTCGTCCACGACCTGCGCCTGTTCCATGGCCATCGCCCGTCCCCTCCCTCCCAACGGGGCCCCCAGGTCACTGGAGTTTTTGCAGCAACTCCACGAAGGTGTTGATCCCCGACACGAACCCGAACACGTCGCGCCAGTCCGGCCACCGCGTCTCCGGCACGTACACCACGTCGCCGGGCTTCACCTCGGGGTTTTGCTCGGCAGGCCCCTGGAAGAGCCTGGCTCCCTGGCCGGCCCGGGCCTGCTCGCGCTCCCCCTCGGATCGCAAGATGCCCACCGACTGCAACGTGGCCCGCGGCGTCGGCCCCCCGGCCATCGCCAGCACGTCCAGCAGCCGCACCGGCCCGCCCACCGGCAGGCTGTACAGCCCGGGGTTGCGGACCTGCCCCAGCACCAGCACGTGGCGCCGCCCTTCGGGCACGTACACCACGTCGCCGCCGGCCACCGGCAGGTTCACCGCCTTCTCCGGCGAGGCTACCAGCTCCCCGTAATCCAGCGGGTACACCGCCGATGCCCCGTCGGGGCCCCGTCGGGTCACCAGCACCGAACTCACGCCGGCCTCCGCCCGAACTCCTCCTGCCAGCGCCAACACGTCCAGGACCCTTGCCCCCGTCGGCGGGACGTAGGACCCGGGACGGGCGACCGCACCCAGTACCAGCACCTCTCGAATTTCGGGAACGAACACCACGTCGCCTGCAAGAAGTCGCGCGTTCGCGTCGGATCCCGGCTGGCGCAGAACCTCCGCCAGGTCCACCTCGACCGTCTCGCCGGACGACCGCGTGAGGGTCACGTGGGCCAGGTCGCTCCGGGTGGTGGGGCCGCCGGCCATGGCGACCGCATCCAGCAGGCGCAACCCCTCGGCGTAGGTGAGCGCGCCGGGACGGGTCACCGCGCCCAGGACGAGGACCCGCCGTTCGGCTCGCCCTACCACCAGCACATCGCCCGCTTCCAGGGACGGATTGCCCGCCTCGTCCCCCAAAGACTGCACCATTCGGTCATAGTCCAGGACCACGGGGGCGGCGCGCAAAAGGGAGATATTCTGGCGATCCGCCGTCTCCAGAAGCCCGCCGGCCGCCGCCAGCGCATCCAGCACCCGCATGCCCGCAAGGAAGGGGTAGGAGCCGGGCCGTGCCACCTCCCCGAGCACCGTAACCCGCGCCAGCCGCCTGGGAACGTACAGGACCCCACCCTCTCGTATCTCCAGGTTATCGGGGTGCCCGGGGTTTTCCAGGGCCGCCCGCAGGTCCACCACCCGCATCCCCTCGCGCGCCCCTGCCTGCTCCAGGGCAACTGCGTCGGGCGCCGCCCGGGCAGACCCTCCCACCTGCGCGCCTTGCCCTCCGCCCGGCCCCAGCTCGTCCGAGGAGGCCGCCCTGCGGGCCGCGGGGGTGAAGACGGCCTGCGACAGCAGGGCCTCGTCCGTGGGGCCCCCCGCCATCGCCAGCACGTCCACCAGCCGCTCCCCACCCCGCAGCCCGTACGCCCCCGGCCGCACCACCGCCCCCAGCACCGCCACCTCCAGCCGCGCCCGCGGCACCACCACCAGATCCCCCGCCCGAAGCTCCGTCCGAAGCGCCTCGCCCTGCTCCCCTTCGCCTCCCGTCGCCCGAAGCGCCCGCAAGTCCAGCCGCAAAACCTCCCGCTCCCCACCCGGCCCCCGCCGCGTCAGCACCACCTGCCCCAGATCCGCCTGCTCCGTCACCCCACCCGCCTTCGCCAGCGCCTCCACCACCGTCAGCCCCGGCCGGTACGCCACCGCCCCCGGCGCCTTTACCTCCCCCAGCACCGCCACCTCCTGCGGCGCCTCCTCCACCGCGACCACGTCGCCAGGCGCAAGCGCCGGGTTGGCCTGCGGATCAACGCCGGCCAGCAGAGCCTCCAGGGAGAGCTTCAGAGGAGAGCCGGCCGGACCCGGTCCACCCGACACCCGGCTCACCGTGACCCACCCGCTGGCGCGCTGGCGATCCACGCCTCCCGCCAGGCCCACCGCGTCCAGCAACGTAAGACCCGCGGCGTAGGAGTAGGCGCCGGGTGCGCGTACCGCTCCGATGACGATCACCTGCCGGGCCGGCGGCACGTACACCAGGTCGCCCGCCCTGACGGGCTCCTGGAGGGGACCGGCCGCCTCCGGCGCCGCGTCGCGCAGGCGGATGGGTAGCAACGTGGTCTGCCCTTGCCGCGTCAGCGTGACCCTGGAGACGTCCGCCTCCCGGCTGAACCCACCGGCGGCGGCCAGCAGGTCCAGCAGCCGCATCCCCGGTCGAACGGGATAGGCGCCCGGCGACTGCACCGCGCCCAGGATGAGGGCCGGCCGAGCCGTGGGCACGAAGAGAACATCGCCATCCTCCAGGCGCATGGATGCCTGGGGGCTGTCGCCCCGGAGCACGGCCTCCAGGTCCACGCTCAGGGTGGTCGTCCCCTGATCGGCCGTAGACCGGGTCAAGACGGCCCCGGCAAGATCGGCCTCTTCCAGCGCCCCGCCGCTTCGGCCCAAAAGCTCGGGGATTCGCGCGTCGAAGCGCAACGCGTACGTCCCCGGGTTTCGAACGGCGCCCATGATGCTGACCCGGATGGTCCGGAACTGCTGGATGATGGTGGTCACCTTGGGGTCTTTCACGTACTGGCGCAACCGGTCCGCCAGGGCCAGGGAGAGCTCGGGGGGAGTCAAGCCCCAGGCGAGCACGTCACCGGCGAGAGGAAATGAGACGTAGCCGTCGGGCCGGACCTCCACCACCGCCGCCAGATCCGGGTAGCCCCACACGCTGATGGACAAGACGTCTCCGGGAGCGAGTCGATAAGGGGGTGTCCCTTGCGCCTGAGCGGCCGGTAGCGAAGACGGCAGGCTTTGCGCCCCCGCGGCGGCTGGCAGGAAGTTGCCCGGCCAGACAAGCGACAGCGATAGGAGAACCCTCAGCGTGAAGCGACCGAACCGGCCCATGTGCTCGCGCCACTCCCCTGCGATGGGTCGGAGAAAGGTGGTGAAAGTCGGTAAAACCTCACGCGGACCTGCGGCGCACGGCCCGGGAGAACCTTGACCTGCCCAGGTCCAGGACACACGTACCGCACATTTCTTGGGTACGGACACGCTTCCTGCCGGATTCTGCAGGGAAAGGGAAAGGAAACCCAACCCTTTGCGATGCCCGAGGCGCCTGCCCCCACCGCGTTCCCGGGGCCTGACACCGACCAGGCGGCCCGCCCGCCTGCCGCCTGGCCCGGGCTACCTCAGGGTGGCAGAATCGCTTCCGGCACGGGCTGGCTCGTAAACCCCGGGATGGGCCCGATATCGGCCAGCAGGGATTCCCCTTTGGAAAGCGTCCTGGCCTCCCCGCGCACCAGCAAGCCGGCCGCCACCCCCAGGGGCCCTCCGGCTACCGCCCCACCCACTGCCGCTCCCGCCGCTGCCGCCTCCCGGGATTCCGCGGGCCCCAGACGCAGCCGAACGCCCAGTGGGGTGCCATCGATCGCCCAAACCTGGCCGGAGGCGCTGAGCTTGCCGGGCCGGCCCAGCGGCCCCGGCGGTTCGGCCTCGTCCACCTGCACCACGCCCACCATGCCCCGAGGCACCACCAGCGCGTTTTCCAGGCGCAGGTCCTCCAGCACCAGGATGGGTACGGCGTCACCGACTTTGCTCAGACGCTCCCGTTCATTACTGATGGTTCCCAACAGCCGCACCTGCACCGTGCCCGCGTTCTGGGTAACGGTCACCTTCTTCACGCTGATACGGCTCAGCGAGGTCCCGCCCCACACATCCCGTGCCAGGGCATCCACCCGCTGCACCAGCCCACCTGTCCGCTTTCCCCCATATAGAAGGGACTCCAGCCACTCCACGCGCGCGGTGATGGGCTGCAGGGGCATGGAGCGCAGGGAAGGGGGCGAGACGTCCTTACCGGCCGCAACCAGCGTCATTTCGTACAGACCCTGGTTGAGAGCCCACTCGACGGCCATCAGTTTGCTCAGCAGGGAGACGTTGGGATTTCCCGGCTTCACCACCGACAGAAGCGTCTGAACCCTGTTGACCAGCGCCGCGCTGACCTGTTGTTGCCAATCCGGCCCGTAGACCACCTCCGTGGCCCTGTCGATCTGGCCACGAAGCCCCAGGTTGGCCGGCCCCCGGGACCCGGTCAGCATGAGGAAAATCTGGTCGACCGCCTCCGACAGGGGCATGCCCAGATCTCCAGAAGGCGCCTGGGCGTCGGCCGGCAGGGAGGCCGCCAACCCCATCAGGACTGCGAGCACGAGGCCCGAACCCCGCCGCAGGGCGTACCAAAGCGCCCGGCTCCCCATTCCCGTCCCTGCCTTCCTTGTCGCTTAGAATCGGACGCTCAGCTGCGCAATGGCATCCGACCGGGAGGGCTCCGATTGGGACCCGCCAAAGTCGATCAAACGGTACCCCAATACCACGGTGGCTCCCGGACTCAGCCGGTAGGCGATAGACGCCCGTGCCTCCAATCCCGTGCCAGGATTTTCCGAACCCGAACCCGCGGACAGACGCTCCGACCAGGCCACCCCGACGCTGAGGCTGGCATACTCTGCACCCCAGTCCACGCTGACGCTGGTTCGGGAACGCTCCGGTCGCTGGCCCGAAGCAAGCTCCTCCACAGAGATGAGTTCGTAGTCAGCGCTCACCGATGCGCCCGCCGCCGGCCCCATCCGCACGCCGAAGACGGTGGACAGCTCGGGCTGCCCGTCAGAGGGGTTCAGGCGGGTGGCCCCCGCCTTCACCATGACATGACCCAGGCTGACCGCGGCGTCCACGCCCATACGAGCACCCGGCCGTAGGTGCCCCACCGCCGGCCTGAAATCCGGTGCCACGGCTCCCAACCGGGCGCCTAACCTCAGCTCTCCCAGCCGCAGGCTGGCGTCAAGCTGCATCGCGCCCGACAAGAGCGGCAGCGCCCAGAGGTTTTGGGCGTACTCGCCCGTCAGGGTCAGCCAGGGTACGGGGCGATAGCGGGTCACCACCGAGGTGACCGCCGGCCCATCGGCAGCGGAGACCAGTTCCTCGGTGCTGGGGGCCCCCTTGACGATAGCAGCCCCCACGACCACTTCCTTGGAAATCACCAGGCTGCCGTCAAGGGCCGCGATGGCCCCCGGAGCCTCCCCGAACCCTGCCTGGGGTGCGCCGATCAGGCCGACCCCACCCGGGGCTCCGGTCCCACGGGCGACGAGCACCCCCGTCTTCAAGTCCCGGCTCATCAGCCGTGCCTCGATACCCTGGAGGTCCACCAGCTCTCCCTCGCCCAGGGCAAACGCACTTCCGCCCGGGGGCTCGATGCGCCCCAGCCGCGCCCAGACCCACTGACCGTCGGGAACCGAGACCACGGCTCCGAACTCTGTAGAACCGCTGACGGCCCCCACCGGGATGACCGTGCCCACTCCGAATCTGCCCGGCTGGCTCACGCTCATCCCCAGCCGATACGCCGAAACTTCCGGTGCCCCCGTTCCCGCCGAAGCAGCACTCCCTGCGCCAGCACGGACGACCCCCGAAACCCCCCGAACCCCTTGGAGGGGTTGGGGAGCAGGGAGATCCGGTGTCACACCGACCAGGTCGTCAGTGGGCGCCTCAACGGCCGAACTGGGTACAGCCTCCTCCTCGCCTTCCGCCGTCTTCTGTGCCGGCTTGTCGGGAATCCCCGCCTCAGGGAGGGTGGTTTGTGCCGGCGCCCCGCTTCCGGCAGGTCCCCTGCCTGGGGCGCGTGGCGGGACACCTTTCTCGCCGGCCACCTCCAGCGCCAGACTGGCCCGGGGCGTCAAAGACAGTGGCGGTGTGGCAAGCTCTTCCTCACCCGAAACCACCTGAAAGCCGAGAACCGCCAGCTCGGACGAGAACTCCCGTCCCAGGGCTGCCAGGGCGCCGGCGAGCCAACCCCGTTCGGTCGCGGAAACCCCCGCCGCCTCCACAGCCCGGCCCACCACCAGCCCCTTGAGAAGACCGGAGCCGGAAGGCTGCGGCTCGGTCACCGCCGACAGGCGGCGAAAGGCGTCCACCAGAAGCAACGCGGCCTCATAACGGCTGATGGTGCGCTCTCCGTCCAAAAGGCCGGGCCGATATTCCAGGACGATTCCCGCACCGATAAGCCGCTCCAGCGTCCGATAGGCCCAGTGGCCGGCCGGAACTTCCGCCAGCGGCCCGTAGACCGAAACACCCGGCAGCAGGGCCACGCCCTCCGAGCCGGCGGCGGCCGCGCCGCTCGACACGAACCACAATAAGGCCGGCACAACCCACACCAGAGGCCACCGGCGCAAGGTCGCCCCGCCCTCGGCCGCCGACCGTGCAGGACGAGATCTTCTTGCTATGCCACGCTGCCCGTGCTCCATATGCACCGGGAACCTTCGCTGCAAATGCGTGTGGCCCTCCAGGAAAAGGTCTAACAGTTACCCTTCGACTGCTTGAGGTAGCGCTCCGCCAAGATCACGGCAGCCAGGTCGTCCAGAGGAACCGGCGGCACCCGCAACCCCACCGGCACCAGACGCCAAA
Source organism: uncultured Clostridia bacterium (assembly GCA_964418425.1). Lineage (GTDB taxonomy): Bacteria > Bacillota > Limnochordia > Limnochordales > Geochordaceae > CAYQLT01. Next base: position 74,051 of record CAYQLT010000004.1, read on the forward strand.
GACCTCGCGGCCGATGTTCGGACCAGTAACGCGCCCGCGCCAGACGGGACGTGCCCTGCTCGTCGACGCGCCGGATCCCGCCTGCCCGCTGAACCGCCTCCACGGGAGCCAGGTCTCGCTCCACCAGGCGGCTGGCCGTCCGATCGCCTACCACCACGGCGCCCGGCGAGTACTCTCTCACCAACCTCGTCACCTCTTCGGCGAGCCTCTGGCGCGACACGACGCCTCGAAACAGCACGCCTCGCTCCCTGTCGACCACCGCCACCCCGCACTTGTCCCGCCCCGGGTCGATGGCCAGCACCGACCCGGATTTCCTCGTCCCCCCGGACCCTCCCATCTCCGCCCCCCATGGCCTCCTAACCGACACTGCGGGCGGGCCCCGCCTCCGGCAGGGCCCGCCCGGGTAGGAGCCCGCATCCACGCTTCCGATGCCGTGCCGTGCGCCTGGAACCCGGATTCGCTGCCCCCGGAACCCCGGCGACAGGCTCCCGTCGGCGCGACCAGTAACCCTTACCTCCCGGGCAGCAGCACGCCCGCGGCCACCGCCAGCAGGATGCCCAGCCAGATCAGGCCCGGCGAGCGAAGCGGCTCATTGAGCCTGCGGTTCACTTCGCTCACCCGCCGGTCCAGCTCCTGCCGGGCCGTCTCCAGCTCCTGCCGGGTGGCGCTTTGCTGCTCCAGGTTCTGCACCCGAGTGAAGAGGGTGCCGAAGTTGCCCGTGGCATCCGCTCGGATGGCATCCACGTCCCGCCGCAGTGCGGCCGAAGACTCCTCCACCGCACGCAATCGGGTAGACACCACGCCGCCGTCCTCCGCAAATCGGTTCTCCAGTGCCGTCACCCGGTCGGCCAGGTCACCGCGTTGCGCCTGCGCGGCGTTGGCCTGATCCCGAAGCGCCAGCACCTCGTTGTCCAGCACGTTGATGCGGCTGGTGGCCGTCTCCTGAGTCGCCTCCACCGCCGCCAGCCGCCGCGCCAGATCCTGGGTCTGACCGAGGGCGCCGTCCAGCTGCCCCGACAACGCCCCGATGCGGCTCTCCGCCGCACCCAGCCGCTCGCCCAGCTGCCCGGCCTGGCTTTGCAGCGCTCCCACGCTCCTGCCCAGATCCGCCACGCCCGACTCCAGCGCCGCCACCCGGCCCGGCAGCATCCCGGTCCGCTCCGTCAGCTCGCCCAGCGCCGCCGCCAGTTCGCCGGCCTGCCGCTGAACAGCCCCCACGTCCTCCCGAGCCGCCGCAAGGCCGCTCTCCAGCGCTTCTACCCGCCGGGCCGTGCCAGCCCCCGACTCCTCCACCGCCGCCAGCCGCCGCGCCAGATCCTGGGTCTGACCGAGGGCGCCGTCCAGCTGCCCCGACAACGCCCCGATGCGGCTCTCCGCCGCACCCAGCCGCTCGCCCAGCTGCCCGGCCTGGCTTTGCAGCGCTCCCACGCTCTGCCCCAAGCTCGCCACACCCGACTCCAGCGCCGTCAGTCGCCCGGCCAGGCCGTCGGTGCGGCTGGACAGATCACCCGCCTGCTGCCGAACCGCTGACACCTGAGCCGCCAGCTCGCCGCTGCGGCGGTCCAGCGCCGCCACCCTCTCTCCCAGGTCGCGCAGGTCGCTTCGAAGAGGCGGAAGCTCGCTGTCCAGCCGGATACCCAGGTCACTGGCCTGGTTTTCCACCACCGTAACTCGACCCAAAAGCTCGATGGTGCGATCATCCAGGGAGCCGGCCAGGGACCGCAGAGCCTCCACACCCTGTCCCAGCTCCCCGACTCGCCCGTCCACCGCCTGCACCCGGCCGCTCAGATCGGAGACGTCGGAACGGGTCACGGCGATGTCGCCCCGTATACCCTCCCGCCACGTGGCGGCCAGCTCCAGCTCGCGCTCCAGCTCCTGGATCCGCTGCAGCAGAGAAGCGATGTGCTCTGCCACCGCCTCGGGCAGTTGCTCGGATATGACCGCGACGATGGCGGCCCGAACCTCATCCGTCAGCTGGAAAGGCCGCTCGATGGGCTGCTCCACCACAACCCGTTCCGTCACCTGAGGCTGCTTTTCAACGATGACCCGCTCCACAACCCGTTCCGCTGCCAGCTTCTCCGCCAGCATCCGCTCCAGGTCCTTCGCGAGCTGCTCGCGGGCAGCCGCAACGCTCTGCTGGATCTCGGCCGTGGCCCGAGCCGACACCCGCTGGCTCACGTCGCCCGCCACCTGGGCCGACAGCCCCCGGACCTCGTCGGATACGCTTTGCTGCAGCAACGCCTCCAGGCGAGTGAGCATCCGAGAGAAAATCATGGCCGCCTCGTACCGGGTCAAGGTCCGCGACCCGCCGAAGGTCCCATCCGGATACCCCTCCACCAGCCCGGCGGCCGCCAGATTGGCGATGGCCTGATACGCCCAGTGGGATTCCGGAACGTCCACAAAGGGGCTCTTCTGCGCCCCCGCCAACGCCGGGGAAGCGGCCGCCAAAGCTACCGCTACCACGGCTGCCAGGGCCTTTCGCGACATTCGGCATTAACCCCCTCCGCGGGAAATTTCGTGCCCGTTCGAGCCGCAAGCACCGTGCAACGGTCGCGGGGGGAAGCGAGCTTACCGCCCGGCCCTCACCTCAGACCCCATCGGCGACCCGCCCGCACCGCCCAACCCCGTGCCGCTGTCGCGTCCCGGGTGAAGCGCCTGAGCCCTCCTCTCCCTGGCCGGATGGCCCGGCCACCCTAACCCCCGGGAGAGCCTCGCGCTGAAGCGCCTGTCCAGGTTAGCCTCGCGGGAGACCTGATGCCCGTCGCACAGATTCTGTGGCCGGGCCCCATGTCCTGCTACGAGAGGAAATCGAAGGCGCCCAACTGTTTACATCCCTCGGGCGCGGGTCGAGGGGCAAAAACGGGAGCGGCCGGGGATCTGCGACGAACCTTGCTGCCATTGCTGCCCAGAATGACCCTGCCGGGCCTGGTGAGTGTCCCTGTTTCCTCAGAGGCCGGCGAAAGTCCCGACAACCCGGCCGCTCGCCCACCCCTTTTCGACCTCAACCGCCGGATTCCTGCTTGATTGTGGGAAAACGCGTCGCCAACCCCGGAAACCCTCACGACCCCATCCCCTCCGCCGGTTCCACCCGAAGACGGATCTGCAGGGGGCCGTCGGTGTTGAACGTGTCATCGGCTGCCACCGCCACCACCCTCAGCGGCCCCTTGCCCTGCCGGCGCCGCAGTTCCGCGACGACCCGGGCGAACTCATCGGCGCTCACCAGCCGCCCCACGGTGCCGTCCGGCCCGGTCACCATGCCGCCGTAGGTGATGGCCACCTGGTTGGCGGCCTGCAGCAGCTCCAGGACCCTGTCCTCCACCTGCCCCTGCCCGTCGCCATCCACCACCACCTGGGCGACCACCTGTCCGCGCCGAAACGCGAGCCCCCTGGGGATCAACTCCAGCCCCACGGCCACGTTTTCCCCCCACAGGGTATTGCGCACGGCCCGGGCCCGAACCACCCACGGGCCCTTTCCCGACGCCATCGCCTCCACCGCACTGTCGAACTCGTCGGGCGAGATGCGCACCACGCTGCCCTCGGCCTCACCCCCCAACCCTGAACCCATACGGGCGCGGGCTGCCGCCTCGACCCGCTTCAGAAAGTCCAGCAGTCGGGACTGGGCCACGGCCCGATCCCCGCCTGCATCGATGACGGCTGCCAGCACGATCTCCCCCCGCTGGAAGGCCACGCTTTCGTACTGCAGGCGCTGGGCGGCGTTCCACAGCGTGATGATGGCTTCGCTCAGCTGGCGCTCCGTGCTCTCCAGCGCGGCGATCTGCCCCTGCAGCTCCTCCACCCGCTGGCTCAGGGCCCGGCCGAGCTGGGTGAGCTGCTCCACCCGAGCCACCTGGAACTCCAGGTCCCGGCGAGCCTCCTCCAGACGACGCTGCGCCTGGGCCAGCTGTTCCCGGGTCGTCTGCAGCTCCCGGCGGAGTTCCCCCAGCGAGTGCTGGGCCCGCTCCAGTTCCGCTTCGGCCTGCTCCCGCTGCTGAACGGCCTGCTGGCTTCGGGCCACCGCCTCGTCCCGGGCCCGGTTCGCCTGCTCCACCAGCCGCTGCTGGACTTCCAGCTCCCTTTGGAGTTCGGCCAGCTGGCCGCGGTAACGGGCCAGGGTCTGCTGGATCTCGTCGATGCGGAATAGCGCCAGCCGCACCTCGCTGGAAAGGGCCACCATCAACCCCAGGGAGGCCGACGCGATCAGAATCCCTGTGAGCACCGTGATGACCACCGACGTGTGACGCGGCCGCAACCCGAAGATGGAAAGGCGCCGGCGCCCGACAAGCCGGCCGACCCGGTCGCCGATGATGGCGATGATGCCGGCCATGAGCATGAGCGCGGCCGTCAGGCCCACGCTGTACAAGCGGGCGCACCCCCTCCACCCTTTCTCGCATCTACCAGTAAGATTCGGTGGCGCGGGCCCCAAGCAGCCCCATGGGGTTCGGCGGCGCGGGCCGCAGGCGGCCCCGCGAAGGCTGGCCGGCCTGAGGGCCTACAGGCGGAAATGCTCCCCGAAGTAATGGCGGCGGGCCTCGGCATCCTCGGCGATGATCCGGGACGGCCCGCTTACCAGTATCCGGCCCTGGTATATGATGTAAGCCCGGTCCGTGATGGCCAAGGTCTCCCGAACGTTATGATCGGTGATGAGAACGCCGATGCCACGGCCTACCAACTGCCGCACCAGCCTCTGGAGATCCGCCACGGCGATGGGGTCCACCCCGGTGAACGGTTCGTCCAGCAGCAGAAACCGCGGGTCGAGGGCGAGAGCACGGGTCACCTCGGTGCGCCGCCGCAGACCCCCCGAGAGAAGCGCGGCCTTCGTCCCTCGCACGTGCGCCAGCCCGAACTCCTCCAGCAGCACGTCCACCCGCCGACGGATCTCCCGGGGGTCGGCTCCCCGCAGCTGGAGCACCGCGCGGAGGTTGTCCTCCACGCTCAGACGCCTGAAGACCGACGGCTCCTGGGCCAGGTACCCGATGCCCAACCGGCTGCGTCGATACACCGGCCAGTCCGTCACATCCTGGCCGTTGAGCCACACCCGTCCCTCGTCCGGGCGCACGAGCCCCACCATCAGGTAAAACGTGGTGGTCTTGCCGGCCCCGTTGGGCCCCAGCAACCCCACCACCTCGCCGCTGCGAACCTCCAGGTCCACCCCGTCCACCACGGCGCGGCCGCCATAGCGCTTGACCAATCCTCGGGCCGCCAGCACCGAGGGCCCGCCGGCACCCGCCTGGGCCGGCGAATCGCGGGCCGTCAACCCCTCCACCGCGCCGGCCACGCTCATCCTCCCGGCCGCCCCTCCCGGAGAGTCCGGGAAAGACCCTCGGCCAGCGACACCGAAGCCCGGAACCCCAGCACGCGGGCCGCCTCGCCGCATGCCAGCACGCTTCGGCGCACGTCACCGGGGCGGGGAGGGGTGTGAACTCGCAACGCCTCGCCTTGGCGCCCGGCAGCCCGCCAGATGGCGTCGGCCAGCTCCAGGATGCTGACCTCTGTCTCCGTCCCCACGTTGAGGACGTGCCCGCCGGCCCCCGCAACCGTCAGGGCCCGCAGCGTCGCCTCCACCGCGTCCCCCACATACACGAAGTCCCGGGTCTGGTGGCCGTCGCCGTGGACGGTCAGCGGTCGTCCGGAGAGGGCGGCGCTGGCAAAGGCAGCCACCACCCCCGCCTCGCTGCATGCGTCCTGGCGCGGCCCGTACACGTTGGCGTACCGGAGCACGCACCACTCCAGGCCCGACTGTTCGGCCAGCACCCGGGTATAGTGCTCGGCGGCCAGTTTGGAGACGCCATAGGGGGAAAGCGGCCGAAGCGGGTGATCTTCGCTGACGGGAAGCCAGAGAGGGGATCCGTAGACGGCTGCAGAGGAGATGAAAACCAGGCGGCGGGTGCCTGCGCGGGCGCAGGCTCGGGCCACCCGAATGGTTCCTATCACGTTGACGTCCGCATCGGCTTGGGGGTCTTCGGCGCTGTGGGGTACGCTCACCTGGGCCGCCAGGTGAACCACCGCCTGGGGCCTGAAGGACTCCACGAACCGAGCCGCCTGCTCCCCCTGGACAGGCGCCACCACCAGCTCCGCCTGGGAACAGACCCACTGCTCCCGGCCCCGACTCAGGTCGTCCACCACCGCGACCTGGAACCCCTCGCCGACCAGGGCCTCGACCAGGTGGGAGCCGATAAAGCCGGCGCCTCCGGTCACCACCACCCGTTCCCTCAAGCCACCTGCCCCTTCCCCGAACCCCGGGCGTCTCAGGCGGAGGCCGCCTGCAAGCGGTGCAGCCGCGCGTACAGCCCCCCGCGGGCCATGAGCTGTTCGTGGGTCCCCTCTTCCACGACCCGGCCGCCGTCCATCACCACGATCCGATCCGCCCGGCCGATGGTGCTGAGGCGGTGCGCCACCACAAAGGTGGTGCGCCCCTGCATGAGCCGGGCCAGCGCCTCCTGAACCGCCGATTCCGACTGCGCGTCCAGCGACGAGGTGGCCTCGTCCAGGATGAGGATGCGGGGGTCCTTGAGCAGGGCCCTGGCGATGGCCAGCCGCTGGCGCTCCCCTCCGGACAGCCCTGCGCCCAGATCCCCCAGCACCGTGTCGTATCCCTGCGGCAGCGCCTGGATGAAGTCGTGGGCGTTGGCCATCATGGCCGCCCGCACGATCTCGGCGCGGCTTGCGCCCGGCCGACCCAGGGCGATGTTGTCGGCGATGCTCAGGCGAAACAGGACGGTCTCTTGAGGCACCACCGCGATCAGGCGGCGCAGGGAGCTCAGGCGGATCGTCCGCAGGTCCCGCCCGTCCAGCTCCACCCTGCCCGATGTGGGGTCGAAGAACCGAGGAATCAGGCTCACCAGGGTGGTCTTGCCCGCCCCGCTCGGCCCGACCACCGCCACCACTTCCCCTGGCTGCACGTCCAGGCTCACATCGTGGAGGACCTCCACGTCGCTGTCCTCGTAGCGGAAGCTCACATGGCGCATGGTGATGGCCCCGCGCACCCGGGCCGGATCCAGCACCACGCCTCCCGATGCCCTGGCGGTCTCGGGCGCCTCTGCCAGGATCTCCGCCAGCCTCTCGGCGGCCGCCACCCCCTGCTGGGTCTGTGTGTACAGGCGCCCCAGGCCGGATACGGGTCCGCCCAACATGCCCAGGTACGATAGGAAAGCTATCAACTCGCCGGTGGAGAGCCGCCCGGCCAGTACCTCCCGGGTGCCCGCGTAGATGACCAGCGCCATCCCGGCCAGCATGAGCAGCTCCACCACCGGGAAGGCCGTGGCCATCATCTGGGCGCTTTTCATGGCCGCGGCGAAGCCCTGCTCGTTGGAGACCGCGAACCGGCGGGTCTGTTGCTCTTCGAGGGTGAAGGCCTTTACCACCCGGATGGCGCCCAGGCTTTCGTGCAGGATGGCGGCCACGTCTGCCACCCGATCCTGGGCTTCCCTCGTGTAGCGCCGTATGAGCCGCCCGTACAGCTCCACCGCGACGCCCGTGACGGGCAGCACCACGAAGGCCAGCAGGGCCAGCCGCCAGTGCACCCACACCAGCACGGCGGCGCTGCCGGCCAGGGTAAGCCCTTCCCGGATCATGTCGGCCAGGCCGGGGGTCAGGGCGGACTGCACGAGGCCCAGATCCGCGGTGATGCGGGAGACCTGTTCGCCCACCCGGTGGCGCTGGTGATAGGCCAGGGACAGCCGCTGCAGGTGGTCGTGAACCCTGGCCCGAAGGTCCGCGACGGCCCGTTGGCCGGCGAAGGCGGCCAGGTACGAACCCCCGTAGTGGAAGATCCCCCGAACCGTGTAGACCCCAAAGGCCGCCAGCAGCAAGCGGTGCAGCTGGCCGATCTGACGCTCCACGAGAACCCGGTCGAACAGGCCCCGGCCCACCATGAGCGGCAGAACCAGTGTTGCCGCCACGAACCCCGCGAGGCAGACCGCCGCTCCCAGCAGGGAAGGCCAGCGCCGCCCCACCTCGCCCGCCAGGAGCCTGAACCCGCTCACCGCCCCTCCGGCCCCCCTATGGGAAGCTGACGCTGCCATCCCGTACCCAGGCGCTGCAGGACGCAACGGACGATCCGGTCGGCTGCCCCTTCCGGGCCCATGGCGTCGCGAAGCGCCCGGGAAAGCTCCTCTCGCCGGGCACGGTCGCGCAGCAAGGAAACGGCCTCGCTGGCAAGCTCCGCCGCCTTTACCTCACCCACCAGCTCCGGCCCCAGCCGCCGCCCGACCCGGCGCGAGGGCAGCGCCACCGGCCCGGCCCGGCGGACGGCCCGCAAAACAGCCCACCGTTTGAGACCGGGCCCTATCCCCGGGATGCCTCCCAACAGGCCCGGCAGCCCCTCCAGGGGCACCAGCTCGGCCCGGTGGAGGGGCAGCACCGTGATGGTGGGCACCCCCAGCACGGCCAGTTCGGCGGTCACGGTCCCCGGGACGCTGATGGCCAGGTCGCAGGCAGCCATCACCGCCTCGCGACCGCCTGAGGCCACCTCGACGGGGGCATCCTCCGGCGCCAGTTCCTCGGCGACGATGCGCTGGACGAGACCCTCCTCCACGAAGGGCGAGCGAACCACCACAAACCTCACCCCGTCCCGCATTTCCCGGGAAATACTCGGCGCCGCCCGAAGCATCAGGGGCAGGACCCAGCGTACCTCATAATCCCTGCTGCCCGCAAACAGACCGACCTGAAAGGTAGAAGGAGCCGTACGGCGCTCTTCCCTGCCCTTCAGCGCCCGGAGGCGGTCCCGGACGGCGTCTACCACCAGATCCCCTACCACCTCCACCCGGCTCGCCTTTGCTCCCATTTCCACGGCCCGCCGCGCTGCCCGAGGATGGGGCACGAAAAACCGCTCGTAGCTCCCCAGCCACCGAGCCCGGCCCTCGGTGTAGGCCATCGCCGGGTAGCCCAGCCGCCGGGCGGCCGCGGCCGCGTAGAAGAGGTCGCCCCCCAGGAACAGCACGATACCCCTGCGCGCCGGACGAAAACCGTGGGGCGGCCGCCCCCGCAGCAAGAACCGCCACATGTCCCGGGGCCCGAACACCCCGTCGAAGCCGCCCAGCCCCCGAACCGCCGCAAGCTCACGCCCGCTGGCGAAGTTGCACGGCGGCACCCACGCCCATATCCGAGCGGCCAGGACCCCCCGGTCCCGAAGGGCCACCAGCCGCCGGGCCACCGGCTCCAACCAACCGGTTACCTCGCCGGGCCCGTTGGCGGTCAGCACGATGTCGGCCACGGCGTCCGACGGCGGGGCGGACCCGCCGGCTCGCGGGGCGGGTTCGCCGGCGGGCCGGGGGTTCACGGCCGCATAACCTCCAGGACGGCGTCCGCCGCCCGTTCGGCGGCACCCGGTTGCCCCAGCCGGGCCCGGATGACGCCCAGGCGTTCCCGCATGGCCTGGAGCCTCTGGGCGTCCTGAACGTACCCCACGATGGCCTCCGCGAGCCGTCCCGGTTCCGCTTGGGCCTGCAGGTACTCCTCCACCAGGGGCGCCCCGGCCACGATGTTGGGAAGGGAGATGTGAGACAACCGCACCAGGCGGCGGGCCAGGTGGTACGTGGCGCTCGACAGCTTGTAGACCACCACCATGGGGATTCCCCACAGCGCCGTCTGCAGGGTGGCGGTGCCCGAGGCGACCACCGCGAAGTCCGCCGGGCCCAGGGCGCTCCAGATGCTCCCGCCCACCCACCGCACCGATGGGGGCGATGCCACCCGCCCCGCCACGCTGCGCACGTACGACTCGGTGAGGCCGGGCGCGACGGAGACCACGAAGCGGAGATCCGGGAGTTTCGAGCGGGCCAGCCCTGCAGCCTGCAGCATCACGGGCAGCAGCCGCTCCACCTCCTGGGTGCGGCTGCCCGGCAGCAGGGCGACCACCGGCCCGCCCCCAGGATCCAGTCCCAGCGCGATCCTGGCCTGCTCCGTCGGCACCCGCTCCGGGACGTCGTCCAAAAGCGGGTGCCCCACCCAGCAGGCCCGAGCCCCGGCCCGCTCGTACAGTGGCACCTCAAACTCATAGGCGCACAGCACCCGCTCCGCAAAGGAGGCCACCTGGTGGGCCCGCCCCTGTCCCCACGCCCAGACCGCGGGGACGATGTAGTAAACTACCGGCACACCCGCCCGCCTGACCAGCGGCCCCAGTCGCAGGTTGAACCCCGGAAAGTCAATGAGCACGCAGACATCGGGGTCCAGACGTCGGGCTGCCTCGGCCAGCCGCAGCAACAGACGCCGGTACGCCGGCAGATCCTTCATGGATTCGACGAAGCCGATGCTGGCCCGGTGGGTGGCGCGATGGAGCAGGTGCACCCCTGCCTGTCGCATCGCGGGGCCCCCCATGCCGAAAAACCGGGCCGAGGGGATTCGAGCCCGGATGGCACGGACAAGCCGGCCGCCGTACTCGTCGCCGGACGCCTCACCCGCCACCACCATCACCCGAGGTCCGGCGCGTGTCGCGGGTGGCCGTGACCTGTCGAGCCTAACAGGCGACAACGCTGATCCCGGCCCTGTCGGCCGCCGCGAGGGTGGCCTCCCGACGCAGCACGAAGCAACGGCCCGCCTCGATGGCCAGACAGGAGGCGCCGGCTGCTACCATGGCGCGGATGGTACCCGGGCCCACCACCGGGGTGTCCAGCCGCAGATCCTGGTCGGGACGGCTTGCCTTGGCGACCACGACCCCGGGGCCACCCAGCCGGCCGGCGCGCCGGATGGCCGCATCGGTGCCCTCCGCCGCCGCTTCCACGGCCAGCACCACCCCGCCCTTGACCGCCACCACCTGCCCGATGTCCAGCTGAGCCACCTGCCGCGCCAGGCGCATGCCCAACTCCAGGTCGGCCTGCTCCCGGGCCGTGGGCGGCCGCAAGCCCAACACCCCCTCGGGCGCCAGAAGCGATCCCAGGATCTCTCGCTGCTCGCCCAGCCTCAGCCCCCGCCGGGCCAGGGTTCGGGCAAACAGCTGCGAAAGCGCCTGGTCGCCCAGATGGCTGCCCTCCCGGTAGATCTCCCGCAATTCACCGGCCGAGGCCTGCTCAACGGCCGCTACCGCATCCGGGCGGCTCACCTTACCCGCCGCGTACACCTCTTGCACCCCGTGCCGGGCGAATACCTCCACCATCTCGTTCCACCGGGAAGGCTCCAAACGGTAGACGGGTCCCTCGAAACCCCGCAGGCGACGACCCGCCGCCCGGGGCGTCCGGGACGCCCGGGTCGGGGCCGACGGGCCACAATCCAGCTCCACCACCACCACGCCCAGGCCCCGGCGGCTTGCCTCTTCCACAAACGCCAGCGGCAAGTCGCCGGCTCCGGCGATAAGACCTACCCAACGCCTGGCCAACGGCTCCGCCCTCCTGGTCAGGGCCCCGACCGGCGGGCCCGCGCCCCGACGCCGGCCCGGAGCTACGTCCCGGGGCCTGCCTGGCGCGCCACCCCCCGGCGGCTGTCGCGCAGGAAGTCCAACAGCTCCCGAACCGCCGCGACCTCGCTCAGCTCGGCCTGCAGGCGCTCCATCACCTCGGCCAGCGGCAAGCCGGACCGGTACAGAAGGTTGAGCGCCCGCCGCATGGCGGCGGACTCCTCGCTCCCCAGCCGCTCCAGGGCCGGCTCGTTGAAGCCCAGGAGGCGGGCCGGGTTTCCCCCCACGTGCACGAAAGGGGGCACGTCCATGTCCACCTTGGAGTGGCCCTCCACCACCGCCATCCGTCCGATGTGCACGAATTGGTGCACACCGGCCAGCGTGCCCACTCGGGCGCCGTCCCCCACATGGACATGTCCTGCCAGGGCACACAGGGCCTCCAGGTGGACCCCGTCGCCCACCCGGCAGTCGTGCCCCACATGCGCCGCGTAATCCAGCACGCATCCGGATCCGACCGCGGTCAGCCCGCCCCCCGCCGGGCTGCCCCGGCTGATGGTGACGTAGGGGCCGATCCGGTTGCCCGACCCGATCACCAGCCGGGTCGGCTCCCCCCGGTAACCGACGTCCTGAGGAGGTCCGCCCAGCACTGCGCCTGTCCCCACCTCGTTGCCCGAGCCCAGCACGGTAAGCCCTTCCAGCACGCAGCACGGGCCGAGCTGGCATTGGTCGCCCACCTCCACCCCCGCTCCCACGACCACGTACGCTTCCACCCGGACCCCCCGGCCCAGGCGAGCCTGCACGTCGATGATGGCAGTGGGGTGCACCCAGGAGGCGGGCGGCAGATTCACGACGGCGGCCCTTCCGGTTTTGCAGCGGCCAACGGCGCGCTGGCAAACAGGAACTGCGCCTCGCAGACCAGCTCGCCGTCGACGGAGGCCTTTGCGGCCACCACACCCAGGCCCGAGCGGATCCTGCGGGTCTCCACCTCCAGGCGCAGCGTGTCACCCGGACGCACCGCCCGGCGAAACCGGGCCTGATCCACACCGGCCAGCACGGGCAGGCGTTCTTGTGGTCGAAGCTGCGTGGAAAGCATCACCGCTGCGGTTTGCGCCAGCGCTTCCAGGATCAGGACCCCGGGCATGATGGGGTAGTCCGGATAGTGCCCGGCGAAAAACCACTCATTGATGGAAACGTTCTTCAGGCCCACCGCGCGCTGCCCCTCCACCAGCTCGACCACCCGATCCACCAGCAGGAACGGATAGCGGTGGGGAACTCGCCGCCATATCTCCTGCACGTCCAGCGGAAGCTCGATGGTCGTCCACCTCCCGACCCCTTGCGAACTGCTGCTCAATTCGCCGGGCCAGTTCGTGTGTCAGCCGGTGCCCGGACCGCACGGCCAGTATCCTGGCCGAAAGCGGCCCCACCAAAGCGAGGTCGCCTACCACGTCCAGGATCTTGTGCCGCACCACCTCGTCCGGATACCGCAGGGGATTCTCCACGCCCTCGGGGCCCACCAGAACCACCCCGTCGGGCCGGGCACCCAACCCCAGACCCCGGCGCTGGAGCGCCTCAACCTCGTCCCTGAAGGCCACCGTCCGGGCCCCTGCCAGCTCCCGGATAAAGGTTTCGGGATCCAGGGTGAACTCTGCGTACTGATCCTCGAGGCCGGGGCGCTCGCTGACGAACGCGAAGGCCACGCTGAACTGTTGCGCCGGCATGGCCATCACCAGCCGGCCCTCGTCCCCCACCCAGATGGCCCGCGTAAGCCGCCGCACCCGGCGCAAGGCCGGCTGTTCGGCCAGACCCACGTCCAGGATGGCCTCCACAAAGGGCCGGGCGCTGCCGTCGTCCCCGGGGACCTCATCCCCCTCCACCTCGATCAGGGCATTGTCCACCTCAAGACCGGCGAGCGCCGCCAGAAGGTGCTCCACCGTGAGCACCGACGCCCCGCCCGCACCCAGGGCGGTACACCGCTCCGAACCGACCAGGGACGCTGCCCGGACGGGGATGTCCACCGGCGGACGCCGGTCCGTTCGCCGCAGCAGCAGGCCGTAATCGGGGGGCGCCGGGAGGATCCGGACGCGCGACCGCCGGCCGGTGTGCAGCCCGATTCCTGATACCTCGGCCTGCCCGGCCAGGGTCTTCTGTACCCGCTGCGTGTTGCCACTCCCCCTGCTTTCGCGCAGCGCCCCGCATCCCCAAATCCCGGGCTACAGGGCCATCAAGGCCGAAAGAGAGCGGCCCACCTCGCTTCGAGGCCGCTTGAGCACGAGCTCGGGGATGCCCTCTTCGACCACGCGCCCGCCTTCGACCAACGCCAGCCGGTGGGCCACCCGCAGGGCGAAGCGCACCTCGTGGGTGGCGATGAGCATGGTGGTTCGCAGGCCACCGGCCAGTTCCTGCACCAGGCCCACCAGGTCGGCCACCAGAACCGGGTCCAGGTGGGCCGTCGGTTCATCCCATAGCATGATCTTGGGCTGCCAGGCCAGGGCACGGGCAATGGCCGCACGCTGCGCCTCGCCCCCTGACAGGCCGTCCGGAAGCGCCCCGGCCAAATGGCCCAGCCCCACCGCCTCCAGAGCCGCCATGGCACGCTCGTTCGCCTCGTCAAGGGGCAGGCCTGCGGCCACCAGGGGCAACGCGACGTTTTGGGCCACGTTCAGGTGCCGCACCAGCTGGGGTCGCTGAAAGACGATGGCCAGCTGGCGCAGCAGGGCTCCCCGATCCTGCGGCCCCGCTTCCCAGAGGTCCTGCCCGAACAGCCGCACCTGCCCGGCGTCGGGTTCGCACAGCCCCGCCAGGCAGCGCAGGGCGGTCGACTTGCCGCACCCGCTGGGCCCCATGAGAACCACCACTTCGCCCGCCGCAAGCTTTAGGGAGAAGCCGTCAAGGGCCCTGCGGCCGCCGAAGTCCCGCACCAGCGCCCGCGCCTCCAGCACGGCGCCTGCGACCCCGGAGCTACCTGTGTCGGGTACGTCCGCGCCGCAGGCTCCCTGGCCGCCGCTCGTTACGCCTTGTCGCCGGAGGGGCCCGCCCTTCGGGCGCAACGCCGTTCGCCGTTGGGCCATCCAGGCCATCAGCCACGGCCGGCTCTCGGGCGCGGCCACTTCCCACAAGACCCGTCGCAGGTCCATCCCGAACGCCCGCGCCGCCTCCACCGACTCCGCCGACACGGGTGCCAGCCGATGGGCCAGCCGGCTCGCCACCAGCCCCAGCGCCCCACCCGACGCTGCGGCGGCCGCCCAGGCCAGCTGGTGACCCGCGCTGACAGGCACGGCGGCTGCGCCAGCCATCAGGGTGCCCATCACTACCCCGCCCAGGAGAAGACGGGTCTGCACCCGCTTTCGCCGCCCCTCCCGGCCCAGGCGCACCCACTCCCGGGCCAAAGCCGCCCCGCACGCCCAGTCGCTGAGAAGCGAAGCCCCAACCACCGCCACCGACCCCAAGGCCCCCGCTCCAGCTCGGGCCCGCTCCATCACCCCAAGCACGGTCGCTCTCGGGCTGGGCGTCACGGTGGCCACCGGCGTCTTGTGCACCCGTACCCGGCCGCCGGCCCGGGCGAGAATCTCTCGAATGGCACCCGCCTGCGGAGGCGGCCTGCCCTCGAGGACAAGCTCGGCCTGCGCCGGCCTCTCGGCCGCCCCGCCCGCCTGATCCACAAGCTCCAGAAACGCCAGTGCCTCTTCGCCGGTAAGAGCCTGCAGGCTCGAGCGCAGCCTCCGAAGCCCTTCCAGGGCTGCCCGGGCGTCGCCCTCACCCAGGGTCCGAAGCTGCGCCTGCACCTCCTCCAGGCGCCGGCCCAACTCCCCGACGCCCTGCAGGGCGCCTGAGTCGCCCCGGGAGGAACCAGGGGGTGTCGGGGAAGCCCGGGCCGGCCCGTCTGCGGCCAGGATCACCCGCAGTGCCAGCGCCACCAGTGCCTGCCAGGGCCCGGCCCTCTCCTGTCCCGGCCCGCCTGGCCCGAACCAGCTCTCCATCCGGCGCAGCCGCTCCAGGGCCTGCGCACTCTCCTGCACCACTTCCGCCACGTGCCGGGTCGAGTCGCCGAGACGGCGCAACACCGCCTCCACCCCGCCCAGGGCCCGATCCAGCTCCACGCGGGCGCCCTGGAGCGTGGCCTCCCCTACCACCTTACCGTCCTTGCGCACAGGCCAGCGCCCGACGGGCGCACCCTCCCCTGGTGTCCCGGGCGCCGCCTCGCCTGCCCCGGCTCCCGCACTGCTCGTCGGCGGGATCGGGTCCACCACCACCGCCAGCACCTGTCCGGGGTCCGATTGGACCACCCGGGCTTCCCAGGGGCCGATCCGCACCCGATCCCCCACTTGCAGGGCCGATGCGGGAGATGTCCCGGAGGGGTTCTCCGGCTCGGAGACCGGTTCGATGCGGGCCACGGTGGCGTACGCGAGCACCAGTTCCCGGAGCCGCTCGGCCCATGCCTCAAGAGCCGGCGCGGCCACTCTGGCCGGCCCGGCGGACAGGACCCGCACCCCGGGCAGACTGCGGGCTGCCCGCGCGGCCTGCTGGGGCTGTATCCCCGTGGCACGCTCGCCCTCGGGGGTAAGCCGGTATACCGCCCGCCCGTCCACCCACCGTTGGAGACGGGCCACCACCGGTTCCAGCGCGGCAGGGGACCGGGTGACCACCACCACGTCGCCCCCGTGGACGAAGGCGAAGCGTACCCCGGGAGTGCGCGAAGCCTCCCGCTTCGCCAGTTCTCGAACGCTGGGATGGACAGCCTGCAAGGTGACGGATGGTTCCAAAAGCGGCGTCCACGCCACAAAGCCGGGGATCTGGCGCAAAAGCCCGTCGAAAGCCTCGAAGAGCGCCGCAGACTCCCAGCGGGACGGCAGGTCTACCAGCAGCGTGGCGGTTCCAGCGGCGGAAGGGCCCCACCGCAGCCGTGCGCCTCCGTAGCGCCGGGCCAGCTCGGTCTCAAGCTCGGCTCGAGCCTGAACGGAAGCCTCCTGCCGCAGCTGCACCAAGGCATCGTACTCGCCCGGCCTGCCCACGGCCGCGTCCAGGGCGGCGGACAGGACTTGCCCGGCCCCGAGGGAGAGGGCCGCGCCCGCCACGCTGGCGATGACGATGGTGACCGTCGCCCAGGCCAGCAGGTCCGCCGCCAGCCCCCCAGCACAGGCAAGCCCGATGGCTGAACCGAATCGTCGCCCCATTCCCCCGGCCCGGGCGCAGTATACCACCGGGGGGCGGGAAGGCCGCCGGCGAAGTGCTGGCAGGCCCGTCAGCGCCCTTCCGGCTGCGCCACCTGCTGGATGCTGGCAGGGCCGTACAGCACCAGCTCGCCGGTCTCCACGTGGTATTCCAGGCGCGGCGAACCCGACAGCCGGTACCCCTCGGTCTCTCCCTGGACCCCCCCATCGGCGGTGAGCACGGCCAGCCCGCTGGCCTGGTCGAACACCAGCCGGTCGGCCAGCGCCTCAAAGGTGGGCTCCTCCTGCACCACGTGAACCTGCCCCCAGGCCTCCAGCAGCCCGGTGCGGTCATCGATCTGCACCTCCTGGGCCTCGATGCTGCGCAGCCGGGCCTGGCGGCGTCCCCCCTCGGCCCGGTACTGTACCAGCCGCACGCCCCCGCTCAGCCGCGCAACCCGCTCGGAAGCCCGCACCGTCAAAGCGGGCGTCAAAGCCTCCAGGTCCGCCCGGCTCGCCACCACGTCCCCTTCCAGCCGGGCCAGCTGGCGACCCGGGTCCCAGAGGCCCCGGTTGGCCTTGACGTGCCACTCGCCCCAATCCACCTGCACCGTGGCCCCGGGTGGCGGCGCGAACTCCCAGACCCCCCGTGCCGGGTCCCACCGTGCCGTCACCGCGTTAGAAGGGGCATCGACCACGTACAGCCGCACCACAGGCGCCGCCTGCCGGGCTTCTCCCGGCGGGGCCTCAGCCGCCCCCTGCTGGGCCAACCCCACAGCCGGACCCGGCCACGGGACCGCTGCCAGGGTCAGCAGGGCGACGGTACCCAGGAGATACGCGCCACGCT
The DNA here is from genome assembly GCA_964418425.1 of uncultured Clostridia bacterium. Taxonomy (GTDB): domain Bacteria; phylum Bacillota; class Limnochordia; order Limnochordales; family Geochordaceae; genus CAYQLT01. The sequence goes on from CAYQLT010000004.1 coordinate 91,368, forward strand.
CCCATCCGGCCATCCTCAACGCTCCTCAACCGGGCCCTCCGCCGACGAAGGGCCGAAGACTTGGATCTCCCCCGTGTCCACGTGCCAGTCCACCCGGGAACCCCGAACCGTTCCGCCCGAGGCCTGTCGCACCACCACGTCTCCGGTGAAGTGGGCCACAGCCCGCTCCACCTCCAGGGTCATCCCGCCAGCCCGCAGGTCCAGCCCCTCTCCTTGCAGGCGCACCGGGCGGTTTGTGGAAAGCTCGGCCCGAGCGGCGTCCCAGAGGAGCTCGGAGGCCTCCAGGCGATCCCCTCGAGCGTCCCGCAGCCGGAAAGCGCCCCTGAGGTGGAGCCGTGCCGCGGGGGCGTCGTACGATCCGCCGTCGCCCTCGAACCACAAAAGGGGCTCCCGACCCCGGTAAAACACACCACGACTGACCCGGCCGAACCGAACCGGGGCGTCCGCCTCCGGCAGCTCGATGCGCACCGCATCCAGCTCCCACTGCCGCTCGCCCCGGTGACGGCCCACCAGGTGCACCTGTTCGGTTACCACGCCCGGCTGGCGGGGTCGGTCCTCGACCGCGGGCGCTGCGGGCATGGCCGGGCCAGGGCCGGTGCTGCGCCACGCCGCCAGACCCACGGCGGCGGCCGCCGCAACCAAAGCCGCCGCAGCCGCCACCCGGAGCCTGCGGCCACGGCCCGGACGGCGCAGGGAAGGCTCCCTGGGCCTCGCCGCCCGAAGCACCGCTTCCCCCAACTTCAGCGCCCCTCCTCCAGCCGGCCGAGCAGCAGATCCCACTGGCCGGGGTCGTACACCGGCCCTTCGGGAGAGCTGGCCACTGCTGCCACCATCTGCGGAAAGGCCTTGATCTGGTAGGCCAGCGCCACCCGCTTCTGCTGGGGATCGTAGCGCAGGGCCACGGCGCGGCAGTCCTGATCCAGCGCCAATCCGACCTGGGTGCGCAGCCATCCTCCCAGCTGACGGCTGTACGCGACGGCCCCGGATACCACCCAGTCCGCCCCCAACCGCACCGCCACCTCGAGGTCGGCGCGCTCGGCCCACCCCAGCTCGCCCTGCTCTTGCGGCGCCAGGTCTGGCTTCAGCTCGGCACCGGCCGTCAGGCTCACTCGCCCCGGAAGGCGCCACGTCACCCGACCTGCCAACCGGTCCCACCGGCCGGTTTGTGGCCGAAGGCGCCCCGCCATGGCGGTCTGCAGCTCCCCTGTCTTCAGCTCCAGCGAGGCGACCACCCAGTCCCATCGTTGCTCGGGAGGAAGGTAGAGCCCCGAGGCCGTGGCCGACAGGGCCGACCCCCTGCCCGCATGGGCGGCCACCGACAGCTCGTTCACCTCCCAGCGGTCCTCCTGCCGGCCCAGGCGCGCCACGGCTTGCGCCCCCACCGGCGCCTGCCCTCCCAGCGAGGCCCCCAGGCTCAGCGCCTGGTCACCCTCCACCCTGTCAAAGCGAAACGGCGAGCCGGCGGCCCCGGCCTCGCCGGATCCCGGGTCACCCGTCGAGCCCCCCAGGGCAACGGGCAGCTGGCGGCTGTAGTCGGCGTTCAGCTCCAGGCCCGGGGCAGGATGGTAAGCAACCTGCACCCGGCTTCGAGCGGCCGCCTGGCGCGCACCGCTCGCGTACCAGGCGCTCCACAAGCCGCTCGACGCCCGAAGCTCCACAGGCCCAAGACGCGCCGGGCCGGCCTCCAGCCGGACCTCCCCGGTGAGCCGTCCGTCTTCCACCCGCTCCCCCTCTGTGCCCACCGGCAACAGGGCAGCCCCCGGCCCGGCGGGGCGCGTCTCTGCCAACCGAGCAGCCGACGCCTCCGTCACCAGGGCCACGGGTAGCGGCCCTAAGCTGCCTTCCAGCGCCCTGTACTCGGCCGACAGCTCGGGAAGGCGCTCCACGAAGAGCCACTCGGTGGAACCTGCCGGGTCTACGTACAGGTCCGGATGGCTGGTGCGCTTTGCCTGCAGGCCCAGAACCAGCCGCTCCGTCGCGTGCAGCCGCAGGCCGGCCTCCAGATCCCAGAGGACCCTGCGCGGGCTCGCCCGGGGCAAGGTGTTGACATCCCACCGGCCCGAGGCCCTCAGACGCAGAGGGCCTGCTGAGGGGGGCTGCAGGCTCCAGCTTCCCTGCCAGGCCCCGGAGGACCCCGGCTCGCCGGGCTGGCGCTCCACGAGCCCCGCTGCCATGCCCGACAGTCCCCACTCGGGGGCTTCGGCGCGGCCCGACAGGCGCCCCTGCTGGGTCGCGGCGCCCCCGGCCTGGCCGAGCTGGGTCAGGGAGATGGCAGCGCTGAGCTGTCCGCCCCCGGCCGACGCCTCCCCCTCCAGGCCGGCCATGATGTCGGGAACCTGCCGGTCCGGCGAGGCCGGGATGGCGTGAAGGTAGGCCGCCGCCCAGGAGAGCCCGTCGTCGTACAGGGCCTGGTAGATCCCCACGCCGGGCCCGAGCTTCTGGTAGTAGTCCAGGTTGAGGTAGCCGTAGCAATCCGCCGGCCCCATGTAGGGGATCTGCATGCGCACATACCAGCCCTCCCGGGCCCCGTAGCCCACAGAGGGTGGGCCGAAGCGGCCCGACCGAGGGTTGGCAAGGGAAAAGCTCAGGTACGGCCAGTAAAACAGCGGGATCCCCGAATCCACCAGCACGGCGTCGTACGCCCGCACCCACCGGCCCGGCTCCACCTCCAGCCGGCTCACCCGTACCCGGTAATGGGCCCTGTGGACGGGCAACGGGCAGGTGGTCAGCTCCGCCTGTGCCGCCGCCACCCGGTTGGACTCCGCCACCACCTGCGGAGCCTGGAGGTAGACGGGCCCACGCACGCCCTGCGCCACGACCTCGACGGTGGCCCGGGACACCTCCGCCCGCCCGCGGCGCAGGTCGTAGACCATGCGCTCCCCCTCCACGGCCTGACCCGGGCGCGTGAGCCGCACCCGGCCGGAGAAGACGGCCACACCGGTCCCGTCGTCGTACTCCAGGCGGTCGGCCTGGATCACCAGATCGCCGTGACGTGCCGTCAACCCCCCGGTCACCGTCACGGTGGGAGGCTGTACCGCCGCCCGGGCGCCCCGCCAAAGATCGATGGCCAGCCCGGCAGGGCCGGCAGACTCGCCCTGTCCGGCGGCCGTCGCCGGGCGCACGCCGACCGCCACAAGCCACAGCGCTGCCAGCGCTGCCCCGACTCGCGCACCGGGCCCGCTCAGCACCGGCTCAGCCCGCCCATTCGGACCGGTAGAACAGCCATACGGCCGCCGCCAGTGCCGCCAGATTGGGAGCCCAGGCCGCCAGAAGCGGATCCAGGGCCCCCGAGTTGCCCAGCGAGCGGGATAGGGCGAAAACCACATAGTACAGCAAGGTGAGGCCCAGGCTTGCCGCCACCCCGAAGGAGCGCCCCGAGCGGCCGCCGTGCAGCGAGAGGGGAATGCCCAGCAGGGTGAGGACCAGGCAGGCCGCCGGGAGCGACAGTTTGATGTGGTAATCGACGAGCAGGCTTCGGGCGGCGATGCCTGCCCGCTGCAGCCGGCGGATCTGTTCGGCCAGTTCCCGTCGGCTCATCTCCTCGGTGCTCTTCTGGGCACCCAGGTATGTTTCCGTGGGTTCCGCCAGCGTCATCTCCCAGCGCTCCATGGAGGACTCCACGGCCACAAAGCCGTCCGGATCCAAACGCTTCATGGTGACCTTCTCGAGATGCCAGGTCCGACCGTCGTAGTGGCCCAGCCGGGCCGTATAGATGGTGGGGAAGGAACCCGGAACCAGTTCGTAAACCAGCACGTCCACCAGGGTTCGCCTGGCCCGATCCACCTGTCGCACGTAAAACCAGTGGTGCGGCGTCCCCCGGAAAAAGACGTTCTCGGAGATGGCGGGAACCGGATCCATGAGAAGCGCCCGCCGGACGGTCTGCTCGTAGCGGTGGTTGGCCGGGCCGACCACGTATTCGTTGAGGGCGAAGTTGGCCACGGATGCGGCCAGTCCGAGCACCATCCACGGAAGCCCGATGCGGACCACGCTCAGCCCCGCGGTCCTCATGACGGTCATCTCGCCGTCGCGCACCAGCCGACCGGCCGCCAGAAGGGTTGCAAACAGGGAGGCGATGGGCATCGCGATGCTCAAAGCGGCTGGAAGCTTCAGCGCCAGCAAAAGCCCCGTGATCCCCGCAGGTACCCGCCGCACCACCAGAAGCTCGGTGAGCTGGAAGATGGTGCTGGTCATCAGCAGCACCACGAAGCCGGCCGCCGTGGCGAAGAAGGGGCCGACGAACTCGACGGCCACGTAGCGGTCCAGCAGGCGCAAAGGAGGCGTCACATCCGTACGTAGACGGCCCCGACCTGGGTCAGGGAGGCATACGGCTGGTCGCCCAAGAACGTGAGGCCAAGCGCCCACCGGCCGCCCGGCGCCTCCGCCACCACGCCGGCCATCCATCCAACCCGGCTCTGGGAGGAGGCCAGGCTCTGGCGGATCCCCAGCCGCAACCCCACGGGCACCCCCGGATAGATGCGAAGCTCCGCCCGCGCCTCGGGCCTGCGCTGGCCGTTGAGCAACCCCACCAGATCCGCCTCCACCACCGCATACGAGACCGGCTGGTAGGCGACCCCCACGTTCAAGGCCGGTCCGGCGGGCTCTGCGTCTTCCGCCGAGCCGGCCGGGGAGATCTGTCGCACCTCCAGCCCCGAGAGGGTGGCGCCCACCACGACCCCTCCCCGCAGACCGGCCACAAACCCGCCCTCCGCGCCGAGATAATGGTCATCCCGGGCCTCGGAGGCGGCACCCGCCGGCCCGGCGCGCACCCGGCGATAGTAGACGGACGCCCCCACCCCCAGGGCACGCGCCACCCGAAAACCGGCCCGATACCCCATGAACAGGACGCCCACGTCCTGGCCGCCTGCCGCCGACGGACGGCCCCCGTACTGCAGGACGAAGGCCCGCCCTTCGCCCCCGCGACCGGATACCATGACGAGGCTGTGCACCCAGCTGCGGCCCGAAGCGTCCTGGCCGCCCGGCACCAGGGTCAGGGAGCCCGCCAGGCGGTTACCCTCGAGAAACGCCAGGCCGCCCGGGCTGGAGTAGGCCCGGACGGGATCGTCCGCGCCGGCCAGGGTGGCCAGACCGTCGTACAGGACCACATTCGGCGGATCCGGGGGCACCACCAGCCCGGCCCGGCTCGGGTGGGCCCCCAAGGCCATGGCCCACAGCAGCCCCACCACGAGCCCGGCCCCACACCGCCCCCCCGGGCCCCGAAGCCTCCCCCGCGGCCCTACCCGGCGTGGGGGACTCGCACGTCCTGCGGCCCCACCCGGACCTGATGCGGCCGGCACATCAAAACTCGGTGCTGACATTGACCCCCATCGCAAAGGCCAGCCGCCCCCTGTCCTGCACCGCCAGGTCCAGCTGGATGGCCGGGCCCAGCTGCATCGTAAGTCCTCCGCCCAGGTAGCGGCCGTCGAACTCCAGGCCTGCCGTGGTGATGGGCCAGCCGAGAGAACCCGGCTGGCGCACGCTGACGGGGTTGATCACCCGGGTTACCCCGAAAAACAGGAGCAGGGGCCCGTATCCGGAATTATCGCCAGCCCGGGGTGCGCGAAGCCCCGCGTGCAGCCGGGTGAACGGGGAGTCCAGGGCGCGCGCGGCGACGGCGTAGACGTCTTTCTCCTCCACCCCCACCGCCACGGCCGGAAGGCGTCCCTGTTCGTCCACCAGCCGCATCGTGGCCAGAAGCCCGAAGCCGACGGTACCGAAGTTGGTGGAGGTGAGGCCCACCTCCACCCGATCCGTGAGCTGGTAGCGCACGTACGTGTAGGTGGTGCCTTCGCCCACGTCCGTGTGCAGGCCCACGGTGAATTCACCCGCCGGCCCCCCATCCCCGGTGGGAACCCCCCGCAGGCCGCTGCCCCGCAGCCCCTTCAGGGTAGCTGCCTCGGCGCAGACGCCCCCGACCAACGCCAGCGCCGCAGCCAGGACCGCTGCCACCAGCACCGGCCCCACCCTACGGGTGTCCCGGCCTCGCTCACTGCCGGTCACAGGCTGGAGCCCCCTTCCCCCGTCACGTCCCATCGCCGGGCCGTTCGAAGCCATGCTCTACGGGCGCCAGCCCTACGTGCCTCTCCAGTCGGACAAGTCGCCGGAAAAGCTCCGGAAGCCGCGCGGCCAGCACCCAGGCCCGCACGGCCTCCTGGCGGGGGCTGGCCGGGGTCCCCGCCACCCGGGCCTCCGCCGCCACGTCGCTGAAGACCGCGCTGCGGGCGTACACCACCGCCCGGTCCCCGACCGTCACGTGATCCGAGATCCCCACCTGACCGGCGAGCACCACGCCCCGCCCCAGACGAGCCGAGCCCGCGATGCCCGTCTGCGCGGCCACCAGGCACCCGGGCCCCAGCCGCGCGTTGTGACCCACCTGCACCAGGTTGTCGATTTTGGTGCCCCGCCCCACCACCGTCGCGCCCGCGCTGGCACGGTCGATGGTGGCGTTGGCGCCCACCTCCACGTCGTCCTCCAGGATGACGGTGCCCGCCTGGGGGCGGCGCCGGTGCGCCTCGCCGTCGGGGGCAAACCCGAACCCGTCCGAACCGATCACCGCCCCGGCGTGGATCACCACCCGCCGCCCGATGCGCACCCTCTCCCGGATGACCACGTTGGCATGGATGGTGCTGTCCTCACCGATCTCCACATCGTCGCCCACCACCGCGCCCGGATGGATCACACAGCGATCCCCCACCACCACCCGGCGCCCCAGCACCACCCTCGCTCCCACCCGAACTCCGATTCCCAGGCGGCTTCCTTCCCCCACCACCGCCGTCGGGTGAACACCCTCATCGGGAAGCGACGGCGGCGGCGAGAAGTAAGCGACCAGCCGATCGAAGGCCCTGCGGGGGTCGTCCGCCTCGATGCACGCATACCCGGGGATCGCCCGCCCCCGCGCCACCACCACGGCCGCCACCGAGCGGCCTCGGAGCAACCGGGCATAGGCCGGCGAGGTCACCAGCGTGATGTCGCCCGGCCCCGCCTGGTCCGGGGGAGCGACCCCCGTGACGGCTCGGCCCGCCTCGCCGCCCACCAGCTGGCCTCCGGCGATGGAAGCCGCCTGCCTGAGATCCAGCGACCGGGTCGGGTGTTGCACGGGCCGCGACCCTCTCAAGACCCGGACTGCGTCTTGACGCCCAGCTTCAAGAGAACCTCTCGGGTGATGTCCCTGCCCCCCCAGATGACGAACGCTTTGTCGGTGACCACGTCCAGTCCCAGCTCCTGCGCCACCCGGCCGATGGCGTCCCGTACCCTGGGCAGCCGAGCGTTGACCATCTCCTGTTTGCGGGCGTCCAGCATCCTCTGGTACTCCCCAAACAGCTCCTGCTTCTGGCGCTGATACTGTTCCCGCAGCTCCTGCCGCGCGCTTTCGCTGAGCCCCTTCGCCTTTTGTTCAAACTCGTCATCCAGGCCTTTCACCCTGGCGTCCAGCTCGGCCTGCAGCCGGGCGGTCTCGTTGCGCAGGGGCTCGTCCAGGACCGGACGCAGGTACTCCTCGGCCACCCTGTCCAGGTCCACGTACCCCACCACCGACTCCCGCTGCGCCCGAGTTGCGCTGAAGGCCACCAGAGCGACGCTCGCGGCCAGTACCGCCAGGACAACCCCCACAGGCCCCCGGCCCCAAGGCAGCCGGGCCCACGCAGCCAGCCGCTTGCCTGTCTTCACCCCGCCCCACCACCTCACCGGCAGAACGGCCCGACACGGGCCGGCCCGCCACAGATACGGGCAGGCCGGCACCCGACGGGAATGCCCGCCCGCCTTTCGGTCAAAAAGCCTGGCCGATGCTGAAGTGGAACCTGCCCCCACTCTCCCGGGTCATCCCGTAATCCAGCCGGATCATGCCCAGGGGCGGCACGTCCACCCGGATGCCCACGCCGGCGTCCCACCGCAATTGCCGCAGATCGACGGCATCCTGCCCGGGCCATGCCCGGCCCGCATCCACAAACACCACGCCCGAGACCGGTTTTGCGATGGGGAAGCGATATTCGAGATTGGCGAGGAGCATGGTCGATCCCTTGAGGTCCGGGTCGATACGGTCATAGCCCCGCAGCCCCTCGCTCCCGCCGACCCGGAAAAGCTCCTGGTCCGGCGCGCCGCCCACGATCTGGCCCGCGCTGAGCCGGCCGGCCAGCACGTGGGTGGCGCCTCGGACGGACAGGGGGATGTAGTGCGTGAGGGTCGTCTCCAGCTTGTTGAAGTGGAAGTCTCCCCACAGCCCCGCCACGCTGAGCGACAACCGCAGCCGGTTGCCCCGGGTCGGGTTGAAGGGATGGTCGCTGGTGTCGGTGACGGTGCCGATCCCGAGGCTTCCCAGGACCCCCGCCTCGGCCTCTAGGGGCAGCGTGTCGCCCGGCTTTGCCTGCGGCGCCCAGACGTTGTGCACCAGGGTCACAAACCCACGGGTAAACTCCGACAGCGGCCGTCCTACGCTCAGTTCGCCACCGTAGCGGACGTCGTAGTAGCCGTCCTGCGGCAGCTTTTGGTAACCCAGCCTGGTGCCCAGCGACGTGCGCCGCTCGTCCATGTGAGGCTCGGTGAAGTTGAGTTCGTAGCGCTGGTTTTCGGGCCCGTAGTTGATGCTGACGCCCAGGCTCTGCCCCCGGCCCAGGAAGTTGATATCCGACACCTCCACCAGGCCGGCCAGCCGCGAGTCTGCGGTGAAGGTGAGCCCGATCTGGGCCAGGGCGGTGCGCCGCTCGGTGACGTGCACCACCACGTCCACCCGTTCGTCTCCCTGGTCCCCACCCTCGTGCGGGTCCGAGGCCGGCTTGAGGTCGGCGTTCACCTCGTCGAAAAACTGGAGCATCAGGACCCGGCGCAGGCTGCGCTCCAGTTCGGAGCGCAGCAGGATATCTCCCGGCTGCAGCGTCAGCTCCCGGCGGATCACGTACTCCCTGGTCTTCTCATTGCCCGTCACCAAGGTGCGTCCCACCCGGATGCCCCGCAGCTCCACCCGCAGAGCCCCGTCGTCCGTGAGCTGCACCACGCCCGCAGCGGCCAGCACCCCGTACTGCTGCCACATGCGCCCGGGAAGTTCCTGGAGGGCCCGGGCGATGGTGGGCTGGTGCGCCACCTTGCCGGTTTGAAGCCCCAACAGCTCCGCCACGTCTGCGGGCTTGATCCCCTGTTGCGCGAGCAGAGGCTCAAGTTTCGTCTCGGGAGCCACCTCCACCCGCCTCAGCACGGGGTTTTCCACCACGCGAAAGATCACCCGAACCGGTACCGCTTCGCCTGCCAGTGGGCCCTCGGCCACCTCCTGCACGTCCACCGAGACCGAGCGGAAGTAGCCCAGCTCCAGGATGGCCTGCAGGTCGGCCTCCACGGACTCACGGCTCAGTGGCCGGCCCGGTTGGGTGCGGCGGATGGCGTCCAGGATCTGCTCCGTCTCCACCCGGTCGCTGCCGCTGACCAGCACCGAGCGCACGATCATCTGCGGCTGGGCCGCCTGACCGAAAGCGGGCCCGGGCATGGCCGCCGGCAAGGCCAGGGCCACCGCCAGCCCCGCGGAGATGGCACCCACCGCCCGAAATCCCAGCCACCGGTTGCTCAACGTGCCGACCGTCCACCTTCCCGCCCCGCCCGAGCCCACCCCGGGCGGCAAGCCACCCCGCTCGGACGGGCCGTGCCGTATTTCGGGGCGGCTCCATCATGTCCTCTTGGCGAAAGCACGGCCAAGTCTGCAAATGCCGCTAGAACTGGAACTCCCACGTAAGGGCAAGCCGAACCCCCAGGACGTCGCTGTAGCCCACGTCCACGCTCAGCTGCGGGCTCACCCGGGTGCTCAACTCCAGTTCCTGGCCCGCCGGACCTCCCCCCAGGCTTCGACCGTAACGCACAAACAACCCCTGGGACCTCAGGTACTTCCCCAGACGCAGCGCCCACCGCTGCTCCTCCGCGACCGGCACCAGCCACAGCTCGTCCAGGCCGAGGGCCTGGCGCACCGCACGCTCCAGCGGAACCATGGCCCACGCGGCCAGCTGCTCGTTGATCCGCCGAACCCATGGCGCCTCCGCCCCTGGCGCCGCGGATGCGGGCGGCAAAAGCAGCCGGACCAGCCGCTCCTGCTCCATGGGCGGGTCGGAGGCGAGGACCACCGGCCCTGTGGCCGTGTCGCCCTCGACGCTCACGTTCACCGCCCCCTCGGGCCCCGTGGTACGCGCCTGGAGCTTCAGCCGGGGCCGCACCCCGCCGGAGCGGCTGAAGATGAGTCGGCCCCGCTCGATGGAGATCTCCCGCCCGAAGTAGCGCAATCGCCCCCGGGTCAGCTCCAGCTCACCCTCCAGGGCGGGCTCCCCCGTGCTGCCCGCCAGCAAGAGTTCCCCCTCCACGAACCCGAACCCGCCCACCGCCGGCACCTCAAGCGCCAGAGGCTCCGCCGCCGCCAGAACCACGTGCAGCGCCACCGGCGCTCGGGCGGGCGCCCCCCGGGCGCCCTGCCGGTCGGCCGACCCGCCCGCAGAGGCCCGAGCAGCCTCGGCGGCCGTCTCAGGGACCTGGCCGCCGGCCGCTTCCAAGGCTCCCCCTGCCGCAGGCGTGGGCTCGGCCAGGAGCATGGCGGGCAGAGCCTGCCCGAAGAGGACGACACGGCCTCCCCGGGCCGTGACGCGCCCGCTCAGCTCCGGCGCCTGCCCGGCTCCCCACGCGCCCCACAGGCGCAACGAACCGTCCCAGGAGGCGGAGAGCTGCAGCGCCCCGGTGAGCGGCCCCGCAAACTGAGCCTGGCGCAGCGCCAGGCTCACGTCCACCGGATCCATCAGCACGGGCCACAAGGCCTTCAACGCCGCCTCCCCCTCGGCGCTCACCTTCCCGCCGCCGGGGGTGTCTGCCTGAGCATGCGCCAGGCGCAGGCGATCGCCGTCCACCACCACCTGCACCCGCACCCGCTCCAGCCGCCCCGGGAAGCCCGGTGCCGCGAGCAGCCCCGCAAAGGCGTCCACCTTTCCCGAGGCTCTGGGCGAGGCCAAACTTCCGGAAAGCTCCACCTCTCCGCTCACCTGACCGCTCTCCACCTGCCAGCCGGGCAGCAGGCGCTGCATCAGAGCCGCCGGAAACTCGTCCAGCCGCACCCGAAGCGCCATCGCCCCTGCGGAGTCGCCCGGCGCTCGCCAGCCCAGGGGCAAGGCCCCGCTGGCCACCAACACCTGCCGGCCGTCCACGAAAAGCGCCCCGCGCTCGATCTGGGTCGCCTCAGGACCCACCGTCGCCTGCACCGATGCGACGAGGGGCAGCTCAAGACCTTCACCGGCCAGCTCCGCCGCCAGCCGGGCCGCCGGGGAGGGCCCCGGCTGCACCTCCAGCCTCATCTCCCCCTCCACGTCTCCGCCGGACAGGGAGGCCGGGGAGACCACCAGCTCCCCACCCCCCGCCTGCACCCGGGCATGGAGATTGCCCAGGCTCACCCCCCGCCAGGCAAGCTTCCGCCCTTCCAGCGTCCCCTCCAGGCGTCCGCCGGACAGGCGGCCCGTGAAGGCCGCGAATCCGGAAAGCTCCGGCACGAGAGGCTCCATCAGCCTTCCGGCCAGGTTGACCAGCTCGGCGTCCAAGCTATACGACCCGTCGCCGGCCAGCTCGACGGTGGCGCTGCCGTCGGGGCCGTCCAGCTGCAAGGCCACAAGAGTCGGTTCCAGCCCCCGTGCCGCCTGGGCCCATGCCATCTGCAGCCGCACGCTGCCCGTCAACCGGCTTCGGGACGCCCCCGACACGCCGGAGGGCGGCCCCAGCAGCCCGGCCTGCGCCGCCGCCTGCCACAGCTCATCGGCCGCCACCTCCTCGATGCGTCCCCGGGCATCCAGGCGCACCCATGCCTCGGTGTCGTCGGGCAGGTGCTGCAGGCCAGGGCCCCAGCTCACCTCTCCCCCGGCCTCCAAGAGACCGCTTCCCACAGCAGCCCGCAACTCCTGAAACGTAAGCCGTCTCGCGGTGAAATCGACGGCCACCGACGCGACCGCCGCGCCCGATGGAACCCCGAGCAGGGTTCCCGGTGGGACCTGCACCCGTCCCGACGCGGTCCAGGGCCCACCGGCCTGTCCCTGCACGACGGCATCCCCTTCCACGGCGCTCACCCGGAACGCGTCCCACCAGGGGAGGTCGGCGCCCGCCACCGCGCCGCGCACTTCCACCTCGACCCGAGTGGGATAGGGGGCCTGGTAGGCCACCAGGCCGGAAAAGCCGGCGCGGGCTGTCCCGTGCTCCCACCGGCCGCCGCGGAGCGCAAGGCCTTCAGGCCCCCATGACACCTCCAGCTGTCCCCGGCCGCCCTGCACGTACGGCCACCACCAGGGGCCGTCTGCGGCAACCTCTTTCGCTACCCAGATGACGGAGGCGGCCGGGAGACCGTCCGCCGGCCAGGGGCCGGCCCAGCGCACCTCCACCTCCAGGGGCCCCGCCGCAAACTCCTGCCCGGATTGCAACTTTGCGGTCAGCTCGACGGCCAGCTCATCGGAGCCGGAGGACGATCCTCTGGGGGCTCCGGCCACGATACGTCCCCGGAGGCGGGCGGTTCCCATCGGGTGCTGGATGGTCAGCCGGGAGACCTCTATCGCGTCCCCCAGGCCCACCAGTCGGCCCTCGACGCGCGGCCCCTCCTCCAGCCGCAGCGTCCCCTCGGCCAGCACCCGGCCCCCGGGCGCCACCTCCACTCGCCCCTCGGTCCAGAAGCGGCGCCCCGGCCCGTCGGGCTCCTGCTGCCACACCCCCTCCAGCCGCCAGGTGAGGCCTTCCTGTCCCAGCCCCAAACCGGCCGGCCACCCCCGCAAGACGGCGACGAGCTGCGCAACGGCCTCCCGGACGGCTCCGGCCAGCTCCCGCAGGTCCCCGGCCGGCGGCCCGTTGGCGGGCTCTGTCCCGGGGGGCTTCTCCGGCAGCGGTCGAATGACGATGCCCTGCGCCTCGACGTGCCGGACGGCCTGCTGGGGGGCGGCAAGGCGCCACAGGACCGAGGGCAGGTCCACCCCCACGGCCACCTCAGGCGCCGACACCTGCACCCCCCGGTCCGTGGTGAGGGTGACGTCCTTCAACCGGATCCCCTGGACGGGCACGAACCGGGCGCCACCCAGCCGCCATCTCCCCTCGAACCCCTCCAGGGCCGCGGCCATCCCCCGGCGCAGCTCCCGGGAGACGAGGGCGTCCAGGGAGGGGGCGGCAAGGCGCGCCCACCCCGTCAGCAGGGCGAGGCCCGCCAGAGCGGCCAGCGCTCGGACGGCCACCACCCGCCGACGCCGGTGCGCTCTTGGGGTCTTCGGGGCCCTGGGGTCGGTGCCGGCGCGGCTGTCGTCCATCTCCGCCTGTCGCACGGGCGTATCGGACCGCGTCGTAAACTCCACCCGGGCAGGTAATTTCGACGCCGTGCCGGTGAATCCGGCCGCCCGCGCGTGGCAGTAAGTGGGCACCGGGGAATGGAGTGGAGAACTTCCAGCGGGGTCGTCACCTTGCGAGCTTACGGCGGCTCTCCTACGGCAGGTTGACAGGGTCGTGGTCCGGGGAGACACTCTCCCCCTCAAGACCCTCCGAGGTGGGGTCTTCGATGGTCAGCTCGAAGTCCACGCTGCCCTCGATAACCCACGGGGTGAGCAGCGACGCCTTGATGGCCTTGCCAGGGCCGAGGCTTTCAGACGTCTTTCGGCTGTCGCCCTTCGCGGATCCCCTCGAGGGCGAGCGGCTCTTGGAGCCGGTCTCGCTGCCGCTGGCCTTCGCGTCCATTGCCTCGGCCGAAGCTGCGTACGGCGGGTAGAACTCGGCAATGAGCTGGTTGTTTTTCTCCCTGCCATCCAGAAGCTCCAGGAGCTTCTCCAGGCTGGTGGGCACCTCCCCCTCCTCCGGAGTCCCCAACCCGGCCTCGTCGTTCGGCTCCTGCCCGCCCGTCAGCAGGGTCTCCAGCTCCGAGAGCGCCCCCGGCCCCGTCCCGGCCCCGCCGCGCACCGTCACGGTGACCCGGCCGGGCCCCACCCCCTCGGGGACCTCCAGGTTGACCACGCGAACCTCCCGCTCGCCCCGGTAACCCAGCAGCTCCACCTCAATGCGCACCGACTGCCCCGGCAGAACCCGGTCGGAAAGGGGCTGGGCCCTGACGATGGCGGCGGTGCGCTGGCGTGAGTCCACATCCACCGCCAGTTCCACCCGGCGGATGTCCAGATCCTGAATGCGGTTGAACAGCAGGGTCTGCAGGGTATCCAAAACGTCCCCCAGAAGGCGGGCCGAGATGTCCAGCCGGCTGAAGTACGCGTTGTCCTGGACGTATACCCCGCTCCCGGGCAGGCCCGACCCATAGATGCGGTAAATCGCATGGGCCGTGCCCGGCCCGATGCGGTCAAGCCCGCGGTCAAGCGCCTCCAGGCCCGCCACCGCCACCAGCGGCACCGATAACAGGTCATCCCGCACCACCTGGCTGGTCAGCGTGCGCCTGCGGCCGCTGGACAGGTCGCGCACCTCCACCACCAGCTCCAGCGCATCCGGCTGAGGGCCGATCCGACCCGCCACGGCGGCCCGTCGATCCTCGGCCAGGGTCCCCATGGGTTCCAGGGCCGAGCCCACCTTGAAGGGAACCTGCACGCTCTTCACCGTGCGGTGGATGAAGGCGGGCGCTGCGAAAAAGTCCACGCTTCCCTTCTGCAGGAAGGGGTGCCCGAAGGCCACAAAGCGCTCCCCTTCCACGTACGTGACGGTCCCGATGGCGGTCAGCTCCACGTCGCCCCGCACCAGGCTGACGCCCAGTGCGCTCCCCGGCTCCAGGGAGACGGCTGCCTCCGACGGGCCGCCGCCTGCCCCGGTTTGCCTCCCTGCCCCGCCCGGCCGTGCTCCCCCGACCGGTTCCGGAACCCTGCCAGAAACTGCGGCCCCTCCGGGGACCACCATCAACCCGTAGCGGGAGAGCCACCGGCGAACCCACATGAAGGTTCTCGGCCCAAAGCCGCTCACCATCACCGGCGTTGCCACCGGAACCATCACCGCGGTTCCCGCCGGTACCTGCCCTGCCAGCCGGGCCGCTTCTCGGGCGGAAGCGGCCCACGCAAGACGTTGATATCTCGCCGGGGCAGGCCCCTCCCCGTCCGCACCGCCTCTCCCGGCCGCCCCCGACGCCCGGGCGCCCGGCGAGGTTGCGGACCCCAGGTCGTCCCCCGCCGAACCCGGCTCCTGCGGCGCCCCCTCCCGGTCCAGGAGCCTCATCACCTCCAGCATGTCGCCGATGGGGGTGACGAGGCCCACGGAGTGGTCGCTGAACTCAAACCCGAACCCGATGGCCCCCAAGAGCTTGCCGGCCACGTAGACCGGGCTCCCGCTCATTCCGGCGGCGATGCCTCCGTAGGCGTCCAGCGCAGGCCCAAACACCCGCACCAGGATCAGATCCCCGGCGGGCCCCGCGCCCCGCACCACCCCCAGGATCTCCACCTCGAAACGTTCGACACGGGTGCCCTCCACCACCGTCAGGCCGTACCCCAACAGGCCCGGACGCACCTCGTCTACGGGGAAGAAGCCGGGCGAAAGAGGCTCCTCGTCGGGCACGTCGCCTGCGGCGGCATGAACCGCTCCCGCCAGCCCCAGCGTGAAAACCAGGAGCAGCGCGGCGAGGCCAGCACCGCGCGCGACCACACGCCCCCCTCGCCAGCCACAGTCCTTTACGCCCGCCAGCAGCCGCAGGAGGGGAACCTCGCTTCGACCCGTCAAACGGCCTGCCATCCCTTCGCCAGGGCAGCCTGCCAGCGGCCCCGGCGGCTCTATTCCCTGCCGGCAGGTCATCTCCTTTTCCGGCTCCTGGCCCCGGCCCGCCTCACCGGCCTGAGCCACCCGGCCCGGATTCCATGCTTCCCGGCCCCAAGTCGGCGCTCCCCTGCCGTCCCGTGAGCTGGCGGACCAAAACGTCGGAAAGGCCGCCGTCGCCCTCCTGCGCCATCAAAAGGGCGGCGGCACGCACGAACCAGTCGCCGTACACGGCAGCGGAAAAGCCCTTCCCGAAGAGGCCCCCTTCGCCGGCCAGCAGGCTTTGCTCCAGAACCCACGCCCAGAGCTGGCCCTGCAACTGTAATGCCGCCCACCGCAGGGTTGCGTCGGGATCCGACGCCCCCGACGCCGAAGCGCCCGCCGGATCGAGCCAGCTGCCGGTCTGCCACGGATCCGGCTCCCGGGGCCGGCCCGTGGCCCCGCCGGCACTGCGCGAAGCCTGACGGCTCCCGCCCCCTGGGACCCTGGCACCTGCGCGCTCCAGCTCCCGGGCGAAGGGTTTTGCCGCCCCACGCAGCTCCGCCGGCGCCGACCGGAGCGCGCCGGCCCCCGAAGGCAGGCGCATACCAACTCCCGCTATCACGTCAGATGACCTCCAGCTCTCCAAACAAGGCACCGGCTGCCCGGATGGCCCGCAGGACCTCCACCACGTCCCTGGGCGTGACGCCCAGCGCGTTGAGCGCGTCCACCAGCTCCCCGACGGTGGCCGTCGCCTGCAGCATGGCCACGTGCGCCACCTTCCCCGCGTCGGCCGGCCACAACCCGGCCCCGGCGGCAGGCGACGGAGCCTCCCCGCCCGGCTCACCGGCGCCGCCCACCTGCACCGTCAAACCCCGGTGTGCGACGGCCACCGGCGCAATGCGAACCTGGTGCCCCATCACCACGGTGCCCGTTCGCTCGCTCACCACCACCCGACTGGAGGCAGCCGGTGTGACGGGCAGGTTCTCGATGGCCGCCACCAGCCCCGCCGGATTGTCCCGGTACGCCTGCGGGGGACGGACGGTCACCACGGCGCCGTCCCGGGTGATGGCCACGGGTTCGCCCAGCGCCCGGTTGATGATCTCCACTATCTGAACGGCCGTGGAGAAGTCGGGCCAGGCAAGCACCAGGCGAACTGTTCCCTCCTCCAGGATGGAGGTCGGCACCGCCCGCTCCACGATGGCCCCCCGGGGAACGGTGCCCACCGTCGCGTAGGTGCGGTCCGCGCCCGCACGACGCTCCACCAGCGTGCCCACCACCACGGGCCCCTGCCCCACCGCATACACTTCCCCGTCGGCCCCCTGCAGGGGGGTCTGGAGCAAGACGCCACCCGCCAGGCTCCGGGCGTCGGCCAGGGACGAGACGGTCACGTCGATGCGGTCGCCCGGGCGCGCCAGCGGGGGCAGCAGGGCGGTCACCACCACCGCCGCCGCATTGCGGGAGCGCAGCACGGACATGTCCACGCTGACGCCGAAGTTCTGCAACATGTTCGCGATCATCTGCAGGTGGGCGCCCCCCGGGCGGGTGTCGCCCGTCCCCTGCAAGCCCACCACCAGCCCCAACCCGACCAGCTGGTTGGCCCGAAGCCCCTCGATGCGGGCCAGGTCCTTCACCCGCACCACAGGCATCACCGGCGTGCCGGGAGCCCCCGCCGGGAGCCCCTGGGCGGCAGCGGCCCCTGCCGCCTCCCCCGCAGCCGGCTGCGCCGCCGCAGGAAGGGTGGCGCCCGAAAGGGCGGCCAGCTGGATGACCACGATTGCCGCCGTCAGAGCCACCCGGGCGGCCCCGATCCTGCGCCCCTTTCCCTCATGCCGGCCGGCAGGCCCGTTGAGACGGCCGTGCGCGGCCGGGCGGCCCCGTTCCATCGCCATCCCCTCCGTTCGTCAAAAGAGCCAGCCGAACAGGCGGGAGAGGATCCCCGGCTTGGTCCTGCTTCCCAGGGCCCCCGAGCCCCGGAAGGTGATCCGGGCCTCGGCCAGGTATGTGGAGAGCACCGTGTTGTCTCGACCGATGTCCTCGGGCCGCACCACGCCCGTCAGCACCATCTCCTGATCCTCATCGTTGACCCGGATGGTCTGCCGGCCTTCCAGACGCAGCGCGCCGCCCGGCAGCACCTCCGTCACCCGGGCCGTCATCTGCGCCCGCAACCGGCCCGTGCGCTGGGTGCGCCCGGAACCGTCGTAGCGCGTCGTCCCGCTCCCGCCGATCAGGGGGATGAGCCCCTGCAAAAGCCCCTGTCCGGGCCCCACGTTCACCTTGCCCTCGCTGGACGCCCCGGTGGTGGCGGTGCTGGAGGCCTCAGCCTGCTCGACGATCACGATGGTCACCAGGTCGCCCACCCGCCGGGCCCGTGCGTCGGCGAAGAGGGAGGTGGGCCGACTCCCCTCGGCCTCGGCCTTCGCCCACAGGGAGGTGGCCGCTGCCGCTTCCGACAGGGTCAACAACGCCACCGCCAGCGCCGCACCCATGGCGGAGCGGGCGGCTGTCAGCC
>CAYQLT010000004.1:109648-128553 GCA_964418425.1 uncultured Clostridia bacterium
GGGGCGCCCGCACTCACCTGCTCCGGCTCCTTACCCGACGCCCCGTCGGACGCCAGGGTAGGCTCCAATGCGAGTCGCCCGCCGTCGGCCGAAGCCGCGGCCGGCTCCTCCAGCAGCGCCCGCACCCACACCCGCCGGGGCGGCGCCGGCGGGCTGCGCAGCTCCACCGAAAAGACGGCCGGTCCCGGCCGCAAGACGGGCGGGCCGGCCACCACCTGAAGGCTCAGCTCACCGGGCGCCACCTGCACCGATGCGTCCCACTCCACAAGTCCCACAGACAGCCGGGACCAAGGCCCTTGCAAACCCGGGGCCCGCTCGGCCAGATACCGCTCGATGGCGGCCCGCACCAGCTCCTGGTCTACCGCCATCCCGGCCCCCGTAACGGCCACCACGCGGTTGGAGCCGGCCCAGCGCAGAGCACGAACATCCACCCGGGCCTGGCGCAGGCGAAGCTCGATGTGGCCGGTGGAAAGCAGGCGCACGTCGCCGGGAACCGGGGCCACGCCCACCGTCACCCCTCGCAGCCGCTCCCACAGCGACGGCTCCCCCTCCACCAGCCGGGCCACGTCGCCCAGGCGGATTTCCCGCCCCGTGACCCGGGCGCGCTCGTGAAGCTCCAGCTGCACAAGGGCCGCTGCGCCGGACTCCGCTGCCGCTGCGCTCGCCGGGCCCGCCCCGGGCTCGGGCGCTTCGCCGGCGGCCCCGGCCGGCGTCGCCGCCGCCACGCACAGCACCCAGACAAGAAGCCCTCTTCTCCATCCCCATCGCATCATCGCTGACCAAACCCCGCCATCGCTGGAATCTCCCCGGTCCCGGGCTGCGCCGGTGAGCCCTCCTGCTGCCCCGGCACCCATTAGCGGCGCAGGTTGTTGGCGGTGTTGAGCATGTCATCCGAGGCCTGGATGGCCTTGGAGTTGGCGTCGTAGGCCCGCTGGCCGATGATGAGGTTGACCATCTCCTCGACCACCTGGACGTTGGACATCTCCAAGAAGCCCTGCGCGACCGCCCCGAAACCCTCCAGGCCGGGCTGCCCGACGATGGGCGGCCCCGAGGCGGCGGTGGCCAGGAAGAGGTTGCGCCCGTAGCTGCGCAGGCCGGCGGGGTTGATGAAGCGGGCCAGCTCGATGGTGCCCACCGTGACCGGCTCGTTGTCGCCCAGACGCACCACGCTGACGGTTCCGTCGGTGCCGACCGAGACCTCCACCGCATCCTCGGGGATGATGATCTCCGGTTCGAGGACGAAGCCGTCGGAGGTGACGATCCGCCCCTCGCTGTCTTTCTTGAAGGCTCCGTCCCGCGTGTAGGCCACCGACCCGTCGGGAAGCAGGATCTGGAAAAACCCGTCTCCCTCGATGACCAGATCCAGGGGGTTGTCCGTCTGCCGGAACGTCCCCTGAGAGAAGACCTTCACGGTGGCCACCGGCCGCACCCCGTTGCCGACCTGGATGCCGGTGGGGATCTGGGCGCCTGCGGTGACGGGCGTCCCGGCAAACCGCAGGGTCTGGTAGAGGAGATCCTGGAAGTCGACGCGGGACTTCTTGAAGCCCGAGGTGTTCACGTTGGCCAGGTTGTTGGCGATGATGTCGATGGTAAACTGCTGCCCGGCCATTCCGGACGCGGACGTCCAGAGCGCGCGCATCATCGGCCCTGTACACTCCCTCTTGCGGACGTGTCCATCCCGATGCCCCGGCGCGCCCTCGGGTCGGGCCCCGTGAAGCGCCTGTGCGCCCCGGGTGGAGCGGTGCCGCCTCGGTCGGTCAGCGGCACAGGGCCTCCGCGCCTGTGCGGTCCGGCCCCTGGCAGGTGCGACCCGAGCCAATGCCCGGGCGCGCCGGTTGGCTTGAAAACTCCCGGGCGGCTACGAACTGCGCCCGAGCTGGGCGATGAGATCGCCCGTCACCTCGTCGTGGCTGCGAACCACCACCTGCGCCGCCTGGTAGGCGCGAACCGCGGCGATCATTTCCACCATGGTCCGAACCACCGACGCGGCCGAACTCTCCAGCATCCCCTGCCGCACGGGCACCTCCACCCGCACGGGTCCTCCGGACGCCTCCGTGAACCGAAAGAGGTTGGCCCCCTCCCGGACCAGACCCTGCCGATCCGAGACGTCCACCACCAGGATCCTGCCCAAAGACTGGCCCTCAGGGCCCAGCACCTGGCCGTCGGGGGCGATCACGATCTCCTCGGCTCCCAGGCCCGAGACCTCGATGGGGCCCTGCTCCCCCAGGAGGGGGTACCCATCCGGGGTGGCGAGCCATCCGTCGGCACCCACGGTGAAGTTGCCCGCCCGCGTCAGCCGGGGCCCGGCCGGTGTGAGCACGGCGAAAAAGCCCTCCCCCTCGATGGCCAGGTCCAGGGGGCGTCCCGTGTAGCGGACCGGTGCCTGCGTCCACCGGGTGACGGACGGGTCGAGAGTGGCGCCTGTGCCCATGGGGCCTCGGGGCAACCGCCGGGAGGCGATCTCCTCATGGATGAAGAGCTCCGGAAACGAACGGATCGGCGCGTCCTGGGGCCGGTAGGCCGGCGTCTGGACGTTGGCCAGGTCGTTGGCCAGCAGATCCTGGCGCATGCCGTAGACCAACATGCCTGATGCGCCGGTGAACAGGCCCCGGATCACCGCCGGCGGTCTCCTCTCCTGCCGTCCGTCCCGTGGGAGTTCTGAAAGCTCGCACTACTGCAGTCGGCCGGGGAATGGCCCGCCTTGAGGAGGAAGAATCTCCGGAGAATCCCGCGGCCTGAGGGGGCTCAGACCAGCAGAACCCCGCGTTCGAAGGGGGTCAGACCAGGCGGCGGGCCACGGCGGAGCCGATGGGGCGATGATTGAGGTTTTCCAGCACCAGTCCGGTTCCCCGGGCCACGCAGGTGATGGGGTCGTCGGCCACCCGAACCAGAAGCCCGGTTCGCCGGGAGATGAGCCGGTCGAGCCCCCGCAAAAGAGACCCGCCGCCCGTCAACACCATGCCCTGCTCGAAGATGTCCGCCGCCAGCTCGGGCGGGGTGCGCTCCAGAACCCGCTGGATCGCCTCGAGGATGGCATCGGTCGGCTCCAGCAGAGCCTCCGCGGCCTCCAACGCGGAGAGGGTGACGGTGCGGGGCAGGCCGCTGACCGCATCCCGACCCCGGACCTCGATGGCGGACGTCGCCGACTCCTCCTGGGGATCCACGGTTCCAACCCTCAGTTTCGCCTCTTCGGCGGTGCGCTCGCCTACCACGATCCCCTTGCTGCGGCGAAGATAGCGGGCGATGGCCTCATCCATGTGGTCGCCGGCCACCCGCACCGAGTCGGTGACGACTTCCCGGCCCATGGAAATCACGGCCACATCGGTGGTGCCGCCGCCCACGTCCACCACCATGTGGCCCCGGGGCTCCTCCACGGGGATACCCGCCCCGATGGCAGCCGCCATGGGCTCGGAGATAAGGTGGACCTCCCGAGCCCCCGCCTCCCGACAGGCCTCCACCACCGCCCGCTGCTCCACATCCGTCACCGCGGCGGGTACGCAAGCCACGAAGCGAGGGCGAAACCAACAGCGTGGCCCCAGTGCCTTGCGGATGAAGTAGCGCAACATCATCTCGGTCACCTGGTAGTTGGCGACCACGCCGTTGCGCATGGGCCGAACCGCAACGATATGCCCCGGGGTGCGGCCCACCATCTCCCGGGCCGCCTCCCCCACCGCCAGGAAGGTGCGGGACTCCTGATCGATGGCCACGGTGGACGGCTCACGCAGGACGATCCCGCGACCCCGTACGAAGACGATGACCGTTGCGGTACCCAGATCGATTCCTACATCCGACGCCAGCACCGGCCACCGCCCCGCTTCCGGGTCCGGGCGCGGCCTTCGGCCGCGCGACGGGCCGTGCTGTCATTCGACATCGATCCTGGTTCTCCTGGCAGATCCTAGCCGGGGCGTAAAGCGCCGCCGCAACTACGAGGCCTGGTAGACCCGCCGGTACTTGGCCCGGGTCGCCTCGCCGCCCCGGATGTGGCGCTCGGCTTTGTTGGTGTCCAGCACCCCCTTTACCTGGCGGGCGAGATCCTTGTTGAGCCGGGGCAATCGTTCGGTCATGTCCTTGTGTACCGTGCTCTTGCTGACGCCGAAGACGGTGGCGGCCTGTCGAACCGTCGCACGGGTGGCGATGATGTACTGGCTGATGTCCACCACGCGCTTGCGGATATACTCGCGCATGCATGCGCCCCTCCGGCCCGGGTTTTGCCTCATTCATATGGGCCGAGAAGGGGCGATATGTTCCGAGGCCGTTCGGGTGAGGACGAGAATAGGAGACGAGCCCTACCGGAAGGGGCGGGGAAGCCATGCATATGCATGCGCGATTATACAGCAGCCTGCGGCCGCCCCGCCCTGCCCCCACCGCTTAAGGGCCCGGCACAGGATACCTGTTCACTCCCGCCGCCCCGTCCGGGCCGCTGCCGCCCTCGCCGCCGGGAACGGGGTTCGGGCTATCCGGTGCCACCCGGAGCCATCCCGGGCCCAAAACCGTCAGCGGATCCACGCTTTCCCCGCCCCGGCGCACCTCAAAGGTGACCGTGGAGCGTTCCCTTTCCCAGGCGACCCAGGACCCTGGTGCGGGCTTCTGGGCCGGTGCGGTGCCGGCCATGGCGGCGACCGCGTCGGGCATGGCGGGTGCGCTGCCCAGAAGCGTTCCGGGGCTCACCGGCTGGCCGGTGCGGACGCGCACCTCGGACAGCCGGCCGTAGACCGTGGTCCAGCCGCCGCCGTGATCCACTACCACCGTGTAGCCGTCGGCCCCGGCGGCCACCTCGCTGACCGTGCCGGCGGCTGCCGCCCGAACGGCGGCGCCCGATAGAACCGCAAGCTCCAGGCCGGGCTGGTAGCTCCAGTCCCCCCGGACCGGGTGGCGCCTCCACCCGGCGGTACTCACCAGCAACCCGTCCGCCGGCCACCGCATGGTGTCACGGGCCGGCACGAAATCCCCGCCAGCCGGCCCCGACCCGACGGCACCCCGCGACGCCGTCGAAGGGCCGGCGCCGCCCGAAACGGCCGGACTGCCGCCCACCTGAAGCGGCGCACCGACTGACGGTCGGGCCCCGTCGCCTGCCGTCTCCGCCCCGCCCGGCCCCTGCAGATCGTAGGAGCCCGGCAGAGAGACGGCCGCCTGCGGGATGACGGCAAGCGGGCCAGCCAGACCCGGGCTCCTTCGGGCCAGCCACACCCGAGACCCCCCGAGGCCGCCGCCCACACCTAGCGCGAACAGGGCGACGATGGCGAGTATCCGCCGGCGGCGCAAGCCTGTCATGCGCCGGAGCGCGCCGTACACCCACCGGGACGGGCGGGCAAACCAGCCCCCGAACCTTGAAAAGCCAATGCGCACCGCGGATTCCTCCTTCCGCGGCGGCATTGTTCCCCTCAGGTGGCGGGATTATTCAGAGACGGGCGAGACCAGGCACGACTGGTGGCGACTGGATGGTCCGGCGGCGGGCCGGTCAGTCCTCGTCGGAGACACCCGCGGCCTTGAGCCGGTTGAGGGCACGAGCCAGGGCCCGCTGGGCCCGGGCGTGGTCAATCTCGGAAGACCTCTGGCGCAGCCGGGCCAAGGCCCGATCCCTGGCCGCCCGGGCGCGCAGGACGTCGATCTCGCTGGCCAGCTCCGCGGTGTCCGCCAAAAGCGTCACCTGATCCCCTCGGGCCTCCAGGAAGCCTCCGCTGACAGCCATGCGCTTCTTTGGCCCGTGGAAGCTCCCGTACTGAACCACGCCCAGCCCCACCGAAGCCAGCATGGGGGCATGGTTGGCCAGGATCCCCAGATAGCCGTCCGCGGAGGGCACCACCAGGGCCTCCACCCGCTCTCGCAGCACCACGCGCTCGGGCGTGACCACTTCCAGGTAGAAGCGCTCGGCCATCCTCCTCAGGCCGCCTCCCGCTCCAGCTCCTTGGCCCGCTCCACCGCCTGGTCGATGGTGCCCACCATGTAAAAGGCGGGCTCGGGCAGGTGATCCCACTTGCCCTCCAGGATCTCGCGGAAGCCCCGGATGGTCTCCTTCAGGGGCACGTACACCCCCGGGCGCCCCGTGAAGGCCTCGGCCACAAAAAAGGGCTGCGAGAGGAACCGTTCGATCTTGCGGGCTCGGTTGACGATCACCTTGTCCTCGTCCGACAGCTCCTCCATGCCCAGGATGGCGATGATGTCCTGAAGCTCCTTGTAACGCTGCAGCACCTGCTGCACGCCCCGGGCCACCTGGTAGTGCTCTTCACCCACAAACTCCGGCGCCAGGATGCGGCTGGTGGAAGCCAGCGGATCCACGGCCGGGTAGATCCCCCGCTCCGCGATGCGCCGCTCCAGGTTGGTGGTGGCGTCCAGGTGGGCGAAGGTGGTGGCGGGCGCCGGGTCGGTGTAGTCGTCGGCCGGAACGTAGATGGCCTGGATGGAGGTGATGGAACCCCGCTTGGTGGTCACGATCCGCTCCTGAAGCTGGCCCATCTCGGTGGCCAGGGTGGGCTGGTAACCCACCGCCGACGGGATCCGGCCCAAAAGCGCCGACACCTCGGAGCCGGCCTGCACGAAGCGGAAGATGTTGTCGATGAACAGGAGCACGTCCTGCCCTTCCACATCCCGGAAGTACTCCGCGATGGTCACACCGGCCAGACCGGTGCGCAGCCGGTTACCCGGCGGTTCGTTCATCTGGCCGAACACCATGGCGGTCTTGTCCAGCACCCCGGCCTCCTTCATCTCGAAGTAGAGCTGGTTGCCCTCCCGGGTGCGTTCCCCGACGCCCGCGAAGACCGAGTACCCGCCGTGCTCGTAGGCGATGTTGCGGATGAGCTCCATGATGATGACGGTCTTGCCCACCCCGGCGCCGCCGAACAGCCCCACCTTGCCGCCCCTGGGGTAAGGGGCGAGAAGATCGACGACCTTGATGCCCGTCTCGAGGATGGTGTGGGCCGGTTCGACCTCGTCCACCTTGGGAGCGGGCCGGACGATGGGCCAGCGCAGGTCCGTCTCCACGGGCCCCGCTTCGTCGATGGGCTGGCCCAACACATTGAGCACCCGTCCCAGGACGGACCGACCCACGGGCACCGTGATGGGCCCGCCTGTGTCGTAAGCCGGCATACCCCGCCGCAGGCCGTCGGTGGGAGCCATGGCCACGCAACGCACCAGGTTGTTGCCAAGATGCTGGGCGGCCTCCACCACCAACACGTCCGGGCGGCCGTCCCGGCGACTACCTGCCTCCTCGGTGAACGGAATCTCGATGGCGTTGTAAAGGTCCGGAAGTTCGCCCGAGGGAAAGGCCACATCGACCACCGCGCCCATCACCTGGGCGACCCGGCCCACTCGCTTCGACTGCGCCATAGCCGACGGAATCCTCCTCTACCTGTCCTGCAGGCCTCGTCCGGCCCCGGCTTCGCGGCTCAGACCAGGGCGGCCAGCGCCTCCTTGCCCGTGGTCACCTCGATGACTTCCTTGGTGATGCTGGCCTGGCGAGCCCGGTTGAAGGAAAGGGTCAGGGTTTCGATCATCTCCTCGGCGTTGTCGCTGGCGTTGCGCATCGCCGTCATCCGGGCGCCGTGCTCGCTGGCCTTGGCTTCCAAGAGCGCCCGGAAAACCTCGACGTCCAGATAGCGCTCCACAATGGCCCCCACCACGTCCGAGGCCGACGGGTGGTACAGGTACGGCGGAACCCAGCGCTCGACGCTCCGCCCCCCTCTTGGCCCGGCGACGTCCGCCGTTTGGGAACCCTCCGCCGACGGTTGTCGGGCGGCCCTCGATACCGGCTCGGCTGCGGCCAGCCCGCTCGGGCCCACCGGCCAGGGCCGCGGACCTTCCTCCGGCACGGGCAGCAGCTGAAAGGTGACGGGCCGGGCGACCGCGGCGCTGACGAACTGGCTGTACAGCAGCATCACCCGGTCCACCTCGCCGCGCACGTACGGTTCGGCCAGCGCCCGTGCGATCTCCTGGGCCTTGGTGTAATCGGCGTAGTCGCCGATGAGCACGTAGGCCTGCCGAACCGGCCTTCCGGTGCGCCGCAGGTAGTCGCGCAGCTTGCGGCCCACCACCACGGCCTCCACCTCCAGGCCCTCGGCCCGGTCGTGGGCCCACGCCGCCTCCAGGGCCCGGATGATATTGGCGTTGTAACCGCCGGCGAGGCCCCGGTCTGCGGCAATGGCGCAGTAGAGCACGCGGCGGACGGCGCGCCGGGCCAACAGGGGATGCTCCAACCGGATGTTCGAGTCGCCCGCGTGGGCCGCCTCGACCACCCGCCCCAGCACCTCGGCGATCTTGTTGGCGTATGGCCGCGCCGCCACGACCTGAGCCTGAGCCCGCCGCAGCTTGGCAGCCGACACCATCTCCATCGCCTTGGTCACCTGCTGGGTGTTGCGGACGCTTTGGATGCGGCGCTTGATGTCCCGCATGGACTGGCCGGCCATGACCCCACCGCCTACCGGCTCTTGCCGGCCGCCTGCATGCGCGCCTTGACCTCCGCGATGGCGGCCTTGAGCTCTTCCACGGTCTCGTCCGTCAGCTCTTTCTTCTCCCGGATGGCCTCCAGCACCGCGGGGCGCTCCAGCCTCAGGTACTGCAGGAACTGCCGCTCGAAGGGCCGCACCTGCTCCACGGGCAGGTCATCGAGGTATCCGTTGACGCCCGCAAAGATGATGGCCACCTGCTCCTCCACGGGCATGGGTTCGTATTGCCCCTGCTTGAGCACCTCCGTCACCCGCTCGCCCCGGATCAGGCGGGCCTGGGTCGCCCGGTCCAGATCCGAGCCGAACTGGGCGAAGGCGGCCAGCTCACGGTACTGGGAGAGGTCGAGCCGAAGCCGCCCTGCGACCTGCCGCATCGCCCGCACCTGGGCGTCGCCGCCCACCCGGCTCACCGAGCGGCCCACGTTGATGGCGGGCCGGATGCCGGCGTAGAAGAGGTCGGTCTCCAGGTAGATCTGCCCGTCGGTGATGGAGATGACGTTGGTGGGGATGTAGGCAGAGATGTCGCCGGCCTGGGTTTCGATGATGGGCAACGCCGTCAGCGATCCCGCCCCCAGCGCATCCGAGAGCTTGGCGGATCGCTCCAGCAGCCGGCTGTGCAGGAAGAAGATGTCGCCGGGGTACGCCTCGCGCCCCGGCGGGCGGCGCAGGAGCAGGGACATCTCCCGGTAAGCGGCGGCGTGCTTGGACAGGTCGTCGTAGATGACCAGCACGTCCTGGCCCCGGTACATGAAGTACTCGCCCATGGCGCAACCGGCGTAGGGCGCGATGTACAGAAGCGGGGCCGGCTCGCTGGCCGTGGCCGACACCACGGTGGTGTACTCCATGGCCCCCTTCTCCCGCAACACCTGCACCACGCCCGCCACCGTGGATGCCTTCTGGCCGATGGCCACGTAGATGCAGATG
Source organism: uncultured Clostridia bacterium (assembly GCA_964418425.1). GTDB lineage: Bacteria > Bacillota > Limnochordia > Limnochordales > Geochordaceae > CAYQLT01. Next base: position 119,011 of record CAYQLT010000004.1, read on the forward strand.
ACGCCCTGGCCTTTCTGGTTGATGATGGTGTCCACCGCCAGGGCGGTCTTACCCGTCTGCCGGTCGCCGATGATCAGCTCCCGCTGGCCCCGGCCGATGGGGATCATGGAGTCGATGGCCTTCAAGCCGGTCTGCAGGGGCTGCTTCACCTTCTGGCGGTCGATGACGCCCGGCGCTCGGCTTTCGATGGGCCGCCGCTCGGTGGTCTGGATAGGGCCTCGACCGTCCAGGGGTTGACCCAGGGGGTTCACCACCCGCCCGATGAGGGCCTCCCCGACCGGCACCTCCACGATGCGGCCCGTTCGCTGGACCGGATCCCCCTCCTTGATGTGGGCATACGGGCCCAGCAGCACGGCGCCGATGTTGTCCTCCTCCAGGTTGAGGGCCATCCCGTAGACGTCCCCCGGGAAGAGCAACAGCTCGCTGGCCATGCACTGGTCGAGCCCGTGCACCCGGGCGACACCGTCGCCCACCATGATGACGGTCCCGACCTCCTCCACCGCGGGCCGGGCCTCGAAGCGCTCGATCTCCTTCTTGAGCACCGCGGTGATCTCTTCAGGCCGAATGGCCACCTGCCATCAACCCGCCTTTCCGTCGAAAGAGACCAAAGCGGCGTCCAACGGCACGCTGCGCAGCCGCTCCCGAAGCTCGCCCAGCTGGCGGATGAGGCTCCCGTCGATACGCAGGTCCCCGGCTCGCACCACAAGCCCCCCGATAAGCTCCGGGTTCACCCGAACCGACAGCCGGATCCCGCGGGCTTTGAGCACCCGGGCCAGGCTCTCCTTCAAGACCGCATGGTCGGACTCGGACAGGGGATATGCGGCCTCCACGTCCACGTTGAACACGTGCCGGAGCCGGTCCGCCTCCCGCCGAAACTGCTCATCCATCTCGCCCAGGAGACCTTCCCGGCCCTTGGAGGCCACCACACCCAGGAACTGATACACCAGCGCGGGCACCCCGGAACCCAGCGCCTCCCGCAGCCGGCTCACCTTCTCCCGGGGGCTGAGGCCGACCCCGTACCAACACTCCCGAAGCGCCGGGTCTTCCTCAAGACGCACCCGGACCTGCGCCAGGCCCCGCTCCACGTCGTCGAGAAGCCCCTTCTCCTGGGCGAGTTCGGCAAGGGCGACCGCGTAGCGCCGCGCGAGGCTGCGCCGGCCTGTCACTGCAGCTCACCCACCTGCCGGACAAACTCTCGGGCCAGGCGATGCTGGTCGTCGTCGCTGATGCTGCGCTGCAGGAGCCGGGAGGCCACCATCACCGCCAGGGAGGCCGCTTCCTCCCGGATGGCCGCCAGAGCCTGCTCCCGCTCGGCCCGGATCTCGTTGCGCGCCTGCTCCACCATCCGGCGCGCCTCCTCATCCGCCTGTTTGAGGCGGCGCGCCCTTTCCTGCTCGGCGCTCTCCAGGGAACGCTGCAACTCCTCCTGCGCCCGACGGCGCGCCTGCTCCAGGGTGGCCTCCATCTCCCTCTTCAGCCTCTCCGCCTCGTCCCGGGCCCGCCGGGCCCCGTCCAGGGATTCGGACACGAACTGCTCCCTGCGGGCGATCGCGTCCCCCAGAGGCCGAAACAGAAGGTAATAAAGGGCCACCATCACAACCAGCACGTTGAGCGCCTGGGCGGCAAACGTGAGGGGGTTGAAGTTGAGAAGGTTCACGCCGCCTTCCTCTGCCGCCATGGTCACCAGGCCGCTCACTACCGCCTGCATCTCAGGCCCCGCCCTCCCGATGTCCCGGTGGAGAAGGTCGGGGCCGGCGCCCGCAGGGGAGCCGGCACCCGCCCCTATTTCGGTGTGCCACGGCCTCGCCGGGCCCGGGCTCCGTTTCGAAGGTTCAGCCGCTCACGCCTTGATCCACAGGAGCAACGCGATGACGAACGAGAACAGGGTCAGCGCTTCCATGAACGCCAGCGCGATGAGAAGCGTACCTCGGATGTCGCCGGCCGCCTCCGGCTGGCGGGCCATTCCCTCCATCGCCCTTGTCGTCGCCCAGCCCTGGCTGAACGCCGACATCATTGCCGGCAAGGCGATGGCCAGCGTCACGGCGAGTTGCTCCACTTGAGTCGGTTCCCTCCTTCCAGCAATGCCACCCGTAATCCCGCCTGACGGACCCAGCACACCGGGTTGCCTGCCCGGCAACCAGGCTGCGGCTGCCTATCAGTGATGGCCCATGGCCGTGGCCACGTAGACGGCGGTCAAGGACGCGAAGACCAGCGCCTGGATGAACCCGAACAGCACCTCCAGGAGCATCACCGGCGTGGGCACCAAAAACGGAAGGAGTGCGAACATGGAGGCGACCACCATGTCGCCTCCGAACAGGTTCCCGAAAAGGCGCACGGACAGGGAGAAGACCTTCACCAGCTCTTCCAGGACGTTCATGGGCAGCATGATGACCACCGGCTCGATGAACCGCCGAAGGTAGCGACGCACGCCCACCGCCCGAGCCGCCAGCACCTGAACAAGCAGGATATCCATCACCGCCAAAGCGACGGTGGTGTTGATGTCCGTGGTCGGAGGCACCACGCCCGGGATGAACCAGGCGTAGTTGAGCCCCAGCACCAACAAGAAATACGTTCCCACCAGGGGCACGAACCGGCGATCCGCATGCCCCAGGGCTGACTCCAGCAGCCCCTCCACGAACCGGTAGTACACCTCCGCCAGCGTCTGAAGCCCCCGCGGACGCTCCCGGATCCGGCGCCCCACCACAAACGCCAGAAGGATGATGGCCGCCGCCACCACCCAGCTGTGCACCACCGTCGTGGTCAGCGTATACGGGCCCACCTGGGCGACCGGCCTGGGCAGAAGCTCGTTTACAACCTCGCCGATGGCCTCCAGCCTGGCGGAAAACCAGCTCATCTCACCACGCTACCCCTCACCGCCGTCGTTCAGCGCCTGCGTGAGCTCCTCAGCCACAGCGGCAGCCGAGCCGTGTAGTCCAGCACATCCACCAGCAGTCCCACCAAAGCCCCGATGAGAAACGCTGAGCCCCTGGAGGCAGCCCACACCAGCACGCCGCCCGCCAGCACCAGCCGCAGAGCCGATGCTCCCATCATCCAGCCTACGGAGCCGGGAGAGCCCGTGGCCCATCGCCCGGCTGCCAGCCGGGTGAGAGCGTGGTTGAAGATCCCCACCGGCGTACCCGCCGCCACGCCCCACGCGGCCTGGGGAGCCCCGGCCACCCAGGCCAGCGCCGCCGCAACGGCGCCGATACCCAGAAGGGAGGTGGCCCGGTCTCGACCGACCCGCCGCAACCACCCGATCCCCCGGCCTGCCGGGCCCGTCCGGCCGCCCGCCGTCGGCGCCCGTACCCCTGTACGTCCTGCAACCGAATTTTCCTTCGTGACCGCGGCAGTTTTCACGAACACCGCCACACACCCAGGCCCTTGCGCCACGAGGAGTCAGCGCCCCTTGCGTTTCGCCTCCAGGCGAACGATCTCCCGGAACAAACTCACCAAAGAGAGGGTGATCCCCAGCACGGTGCCGGCCAGTGTCAACCACGGGGTCGTACCGAAACGTGCGTCCAGACGTCGCCCGCCCCAAATCCCCAAAAACAAAGCCGCCGCGGCCGTAAACCCCCAGGAGGTGACCGCGCCGTAGCGAGCCAGATCCTCCAGGGTCCACCGCCGGCGGGGCCCCGGCCGGTCGCTCCCGCGGCTCAAGGCTCGGGACTGGCCGCCCGCCGGACGCAAGCCCGGCTCGGACCCAGCGTATTATAGTGCAACCGCCTCTTAGTTTCAACGCTCCGCTGCGCCGGACACCCCATGGCCTTCGGCCGCCCCTTCCGGCTGGTCATGGAATCCCGCAGATCCTCTGGGGGACGCCCGTCCAATTTCCCGGGCCGTTGCGCCGTCTCGGACTGACGCCCCGGCCCGGCTTGCGCCGCGCTTCAGGCTTCGAAGGGCTCAGGGTCCTCCGAGCTGAGGCCCAGCACCCGCCGCAAAGCCTGCACGATGCGCCTCGCCGCCAGCCCATCGCCGTACGGGTTGGGCGCCTCGGCCATGCGGCGATAGGCGTGGTCATCGGTCAGCAGACGCCCCGCTTCCGCCACGATCTTCTGCGGATCGGTGCCCACCAACCGGGCACATCCGGCCTGCACCCCCTCCGGCCGCTCGGTCACATGCCGCAGCACCAGCACCGGTTTGTGCAGAGCAGGGGCTTCCTCCTGCAGGCCCCCGGAGTCGGTTACCACCAGGTAGCAGCTCTTCAGCAAATGCACAAAGTCCACGTAGTCCGGGGGAGACAGCAGCACCGTTCGGGGGGCGCCCCCGAGTTCCTGCTGGGCCTCGCGCTTCACCGCCGGGTTGGGGTGGACGCTGAGCACCACCGCCACATCCTCGAAACGCTCCACCAGGGTTCGCAGGGCTCCGAATACCCGCCGGTGAGGCTCTCCCCAGCTCTCCCGCCGGTGCGCCGTCGCCAGGATCATCCTCAGCCCCCGCTGACGTACCTCCCTCAGTTGGCCGTTGAGAGACGGCGAAGGGCCGGCGTTCGGCCTTTGCACCACCTCCATCAGGGCGTCGATGACCGTGTTGCCGGTAAGCCAGACCCTCTCGGGCGGCACCCCTTCGGCCAGCAGCCGATCTCGGGCCCGACGGGTGGGGGCGAAGTGCCATCGGCTCACCACCGTGGTCAGCCGGCGGTTGAGCTCCTCGGGGAAGGGGTTGTCCAGGTCGTCGCTGCGAAGCCCCGCCTCCACGTGTCCCACGGGAATCCGCTGGTAGAAAGCGGCCAGTGCGGCCGCGAAGGTCGTGGTGGTATCTCCCTGAACCAGCACCACATCCGGCCGGAGGCGGTGCAGCACCCGCTCAAGCCCCTCCAGCGCCGCGCAGGTCACGTGGGTGAGCGTCTGCCCGGTCTCCATGATGTGCAGGTCCTCGGTTGGACGGATGCCGAAGACCGCCAGCACCTGGTCCAGCATCTCCCGGTGCTGGCCCGTCACCACCGGGCAGACCTCAAACTCACCGAAGGCCTCGAGAGCCCGGATAACCGGTGCCAGCTTGATAGCCTCCGGCCGGGTGCCGAAGATGGGACTTACCCGAACCTTCATGGCCAGCCCCCGTCTTCGTGGCGGGTAGGGGTGCGGGCGTCCTGCGCTGCCCCCTCACCCAGAAGGCCACCGCCGCCCCCGCCAGCGCCAGGCCCAGCGCCAGCGAGGCTCGCCCCCGAGGCGGCAGGGCCACCGCTATGGCCCCAAGGCCGGCGCTGGCCGCGTACAGCATCAGCACCGCCTGAGGCGCGCTGAGGCCGGCGGCCACCAGACGGTGATGCACGTGATAGCGGTCCGCTTCCATGACGGAACGCCGGGCAACCACGCGTCGCACCACTGCCCAGGCCGTGTCGAACAGCGGAACCCCCAGGCTCACCACGGGCACCAGCAGCGCCACGGCAGCCGGGCCTTTGGCGGTGCCCGCCGCCGCGGCGGCGGCAAAGGCGAACCCCACCATCAAGGCGCCGCTATCTCCCATGAAGATGCGGGCGGGCGAGAAGTTGTACCGCAGAAACGCCAGGCACCCTGCCCCCACGACCGCAAGCAAGCCGGCCGCTTCCACAAAGCCCCGGGACCGGGCGGCAAACGCGCTGGGGACCGCCGCGATGGCCACCACGCCCGCCGCCAGCCCGTCCAGGCCGTCAAGGAGATTCACGGCATTGGAGACGGCCACGAGCCACGCTCCGGTCAAAACCGCCGACCAGGGACCCAGCGCCACCATCCCGGCCGATCCGCCCGACCCCCAGGGAACCGACACGAACTCAATGCGTAGCCCCAACGCCACGCTCACCGCGGCCGCCCCCACCTGCCCCGCCAGCTTGGTCCACGGGCTCAGCCCCTTCAGGTCGTCCAGCAGCCCCACGGCCCACGCCAGGGCGCTGCCCGCCAGCACCGCCACCACCAGCCGGGGGTTTGCGCCACCGGCCACCAGCACCGCCGCCCCCGCGAGCAAGGCGGCCAAAAGCCCCACACCCCCAAGGCGCGGGACGGGCCGCTCGTGGAGATGGCGGCCACCGGGCGAGTCCAAAAGCCGATGCGCCCGAGCCCAGCGCTCCACCGGCGGGGTGGCGACAAGCACAACAAAAAAGGCCGCGGTCGCTGCGGCCCCCAGGGTGGCTGCCCAGGGCGCTTGGGCCATCGCATCAACCCCGCCCGGGCAGCTCAACGGGTGCCATAGAGACGATCCCCCGCATCCCCCAGGCCCGGCAGGATGTACCCGTGGCTGTCGAGGCGCTCGTCGACGGCCGCCAGGTAGACCTCCACGTCCGGATGGTGCTGCTGCAGCAGGTGCAGCCCCTCGGGTGCGGCGATGAGGGCCATGACCCGGATGTTATGGCCGCCGCGGTTTTTCACATACCGGACCGCCTCCACCACAGATCCGCCGGTGGCCAGCATGGGGTCGACCACGATGACGTCCCGCTCCGCGATGTCGGCGGGCAGTTTGCAGTAGTACTCCACGGGTCGTAGCGTCTGCGGGTCTCGGTAAATGCCCACGTGTCCCACCTTGGCGGCCGGGATGAGCCTCAGGATTCCGTTGACCATCACCAGGCCTGCTCTCAAAATGGGTACAACCGCCACCTTCTTGCCCGCCAGCGTGACGCCCTGGGCCGGTGCCAGCGGTGTCTGAACCTCCACCCGCTCTACCGGGAAATCCCGGGTCACCTCGTAGGTGAGCAGCATGGAGACCTCTTCCAGGAGCTCCCGGAACTCCTTGGGGCCTGTCTCCGCGCAGCGCATGAGGGTAAGCTTGTGCTGCACCAGCGGGTGGTCGATCACGTGAACCGTACCCAATGAGCCGGCCCCCTTCCGCCTGCCTGGCCCCTCAACCCGCTGTCAGGACGCCTTGCGCCTCACCCGGGGGTCGGCCCGGCCGGTCCCGGCCCGCCGGGAGCGCCCGCATACAGCCGCTCCATCGCGGCGATCTTGTCCAGCCGCCGACCGTGCCGCCCCCCCTCGAATCGCCCGTCCAGGAACGCCCGCACCACCTCAGCCGCCAGGCCGGGCCCGACCACCCGACCTCCCAGCGTCAGCACGTTGGCGTCGTTGTGAGCCCTGGCCATGCGAGCGGAGAAGACGTCATGGCAGAGCGCCGCCCGGATCCCCGGCACCTTGTTGGCCGCGATGCTGACCCCGATGCCGGTACCGCACATGAGCACCCCCAGTTCCGCCCGGCCTTCCGACACCGCCTGTGCCACCCGCTGGGCGGGGTCGGGATAGTCATCGTTGGCCGAGGCCTCGCGGCTTAGCTCCAGCGGCACCATCCCCCGTTCCCGAATGGCCTGCACCACCGCCTCCTTGAGGACCTCGCCGCCGTGGTCCCAACCGACGGCCACCACGCCTGCCGCCCGCCCCGCCTCCCGAGCCAGCCGCCGCAGCGCCTGCTCCGTCAGGCGTTCGAGCCGCGCCGCCACCTCCCGGTAACGAGGCAGATCCGCCTGGTAGGGGTCTTCCACGTCTGCGGACTCACCCACGTATTCTGCGAGCGTGAACACCTTGCCGGCCGCCTGGGGAGCCATGGACAGCACCCGTTCCTTGTGGCGGCGCTCCATGGTGAGGATCAGGTCGGCAGCCGCCACCATCTCGGGCGTCACCGACCGGGATCGGTGGCCTTCCAGGTCGAGGCCAAGCTCGCCTGCCACCGCCCGGGCCCCAGGGCTGGCAGGTTCGCCCTCAAGCGCCCCGACCCCTGCCGAGGTGGCCCGGGCAAGCCCCGGAGCCGTCCGGCGTACCGCCCGCTCGAACAGCGCCGCAGCCAGGGGGCTGCGGCAGGTATTTCCCGTGCAGACAAACAGCACGCCCATCACCCGGCTATCCCTCCTGCCCGGCGAGGGTATCCTGAGGAGCGGCACCCCAATACCGGGAAAGGAAACATCTGGCAGGTGCAGGCACTGCCGTATCTCTGCCCTGGCTGCAACGGTAACCGCACCCGCTTTGAGCTAATCTACCACCTGGTGCAGCAGGTGACCAAGGACCCCCGCACCGGCGACGTCACCTACGCCGGCGATCGTCTGGAGCCCCTGATGCGCCAGGGGCGGCCTGCCCTCGATGTGCGCTGCCTCGTCTGCCAGTTTCAGGGCCACGAGGGCCTGTTCGTCAAGGCGGCTCAACGCAGCGGACCACCCGTCCTCCGGCAGCCTTCCGCAGGCGGTTGTTGATGGCCAGGCCCAGGCCTGCCTCCTCGACCGCCTCCGCCAGGATCCGCTCGGGACGAGCGGAGTCCAGCTGCCGCAGGCCCTCAAACAGGGCCCGGGCGACGCTCGCCAGCCGGTGGCGGCTGCCGGTGCAAAAGACGTCCGCCCCGTCCAGAGGCTCGCCGCTATCCACAAGACACCGCAAAGTCTCTTCCGTGATCAAGAGCCCCAGCCGCCGCCCGGATCCCGCCCGCTGCCGCAGCTCTCGGCCGATGCATGCGGCCACCGCCTGCGGGGGGCCGATGAGCACAACCGTGGGCGCCTGAGGGGCGTAATGGCGATACTTCAAGCCCGGCGATCGGGGCCGCCCGGCCTCGGCCCCCGACAGCGCCACCTCGCCCAGAACCTCCCGCAGCGCCTCCACCGACAGGCCCCCGGGCCGCAGGACGAGGGGCACCTCGGCCGTCAGGTCCAGGACTGTGGACTCGACCCCCACCTCGCACGGCCCTGCGTCCAGCACCCACTCCACCAGGCCGTTGAGGTCCTCCAGCACGTGCTCGGCCCGCGACGGGCTGGGCCGACCGGAACGGTTGGCACTGGGCGCGGCGACAGGCCGACCTGCCGCCCGGATGAGCGCCAGGGCCACCGCGTGGCGGGGCATGCGGACCGCGACGGTGTCGAGCCCGGCCGTCGTCGCAGCCGGCACCTCCGGCCGGCACGGCAGCACCATCGTCAGGGGGCCCGGCCAAAACCGCCGCGCCAAGAGCTCCCAACGGCCCCCCGGATCGGGACGCGCCACGGCCAGCAGCTCGTCCACCGCTGCCACATGGACGATGACCGGGTTGTCCGCGGGCCTCCCCTTCACCTCGAAGATGCGCCGCACCGCCTGCTCGTGGAAAGCGTCCGCGCCCAGCCCGTACACCGTCTCCGTGGGAAACGCCACCAGCTCCCCGGCCCGCAGCGCCAGCCCGGCCTCGGCCATCACCTTGGGGTCCGGCGCCTGCGCATCCACCCGGACCACCCGCGTGACCCGCCTCACCTCACAGCTCCGCCCGCCTTGCCACCAGAGCCACCGCTGCGCTCACCGGATCGACCGAGACCTCCACGTCGCCGTAGCCCGCCCGCAGCCCGGACTGCTGCATCCAGGCGACGAGCCGTCTGGCCTGATCCGCCCCTCCCAACTCCACCAGCAGCCAACCCCCGGGCCGCAGCACCCGGGCCGCCCCGGCCACCAGCCTCCGAGCCACCTCAAGCCCGTCGGGCCCGCCATCCAGAGCCTCCCGCGGCTCGAAGCGAGCGATCTCCGGAGCAAGCCGCGCCAGCTCCCCGGTCGGCACGTACGGGGGGTTGCTCACCACCACGTCTGCCGCCGCGCCGCGCACGCCTTCCAGGCAGTCCGCCAAAACCCACAGGCACCGATCGGCCAG
>CAYQLT010000005.1:0-1445 GCA_964418425.1 uncultured Clostridia bacterium
CCCGGAGGGCCCCCTTTCCGCCGTAGGGAAGCAGCGACTTCTGCCGGGCAGCCCATGTGAACGGCTGTTGCCGTGCCTGCGACATCGCTGCGCGATGCTCGGGCCGAACCCCCGGGCGGGGCCTGCCGGTCCCTGAAACCGCCGCCGGCCGGGGGTACGGCCCCCTGACGGGGCTGCCACGTCTGCGCCAGAGTTCCAGAAAGGGGGAGAGCCGAGTGAGGCGCGCGGCGAAGATGGGCGCGATGGGATTCGTGATGGCCCTGGCCCTGCTGGCATCCGGCTGCTTTCGCATCGAGCAGTTCGTTGACCTATCTGTCCCTGACACCGCCGGGATGACCCTGCGGCTGTGGGTTCAGGAGAGCTTTGCGGGCTCGGAGATGGACCTCTTCCTCAACCAGCTTGCCCTCACCGTACCGGCGATTCGGGAGTCCGCCCGGTTTCGCAAGACCACCGCCAGTCAGGGGGTGGAGTCGTACGTGGTCTTTGAGTGGGTGGCAAAGGAGCGGCATCCGGTCGAGGGAATGCCCTTCACGCTGACGAGCCGGCCGGACGGGAGCTACGAGTTTCGTTATTTGATTGGGCCCTTCGAAGGCTTTTCCGAGCGTACGCAAAGCGATTCGATCTTGATGACCGTCCAGGTTCTCTTCCCGAGAGAGGTGGATTTCGCCAACACGATGGTGGTGCGCGGGAAGATGGCACAGTGGGATCTGCGAAAAGCCGACCTGGCCTCCGGGGTCACGCTGCGGGCCATCACCCGGTAACAAGTCTTGTCACTCTGCAGATTCCGCCTCTTGAGCCGGGCGCACCGCGGGAAGGGTACGGCCGCGGGCACCCTGGCATGCTCCAACCGTCGCGCACGGCACCCGGCAGGCTCAACCGCTGGGGCACGGGCGGATGCGCCGGGGGCGCACCCCGGCGACGGGCCCAGCTTGAGACCCATCCGCATTCTGAGGAGGGTCGTGCGTCCCCGCGCTCCGCCGCGCCCTGCCCGGGCAGGCTCAGCCGATCCCGCCCGGCACGCCGGTCGACGGCCGCTTTACGACCTCGGCAACACGAGCAGGGTGCCGCTTTGGTGCACGCTGAGGGGGTGGAGCTGGCAGTAGATCGTGAACGCTCCCGCACGCACCTGCCCGATGCGGATGGTCTTGGTCTCCCCTGGCTTGAGCACCTCCCGGACGCCGTAGGCGTCGATGGCAAACCCTTCATCGATGGGGCTTTCGTTGGTGACGGTGAACTCCACCGTGTCCCCCGCGTAAGCGACGGCATCGGCAGGCAGGTTCGTCACGGCAATGGTGGGGACGTCTAAGACGGTGGCTCGGGTGAACTTCATGGTCACCGCGTAGGCGCGCACAGACGCAAGCCCGGATTCGCTATTTCCATAGCCCCCAATCGCGAGCAAGCCCAGCGACGCAAGCAACAGGATGGGCACTCCCCAACGCACGGCT
>CAYQLT010000005.1:1545-20828 GCA_964418425.1 uncultured Clostridia bacterium
CGCGAGCAAGCCCAGCGACGCAAGCAACAGGATGGGCACTCCCCAACGCACGGCTTGGACGGCTCGACCGGTCATCCTTTCGCCTCCCTGCACCGAACCCTCGTTCCTACCTGTGCGGCGTGCCCCGGCCGGGACACCCCGTGACCCGACGACCGGCTGTGTGCCTGGGCGATAGTCACCTCCCGGGCCGGAGATATATTTCGGACTCCGAATCATATCGTGCAGGGAAACTGCTATGCTGTCAAGGGGTTTGGCGCGGCCGGCTTGCGAGCAGGCTAAGCCGTTCGAGCTAGCGGGCCTGCCACCAGGATGAGCGCTTTGGGGACATGGAGCGGGGGTAGGGGCGCCGCGCCCGGCGGGCGCCAGGCCCGGCGCCCGTCCTCTTACGCTTCGCCTGCTTCCCGAAGCAACTGCTCCGTTGTCACCACACGGGCGAATTCCCCGTGCAAAGCGGCCAGTTCCACCGCGTGGACCACCTCGGCCGCGAACACCTGCCCGCCCGGTCCCTGACGGTCGAAGGTGGCGGTTGCGTCGGCGACGAAGCAAGTCTCGAAGCCCAGGTTGTTGGCCATTCGGGCCGTGGTGCTGCAGCAGTGATCGGTGGTCAGGCCGGTTACCACCACCGTTCGCCAGCCCTGCCCGCGCAGCCGGCCTTCCAGGTCGGTGCCGATGAAGGCGCTGTGGACGGATTTGCTCACGACGACCTCCGAACCGATGGGCGCCACCACGGCTTTGATGCGGTTGCCGGGGGTACCGGGCGCCAGGGGGGATCCGGGCACCCGGGAGTCGTGGCGCACGAAGACCACCGGACGCCCCGTCCGCCGCCATGCTTGAAGCAGCCTGGCGATATTGGCCTCCGCGTCCGGGTTGTTGCGCCGGCCCCAGCGAGGGTCGTCAAAGCCTTCCTGCACGTCGATCACCAGGAGAACCGCGTCGTGCGGTAAACTCACCGTTTCTTGGCCTCCCCTCCGAATGCCCGTGAACCACAGCCAGCGCCGGTGATTCGCGGCGATCGCCCGTGCCCCACGGCCGCCCTGGGGTTCGAGCGCGCCGGGCCCGGTTCCTGCCGCGCCGCGCTGCTCGCCCGGGCGGGGGGCGCCCTGCACGGCCGGGCGGAGGGCGCGCCGGACACCCGGGGGCGCGCCGCACACCCCGGCGCGGGAAGGTCTCAGCACCCGTCGGTGAGCCACCGGCCTGTGCGCTTCGGGGGAGCGCAAGGGGCTTGGGGGGAAGCAAACTGCTTGACGCCCTGGCAACCGGTGGGTAGGATGAAGCCGATGCGCTGAGCGATGGCAAAAGGCTGGCACCCGCTGGCGGGGGCGGCCTTTTCGCGTTTTTCTGCCGCCTCCCGCGGTTTCCCCCGGGCCCCTGCTTGCGACCTGCCCTGGAGAGGACGATGGCCTTGGACCTGCGCGAGCTTACGTCCCCCGACGCGCCCGAGCGTCGCCCGCCGGCCGTGGACTGCCGGCACGTAAGCAAGTTCTTTTACACTCGCTCGGCTGCTACCACGCCACCTCTGCGCGCCCGGCCCGATACCCGAGCCGGCGTGGATGGCCCCCGGGGTGGCCGGCGAGGCTGGCGCCCGCACGGGTGGCCGTTTTTCCGGATGCCGGTGGCACACCGGGTCGAGGCGCTGGTGGACATCACCTTTTGCGTCCAGCCGGGGGAGATATTCGGGATCATCGGCCCCAACGGCTCCGGCAAATCCACTCTCGTCCGACTGCTGTCCACGCTTCTCCTTCCGGATCAGGGCGAAGTTCGCATTTTCGGCTACGATGCGGTGCGGGACCAGCTTGCCGTGCGGCGGTTCATCAACCGGGTGTCTTCCGATGCAGCTTTCTTCAAGAAGCTCTCGGCCCTGGAAAACCTGGTCTACGCAGCCCGGTTGTACGACCTTCCGGTGCGGGAGGCCACCCAACAAGCCATGGAGATCCTGCGCCGCCTGGGCCTGCCGCGCGCCAAGCTGGACGTGCCGTTGGAGGAGCTTTCCCGAGGAATGCAACAGAAGGTGGCCATCGCCCGGGCCTTGTTCACTTCCCCGGTGTTGCTGTTGCTTGACGAACCGACGACCGGCCTGGATCCCCGCTCCAAGCGGGAGGTCCAGGCCTTTATCGCCAGCGTGCACGCCGAACACCAGGCGACGGTGCTGCTCACCACCCACGACATGCAGGAGGCCGAACGGCTCTGCAGCCGGGTGGGCTTCCTGAAAGACGGTCGTCTCGCCGCTGTGGGACGGGTGGAGGAGCTGAAGGCGTCGGTTCCGGGCGGAGCCCGCTCGCTGGAAGAGCTGTTCTTCGCGATGACGGGAAGCGAGTGGGAAAGCGAGGAGGTACCCGCCGATGCGTAAGGGCGAACTTGTGCGGGAGCTTCGCTCATCCTGGGCGTTTGTGGAGCGCAACTTTCACCTTAGCCGCCGCTACCTGGGCTGGGAGATCGTCTTTCTCGTGTACGCCATCGTCAACAGCGTGAGCATCGGCCTGATCGGCGTGGGTGCGCCCGGGATCCCTGCTGACCCCAGGCTTGTGCTCTATCTGCTCACCGGGGCGCTTTTGTGGAGCTTTCTGTCGGTGGTCTTCAGCGAGGTGGGCCAGGCCGTGCAGTGGGAACGGTGGGAGGGTACCATCGAGTATACGTTCATGGCACCCATTCGCCTCGCCACCTACCTGGGCGGCAACTGCCTGTGGGCGGTCGCCTACGCCACCCTGCGGACCGGCGCCCTTCTGGCTGCCGTCGCGGCCTTCTTCCGCCTGGACCTCTCGGGCGCGAACCTCGGCGGCGCCGTGGCGGTGCTCGCTGCGGCGGGTCTGTCCTTCGTGGGACTGGGGCTCATGGCTTCGGTGCTGCCGCTGCTGTCCACCGAGAAGGGGGCGCAGGCCACCAACATATTCCAGGCAAGCCTGCTGCTGGTTTCGGGGGTTTACTACGACATCTCGGCTCTGCCCGGCTGGCTGCGCCCGCTGGCGTATGCGAGCCCGGGTACGTACACCTTGAGGGCTACGCGAGCTGCGCTGCTGGACGGGGCTCCGGCCTCGGCCCTCGTGCCGGACATCGGGATCTTGCTGGCCATGGCCCTCGTGTTCACCCCGGCCGGGTTTCTCATCTTTCGCGCCGGCGCACGCCATGCGATGCGGCACGGCATGCTGAAACGAAGCGGGTGATCCTGTCGGAGCAGAGCAGAAGGAACTACGGCTTGCGCGTGGAACCCCATGCTCGGGAGCCGGGGGCTGGAGAGCAGGAGTGGCCCCGCTTCGGCGCACGGGTGGAGCATGCCCCGTGAACCGAAGCGGGGCTTTTCGCGGTGCCGAGCCCTTCAGGGGGCCGCAAGGGAGCGAGGCCGCGGACATACACGGCTACGGTTTCGGAACAGGCCGTTCGCGGCAGCGCAGCGGCGCCGCAACGGATGGGGCGCACAAAAAGGGTTGCGAACCCATGGCCGGGTCCTGGGGCCCGGGACAAGAGCCCGGGTCGCCGAACGGGGGTGAGTGACAAACGGCGAGAGGGGTTTCCGACCAGTGGGGACCCATCTGGCGAGACGGCGGGATTGCGAGAAAGGAGTGCAAGCCCAATGGCGCTCAAGCGTTCGCTGGCAGTCGTGTTCGTCCTGGCTGGCCTGATGGCGGTCTTGTCGGCCCAGGCGGCCCTGTCGGCTCCCACCGTGGTTCAGTTCTGGCATGCGATGGGTGGCCAGCTGGGTGAGACGGTGGATGCCCTGGTCAAGAAGTTCAACGAGAGCCAGAGCCAGTACGAGGTCAAAGCCCTGCGCAAGGGCACGTACGCGGAGACCCTCACGGCCGCCATCGCTGCCTACCGGGCGAGAAACCACCCGCACATCGTGCAGGTATACGAGGTCGGCACCCTGACCATGCTCCTATCCGGCGCCATCTATCCGGTCCACGAGTTGATGGCCGACTACGGGATACCCGTCGACTGGAAGGCCTTTGTGGGCCCCGTCCTCTCGTACTACGAGAAGGATGGCAAGCTGTATTCCATGCCCTTCAACTCTTCCACGCCCATCCTCTACTTCAACAAAGACGCCTTCCGCAAGGCGGGCCTGGATCCGGCCCGTCCCCCGGCTACATGGCAGGAGGTGGGCGAATACTCCCGGAAGATTCTCGATGCCGGAGCCGCCAAGTGTGGGTTCACGGCCTCGTGGCCGTCCTGGACCATGCTGGAGAACACGTTCGCCTGGCATGACCAGCCCTTCGCCACCCAGGAAAACGGCTACCTGAGCCTGGATACCGAGCTTTTGATAAACAGCGATTTCGGCGTCAAGCATATCGGCCAGCTGGCGACCTGGCAGCGGGAGGGGATTTTCCGGTACGGGGGCCGGATGGGTGACCCGGATGTGATCTTCACCAGCGGCGACTGCGCCATGCTGGTTCAGTCGTCGGCCGTCATCGGCAGCTTCCGGCGGGCCATCACCCAGTTTCAGTGGGGAACGGCCGAACTGCCGCACTGGGGGCCTCCATATCGCAAGCAAAACACCATCGTCGGCGGGGCGACTCTTTGGGTGATGAAGGGACACAAGCCGGAGGAGTATCGAGGAGTCGCAAACTTCCTGAAATTCGTGTCCGAACCGGAGCAGCAGGCATGGTGGCACCGCTCGACCGGGTACATCGCCATCAGCAAGGGGGCTTTGAGCCTGCTGGAAGGGGAGGGGCACTTCAAGGCGGACCCGGACCAGTGGACTGCGTTCGGCCAGCTGACCCGCGCTACCCCCACGCCCAACAGCCGGGGTATCCGGCTCGGATACTTCCCCCAGATCCGGGACGTCATTGAAAGCGAACTGGAAAACATCTTCGCAGGCAAGAAAACCGCCAAGCAGGGGCTGGACGACGCGGTGCGCCAGGGCAACCGGATCCTTCGGGAGTTCGCGGAGCTCAACCGTTAGCCTGCTGCGGCACCTGGCTGTTCGGAGGTACGGCGGAGCGGATCGGCTGGCACCATCACCCCGGCCGGCCCTGCTCCGCCACCCCCCGGGGCTCTTGCCCGACCGGGGCGGTGCGGCCTGCATGTCCGTGCCGGGCAGGGGCCGGGCCGGCGACGGCACGGCCGGTGACCGGGGCGCAGCGAGGGGTTAGGTGCGAGAGGCATGGATCAGGCGGTCTTTCGGAACCGGTGGCTGCCGTACCTTCTGGTGCTTCCTCAAGTGGCCGTTACGGTGGTCTTTTTCTTCTGGCCGGCTTTCAACTCCCTGAAGCTTTCCGTGTTCCGGGCCTCGCCCTTCGGAGATCGGCTGATTTTCGTCGGCCTTCGGAATTTCCAAAACCTGGTCACCTCAGGGGAGTACCAGCGCAGCATCGTGACCACCCTGATCTTCTCCCTGGGGGTGACGTTACTGGGGCTGGCCTGTTCCCTCGCCGTGGCCGTGCTGGCCAATCAGGGCTTTCGGGCTCTGGGCCTGTACCGGGCAGCTTTGCTGTGGCCGTACGGAGTGGCCCCGCCGGTGGCAGGGATCATCTGGCTGTTTCTCTTTCACCCCTCCTATGGCGTTCTCCCGTATCTGCTCTCCTTTGTGAGCGACGTCGAGCTGAACTGGCTGCTGGACGGGCGCGTGGCGCTGGTGCTCGTCGTCGTGGCCGCCACCTGGGCCCACCTGGGTTACAACATCGCGTTCTTCATCGCCGGGCTGCAGCTGATCCCTTCGTCGTTGCTGGAGGCGGCCAGCGTTGACGGGGCCAGTGCCTGGCGCCGCTTTTGGGCCATCACGTTCCCGCTTCTGTCGCCTGTGACGTTCTTTCTGCTCATCATGAACCTGACCTACTCGCTGTTTGAAACGTTCGGAGTCATCCAGGCCGTCACGCGGGGCGGACCCGGAGGCGCCACCGAAATCCTTGTGTTCAAAGCCTACAAAGACGGCATCATCAGCCTCAACCTCGGCTCGTCGGCGGCGCAGTCCGTCATCCTGATGGCCCTGGCCATCTTGCTCACTGCCCTGCAGTTTCGCTTTACGGAGCGGAGGGTGGCATATTGACCCTTCAGCGCGGAGGCGCGGCGCTGGGGGCCGCAGGGGCACCGGCGGCCGGGTGGGCGACGTGGCGGCGGGCGGCGAGGCTGGTGCTGGCGGGTGCGGGGCGGCACGGCCGGTGGGCGAGGTGGGGGGCGTACGGGTTGTTGCTGGGGGCCATCGCCCTGATCGCCTTTCCCGTCTACTACGCCTTTGCCATCTCGACCCAGTCCATGGCGGAGGCCATCAGCCGGCCGCCGATCCTGGGGTTGTCCCGGTATCTGGCGGAGAACTACGCCCAGGCGTGGATGCGGGCGAAGATGGGGCGGCTGCTGCTCAACAGCCTGATCGTGGCGGGGACCGTGGCGGCGGGGAAGATCGCGATCTCCATGCTGTCGGCCTTCGCCATCGTGTACTTTCGCTTTCCCCTGCGCCACGTGGTATTCTGGATGATCCTGGTGACGCTGATGCTGCCGGTGCCGGTGCGGATCGTTTCGACGTACCAGGTGGTCAGCCAGCTGGGCTGGCTGAACACATACCTGGGGCTGACGGTGCCGCTGATGGCGTCGGCGACAGGGACGTTTTTGCTGCGGCAGTTTTACCGGACGGTGCCGCGGGAGCTGGCGGAGGCGGCGCAGCTGGACGGGGCAGGCCCGATGCGGTTTTTGGGTTCGGTGCTCTTGCCGCTGTCGCTGCCGAACCTGGCGGCGCTGTTCGTGGTGCTGTTCGTGTACGGGTGGAACCAGTACCTGTGGCCGGTGATGATCACCATGACGGAGGAGATGCGGGTGGTGGTCATCGGCATCGAGCACCTGGTGCCGCGGGACGGCACCCAGCTTCCGGAGTGGAACGTGGTGATGGCGGCGGCCATGATGGCGCTGCTGCCCCCGGTCGCGATCATCGTGCTGCTGCAGCGGTGGTTCGTCAAAGGTCTGGTGCAAAGCGAGAAATGAGGGCAGACGCGTCGAACAGATGCCGAAGGCGACGGAACTTCGGCCCGCACGGGTACAGGCCGACGCAGCCGGAACCGGCCATCCCGAACGCCGAGCAGGGGAACCGGGAGACGGCGAACGGGGGAACCAGGGTTGAAACTTGAACGTGGCGGCCTTGCGCTGGGAGTTGCGGAGGCGTCGGCGGCCGGGTGGGCGGCCTGGCGGCGGGCGGCGAGGCTGGCGCTGGCGGGTGCGGGGCGGCACGGCCGGTGGGCGAGGTGGGGGGCCTACTTGCTTTTGCTCGGGGCCATCGCCCTGATCGCCTTTCCCGTCTACTACGCCTTTGCCATCTCGACGCAGTCCATGGCGGAGGCCATCAGCCGGCCGCCGATCCTGGGGTTGTCCCGGTATCTGGCGGAGAACTACGCCCAGGCGTGGATGCGGGCGAAGATGGGGCGGCTGCTGCTCAACAGCCTGATCGTGGCGGGGACCGTGGCGGCGGGGAAGATCGCGATCTCCATGCTGTCGGCCTTCGCCATCGTGTACTTTCGCTTTCCCCTGCGCCACGTGGTATTCTGGATGATCCTGGTGACGCTGATGCTGCCGGTGCCGGTGCGGATCGTTTCGACGTACCAGGTGGTCAGCCAGCTGGGCTGGCTGAACACATACCTGGGGCTGACGGTGCCGCTGATGGCGTCGGCGACAGGGACGTTTTTGCTGCGGCAGTTTTACCGGACGGTGCCGCGGGAGCTGGCGGAGGCGGCGCAGCTGGACGGGGCAGGCCCGATGCGGTTTTTGGGTTCGGTGCTCTTGCCGCTGTCGCTGCCGAACCTGGCGGCGCTGTTCGTGGTGCTGTTCGTGTACGGGTGGAACCAGTACCTGTGGCCGGTGATGATCACCATGACGGAGGAGATGCGGGTGGTGGTCATCGGCATCGAGCACCTGGTGCCGCGGGACGGCACCCAGCTTCCGGAGTGGAACGTGGTGATGGCGGCGGCCATGATGGCGCTGCTGCCCCCGGTCGCGATCATCCTGCTGCTGCAGCGCTGGTTCATCAAAGGTTTGGTTCATACCGAGAAGTGAACCCCAAGGCCACGGCACCACCGCGCCCGCCGCCCGGCCCATCGGCTGCACGGCCCGGACAGATGACACCCCGCGAGTGTCGGCGGCCAGGATAGTTGACCGGCGGGGAAGCAGGGGCTAGGATAGCCTGTAGGACAGCCCACATCCGACAGATTCGCCCGGATGCGTCCGCAGCAGGCATCGCCCCGAACGGCGTCGGGCGGTGGGTTGGCGCCCGGAAGGGGCAGGCGGGAGGCTCGGCGCGGTGAGCAGCCCGGCTCTGAGCGGTTCGGCTCCTAAGGGTGATCCGCTCGAGATCATCGAGGTACCCAGCGTCCACAAAACCCTCCAGGACCAGCTGCGCCGTTACATACTGGCTGCGGGCCTCAAGCCCGGCGACAGGCTGCCTTCCGAGTCCGTGCTGGCCCGCAAGACGGGGGCGGGCCGAAATGCCGTCCGGGAAGCCCTGCGAGGGCTGGAAGCGCTCGGGCTCGTCGAAGCCCAGCGCGGGAGCGGCTGGTACGTTCGGCCCGTTGACCTGAGGCGGGTCATCGGGGGCGTCTCCCTGTCCCTTGTGGTGGACTCGGGCAGCTTGAGGGAGTTGCTCGAGGTCCGAGCGGCCCTCGAGGAAGCTTTTCTCGCCCGGGCTGTCCGCGCGTTGACGCCTGAAGACCTGAAGGGCCTGCGTGCGGCCGTATCCGCCATGCGCGCCCGGGCCGCCGCCGGCGAACCCTTCGCCGAGGAGGACATGGAGTTTCACCGCCGCCTGTTCTCCCGCTGCGCCAACGCTGTGCTCAGCCGGCTGCTGGAGCTGTTCTGGCGTCTGTTCCTGGGCGCTCTCGACAGGCCTATGCTCCGTTCCGCAGACCCCATGAGGACGGTCGAGCTGCATGAGGCCATCTGCGAGGCCATCGAGAGGGGGGCGATACGAAGGGCGAAGGCCTTGCTGCGCCAGCACTTCGAGGATGTTCGCCGACGTCTGGGAGAGGGGAGAGCGCAGGATGGTCAGCCGGACGGCTCATGAGCGAAGCGTGTGGGCAGTGGCGCTGGCGCTTGCCTGTGCCGTGGTGGCGGTGGCCGCTTTGGCCGTCGGGGTGCACGCCGGGCCTGCCCGGGTGACCCTTCGGGCCGCGGACGTCCATGTGGCCGACTATCCGACGGTGCAGGGGTTGAAGTTCATGGCGGATACCGTCGGGGCGCTTAGCGGCGGGCGCATCCAGATCGAGATCTTCCCCGGCGGGCAGCTGGGCGACGAGCGCTCCACCATCGAGCAGGTTCAGCTGGGCGTCATCGACATGGTGCGCACGAGCACGGCGCCGCTGGCGGAGTTCTACCGGCGCTTCGGGGTGTTCAGCCTTCCGTACATCTTCCGGGACGAGGCGCACATGTGGCGGGTAGTGATGGGCCCCGTCGGCCAGCGGTTGCTGCGTGAGCTGGAACGGGCGGGCATGGTGGGGCTTGCCTACTACGATGCCGGAGCCCGGCACTTCTACACCACCAAGAAGCCGGTGCGCAGCCCGGAGGATCTCCGGGGCCTTCGGATCCGCACCCAGCAGGCCCAGGTGGTCATCGACATGATGCAGGCCCTGGGCGCCTCTGCCGTTCCCATGGCCTTCGGCGAGGTCTACACGAGCCTGCAGACCGGCGTCATCGACGGAGCCGAAAACAACGTGCCCAGCTACGGCCCGTTCGGCGTGCGCCACTACGAGGTGGCCCGGTACTTCAGTCTGGACGGCCACCTGCGGGTCCCGGAGATCGTGATCATCAGCAAGCAGAGCTGGGATCGGCTCAGCCCGGACGACCGCCAGCTGCTCAAGGAGGCGGCCCTGGCGTCGGTGGTCTACCAGGCCACCTTGTGGGACCTGTTCGAGGAGAAGACCATGGTGGAGCTACGCAAGGCGGGCGTGGAGATCATCACGGTGGATACCTCGGCGTTTCAGAAGGCGGTCGCGCCGGTCTACGACCGCTATCGGCCCCAGTTCGGAGGCCTCATCGACGAGATCCTCAGGCAGTGACGCCGCCCGGCAGGCTGGCTCTGGCGGGCGACGCACGTAAGCGGCTGGCTGCGGCGGACTACGCGTGTGGGCGGTTTGATGCGGCGACCCGGGCAAGCTGAGCGGGGGCTGTTGGGGCGGGGGCAGCCAGGCGGCGCCCCGGCGGCGGTGGCCGCGGCCTGGCCCCGGTGGGTGGCCGCGGCCCGCCGCGTGGCTGCGGTGGCGGACCGGTGGCTGCTCTGGCTGCTCACAGCCTTGACGGCAGTGCTGCTGGCCGGTGTGGTGCTGCTGGTGGTCTATCAGGTGTACCTGCGGTATTTCCTGCGCCACAGTCCCCGTTGGACCGAGGAGATCGCGCTGCTGCTGATGGTCTGGCTGGCCATGGTGGGGGCGGCGCTGGTGCACCGCCACCGCGAACACGTGGCCGTCGAGCTGGTGGTGCAGGCGCTGCCCGCCGGCGCCCGTCGTGGGGTCGGGCGGTTGGTGGAACTGTTGGTGCTCGCTTTCGGGGTGTTTATGGTGCTCGAGGGCTGGCGCCTCACCCGGGCCTCCATGAGCCAGGTGCTGGCGGGCAGCCAGCTTCCCATCGGCTATCTTTACCTGGGCATCCCCATCGGCGGGCTGGCGCTTTCGGCCATTGCCCTGGCCCAACTTGTGGGCCTGTTGCCGCCGCCCCCGGGAGAGCCCGGAGAGGAGAAGGGAGAAGGTGGCGTGGGCGAGCGTCATTGACCCCCGCGTGACGCTCTTGGGGTTGCTGGCGGTGCTCATCGCGCTCCGGGTGCCCATCGCCTTCGCCCTGGGGCTGGCGTCGCTGGCGGTGGTCTGGCAGCTGGGGCTGCCGCCCCTGATCGTGGCGCAGCGGATGGCGGCGGGGGTCAACGCCTTTCCGCTTCTGGCCATCCCCTTCTTCATCCTCGCCGGCAACCTGATGGTGGAGGGCGGGGTGGCCCGGCGGCTCGTGGCCCTGGCTCGGCTCTTGGTAGGCCGCATCCCCGGCGGCCAGGGCATGGTCAACGTGGTGGACAGCATGCTGTTCGGGGGCATATCGGGCAGCGCCGTGGCGGATGTGGCCGCCACGGGCTCCATCGACATCCCCCTGATGGTGCAGGCCGGGTATGACCGGGGGCTGGCCGTGGCCCTGACGGTGGCCAGCTCGACGCAGGGGATCATCATCCCTCCGAGCCACAACGCGGTCATCTACAGCATGGCCGCCGGAGGGGTATCCATCGGGGCGCTGTTTTTGGCCGGCTACATCCCCGGCATCCTGGTGGGGCTCTCGCTGATGCTCACTGTCTACGTACTGGCCGTCCGCCACCGCTACCCGCGGTTCCCGCTGCCGGGGTGGCGGGAGGCGGCGCGAATTGTGGCCGACGGGCTCTTGGGGCTTCTCACGGGCGTGATCATCATCGGGGGCATCGTCTTGGGGGTCTTCACCGCCACCGAGGCGGCGGCCGTGGGGGCGCTTTACGCTCTGGTGCTGGGCGTCGCGGTCTACCGGGAACTGAACCTGCACCGCCTTTGGAAGGCCCTGCGGCGGTCGGTGCGCACCACGGCGCTGGTCGCCTTCATCATCGCCACCTCCAGCGCCTTTGCGTGGCTGATGGCGTACCTGCGGATACCGGCGGCGCTAAGCGAATGGCTACCGGGTGTGACCCAAAGCCGGGTCGTGCTCCTGCTGATGGTGAACCTCCTGCTGCTGGTGCTGGGCGCCATCATGGACATGGCCCCTCTCATCGTGGTCGTGACGCCCATCCTGCTGCCTGTGGCCAGAGCCTACGGGGTGGATCCGGTCCACTTCGGCATCATTTTGCTTCTCAACCTGGGCGTGGGCCTCTCCACGCCCCCGGTCGGAACCGCCCTGTTCGTGGGCTGCGGGGTAGGGCGGGTGAGCATCGAGGAGGCGTCGCGCAACATGCTGTACTTCTGGCCGGCAATGCTGGCAGTGCTGCTCCTGGTCACCTTTGCGCCGGATCTGGTGCTGTGGCTGCCCCGGGCATTCGGGCTGGTGGGGTCATGAGTCGCCCGGCCGGTGAGACAGGCAGGTGGCTTTACCCATGAACCTGGATGCGCTGCACCGCCGTCCGCCCCGGACGAGGGGCTTCACGTGGGTGGTGCGGGCAGGGGATACCCTCCGTCACCTCTCGTTCGGGTTGCTCCGGCTGCAAGCGGGCGACTCTCACCGGCTTGAGGCGGACAGGGCGGAGATGGTTCTCGTTCTGCTCCGGGGGAGCCTGCGGCTGTCGGGGCCGGGGATCACCGCCTGCCAGCTTGGGCCCAGGCCGGGTGTATTCGGTGGGCCGGCCAGCGCGCTCTATCTCCCGCCGGGCGAGCTTGCCCATGTGGAGGCGCTGGAGGCGGTGGAAGCGGCCGTGGCCTGCTCGCCCGCCGAGAGGCGTCCGGGGCTTCGGCCGCGCGTGGTGACCCCCGAGCAGGTGCGGACTCAGCGGCGCGGCCGGCCGGGCTTCGAGCGTGAGGTGCATGACATCGTGGACGGGCGGGTCGAAGCCCAGCGCCTGCTGGTGGGGGAGACCTTCAACCGCCCGGGCCAGTGGTCGAGCTACCCCCCGCACAAGCATGACGAGCGCATCCCCGGCCTGGAGGTGCCGCTGGAGGAAATCTACTACTTCCGGCTGGATCCGCCGCAGGGGTTCGGGCTTCAGACCATCTACAGCCCGGCCCGCGGCGTCGATGTGAGCTACCGGGTGCTGGATGGCGACGTGACGCTGCTTCCCTTCGGCTATCATCCGGTGGCGGCCGCTCCCGGCTATCGGCTCTACTACCTGTGGGCCGTGGCGGGCGAGGAGCGAACCCTTTGCTTCCACGACGACCCGGAGCATGCGTGGCTGAGCCAGGACGGCTCGTCATGAGGTCAACCCGGCGTTGCGCTTGAGGGCGGTGGCCCGTATGATCGGGTGCAAGCGACACGGCGGGTGCGCCGGCACCCCGCGTGAGCTGGCCCAAGCGGCGCAGAGATGGAAGCCCTTCCTTACATCTTCCGGCTCAACCGTACCCTTTTGGAAGTCGATGCGGTGGAGACCGACGCCACCCTGCGCTGGCTTTTGGGGGAGCGTCGGCAGGCCATCCTGCAGGATGCCTCGGGCCGGGAGGTGCTCTGCGCCGTTGAGCCCGGGGGTGGCGCCATCTCCGGCCGGGGGCTGGGACGTTTCTTCCGGCGGTTTACGGCCGATCTGCTGGGGATTGTCCCGCTTGCGCCCGGGCAGGAGGAAGGCGGCGAGCCTTTCCGCTTCCGAATCGTAGAGCTTCCCTTGCTGCAGCCCGGCCCAGACGGGGCGGCCCCGCCCACCGAACCCCCCAGCGGGCCAAACCTTTTGGGCGACCTGTGGGAGCGCTTCCGAAAGGGCGCCTTCGAGTCCGAGTCGGCCGCTGAGCTTCACCAGGCCTCTCTTCGGCTGTCGATGACGCCGGGCTTTGATGAGCTGATTTCCCTGGATCTTCTTCCCTTCACCCCCTTTGCGCACCAGGTGCGGGCCGTGCAGCAGGTGCTGCAGCGTATGCGGGGCCGGGCCCTGCTGTGCGACGAGGTGGGCCTGGGCAAGACCATCGAGGCCGGCATCGTCCTCATGGAGTACATGCTGCGCGGCCTCGCCCGGCGGGTGCTGGTGCTGGTGCCGCCCTCACTGGTGGAGCAGTGGACCGAGGAGCTGCGCACCAAGTTCAGGCTGGACTTCATCGCATACGACGATCCCGTCTTCCGGCAGGCGCCCGACGGGTGGGCCCGGTTCGAGCGGGTGGTGGCGTCCGTCGATACCGCCAAGCGGGAGCCCCACGCCTCGGCAATCTCGTCCATCGACTACGACATGGTGATCGTGGACGAGGCCCACCACCTGCGAAATCGCGAGACCCTGGCCTGGAAGCTGGTCAACCGGCTGCGCAAGCGCTACATCCTGCTGCTGACGGCCACCCCGGTACAAAACGACCTGGAAGAGCTGTTCAACCTCATCACCCTGCTTCGGCCCGGCCAGTTGCGCACCCCGGCCGAGTTCCGGCGCCGGTACGTGGCGAAGGGAGACCGGCTGCGGCCCAGCAACGTGGAGGAGCTCCGCCGGCTCGTGCGGGAGGTGATGATCCGCAACCGCCGGGCCGAGGCGGGCCTGCGCCTTCCGCCTCGCCCGGCCGTCCGGCGCCTTCCGAACCGCTCCCGATGCCGACCCTTCCCGAACCGCCACCGGTGCCGCTGCGCCCCAAACCGCTGCGGCTGCCGGCGACCCAAGGCGGGCCGATCATTCAGCCGGCTCTCTTTGAGCAGACCGGGGAGTCGTGGGTTACAGGCCAAGCCGGCGCCGACTCAACCCCCCAGATTTCGGCGCTCCCCGACCCCGACGAGCTGGCGAGGCTGGCACGCTCGGCCGGGCCGGGCACCAAAGTGCAGGCGCTTGTCTCCCTCATCGAGGGCATCGAGGACAAGGTGGTGGTTTTCACCGGCTTTCGCGCCACCCAGGAGGCGCTCATGGACCACCTCACCCGGGCCGGGCTGCAGGTGGTGGGCTACCATGGCGAGATGACGCGCCTGCAGAAAGAGCAGGCCATCCGGGAGTTCGCCGGCCGGGCCCGGGTGCTGGTGAGCACCGAGTCGGGGGGCGAGGGGCGAAATCTGCAGGAATACTGCGCGACGATGGTCAACTTCGACCTTCCCTGGAACCCCATGCGCATCGAGCAGCGCATCGGCCGCCTCCACCGCATCGGCCAGCGCCGGCCGGTCTTCATCTTCAATCTGGCGGCCGAGGGAACCGTCGAATCCCACCTTCTGGAGCTGCTGAGCGCCAAGCTCAACCTGTTCGAGCTGGTCATCGGCGAGCTGGACATGATCCTGGGCAACCTCGCCGGCGAGCAGGAGTTCGAAGACCGGGTGTTTGACATCTGGGGGCGGGCCGAGGGCGAAGAGGAATTGCGCCGGGCCTTCGAGCGCCTGGGCGAGGAGCTGGCGGAGGCCCGGGCCCGTTACGAGTCGGCCGTGGCCCTGGAGGACGCGTTGTTCGGTGCCAGCACGGAGGCGCAGCGGTGAATGCGTGAGGGCGCAAACGGGCCCGGGGCCGACCGGGAAGAAAAGGGCCTGCAGCGTTACGTCCACCAGCTTCTGGCGGAGCTGGGCGCCGCGGTGAGCCCGGCCGGCCCCGGTCTGATCGAGGCGGTGGTACCGCCCGAGCTGACCGGCCTGTTCGGCGGCCGCAGCTACGTGAAGCTCGCCTTCGACTACGAGGCCCAGCGGGAGGCGGGCGACGCGGAATTCGTCCGGCCGGGAAGCTCCCTGCTGGACGGGCTCGCCGAAGCGGGTTTGGCCCTGGGCATGCTGCTTTGCCGGTTTGTCTGGCTTTCGCGGGTGGTCGTGCCGGAGCGGATGGAGCAGCGCATCGCAAAGGCCATCGAATTCGCCAACGGCCGGGCTTTTCGGGTGAGCGGTGCCAGGCTGGTCGAGCTGGGGTACGTGGCGTTTCAGTGGCGGGCAGCGCTCGTCAGCGACGAGCGCCGGGAGTGGGCCGAACGGACCCTGGTGGACCTCCAGCGTGGCCTCCCATCCGATGGACTGGAGGCCCTGGAGCGGTCGGTGTGGGAGAAGGAGCCCTCCCACGTGTTGCCGTCGGCATCCCGGGTGTCGCTGCACGATGCCTGCCAGACGGCCTACCGGGTCGTCCGGGCCCGGGGCGAGCAGCGGCTGGGAGAGTATGAACTGAAAACCCGTTCCCTCAAGCAGTCCGAAGCGGGCAAGATCAACCAGTACTACGATGGCCTGAACCAGCAGCTGCAGCGGCGGATGGAGCGAGCCTCCGACGAGGAGAAGCGCCGGGAGCTGGCCCAGCGGCTGCAAGCCAACGAGGTGGATCGGCGCCGGCGGCTCGAGGACGTGGAGCGCAAGTACCGTCCCGTCCTGGAGCTATCCTTGGACCAGGCGGTCTGGTATCGGGTACCCGGAGTGGAGGCCTCGGTGGAGGTTCTGGTGCAGCGCACGTGGTTTGCTCTTCCCGTATATTACAACCTCGCCACCCATTCGGTGGAGCCGCTGGGATGCGGGCAGTGCGGCCAACGCCTGCGGGCCGTGTTCGTGGGGCGCGACGGGCAGGTGGCCTGTCAGGAGCACGCCGGTACGGGCAGGCCGGCGCTGTGAGTGCACCGGGCTGCCACAGGTCCATAACAAGCATTTGCTTTGCGCCCCGGCTGGGCGTAGACTGGACTGGCTGGAGGGGTTTTGAAGTGGGCAGGCCGGCGCGCAAGGAAGAGCTTCTCAAGCAAGCGGCTCGGGTTTTCAGCATGCGGGGCTTTCACGGGGCGACGGTGCGGGAGATCGCGGAGCGCACGGGCATGCTGTCGGGCAGCCTGTACGCCCACGTGGCCGCCAAGGAGGACCTGCTCCTGGAGATCATGGTGCGGGCCGGTCGCCAGTTCACGGCGGCCGTGGAGCCCATCGCTGCCAGCCCGGGGCCGGCCTCCGAACGCTTGCGGCAGGCCCTGCGGGCGCATCTGCGGGTGGTGGCCGACTCCATCGACGAGGCGACCGTCTTCCTGCACGAGTGGAAGGTTTTGAGCCCGGATCGCAAGGAGCGGGTCACCGCGCTTCGCAACGCCTACGAGGCCCTGTGGGAGCAGATTTTGCAAGACGGCGTGCGCTCGGGCGAATTCCGGCCCCTGGACGTGAAGTTCGCCCGGCTGATGGTGTTGTCGGTGGCCAACTGGGCGTACCACTGGTTCCAGCCCGACGGCCCCCTCAGCGCCGACGCCGTGGCCGACCGTTTCGCCGACCTGATCCTCTACGGCCTCGTCGGGGCGGCGGACAAAGGGCAAGGGCTGGCCGGACAGGCCCGCCGGCCGGGCGACGGGCGCAAGACCGCCGACGGCCAGGCTTCCGGCATGGCGCCGGAGGCCCCGGCGGGAAGGACGGCGCTTCGCACAGGCCGTCGCAGCGGCCGTGCTCCCGGGAGTCCCGGTAGGCCGCGTGCTCCCAGGGCCTCGGGTACACCGTAAGACGCCGACAGCCCGGCGCACGGGAGGTGGTGGGGTGGGCCCCGACAGCCACGATCCTTTCGCGGCGCGGCTCGGAATCGCCGTGGAGGTGGAGGGCCCGGGGCGGGCCCGGGCGTCCGCGGTGGTCTCGGAGTGGGTCACCAACCAGCACGGCACGGCCCACGGTGGGTTTGTCTACACCCTGGCGGACGCCGCTTTCGCCGCCGCCTCCAACAGCCACGGCCCGCGGGCGGTCGCCCTGGTGACGGCCATGCATTACGTGGCGGCCCCGCCTCCCGGCTCCCGTCTGGTCGCCCTCGCCCAGGAGGAGCACCTGGGCCGCCGTACGGCCCTGTACCGGATCCCGGTGCGCACCGAGGACGGCCGGTTGGTGGCGTTGTTCACGGGCACCGTCTTCCGGGTGGCAGAGGACTCCCATCGGGAAGCGGGGGAGCGGGCGCGTTGAGCTGCGGCCTCGCCCCCGCAGGTAGCCGGCCGTGAATCTGACGGCGCGGCGTCGCCTGCTGGCCGTCGCCCGGGGTGAGGAGCCCCCGGACCTGGTCATCGTGGGGGGCGAGGTCGCCAACGTTTACTCGGGCGAGTGGCTGGCGGCCCATGTCGAGGTGGCGGAAGGCCGCATCGCCTACGTGGGGCCCCGCCCGCCCCTCATTGGCGCCCGAACGCGGGTGGTGCGGGCCGAAGGGCGGCCGGTGGTGCCGGGTTATATCGAGCCGCACTCCCACCCATGGGTGGTGTACTCCCCCCTTGCGCTTCTGGAGCGGGCTTTGGCCGATGGCACGACCACGCTGGTCTTCGACAACCTCTTTTTCTTCGTGCTGCTGGGGCCGCAGGGGTGGCGCCGGCTGGCCGATCGCCTGCGCGAGGCCCCGGGGGATGTGCGGTGGGTGGTCCGCCTGCACCCGCAGTGGCCGTACGAGGGGGAAGAGGAAGACTTCGCGTGGGAGCGCCTGCGGGACCTTCTTGCCGCGCCCGACGTGGTGGGCTCGGGGGAGGTGACCCGCTGGCCGGCCGTCTGCCAGGGTGACTCTCACCTTCTCGATGCCCTCGGCGCCGTGCGCGCTTCGGGTAAGCGGGCCGACGGGCACATGGCGGGCGCCTCCTACGAACGGCTGTGCGCCCTGGCGGCCGCCGGGCTGGATGCCGATCACGAGGCCATCACCGGCCCGCAGGCCCTGGACCGTTTGCGGCTCGGGCTGTGGGTGATGCTGCGCTTCAGCTCCTTGCGGCCGGACCTGCCCGAACTGGTTCGGTTTTTGTGCCAGGCGGGTGCGCACACGCACCGGCTTCTGCTGACCACCGACGGGGCCGCACCCGACTTCTACCAGCAGCGGGGGGTCGTGGCCGGGGCGCTGGAGGCGGCGGTGCGGGCAGGGATGGATCCGATGGCGGCGTTGCAGGCGGCGACGCTCAACGCCGCCACCTTCCTGGGGCTCGACGGTGAACTGGGGGGCATCGCCCCGGGTCGGCGGGCCCACCTGCTCCTGCTGCCCTCTCGAACCAGCTTTCGCCCCCAACTTGTGCTCGCAGACGGGCACGTGGTGGCCCGGGACGGCCGGCTGGTGGCGCCTCTTCCCGAGGTGGACTGGGCCGGGCTCGGGCTGCGCCTGCCCTTTGCGCCCCCCCGGCGCTTCGAGGACCCGGCCCTCTACCACCTCCCGGAGGACTTTTCCGGCCTGCCGGTGATGCGGCTGGCGAACGCGGTGATCACCCGGTCGGTGGACGACAATACCCCCCAGGCTACGGCCAAGGAGCATTCCTCCGGGCGGGAAGAGCCCATCCTGGCCGTCCTGTGCGACCGGATGGGGCGGTGGATGGCGAAGGCCCGGCTTGCAGGTCTCATGCCCGGCCTCGAGGGGCTGGCCACCACCTTCACCACCAGCGTGCAGCTGCTGGTGCTCGGGCGTGATCCTGCGTCCATGGCGGCGGCCGCCGGTGAGGTGGCCAGGCTGGGCGGGGGGTTTGCCCTGGCCGAGGGCGGTTCGGTCGTCTGGCGAGCGGCGCTTCCCGTGGGCGGCATGATGACGGACGGGCCGTTTGACGAGGCGGTGCGGATCGAGCGGGAGCTCAGCGAGCATGCCCGAAGGGTCGGGTACCGCTTCCACGACATCCTCTACACCCTGCTCTTCCTTTCGTGTGACTTCCTCCCCGACCTGCGGCTGACGCCCCGTGGGGTCGTGGAGGTCAAAGGCGGGCGCGTCCTCTACCCGGCGCAGCCCATGCCGGGAGACTGAAGAGGAGCGTTGGGAAGCCGGGCCCTGCTTCCCGAGCGCGCCGGCGGGCGCCCGCTTGCCGCCGGATTCGGGCTTGTGCCACGGATGGGTCGGCGCTTCGGCGCCGAGCCCCTTGACCCTGACTGACCGGACGGTTAACATC
>CAYQLT010000005.1:20928-51468 GCA_964418425.1 uncultured Clostridia bacterium
GGTCGGCGCTTCGGCGCCGAGCCCCTTGACCCTGACTGACCGGACGGTTAACATCGTAGATACAGGGGGGAGCGTGCTTGGCCACGGTAACCGATGAGCAGCTGCTGGAGCGCATCCGCAGCGGGCGGCTGGTGGAGGGGCCACAGCAGGCGACGGAGCGATACCTGGAGGGCCTGAGACGCACCCTCATCGTCTCCGCGGACACCGAGCTCATCAGCGCGCCCGCGTACCTGCGGGCAGCCCGCCATGCCCCCACCGTCAACGCGTACATCTCCGCGATGGGCATCATCCAGGACGAGCTGGGGCACGCCCACATCGCCTACCGGCTTCTCAGCGACCTGGGGGTGGACACCGACCGGCTGGTCTACGAGCGGGATCCCCGGGAGTTCAAGCACCCGTACGCGTTTGACATCCCTCTGGAAAGCTGGGCCGAATTGGTGGTGGCCAACGCGTTTTACGACCGAGCAGGCTTCGTCCTGCTGGGCGACGTCTTCCGGCACACCAGCTACGGTCCGTGGAAGCGGGCCCTCGTGAAGGTCGACCGGGAGGAAAACTTCCACCTGCGACACGGGGAGCGCTGGATGGAGATCCTGGCCTCGCAGCCCGAGGGACGAGAGCGCTTGCAGCAAGCCGTGGACTGGATGTTCGTGATGACGCTGGAGTGGTTCGGGCTGCCCGACCACCTGAAGCGGCACACCGAACAGATCCGCTACGGGCTGAAGGGGGCCACCAACGACCAGCTGCGCCAGCAGTGGATGTCAACGGCCGTGCCGTTGTGCCAACGCCTGGGCTTGAAGGTTCCCGCCCACTACGACCCGGAGCGCGGGGAATACGTCATCGACGTGCCGTTTCCCGCCGAGTTCGACGAGGCGCGTAAGCGCTGGCGCTTCGAAGACGGGCCCATCCCGTGGGAGCAGGTGCTCCAGCGCTGGAAGCGCCGGGGCCCGGCCAACGAGGAGTACGTGAGGGAACTGCAGCGCGGCTACCGGGAGATCCGCCGCCTGCAAGCGGCCTGACGAGGAAGGCGGGCGAACGCAGTGGCCGGGCGCGAGCAGGTATGGGAAGCGCTCAAGGAGGTCCTGGACCCCGAATACCCGGTGAGCGTGGTCGACCTGGGGTTGGTGCGTGCCGTGGAGGTGGACGGCGCCACGGTGCGCGTGCAGATCGCCTTCACCTCCCTGGGATGCCCGTGCACGGAGATCATCTGCGAGGACATTCGCCGGCGCCTGCTCCAACTGGAGGGGGTTGAGCAGGTGAAGGTGGAGGAGGTCTTCGAGCCCTGGGACGGCAGTTTCATCTCCCCGGAGGGCCGCCGGCGCCTGCGGGAGGTCGGGGTGGTCTGAGCGCGACCTGCGGTGGCTTGCGGCCGGTGGTGGTGGCATGAACTCTACCTGTGCGGGTGGCACGCAAGCGGCCGGCGAAGAGGGCCGGGAGCCGGTTCGGGAGTTTTACGAGGTGTTCGCCCGCGCGGCCGACGACCAGCCGCTTTTGCACGTGGGCGCGGTGCGGGCCATGCGGGCTGAGGACGCGGCGGTCTTCGCCCGCTGCCTGTACGACGAGTGGAACTGGACCGAGATGTTCGTCGTTCCCCGCCGCAGCCTGATCCCCGTCATCCGGGCCGACGGGGAGGAGCGGACCGGCCATCCCGGCGGAGGAACGCGGGCTGCCCGTCATCCGGGCGGGCGGCATGAGCCGTCGGCCGAGGGCGACAGGCGAACCGTCGGAGACGAGGTCCAAGCGTGAGACGGTACCTGGTGTTTGCCCGTGCCCGCCACGACGAGCCCCTGGCCTTGCATGGGACCCTGCCGGCGCCGGATCCGCAGGCGGCCCGGGAGGCGGCGTTGCGGCGCCTGGGGCGGGAGTGGGTGGAGCTGACGCTGGTCCCCGAAAGCGCCGTGCACTGGGTGGTTCGCCGGTCCGGCGCGCTGGCCGAGAGCGGCGGGGAGTGACGCTGTGGAGCTGTCCGATTCCATGAGACAGGCGTTGTGGGGCCTGGTGGCGAGCCTGGCGGACAACAAGTTCGCCCTGGGTCGGCGGGTCTCGGAGTGGACGACGGGGGCGCCGACCCTGGAGAGCGCCGTGGCGTGCGCGGCCCTGGCCCAGGAGGAGCTGGGGCACGCCCGGGTCCTGTACCCGGTGCTTCAGGAGATCGCGCCGCCGGGCCCCGGGCAGGCGCCGGAGACCGCCTGGCCGCGCGGGGACGAGCGGCCCACCGGCGACGGTGAGCTGGGGGGCCCTTGCCGGGTGGCGTTTCTCGACATGCCGCTCCCCTCCTGGGCCCACGTGGTGGCGGCCCTGGTGCTGGTGGACGGGGCTCTCACCACGCTGATGGAGGCCCTGCGGGAGTCCCGATTTGCGCCCCTGGCCAGGCGGGTGGGCCGGATCCTGGAGGAGGAGCGCTTCCACGAACAGTACGCGATGGGACAGCTGCTGGAGGTGGCCTCGTACCCGCCGGGACTTGACGGGCTGCGAGGGCCGATCGAGCAACTCCTACCCGAAATGCTGTGCTGGTTTGGCCCCGGCGGCGACGACGGGCTCGATGGGCTCTGCCGGGAAGGGCTTGTGGCGGCGGGCAGCCATGCCCTTCGCCAGGCGTACCTGGCTCGGGTGGCTCCCCGGCTCCTTCGGGCCGGCCTGGAGCCGGCGGGCGTGCGCCTCGACCCGTCTGGCCGCTGGAAGCACGGGGATCTGCCATGGGAGCGGTGGAGCGCCGCCCGGCGCCGTCTGACCGGCGCAAGCGCCCCGAGCGGCCCGGCCTGAACGGCTCCCGGGCGGTGAACTGCCCGTGGTGCGGTTCCGGGCGGGTGGAGCGCATCGGCGCCTTCGGGTCCCACCTGATGGCGTCGCAATACGTCTGCCTGGATTGCCGCAGCCCTTTTGAGGCGATCCGCCGGCCGGGCGCCTGAGGGCCCGGGGCGTTCCCCCGGCCGGGCAGGGGTAGCGGGCCGGCCGCCTTGGAGGCCACCGGGGGGGCGAGGGGCAGGTGGGCCGGCGGGCCGGCCGCCTCGAAGCCGGCCGGCCGGTGGCGGGTGTCACACCTCGGCCAGCACGTTACGCCGGCTGCCTTTGAGGTACGACAGCACCGCCCGCTTGCACCGGTCCTTGTAGGCCCCGTGCAACTCTTGCCAGCGCTCGTCCTGCATCCACTGCAGGAAAAGCCCGTCGATGATGGCCCGAACGACGATGGCCGCTTCATCGACGTCGGGCACGTCGAAGGTGCCGTGGGACACACCGAACTCGATCAGATCCGCGTACATGCCGTTGACGATGGAGCGGAATGTGCCGCT
The DNA here is from genome assembly GCA_964418425.1 of uncultured Clostridia bacterium. Taxonomy (GTDB): domain Bacteria; phylum Bacillota; class Limnochordia; order Limnochordales; family Geochordaceae; genus CAYQLT01. The sequence continues at coordinate 24,216 of CAYQLT010000005.1, forward strand.
CAGGCGGCTGAACTGATCCGATTGCACCGCATACCCGACCAGGTCCAGGTAGGCGATGTAGAACCGCCGGTTGGCCTCGGGCGCCACAAAGATGGCGTCGATCATGGCGGCGATTTTCTCCTCCGGGGTCCTGGCCTTGTTGACGCTGTCCCGGATGCGCTCGGCCACCCGGGAGAGCACCCAGCGCATGGTGACCAGGATCAGGTTCTCCCGGCTTTTGAAGTGGTACAGGATCGTCCCCTTGCTGACGCCGGCCGCATCGGCCACGTCCTGCAGGGAGATGTGGTGCACTCCCTTCTCGCTCATCATCCGGTAGGTGCTGCGGATGAGGTGAATCTGCTTGGGAGAAAGCGTCTCCTGCAGTTCGCTCCAGACCCTCGGCGACCGCACGAGCTCTCCTCCTGTGGCCGGGCTGCCGGGCGGCGGGGGCGCATGGCCGGCCATGGCCGCCGACCGCCTCAGCGCCCCTGGAATTTCGGTTGCCGTTTCTCCAAGAAGGCCCGGATGCCCTCCCGGGCGTCCTCGCTGCGAAACAGGGGTTCCAGGAGCTCCCGCTCCAGCCGCAAAGCGTCCTCCAGGGGCCTCTCCAGACCCTGCCGTACGGCCAGCTTGATGGATGCCACCGCCTTCGCCGCCTGCGTGGCCAGGCTTCGGGCGTACTGCAGCGTCTGCTCGGCCAGCTCCGGGGCCTTCACCAGCCGGTCGAACAGCCCCACCTCCAGCGCCTCCCGGGGCGAGAGAGTTCGGCCGGTCAGCATCATATCCAGGGCCCGGCTCCACCCGATCAGCCGGGGAAGGCGCTGGGTGCCGCCGTTGCCAGGCAGCAGCCCCAACGTCACCTCCGGCAGCCCCACCCGGTACTCCCCCTCCGCCCCGAAACGCAGGTCGCAGGCCAGCGCGATCTCCAGGCCCCCGCCCAGCGCATGCCCCTGGATCTGCGCCACGAACACCTTGGGCACCTCCGCCATGCGTCCCAGCACCCGGTGGGCGAGCCGCACCAGCTCCATGTTTCGCTCCGGCGGGTTTTCGCTGAACGCCTTGACGTCCGCCCCGGCGGAGAAGAAGCGCTCCAGGGCGCTTCGCACGACGACCACCCGAACCTGCTCGTCGCCGGCGGCCTGCTCCAGCGCCCCGCCCAGCTCCTCCATGAATGCGTAATCGTAGCTGTTGGCCGGGGGCCGGTTGAGGGTGATGAAGCCCACCGCCCCCTCCTTGCTCCATTCGACGCCCATGTCCTTTCCCCCTCACTGCCCGTCCAGGTCGCCGACCACGACGGATTTCAGTTCCATGTAGTAGTCGAGGGCCTCCAGCCCGTGCTCTTTTCCAAACCCGCTCTGCTTGAGGCCGCCGAAGGGCAGCTCGTCGTACCCGTAGTGGATCTGGTTGACCCACGTCATGCCGGCCTCGATCTCCTGCGCGGCCTTGTGGATCCACCGGACGTCGTAGGTCCAGATGGAGGAGCCCAGTCCATAGGGGGAGTCGTTGGCAAGCCGGATCGCCTCGTCGATGTCCCGAACCTTGAAGACCGGCAAAAGCGGCCCGAAGACCTCCTCCCGCACCACCCGGCTATCGTGGCTGGCGTCGGTAATTACCGTTGGCATAAGGAAAAATCCCCGTGATCGACCGTCCGGCACCTTCCCTCCGTACGCCACCCGGGCCCCGCGGCTTACGGCCTCCTCCAGCTGCTCCATCACCTCCTGGCGCTGGCGAGCGGTGTGCAGCGGCCCCAGGCGGATTCGGGGCTTTTCCGCCTTGACCCAGCCCTCTCCGGGCTCGTAACGGGCGACGCCGGCCAACAGGCGCTCCAGAAACGGCTGGTAGACTTCCTCGAACACGTACACCCGCTTGGCGGCCAGGCAGGACTGGCCCGCGTTCCAGAACCGGCCGATGAGGACGGAGCGGACGGCCTTGTCCAGGTTGGCGTCAGGGCACACGATGACGGGGTCGGAGCCTCCTAGCTCCAGGGTGATGCGCGCAAAGCGGGGCCCCGCCACCTCCATGATGCGCCGGCCTGTCGCGCTCTCGCCCGTGAAGGCCACCCGGCGCACGTCGGGATGCGCGCACAGGGCTTCCCCGACCGTACGGCCCGGGCCGGTGACCACGTTGAGCACCCCCGGCGGCAGGCCCCCTTCCTGGAGCAGCTCCACAACCCGGATGGCGGCCAGGGGGGCCGTGCTGGCCGGCTTGACCACCACCGTGTTGCCCGCCGCGAGGGCCGGGCCGATCTTGGTGCCCATCAGGGTGAGAGGGTAATTCCAGGGGACGATGGCCGCCACCACGCCCACCGGGCGGCGGATGACCAGGCCGTACGCGCTGCCCAGGGTCGAAGGGAGAGGGGCATACGCCCCCCGGATCTTGCTGGCCATGTCGGCGTAAAACTCCATGCCATGCAGGAAGTGCTGGAGCTCGCCCTGGGCTTCGTGCAGGGGTTTTCCCTGCTCGCGCACCAGCGTATCGGCGACGGAATCGGCCTGCGCCCGCACCCGCTCCAGGCCCGCCCGGATCCGCCGGGCCCGCTCGTCGGGGTCCAGGCGGGCCCACGCTCGAAAGGCCCGCACGGCCGCCGCCACCGCCTGCTCCACCTCTTCGGGTCCCGCCTGCGGTACGCTGTCCACCGGCTCCTCCGTGGCCGGGTTGATGACCACCATCTCCTGCCCCGACCGGGCGGCCACAGCCTGCCCGTCGATGAGCATCTTGGCCATGAAGCTCCCCCCTCGGTTCGGCCTTTGGAAATCGGGTTCGCAAGGCGCCAGACCCCACGTCCGGGCAGCCCGTGGCCGAATCGGCGCCAACCCGCACCAGGCGGGCTCTTGACAGGCTCTTGATTGACCGGTTAGTTTGGTCCTAATCCACCGGAGGACAACTGTCAAGGACAGGCGGGCCAGGTTCGGCTGTGTGACCGGTTCCCATATGCCCGGGCAGTCGGGGAAGGGGGGCTTGCAATGGGTTCGCTTGGTAGCCTACGGGATCTCGCGCTCAAAGGGGGTGAGCCATCCGACGGTCTGTCGTCCGGGCGCCTGCGGCGCCGGGAGATTGTGAAAACGGGTGCAGCCCTTGCACTGGGAAGCCTTGGGTGGAGGACGCGCCTGGCCAGGGCCGAGGCGCGGGATGCCGTCAAGGTGGGGGTTCTGCTGCCGTCGTCGGGCGTGTACGCGCAGTTGGGCCAGGACATCACCCAGGGCATGTTGCTGTACCTGGATCGGGTTCAGAACCGGGCGGGGGGCCGGCCCATCCAGCTCATCGCCGAGGACGAGACGGCCGACCCCAGCATCGCGCTGAGCAAAGCCCGCAAGCTCATCGAGTCCGACCGGGTCGACATCCTGACGGGCGTGGTGAGCACCGCGGCGGCGTATGCCATCCGGGACCTGGTGCACTCGTCCCGGACGATCTTCATCGTCAGCAACGCGGGCGGCAACGCCCTGACCCGTGAGCGCAAGAGCCCTTACATATTCCGGGTTTCGTTCACCAGCTGGCAGGTGAGCTTTCCCTTCGGGCGTTGGGTGGCCGACAAAGTCTCCAGGCGGGCGACGGTGCTGGCCGCCGACTACGCCTTCGGGCGGGAGAGCGTGGCGGCCTTCAAGGAGAGCTTCCTGGCCGCCGGCGGCCAGGTGCTGGACGAGATCTGGACGCCTCTGGGCAGCACCGACTTCAGCGCCTACGTCTCCCGCATCATCGGCACCCGGCCCGGCACCGTCTACGGTTTTTTGTCGGGCTCCGACGCGGTGATCTTCATCCGCCAGTACGCGCAGTTCGGGCTGGCGGGCAACGTGCCGCTGACGGTGGCAGGCTTCATGGTGGAGGAGGACGTGCTGCCGGCGGTGGGGCGTGCGGCGTTGGGCGCGCGGAGCAGCCTGCACTGGGCGGTGCGGCTGGACAATGCGGTGAACCGGGAATTCGTGGCCTCGTACCGCCGCCGGTTCAACGCCAGCCCCAGCGTGTTCTCCATGCAGGGCTACGACGCGGCGCGGGTGATGGTGGAGGCCATCGACGCCGTGGGCGGCGACCTCTCCAACAAGGATCGCTTCATCCAGGCTCTTGAAGGCGTCCGGTTCGACAGCCCCCGCGGGCGCTTCGAGTTCGACCCGGCGACCCACCACGTGCTGCAGAACATTTACGTGCGCGAGGTGAGGGATTTCCAGGGAGAACTTGCCAACGCCGTCATCGACGATCTCGGACGCGTGCGCGACGTGGGGTGAACCGCGCGGGCCGGATGATGGCCAGGGCCGGGGCGGGCGGGCCGAAGGCCGGCCGGGAGGCTGGCGGCGGGCCCGGCGGGGTGGTCTCGTGAACCTGTACGTGCTTCAGCTGCTGAACGGGCTGGCCTACGGGATGATCCTGTTCTTGCTCGCGGCCGGCCTGTCACTCACCTTCGGCGTGGGGCGCATCCTGAACCTCGCCCACGGCGGGTTTTACATGCTGGGAGGGTATCTGGGCTACAGCGTGGTGCGCTCCACCGGCAGCTTCTGGCTGGCCGTCGCCGCCGCTCCGGCTGTGGGGGCGGCGGTGGGCCTGGCGGCGGAGCGGGTGCTCCTGCGGCGCCTGCACGGGCACGGGCGGGAGCTGGACCAGGTGCTGCTGACTTTCGGGCTCGCTTTCGTCCTGGCCGACGCCACCCGCATGATATGGGGCAGCCGCATCCTCTCCCTCAACCCGCCGGCAGCCCTGGCCCGGCCGGTCATCGTCGGTTCCTTCATCTATCCGGCGTATCCCCTGTTCGTGATCGGGGTCGGCCTGGTCCTGGCGCTGGCTCTGTGGGGGATGATGCGCTGGACCCGGGTGGGCGCCGCGATCCGTGCGGCCGCCTGGGACGGGGAGATGGCGGCCACGCTGGGCGTCCCCACCGATAGGGTGCTGATGGGCACCTTCGGCGCGGGCGTGGGGCTGGCGAGCCTGGGCGGCGCCATCGGCGCACCCATCATCGCGCTGGCCCCCGGTCTCGACTTCACCCTGCTGGTTCTGGCGCTCATCGTGGTGGCGACCGGCGGGCTGGGCCGGGTGGAGGGGGCGTTCTGGAGCGCTTTGCTGGTGGGGGTGGCGGACGTCTTCGGCAAGCTGTTCTTCCCCCGGCTCGCGCTGGTCTTCATCTTCGCCTTCATGGCCCTGGTGCTGGTGCTGCGGCCTCAGGGCCTGCTGGGGAAGCGGGCGTAGGGCATGGGTGGCCGCCAGCCGGCGCGCGGGAGGCATTCCGCCGGCACCGCCCTTTTGGTCGGCGCAGGGGCTGTGGCGCTGGCGGTGCCGCTTTTGCGCGGCGGCTACACCCTCTATATCGGGACCGAGGCTCTCATCTGGGGCATCGCGGCCGCGGGGCTGGGGGCGCTGGTGGGGTACGGGGGCCTGGTCTCGCTGGGACATGCGGCGTTTTTCGGACTGGGCGCCTACACCACCGCTCTCCTGACGCTTCGCACCGCGCTGCCCTGGGGACTGGCCGTGGCGCTGGCGGTGGCGGCGGGCTGCGCGTACGCGGCGCTGACGGGCCCCCTGGTGCTGCGCAGCCACGGCATATTCTTCGTGATGCTCACCCTGGCCTTCGGGCAGCTCCTGTATGCGGGGGCCGAGCAGTGGGTGTCGCTCACCCGGGGCAGCGACGGGATTTCGGGGATTGCGAAGCCGGGGCTGTTCGAGGAGCCTCGCATCGCCTACGTGGCCATCGCGGGGATGGCGCTCGGGGTTCTGGGCGTCGTGGGCCGGGTGGTGAGGTCTCCCTTCGGGCACGTCCTGGACGCGGTTCGCCAGGATGAGGCCAAGGCGCGGGCGTTGGGATACCCGGCGTTTGTGTACCGGTACGCCGCATTCATCGGCTCGGCGGGGGTGACCGCTCTCGCCGGCGGACTGTACGCATATCATCGCGCCTTTGTCTCTCCCGAGGACCTGCGCTGGACCACGTCCGGCGTCCTTTTGGTCATGGTGCTTTTGGGAGGGGCCCGCGCGACTTTGGGATGGCTTGTGGGCGCCGCCGCCTATGTCCTGCTTCGAGACTGGATCAGCTCCATCACGCAGCAGTGGCAGCTCATCGTGGGCGCTTTGCTGATCCTGGGCGTCCTGGCGGGGCGCCAGGGGCTGTGGAACCTGGTGGAGGGGTGGGTGGTCGGCGCAGGTGGCGCAGCTGAAGGTGCACGAGGTGGACCGAAGGTTCGGTGGCGTGCTGGCCCTCAGCCGGGTCTGCCTGGAGGCGGAGCCGGGCGAGAGGGCCGCGATCATCGGGCCGAACGGGGCGGGCAAGAGCACGCTGTTTCGGATCATCAGCGGCGAGCTGCGGCCGACGCGGGGGCAAGTCTTCCTCGGTGAGCGGCGGATCACCGGCCTGCCGCCGGAGAGGGTGGCGGCTTTGGGGGTCTCCCGGACGTTTCAGCGCAGCAGCCTCTTCCCGGACGCAACGGTGCTGGAAAACGTGATGCTGGCGGCCCTTGCGCACCACCGGGTTCGCTTTCATCCCTTCCGACCCATGGACGGCCTGGCCGACGCCCGGCAAGCTGCCGTCGCGGCTCTGAAAGCGGTGGGGCTCGCCGAGCGGGCAGGGGATCGGGCCTGCACCCTGGCCCACGGGCAGAAGCGCCAGCTGGAGATCGCCATGGCCCTCGCCCAAAAGCCCCGCCTGCTCCTCTTGGATGAGCCGCTGGCGGGGTTGTCGGCGGGGGAGCGGAGGCTTGTGGAAGAGTTGCTGCTGGGTCTTTCGCGCGATCTGACGGTGCTGCTCATCGAGCACGATGTGGACTTCGCTTACCGCTTCGCCGACCGGATCACGGTGCTGCACTACGGCGAGGTGCTGGCCCGGGGAACCCCCCAGGAGATCCGCAGCAACCCGGCGGTTCAGGAGGTGTACGTGGGGCGGGGGGAACGGTCCGGCGCGCAGGCTTCACCGGCTGTCGGCCCGGCATCGGCGGCTCCCGGCCTGCAGGTGGAGGGCCTGCAGGCGGGTTACGGGGAGGCCGTGGTGCTGGAGGGCATCTCGCTGGAGGTTCGGCCGGGCGAGGTGGTGGCCCTGCTGGGCCGCAACGGGATGGGGAAGACTACCCTGCTTCACAGCCTGATGGGGCTTGTGTCCCCCCGGGCGGGTACCGTTCGGCTCGCAGGTCGAGACGTGACGGCCCTTTCGCCGGTGGAGCGGGCTTGTGCCGGGCTGGCCCTGGTTCCCCAGGGGCGCCGGATCTTTCCCGACCTCACCGTCGAGGAACAGCTGGTGTTGGGGGCCCGGCGGGGCCGGTGGTGCCTGGAGGAGGTCTACCGGATTTTCCCCCGGCTGCGGGAACGGCGCAAGGCGCCCGGCGGCCAGCTCAGCGGCGGCGAACAGCAGATGCTGGCCATCGGCCGCGCCCTGATGCGCAACCCCTCGGTGCTCCTCATGGACGAACCCAGCGAGGGCTTGAGCCCGCTCATGATCCGGCTGGTCCGGGACGTGGTGGCGGACCTGCGCGCGCAGGGCCAGACCATCCTGCTGGCAGAGCAAAACGTGGATCTGGCCTTGAGCGTGGCCGACCGGGTGTACGTGATCGAGCGGGGCCAGGTGGTCTACCACGGGACGGCGGCCCAGCTGGCGGACGACCCCGAGGTTCTGCGGCGGCGCATGAGCGTTTGAGCCCGAGCATGAGCGCGGGACCCAAGGAAGGTTCTGATGTATGAGCCCGGACCTCCGCCAGACGGGCGGTGGTCGGGGCCGAGCAGCGCGGTAGCCAGTGGGCGCCCGGGAGCCGGGCAGCGCAGTAACGGGTGGGGGAGCAGGAGTCGATGGCGGAGATGTTCATCGGGGGCGCGTTTGTCCCCTTTCCCGATGTGGAGCGGATCCCGGTCATCAACCCGGCGACCGGCGAGGTGCTGGATACGGTGCCTCTGGCGGGGCCGGCGCAGGTGGACGAGGCGGTCCAGCAGGCGCACCGGGCCTTTTCCAGTTGGTGGGAGACGCCTGCCGGCCGGCGGGGGGAGATCCTGCATGCGGCCGCACAACGGGTGCACGAGCGCCGGGAGGAGCTGGCGTGGCTTTTGACCAGCGAACAGGGCAAGCCGCTTCGGGAAGCCCGGCTGGAGATCCAGCGGTTCGTCCACACCCTCAGCCACTACGGGGGGCTCGCGAAGAACCTGCGGGGAGGCTCCGTGCCGAATCTGGACGAGCACGCCTACGGGCTCATCCTCAAGCGGCCCATCGGCGTGGTGGGGGCCATCGTGCCGTGGAACTTCCCCACCTCCCTTCTGGCCAACAAGCTGGGCCCGGCCCTGGCGGCGGGGAACACGGTGGTGGCCAAGCCGGCCGAGACGACGCCCCTGACCACCCTGCGCATCGCCGCCCTGGTGCACGAGGCCGGGGTGCCGGCGGGGGTGTTCAACGTGGTCACCGGCCTGGGGCCGGTGGCGGGGCGGGCGCTGGTGGAGCACCCCCTGGTGCGCAAGGTGGCGTTCACGGGTTCCACGGCGGTGGGCAAGGGCGTCATGGCCGCCGCGGCCGCCCAGCTCAAGCGGGTGACGCTGGAGCTGGGGGGCTCGGACCCCATGATCGTGTGCGACGACGCGGACCTCGAGGCGGCCGCCCGGGCGGCCAGCGTGGGGCGGTTTTTCAACTGCGGGCAGGCGTGCCTGGCCGTGAAGCGGCTTTACGTCTTCGAGTCCGTGGCCGAGGCGTTCGTGGAAAAGCTTCTGGAACGGGTCCGGCGCTTGCGGCTCGGCCCGGGAACCCAGGAGGGGGTGACCCTGGGCCCGCTGCATACCGCCCGCCAGCGGGCCCTCATCGAGGAGCAGCTGCAGGACGGCCTGGACCGGGGGGGCAGGCTCCTGTTCGGCGGCCGGCGGCCGGAGGGGACGGTGTACGAGCGGGGCTTCTTCTTTGAGCCGACGGTGGTGTGGGAGCCGGCCCGGGAGTCCCGGCTTGCGCAGGAAGAGGTGTTCGGGCCGGTGCTTCCCGTCTGGAGGGTGGGGGACCTGGAGGAGGCCATCGCCAGGGCTAACGACTCCATTTACGGGTTGGGTTCTTCCATCTGGACCCGGGATCTGGATCGGGCCACCTACGCCGCCGAGCGGCTGGAGGCCGGGTACACCTGGATCAACTCCGTCAACCGCATCTACGACGAGCTACCCTTCGGCGGCCTCAAGCAAAGCGGGATCGGCAAGGAGCACGGGGCCGAGGCCCTGGATCATTACGTGGAGGTGCGGTCCGTGGTGGTTCGGCGCCACGGAGGATAGGGGGCACGGGGATGCAGGAGGTTCCGCTCCGTTACAATGTCAGCACCCTTCTGGACCGCAACCTGGAGGCCGGCAGGGCCGACCGGGTGGCGATCCGCTGCGGGGACGAGGTGCTCACCTACGGCCAGCTGTTCGACCGGGTCTGCCGCATGGGCCGAGCGCTTTTGGCGCTGGGCGTGCGCCGGGAAGAGCGGGTGCTCATGATCCTCAACGACCAGCCCGCCTTTCCCATCACCTTCTTCGGGGCCATTCGCATCGGCGCCGTGGCCGTACCGGTCAACCCCCTCTATCGGGTCGAGGATTACCGGTACTTCGTGGAGGACAGCTACGCACGGGTCGTGGTGGTGGAGCCCGAATACGTGGATAAGCTCCGCCAGGCCCTGGAGGGCTACCCGGAGCCGGTGCAGATCGTGGTGAGCGGGCCGGCGCAAGGCGGGATGCATGGGCTGGAGGAGCTTCTTGCGGCTCAGTCGGGGGAGCTTGCGCCGGCGGGCACCCACCGGGATGACATGGCCTTCTGGCTGTACAGTTCGGGCTCCACGGGCCGGCCGAAAGGGGTGGTGCACCTCCACCACGACATCCCGTACACGTGCGAGACCTATGCCCGGAGCGTGCTGGGGATCCGGGAGAGCGACACTTGCTTTTCCACCTCCAAGCTCTTCCACGCCTACGGCCTGGGCAACAACCTGTCGTTTCCATACTGGGCGGGCGCCGGCACCGTCTTGTACCCCGGGCGGCCGACGCCGGAGGTCATCCTGCAGGTGATCGAGCGCTACCGCCCTTCCCTGTTCTTCTGCGTCCCCACCCTGTACAATGCCATCCTCAACCATCCGGGGGCTTCCGGGCGGGATCTGACGAGCATCCGGCTGTGCGTCTCGGCAGGGGAGGCCCTGCCCGCGGAGGTCTGGCACCGGTGGAAGCAGACCTTCGGGCTGGTGATCCTGGACGGGATCGGCTCCACCGAGATGCTGCACATCTACATGTCCAACACCCTGGACCACCTGAAGCCCGGCTCCAGCGGCCGTCCGGTGCCGGGCTACGAGGTGAAGGTGGTGGACGACGAGGGCCGCCCGGTGCCCGCGGGAGAGCCGGGAGAGCTGTACGTGCGGGGCGACAGCGGCACGCCGTTTTACTGGCACTATCACGACAAGAGTCGCCGGAGCATCGTGGGCGAGTGGTTTCGAAGCGGCGACCGCTACCGGGTGGACGCCGATGGGTTTTACTGGTACGAGGGCCGCATGGACGACATGATCAAGGTGGGCGGGCTGTGGGTGTCGCCGGTGGAGATCGAAAACCGGCTCGTGGAGCACCCGGCCGTGCTGGAGTCCGCGGTGGTGGGCGTGGACAGCGGGGGGCTGACGCGGGTAAAAGCCTTCGTGGTGCTCCGGCAGGGCTACGCCCGCTCGCAGGCTTTGGTCGAGGAGCTGCAGGAGTGGTGCAAAAGCGCCTTGCAGCGCTACCAGTACCCGCATATCGTGGAGTTTACGGACGAGCTGCCCAAGACCATCACCGGCAAGATCCAGCGCTTCAAGCTGAGGGAGGCGGGCTGAGGCCTGCACCCGCAGCCGGCGGGCCTCCCGACCCCGGGCGAGGGCGGCAGCGGCGGAGGCAGCGACCGATGACCAGCGGCGGAGGTAGCAGCCGATGACGGAAGCCTGGCTGGTGGCGGCGGTCCGCACACCCATAGGCCGCTACGGGGGGGCGCTGAGCGAGGTGCGCCCCGACGATCTCGGGGCCGTGGTCATCAAGGCTTTGATGGAGCGCTCGGGCGTGCCGGCTTCGGAGGTGGCCGACGTCTTCTTCGGATGCGCCAACCAGGGCGGCGAGGACTGCCGCAACGTGGCCCGCATGAGCCTGCTTCTCGCGGGCTTTCCCGTGGAGGTGCCCGGCGTCACGGTCAACCGGCTGTGCGGAAGCGGCCTGGAGGCGGTCGCGGAGGCCGCCCGCTGCATCCTGCTGGGGGAGGGGCACGTCTACGTCGCCGGCGGGGTGGAGTCCATGAGCCGGGCGCCATGGGCGGTGCCGAAGCCGTCGGCCGCCTTTCCCCGCGGCCAGTGGGTGATGTACGACACGGCCCTGGGGTGGCGCTTCACGCACCCGCAACTGGAGGCGATGGGCCACACCGATTCTTTAGGCCGCACGGCCGAAAACCTGGCGGAGATGTACGGGATTTCCCGGGAAGCGCAGGACGCCTTCGCACTTCGGTCCCACCAGAAGGCGGTGCGGGCCATGGATGCGGGCCACTTCCGGGCCGAGATCGTCCCGGTGGACACGCCCGCCGGGCGCGTGGAGGTGGACGAGGGCCCCCGGCGGGACACCTCCATGGAGAAGCTGGCCCGGCTGCGGCCTGCCTTCGCGGCCAACGGGACCGTCACTGCCGGAAACTCCTCCAGCCTCAACGACGGGGCGGCTGCGGTGCTGCTCGTTTCCCGGGAGTACGCGCGGGCGCACGGGCTTCGGCCGATGGCCCGGGTGCGGGCCATGGCGGTGGCGGGGGTGCCGCCCCGGATCATGGGGATCGGGCCTGTGCCGGCCACCCGCAAGGCTCTGGAGCGCGCCGGCCTCTCCCTGCGGGACATGGGGCTCATCGAGCTCAACGAGGCCTTCGCCGCGCAGGTGCTGGCGGTCCTGCACGAGTGGGACATGGACCCCGACGATCCCCGCCTCAACCCCAACGGTGGGGCCATCGCGTTGGGGCACCCCCTGGGATGTTCGGGGGCGCGCATCCTGACGACCCTCTTGCACACCATGAACCGAAGCGACGTTCAGTTCGGCCTCGCCACCATGTGCATCGGGGTGGGGCAGGGCATCGCCATGGTCGTGGAGCGATGCTGAGCGAGACCCCGGGTTTCGCCGGTACCCGCCCCGCAGCGGTGAGGCGGCGGGCACATGCGGGTGCGGCGAGGGGGCGGGCACATGCGGGTGCGGCGAGGCGGCGGGCACATGCGGGTGCGGCGAGGCGGCGGATACATGCGTACCCGGGCGTTGCGGAGGGCCGTCCATGATAGAGGGCTTCACCCTGATTGACGCGCACGTGCATGCGCCGCGTTGGACCACCCTCAAGCCCGCATGGAAGCAGTGGGCGGCGCAGTTCGGGCCGGAGGTACCGGTGGGGGACCTGCTGGCTGCGGACGGCACCCTGGACCCGGCCCGGCTGGAGGCGTACCTGGACGCCGAGGGCGTGGACGTGGCCATCCTGCTGTGCGAGTACAGCCCCAAGGCGACGGGGATCCAGCCCGTGGAGGACCTTCTGCCCATCGTTCGCCACAACCCGCGGCGCTTTCGCTTCCTGGCCAACCTCAACCCGCACCTGCACTACCCGGTCGCCGAGGAGCTGGAGCGGCAGCTGGCCCTGGGGGCCGTCGGGTTGAAGCTGCACCCTGTGCACGGGGGCTTCTCGCCCGCCGATCCGGCGCTGTATCCCGCTTACGCCACGTGCCAGGCCCGGGGGATCCCGGTGGTGTTCCATTGCGGGACCAGCGTCTTTCCGGGATCCACCAACCGCTATGCGGATCCGGTTTGGGTGGAAGAGGTAGTACGGGACTTTCCCGCACTCACCATCGTCCTGGCCCATGGCGGGCGAGGCTGGTGGTACGACGCCGCCGCCTTCATGGCCCTGATGCGGCCGCAGGTCTGGATCGAGATCTCGGGGCTTCCGCCCCGCAGGCTTCCGGAGTACTACCGCCGGTTTGACTTCGAGCGCCTGGCCCGCAAGTTCATCTTCGGCACCGACTGGCCCGGGGTGCCCGGCATCCGGGCCAATGCCCTGGCTCTGATGGAACTGGGATTGCCCGCCGAGGTGCTGGAGGCCATCTTCTGGAAGAATGCTGCCGCTGTGTACCGGATCGTGCCGGGCTCGCCGGGATGAGTTGCGCACAAGCAACCGGCGGCCTTGCGCTCAGCGCGCGGCCGGCCCTCCCGCCAGCCGCCGAAACGCCCGAACCGTCAACACCTCCGCCATGCGCCGCCGGTACAGCACGTCCAGGTCCGTGTTGTCCACGGGGCGGGCCCGCTTGCGGGCGGCTCGGGCCACCGCCGCCAGCGCCTCTTCCTGTCCCGCCCCGCCCGCAAGGGAGGCGGCCTCCTCCACCACCACCGGCGCGGAGCCGGCCGCTCCCAGCACCAGCCGGGCGCCTGTGACGCACCCGTCTTCGGCCAGGCGAAGCGCCGCGGCCACCCCCAGGATGGGAAAGTCAAAGGAGCCCCGCCGGCGAAGCTTCAGGTAGGTGGAGCGCCAGCCGTCGGGAGGGGGGAGCAGGACGGCGGTGAGAAGTTCATCCGGCTCCAGGCAGGTGGGGCGCATGCCGTCTTCCCGGTACAGCTCCCCAAGGCCGATTTCCCGCTCGCCCCGGGGGGATCGCAGCCGCACCCTGGCCCCCAGGGCCATCAGGGCGGGGGCGGTGTCCGAGGAAAAGACCGCCAGGCACCGGTCCGAACCCGGGGCCACCCGGCAGGGGGCCGCCGGGTCGCACTTCATGCAGTTGCCGACGGCCAGGCGCCACCACTCGCTCTGGTTGTAGTAGTAGCAGCGGGTGTCGACCAGCAGGTTGCCGCCCAGCGTGGCCATGTTGCGGATGGTGGGGGTGGCCACCTGCGCGGCCGCCTCGCCGAGGGCGGGATAGACGGCCTGGATGCGAGGATCTTCAGCCAGCTCGGCCAGCGTGGTCAGCGCGCCCACGACCAAACCGCCCCGGCCGTCGGGGCGGATGCCCCGAAGCTCCGGGATGTGGCGGATGCTCACCAGGCTGCGCACTGAAAACTGGCGGCGCTTGAGAGCGGGCACCAGGTCGGTGCCGCCGGCCAGCACCCTTGCCTCCGCCCCGTGGCGGGCCAGCACCTCCAGGGCCTCGTCCACGGTGCGGGCCCGAACGTAACCCAACGCGGGCAGCCTCAGCAAAAGGCTCGCCCCCTCGTCTCCATGTCGTTTCGGTACGCCTTTACGCCGGCTCCGCAGGGCCGGGTCTTCGCTGGCCCGTCAGTTGCGGGCAGTCGCCACCGGCGCCGGCTGCGGGGGCGTCAGGCTCTCCTGCGCCGGAGGGGCCACCATCAGCGGCTCCGGCCAGCTGAACTCCGGCACCTGGCGCGGCCCCACCCGGCCGTCCCGGCCCTTCGCCCTTTCGTCCAGGGCCCTGAGCACCTTGTCGGGCGTGATGGGCACCTCGTCGATCCGCACGCCCAGAGCGTCGTAGACCGCATTGGCCAGGGCGGGCACCACCGGAAGAAGCGGGCCCTGACCCACCTCCTTGGCGCCAAACGGCCCTTCGGGGTCCTCGCTTTCCACGAGGAAGGTCTCCACCGGCGGCATCTCCAGCGCCGTGGGGGTTTTGTACTCCAGCATGGAGGGCGTGCGGTGGAGCTTCTTGCGAAAGGCCTGCTGCTCCATCAGGGCTTCGCTGAGGGCCATGTAGACGCACCCTTCCACCTGCCCCACCGCCAGCGCGGGGTTGATGGCCCGCCCGATGTCGTGGGCGATCCAGACATGGCGGGGTTCGACCCGGCCCGTTTCGGGGTCGCAGCGCACCTCCACCACGGCCGCCGTGTACGAGTAGGCGGGCGACGGCCCCACGCCGGAGCCCTTGTAGGGGCCGGCCAGGGCCGGAGGGCGGTAGCTGCCGGCCGCCAGCACGTTTCCGTGCCGCATCTCCGCAAGCCGGCACGCTTCCACGAAGGATACCTTGCGCTGGGGCTCGCGGCGAACTCGAACCTCGTGGCCGCCAAACTCCAGCTCCTCGGGCGGGCACCCCAGGCGTTCGGCCACGGCTTCGGCGATGAGCTGGCGGACCTTGCGGGCGGCCTGCAGGGCCGCGTTGCCCGACATGAAGGTGACCCGGCTGGAATAGCTGCCCAGATCCAGAGGTGTCGCCGCGGTATCTCCAGTCACCAGGGTCACGTCGTCCAGGTCCACGCCCAGAACCTCCGCCACGATGGCGGCGTGCACCGTATGGGCGCCCTGCCCGATCTCCGTGGCCTGCGTGAAGACGGTCACGCCTCCTCCCCGGTCGCAGCGCACCCACACCTGGGAGTGATCCATCCCGTTCCAGTAGATGGGCAGGCCCGCGCCGGACATGTAGGCGCTCACCGCCAGCCCCACGCCCTGGCCGTACGGCAGCCGGCCCCGCTTTTCGAGGTAGCCGGATCGGGCCACCACCGTGGCCAGGCATCGGTCCAGCGCGCAGGAGGTGATGCGCAGGTGGTTCACGGTGCGGCTGAACGGCCTCACCAGATTCTTCTCCCGCAACACCACGGGGTCCAGCCCCAGTTCCTCGGCCACCTTGTCCAGGTGAACCTCCAGCGCGAACCGGGGTTGCGGGGTTCCGTGGCCGCGCTTGGGCCCGCACGGGGGCTTGTTGGTGAAAACCCGCAGCCCCTCGAAGCGGTACGCCGGGATGCGGTACGTGGTGGTCTGAAGGGCTCCCGTGTAGTAGGCGGTGGCGACCCCGTAGCTGGTGTGGGCGCCCCCGTCCAGGAAGCTGCGGAAGTGGAGCGCCGTCAGCGTCCCGTCCCGCCGCCAGCCGGAGCGAACCCACATGAGCACGGGGTGGCGGCCCCGGTGGTTGTAGAAAACCTCCTCCCGGGTCAAGGTCACCTTGCAGGGGCGCCCGGTGATGAGGGACAGCTTGCAGGCCACCGCCTCGTGCTGGAAGGGGTCGCATTTGCCCCCGAAGCCGCCCCCGGACGGCATGGCCACCACCCGAACCCGAGCGGGCGGGAGCCCCAGGATCTGCGCCAGGGCCTTTTGCACGTAGTGGGGGTTTTGGGTGCTGGAATACAGGGTCACCCGATCCGGCCCTTCGGGCACCGCCACCGCGGCGTGTTCCTCCAGGGCGAGATGGTTGCTCCCCTCGTAGAAAAACGTATCCTCGCGGACGTACTCTGCCGCCTCAAAGCCGCCCTCCACGTCTCCGAACTGCAGGGCGATCACTTTGTGGACGTTGCCGTGCTTGACGCCGGGGTGAATGGGCCAGGCGGAAGGGGAGAGGGCCTCCTCGATGGACATGCAGGCGGGCAGGTCCTCGTACTCCACTCGGATGCGCCGGCATGCCTCCTCGGCCAGCCACTCGTCGTCGGCGGCCACCGCCGCCACCCCGTCGCCCACGTAGCGCACCACATCCTGGGCCAGGGCGTGCTCGTCCTCGCCGATGGGCATGATGCCGTAGCGGGCCGGCAGGTCCTGTCCGGTGATGACGGCCCGCACCCCCGGCAGGCGCTCGGCCGGGGAGGTGTCGATGGCTCGGATGCGGGCATGGGCGCGCAGGCTGCGAAGAAGCTTCACGTGCAGCATGTTGGGGAACACGAGGTCGCCGGCGTACAGGAGCTGGCCGCAGGCTTTCTTGAAGGCCTCTACCCGCGGCAGCGAGCGGCCGATCACCGAAAAGCCTTGCGAGAAATCCTGGGAGCTCATGGGCGCGATGCCTCCTCGCCGGAAGGCTGGCTGCCGGCACCGACGGGTGCCGGCCGGTCCAGCGCCGCCAGCCGGCCGTCCAGTTTCGCAATCGCCTCCAACGGCGGGGGCACGGCCCGTGCTTGCGCGCCGTCCAGCAGGGCGGCGGCCCGCTCGACGGCTTCGAAGATCTTGAGGTATCCGGTGCACCGGCAAAGGTTGCCGGCGAGCGCCTCCTGGATGGCGTGCCGGCTTGGCCGGGGATTTCGGCTCAGCAACGCCGCGGCCGCCATCAGCATGCCGGGGGTGCAGTAGCCGCACTGCGCGGCCCCGAGTTCGGCGAAGGCCTGCTGCAGCGGGTGCGGGTGGGCTGGCGTACCCAGGCCCTCAACCGTGGTGATCTCCGCCTCCCCCAGGTCGGCCGCCAGCGCCAGGCACGAGAGCACCGGGCGGCCGTTCACGAGCACCGTGCAGGCCCCGCACTCGCCCAGCTCGCAGCCGTGCTTGGTGCCCACCAGCCCCAGATCCTCCCGGAGCACCTCCAGCACGGTCTTGAAAACGGGGACGTGAAGCTCGCACGGCCGGCCGTTGACGGTCCAGCGGACCGGCTGCTTCGACTGCGCCGCTGGGTCCACCGGGCCGGGCCCCCTCTCGCGGCAGTTTTACCTTCATGTTCCCGTTTGCCAGCTTAAAGGCCAGGCGGCTTCCCTGAAAACCGTCTTTCACGACGGATTTTGCGGGCGCCTGCCGTCCGTTCGGCGGAAGCGCCCCGGCCGCCTATGCGCCCTCCCCGGCCAGCCGCAGGATCAGCAGGGCCAGGTGCAGCCGAAAGCGCACCTCCATCGAGGAGAGGTCCACGCCCAGCAGCTGTTCGATGCGGCTCAAGCGGTATTTGAGCCCGCTTGGGTGCAGACGGCTTACCCGGGCCGTCTCGGCCAGGCTGCACTGGCAGCGAAGGTATGTTCGCAGGGTCTGCACCAGCTGGCTGCCCCGCCGGGCGTCGTACGCCAGGAGCGGTTCGAGAAACTGCCGGGCCCAGCTTGCCATGGGCCCCCGTACCTCGGAGCGAAGCAGGTGGCGATAGGGGCCCAGCTCGTCGCACGTGACCAGCAGGCCGGTGGCCCCGAACTCCCGGAGGATCTCCAGGGTCTCCCGCGCGAGCCGATACGAAGCGCTGAACTCCCTGGGCCGCTGGCAAGGGAGGCCGGCCGCCGCGCGAGCCCCCGCCCCGCCCTCCACCGAACGGCACAGCCGCTGCCACACGTGCTGCAGCCAGCCGCCCTCGTCGCCCGCGCCGGCCGGCGCCGCGGGAACCAGCAGGGCGACGGCATCGCCGTGGGTCACCGCCAGGCCCCCGCCTGCCACGGCCCGAAGCGTCTGCTGCAGGCGGACCAGGATATCCGGGCCCAGCCGCTCGGGCGCGACGCCCCAGTCGGCCACCACCACCCGATGCGCGGGCCCCAGGTCGATGCCCGCGTTGGCCATCCGGCGGGCCATCGCCTCATCGTCGGAGAAATCCCCTCGCAGCAGGCTGGCCACCACGTCTCCCAGGATGCGTGCCTCGGCCGCTGCCACCGCCTGCTGCTTGAGCATCTCGACGGCGTACACCGTCGCCGCCCGTTCCAGCACGGCCGCCTGCTCCTCCGGCGGCTCGGGCAGGCAAAGGGTGCAGACGTAGCCCAGCACCCTGGGGCCGGCGACGATAGGGGCTGCCAGCCAGTCCCCCCCGATGCCGGCCGCCGGCACCGGGCCCAGGCGCAGGGCACGCCGGCCGGCCTTGAGAGAAGCCACCCGGACGGCCTGCTCGCGGCTGTCGCCGGCCAACCCCACGGGCCCGGTGCGCTCCGGCTCCCGGGGTGCCATGGCGTCGGGCGGGACCACGGCCAGCAGGCGGTGGTTCGCATCCTCGACGGCCACCGGGCAGCCCAGGAGCCGGTGCAGGGCGGAGGTGATCTCCTCGATGCCCTTTCCCTCCAGCACAAGCCGGGTGAGTTCCTCGTGCACCGCGGCGGTTCGCTGAAGCTGCTGGTGGCGCAGGCGGATCTCCCGGTATGCCCGGTCCAGCTCTTCGGCCACCTTGCTCTCCTCGTAAAACGGAAGCTCCGATTCGATCTCGGCACCCCAGCCCTCCAGCGCCTTGCCCACGAAGCGGCAGACCGGATCGCCCGCCCCCACGCACGCGACCTCTTTGTACAGAATCCGCCGCCCCATGAAGGCGGTGCCGTATCCTCCGGCATAGCCGCAAAGGGTCCAGCAGACCGGCGCAGGCGCCAGCCCGAACTGCTTCAGATGCTGCTCGGCCTCGTACGAATGGGACCAGGTGCCCTCGACGTGGAATCGGCCTTCCTGCCGGTCGATCTCCGAGCGCTCCACCCGAACCCGGGCGACCCCCTCCAGCGAGTGCAGGTAGGGGGCCGCCTGCAGCCATTCGGTCTCGTCGTCCCACGGATAGCGGTCCTGCATGTCCAGCGCGTCGTGGTATCCGCAGGACCAGCCGTAGCGGACGAGAAAGCCCTTGGCCCGCT
This sequence comes from uncultured Clostridia bacterium, assembly GCA_964418425.1. Classification (GTDB taxonomy): domain Bacteria; phylum Bacillota; class Limnochordia; order Limnochordales; family Geochordaceae; genus CAYQLT01. Next base: position 43,287 of record CAYQLT010000005.1, read on the forward strand.
CGGGCCCCAGGTTGAGGATCAGATCCTTGCGAAGCGCGCCCAGCGCGTCGGCGTTGACCACCACGACCCGTCGCCGGTGCAAGAAGATCCGGCCTTCCCTCGGGTTGAGGTGCAAGACGGTATCCAGTTTGAGGTCTCGAGCTTTCATCCGCGCCGCCTCCGAGACCGGTTTCTATCCCGGTTCGAGCCTACCACGGCGCCCGGCCATCCGGTACCGACCAGGTGGTCGGACCCAAAGCCCGTTGACCGTCGTGCGAGACGGAATCGCTTGCAACTCGTTCTCCCCGACAGGAGGGGCGGCCCCGCCCGGCGAACCGCCCGGCGTCTTCGGGAGCCGTCGGGTATGCAGGAGCTTTTCCCGGCAGAGCGTGCATCCTCCGTCGAGCGGCGGTTGGCCCAATGGGAGCGCCTGCGCCATCTGGTGGCCCTGGCGTGGGAGCGCTCGGCCTTCTATCGGCGGCGGTGGGAGGGAGCGGGCCTGCCGGGGCCCGAGGCGTTGACCGGCTTGCAGGATCTCCCCCGGCTGGGCAGCGTCACCCGGGAGGAACTGGCGTGGGATCAGCAGGCTCACCCGCCCTGGGGGAGCGTGCTCACCGTCCCTCCTCACCGGCTGCTGGCCGTGCACCGAGCGGGCATCGATGGGGAGATGCCCTTTTTCTGGTACGACGACGCCGAGAGCTGGCAGTGGGTTGTCGGGCTGTGGGATTACGCCTTCCGGGCGGCGGGTGTGCGGCCCGCCGAGCGGGCCCTGTTCGCCTGCGGCTTCGGCCCGGTCGCGTGGTACTGGGCCGGCCTGGAACGAGCCCAGCAGTTGGGCCTGATGGTCATCAGCGGGGCCGCCATGAGCCCCGTTCAGCGGCTTCAGAACCTCCTGGATCTGCAGGTCACCCTTCTGGTGGGCTCGGCGGAGGAGCTATTGGAGCTGGCCCGGGAGGCGGCGGACAACGCAAGTCCGGTATGGAAGGGCTGTGTGCGCCGCATCCTTCACGCCTGCGGGCCGGGCACCGACCCGGCCGATGTGGGGCGCCGGCTGGCGGCTGCCTGGCGGGCCGAGGCGCTGGCCGTCTGGTGGGTGGCGGAAGCGGGACTGGTGGCCTTTGAATGCCAGTGCGCCACCGGCCGGCTGCACCTGCTGGAAAGCGAACTTTTCGTCGAGGTCGTCGATCCGCAAACCCAACAGCCGGTGCCGCCGGGCGACGAGGGGGAGCTGGTGGTGACCGCTTTGGGGCGCACCGCGATGCCCCTGATCCGGCTGCGCACGGGCGAGCGGGTCGCCCTGGACGAAACACCGTGCCCGTGCGGCCGCACCTTCCGACGCCTGCGCGGCGGCACCCGAGAGAGGGGCGGGAGGGGCGAGGCGTGACCGAGGCCGGGCTGCAGAGCCGGGCTGGGAGCGCGGAGGGGCTCACGAGGCACGTCGTAACGCGGGTCGGCGATGCCTCCGCGGGTTTACGTCCTGGGGTTCGTTACTTCGAGCCGGCCCTGGAGACGGCGGAGCGTGAGGTCATTCGCTCACACCAGTGGCAGCGCCTGGCGGGCCTTTTGCGGGAACTTTGGAGCGCCAACCCCTTCTACCGCCGCAAGTGGCTTGCCGCCGGGCTGCGGGGCGCGCAGGACATTCGCGACTGGGACGACTTCTTCCGGCTGCCCCTGACCACCAAACAGGAGCTGGTGGACGACCAGCGGGCCCACCCGCCCTACGGAACCAACCTCACGTACCCTCCGGAGGCTTACGTGAGGCTTCACCAGACCTCGGGAACCACCGGGCTGCCGCTGCGCTGGCTGGACACGGCGCACAGCTGGGACTGGTGGGCGCGGCTTTGGAGCTACGTCTACACAGGAGCCGGGGTCGGGGCCGGCGATCGGGTCTTTTTGGCTTTTTCGTTTGGGCCGTTCATCGGTTTTTGGGCGGCCTTCGCCGCTGCCCGGCGGCTGGGCCTTTTGGCCGTAGCGGCCGGGGGGATGGAATCTCTGGCCCGCCTGCAGGCCATCCAAAAGCTCCAGCCGACGGTGCTGGTCTGCACGCCCTCCTACGCGCTTCACCTGGCCGAGGTGGCGGCACAGGCGGGGATCGACCTGGCCTCGAGCTCGGTGCGGGTCAGCATCCACGCCGGTGAGCCGGGTGCCGCGATCGAGGCGACGCGGCGGCGCATCGAGCAGGCGTGGGGGGCGAAGGCGTACGACCACACGGGCGCCACGGAGGTGGGCGCCACGGGGTTCGGGTGCGTGGCCCAGCAGGGCACGCATCTGATCGAAACCGAGTTCGTGTTTGAGGTGATCGACCCGGCCACCGGGCATCCGGCCGCCGAAGGGGAAACGGGCGAACTGGTGGTGACGAACCTGGGCAGGCCCGGCATGCCGGTGGTGCGGTACCGGACCGGTGACCTGGTGCGCCTGAACCTTCAGCCGTGCGAGTGCGGCCGCACCCTGGCCCGGATGATGGGCGGCATCATCGGGCGCGCGGACGACATGATCACGGTTCGGGGGGTCAACGTCTTTCCCAGCGCCATTGAAAACGTGGTGCGGGACTTTCGCGAGATCGTGGAGTTCCAAATCGAGACCTACCGCCGGGGAGCCATGGATGAGGTTCGCATCAAGATCGAGCTTGCGCCGGACCTGCCCCAGGCGGAGCAAGAGCAGGTGGCAAGGCGCCTGGCGGCCGACCTTCGAACGCGGCTTTCGCTGCGGGTGGAAGTGGTGTGCGTGCCTGCGGGCGCGCTCCCCCGGTATGCTATGAAGGCCCGGCGTCTGGTTCGGACCCCGGCGTAGCGTGGGGGAGATTGCACTGTTCACATCGTGATAACAGCGGTTCTCCGCGCCCTTGACATTGACCATCCGGTCAGTTAGAATCGAGCCAAACCCGGTTACGGCGCCTTTTGAGGCCCAGCAGCGGGGTGGTGGCATGGGCGGGGGCGACCTGGAGGCCATCCTGGAGAGTTGCCGCACGCTGGTGGAAGACGACAGCTTCCCGGCCGTGCGCCGGTGGTTGGAGGGCCGGGCCGGCGGAAAGGTGCTGGGCCACTTCCAGGTGTACTTTCCCGAGGAGATCGCCCATGCGGCCGGCATGCTTCCCGTCAAGATCATGGGCGGCAGCCTGCAAATCCAGCAGGCGGATGCCCGCATCGCCGCCTTTGTCTGCTCCATCCTGCGAAGCTCGTTGGAGCTGGCGCTCAAGGGCCGGCTGGACTTCCTGTCCATGTTTGTAACCCAGCCCATCTGCGACGCGGCCCGCAACGCCTGCGGGGTGTGGAGTCGTAACTTCCCCGGCCTGGATTGCCAGATCCTGTACCTGCCCCACAACGCCGCCTCGTCGTACGCGCCTGTTTACCTGCGGGATGAGTACGAGCGGCTCGCACGGCACATCGAGCGGGTCGCACAGGCGCCCGTCACGGAGGCGGCGCTTCGAGCCAGCATCGAGCTTTACAACGAAAACCGCCGCCTGCTGCGGGAGCTTTACCGGGTCAAGCGGGAGACGCCGTGGCTTTTGTCGGCGGTGGAGGCTTACGTCTTGACGAAGGCGGCCGGGGTGATGCCCAGGGAACAGCACAACGACCTGCTGCGCCGGGTGCTGCAGGCCCTGCCGCAGCGGCAGGCCCGGCGCCAGGACAAGATCCGGGTCGTCTTCGTGGGAGGGTACTGCGAGCAACCCCCTCTGGACATGCTGGCCGTCATCCAGGATGCGTGCTACATCGTGGACGACGACCTGCTCATCGGCTTGCGCTGGCTCACCGACGACGTCCCTGTGGACGGCGACCCGCTGGGTGCCCTGGCCCGGGCCTATTTCGAGCGCTCCAGCTTCAGCCCGGTGCAGCACGATCCCCGCAAACCCAAAGACCGCATGCTGCTGCGGGCCATCCGGGAGGCCCGGGCGGATGCGGCCATCATCGCCGCGCCCAAGATGTGCGAGCCGGGGCTGGAAGAGCAGGTCAACTACGTCCGGGCTCTGGAGAACGCCGGCATCCCCTACCTGGTCCTCGAGTTTGAGGAACGGATGACGGCGCTGGAACAGATGCGCATGGAGGTGGAGACGTTCGCCGAATCCATCCTCTTTGCCGATTAGACCCGGCTCTGGCGACTACCGGCCTGACTCGCCGATGGCACCGAAGGACCCGATGGCACCGTAGAACGGGGGTGGGGAAGTTGGCCGGCGCGGCGGTTGAGGCAGCGGCCTCCATCCGGTCCGAGAACCGGCGGTTGATGGAGAAGTGGTGGGCGGAGCTGGCCGAGGCCCGGGAAACGGGCCGTCCGGTGGCGTACGTCTTCGTCATGGGTTCACTGGCGGAGGTCCTGCGGGTTTTCGACTTCACCATCAGCGTGCCCGAGGTGTACGCGCTGCAGACCGCGGTGCGGGGCCGCTCCATGGAGTACATCGGCGCCGCGGAGGACTACGGGTACTCCCCGGATATCTGCGGGTACGTCAAGACCGACGTGGGGCTGCAGTTGAAAGACGGCGAGCACCCTTACGGCAGGGTGCCCAGGCCGAGCCTGGTCATCGCACCCAACACTTGCAACACCTACATCAAATGGGCCGAGATATGGGAACAGCTTTACGGGTGCCCCGTGTTCGTTCTGGACCTGCCCAGCTGGCGGGGGACGGGCTTTCGCTTCGACCGGGACGATGAGACGTTCGAGCGGGACCGCCGCTACGTGGAGGCCCAGATCCGGGAGCTCATCGAGCTGTGCGAGCGGATCACGGGGCGGCCGTTCGACGTGGACCGGCTGCGGGAGGCGATGGCCGAGGTCAACCGCATGGCCGAACTGTACCAGGAGGTCCTGGCCCTCAACCGCAACCGTCCTGCGCCCTTCAATGCGGTGCGGGAGGGGGTCATCTTCCAGGGCATCTCCAATCTGTACCGGGGACATCCCGAGGGGACGCGGTTTTTCGAAATCGCTCTCGAAGAGATCCGGGAACGGGTGAAGCGGTCGGTGGGGACCCTGGCTGAAGAGAAATACCGGCTGCTTTTGGCAGGTACCGCCTGTTATAGCCACCTGCGCCGGTTCGTGGAACTGTTCGAGCAGTGGGGAGGCGTTTTCGTCCACAGCACCTACATGGTCTTTGCCGGCGGCGGCTTTGAACAGGGCGTGGCGTACGACTTGAGCCGGCCCATCCAGAGCCTGGCCGAGCAGCTGCTTTACTCGTCGAGGATGAGCTTCAGCACCGCCATCTTCGCCCCCGAGCAGTGGCTGGCCGAGACGGTGGAAAAGTGGGCCATCGACGGGATCTGCTTTCACGGCGTGAAATCCTGCCGCACCACCTCGACGGGGCTGCCGGATGTTCGAGAGTGGCTCCGGACCCACCGCGACGTGCCCGGGCTGTTCATCCAGTCCGACCTGGTGGACCCCCGGCTGTGGGCCGACGCGCAGATGAAAAACCGCATCGATGCCTTCTTCGAATCCCTGGCCAGCCGCAAGCTGGCCGAGCGGAGGTGACCGGGGCGTGCTGGTCGCAGGGGTGGATGTGGGTTCCACCCAAACCAAGGCGGTGGTGATGGATGACGGGGGCCGGATCCTGGGGCGGGCCCTGACGGACACGGGCGCCCGTCTCAACGAGGCGGCCGCCACTGCCTTCCGGATGGCCCTGGAGCAGGCCGGGGTGGCGGAGGGTGACGTGGCCTTTGTGGTGGGCACCGGTTACGGGAGGTTTCGGGTGGAGTTCGGCCAGGCGCAGGTCAGCGAGATCTCCTGCCACGCCCGGGGGGCGGCCCATCTGTTCCCCGGCACCCGCAGCGTCCTCGACGTGGGCGGCCAGGACACCAAGGCCATCCGGGTGGGCCCCGGCGGCGAGGTGCTGGACTTTTGCATGAACGACAAGTGCTCGGCCGGCACCGGGCGGTTTTTGGGGGCCGCTTCGGTGGCGCTGGAGATCTCCCTGGGGGAGCTGGGGCCGCTGGCGCTGACGGCCAAAAACCCGGTGACCATCAGCACCACCTGCACGGTCTTCGCGGAGTCGGAGATCCTCAGCTGGCTGGCCCGGGGCCGCAAGATCGAGGACATCCTGATGGGCGTCCACATCTCCATCGCCTCGCGCAGCCTCTCTTTGTTGCGGCGGGTCGGCATCGAGCCGGAGCTGACCTTTACGGGCGGGGTCTCCCGCAACGTGGCGGTGGTGAAGCTCCTTGAGGAGATGACGGGGCTTCGCATCAACGTGAGCGAGGAGTCGCACTTTTGCGGGGCCATCGGAGCGGCGCTCATGGCCCGGGACCGGGTGCGGGCGGGCGCTTTCGTGGGGGCGGGAGGTGGCGCGGGGTGAGCCTGACGGCCGGCATCGATGTGGGTTCGACGTACACGAAGGTGGTGATTGCCGGCGAAGACGGTCGGGTGGTGGGGCGCGTCGCTTTGCGAAGCGGGTTCAACTTCGCCAGGGCGGCCGAGAAGGGGCTGCAGCAGGCCCTGGAGGTGTCCGGGAAGTCTCGGGATGAGATCGAGTACGTCGCCGCCACGGGGTACGGCCGCTACATGGTGCCGTTCCGGGACCTGGCGGTCACCGAGCTGACGTCCCACGCCCGGGCCATCCACCGGCTGTTCCCCCAGGTGCGGACCGTGCTGGACGTGGGCGGGCAGGGCGTGAAGGCCATCCGGATCGACGGCCGAGGCCGGGTGCGCGCCTTTCGGCTCAACGACAAGTGTGCGGCGGGTAGCGGCGCATTCCTGGAGAAGACCATGCACTACCTGGGGTTTGAGGTGGACGCGCTGGCGACGCTGCCGGATGCGGCGCAGGACCCGGCCCCCATCTCCAGCGTGTGCGCGGTCTTCGCCGAGTCGGAGGTGATCAACCACCTTACGGCCGGGCGCAGTCCCGAGGACGTCTGCGCGGGCGCGGTGCTGGCCCTGGCCGCAAGGGCGGCGCAGCTGGTGAAGCGGGTGAAGCCGGAGCCCGAGTTTGCCCTCAGCGGAGGGTTGACCCGGATCGGATTGATGCGGCGGGCGTTGGAGCGGGAGCTGGGGCAGACGTTCCTCGTGCCCCCCGACGACCTGGGGACGTACGCGGGGGCGTTGGGGGCGGCGCTTTTGGCCCACGAGCGGCTGCGCAAGCTGGCAGGGGTGACGGCGCCCTCGGTCAACGGGCGGGAAGCGTCGGCTCCCGAGGCGAGCGAGACGGTGGGGAGGGTTCCCGTTGGAGCGTCATGAGGCCGATCCGCTTCGGCCCCGTCCACCTGAAAGCTTCGGGTTTGAGGAGATCCTCTACGAGAAGAAGGACTGGGTGGCCCGGGTCACCATCAACCGGCCCCACGCTTACAATGCCTACACCACCCGCACCTTGATGGAGATGCTGGAGGCCTTCCGGGATGCCGCATTCGACGACAGCGTGGCGGTTTTGGTGCTGACCGGGGCAGGGGACAAGGCGTTTTGCACCGGGGGCGACGTGAAGGAGTACGCGGCCCGCTATACCCGTCGCCCCCGGGATTACTGGAAGTACATGACGCTGTTCGTGGAATGCCACGACATGCTGCGCAACCTGGGCAAGCCCACCATCGCCCGGCTCAACGGCATCGTGGCGGGCGGCGGCAACGAGTTCAACATGGCCTGCGACCTGGCGGTGGCCGCCGACGACATCACCATCCGGCAGGTGGGCACCCGGGTGGGCAGCGTGGCGGCGGGCGGAGCGACTCAGTGGCTGCCCATCATCATCGGCGACCGGCGAGCCCGGGAGATGCTGTTGCTCAGCGAGCCCATCTCCGCCCGGACGGCCCTGGAGTGGGGACTGGTCAACCGGGTGGTTCCCAGGGAGCAGCTGGACGCTGCGGTGGACGAGCTGTGCCAGAAGCTCATCGACAAGTTCCCCGAATGCCTGCGCTACACCCGCCAGCAGGTCAACTTCTGGAAGGATCTGAGCTGGCACCTGACCGTCGGCCACGCCAGGGACTGGCTGGCGCTGCACTTCTCGGACCTGGAGCCCTGGGAGGGGATGCGGGCGTTCGTGGAGAAGCGGCCGGCCGATTACCGGCGCATCCGAAGCCTGGCCCGGGACGGAGGGGCTTCCGAGTTCATCTGGGGGGCTCCCGAAAAGGAGTGCGCCTCGTGCGGCGCCCAGGGCCTTCCGTCGGGGATGAGCTACTGCGGATACTGCGGTCAGCGGCTCGGATAGGGGGCGCCGGATGGGCTGTGCGTTTGTGACCCCGCAGGAGGCGGTGGCCCGGTGGGTGCCGCGGGGCGGCTGCGTGGCGGTGGGGGGAATGCACTC
>CAYQLT010000005.1:51568-101079 GCA_964418425.1 uncultured Clostridia bacterium
GCCCGCAGCCCGGGCACCACGCTGCCGGGGTTTTTGGTGGCCGCGGTGGTGGTGGCGCCGGGTGGGTGCCACCCCACGGCAGCACCCGGGTACTACCTGCGTGACGAAGAAGAGCTGCGGGCGTACGTGGATGCGGCCCGCCAGCCGGAGGGGTTCGAGGCGTACCTGGAGCGCACCGTCCGCACGGTGGACGAGAGCGGATACCTGGCCCGGGCCCGAGCCCGGCTGGGGCTTTTGTCGGGCGGAGGGGAGTCCCCATGAACGCAAGCCCCCTGGAGCTGATGGCGGTGGTGATGGCCCGCCATCTCCGGGATGGGGAGGTGGTGGTCATGGGGGCGGTGCCCCTCTTGCCCCTGGCCGCCTGCCGGCTGGCCAAGGCCCGCCACGCCCCGGGGCTTTGGTTCATCGTGGGGGGCAGCGGGACCGTCAACCCCGAGCCGGACGGGCTGCCGGCTTCTTCGTGTGACCCGCGCCTTTCGCCGGCGCCCTGCACGCTGCCCTTGCCCGACGTGGTGCTGCTGGAAGGTCGGGGGGACGTGCTGGACGTATTCTGTGCCGGGGGGCTGCAGATCGATCCGTACGGCAACTGCAACCTGGTGGGGGTGGGGGATCGGGCTCGACCCCGCCTGCGCGGCCCGGGGTCCGTGGGCCTGCCGTTCCTGCCCGTGGTCAGGCGGTCCATCCTGTACACCCTCTCCCACAGCCCCCGCACCTTTGTGGAGCGCCTGGATTTTGTGAGCGGGGCGGGGCACCCGGCCCGTGACGACCAGCGGCGCCCCTATCGCCGGGAGGGGCCGTCGTTGGTGGTGACCCCCATGGCCACGCTGGACTTTGCGCCGGAAAGCGGGCGCATGCGCCTGGCCAGCGTACACCCCGGAGTGCGGGTGGAGGACGTGGTGGCGGCGACGGGCTTTGAGCTGGTGGTGCCGGCGTCGGTGCCGCAGACGCCGCCGCCCACCGAGGAGGAGCTGGCCCAGCTGCGGCGCCTGGATCCGCAGGGGGCGTTGCGGCGCTGATGCGCCCGCACGGGGATGGGCGGGGGTCACCCCGAGGCGGTTGGGGAGGTGGCAGCTTGGAGTTTCGGGGAAAGAGCGCGCTGGTCACGGGGGGAGCCAGCGGCATCGGCAAGGCCATCTGCCTGGCCTTTGCGGCGTCGGGGGCGCGGGTGGCCGTAGCCGACGTCAACGCAGAAGGTGCCCGGGCGGTGGCCGATGCGGCGAGGGCGGCGGGGGCCGAGGCGATGGCGGTGACCATGGACGTGACCCGCACAGCCAGCGTCGACGCCGGGGTGCGCCAGGTGCTGGAGGCGTGGGGCGGCATTGACGTGCTGGTGAACGCCGCGGGCTGGGACCAGATCCAGCCCTTCGTAGAGACCAGCGAGGATTTCTGGGACCGGGTCATCGCGATCAATTACCGGGGCGTGCTGGCCACCTGCCGGGCGGTTCTCCCTCACATGATGGAGCGAGGCAGCGGGGTGGTGGTCAACGTCGCTTCGGAGGCGGGCCGGGCCGGTTCTTCCGGGGAGGCGGTCTACTCGGGGGCGAAGGGGGCCGTGATCGCGTTCAGCAAGGCGATTGCTCGGGAGATGGCCCGCCACGGCATTCGGGTGAACGTGGTGGCTCCGGGGCTGACGGACACGCCCCTGCTTCAGGGGATGATCGCAGCCGGCAACGAGCGCCTCATCCAGGCCATCGTGCGGGCAACCCCTCTGCAGCGCCTGGCGCGCCCCGAGGAGGTGGCCGATAGCGTGCTGTTTTTGGCTTCGGAGCGGGCTTCGTTCATTACCGGCCAGACCTTGAGCGTGGGCGGGGGCCTGACCATGGTGTGAGGCCGGCCGCACGGGTCCCGGGCGGCCGAGGTGGCGGGATGCCGTCACGGCGGGTCCTTGGTGCGTGTACTCCCGGCGGAAGGGATGTTCATGGGGCGGCTGGACGGGAAGGTAACCATCGTGACCGGCGCGGCCCACGGGATCGGGCTGGCGACAGCCCGCCTGTTCGCCCAGGAGGGTGCCCGGGTGGTGGCCGCGGACGTGGACGAAGAGGCGCTGGCGGCCCATTTTGGCGGTCCGGGCGTTGACGCGCTGGCTGTGCGAGTGGACGTGGCCGACCCCGAGAGCGTCTCGCGGATGGTGCGACGAGCCGTATCGGCGTTCGGCCGGGTGGACGGGGCGGTTCACTATGCGGGGATCACCCGGGACGCCTTCCACTGGGACCTGTCCCTCTCGGACTGGGAGCGGGTGCTTACCGTCAACCTGACCGGCAGCTTCCTGGTGGCCAAAGAGGTGTCCGCGGTGATGCGAGCCCAGGGGAGCGGAAGTCTGGTGCTGACGGCTTCCCGGGCGTACCTGGGCAACCTCGGCCAGGCCAACTACACGGCCGCCAAGGGGGGAGTGGTCAGCCTCACCCGAACCCTGGCGCTGGAGCTGGCCAGGTACGGGGTGCGGGTCAACGCCCTGGCGCCCGGCTTCATCGAGACCCGAATGACCCAGACGGTACCCGACAAGGTGCGGGAGAAGGTGATCGCGGCCACGCCCCTGCGGCGGGTGGGGCGGCCGGAGGAGGTGGCCCGGGCGGCCCTGTTTTTGGTCTCCGACGAGGCGAGCTTCATCACGGGGCAGGTGCTGTTTGTGGACGGGGGCCGAAGCGTGGGCGCGGCCCCCGCGTGAAACGCCGCTACCGCACAGTACCCCGCCCTGCGGCTTTGGACAGCAGGCGGGCGACTCCGGGGAGGGGTCGCCCGCCTGCGCGTGTCCCGCAACGCCTATCCCGGGTGGCGGCGGCGGAACCGCCTGGCGTCAGTTGCCGCCGGCCAGCTTCCACCGGCCCTTCTCCACGGTCACCACGGCCAGGGCCCGCCGGTCCAGGCCCATATGGTCCTTGGAGGATATGTTGAAGATTCCGGTGATCCCGATGATGCCCCGGCTGTTTTCGAGCTCGTCACGAAGTGCCGCCCGAAAAGCCGCCAGATCATCGGGTGCGACGCCCCGGGCGAGAACCCGCTCCAGGGCGGGGTGCAGGAGCAGCGAGGCGTCCAGCGCGTGCCCGCCGAACGTGCTGAGGGTGGATGCGCCAAAACGCTCGGTGTAGCTGCGGATGTAATCCAACAGCACGGGCTTTTGGGGATCGCTGTCCGGAAGCTGCTCGGCCACCAGGAGCTTGCCTACCGCCAGAATGGTACCCTCCACGTACGGTCCTCCCAGCTCCAGGAAGGTGGGATTGGCAACCCCGTGGCTTTGGTAGATGGGCTCCCGCAGGCCCAAATCCCGTACGTTTCTATGCGCTACGTTGGCTCCCGGGGGGATGGCCCAGATGAGCCACGCATCGGGTCGGGCACGGGCGGCCCGGGTCACCTGGGCGGTCACGTCGGTGTCCTGCCGGTTGTACTTCTCCCAGGCCACCACCTCGATCCCCTTGGGTGGGGCGAGGCGCCGCAACTCAGCCTCCGCACTTTGCCCGTAGGCATCCGCGAACCCCAGCCAGGCGATGCGTCGGTGGCCCCGGCGGACCATCTCGTCGGTCAGAACGTCGATGACCAGGGCGTCGCTTTGAGGTGTCTTGAACACCCAGTAGCGGTCGGCCACCGGCTCCACGATCTGGATGGCTGCCGCCAGCGACACGTTGGGGACCCGGGCCGACTGAACCGTATCGACGATGGCCAGGCTGGCGGGGCTTGTGGTGCAGCAGATGACCGCGGCCACCTTCTCTTCCTCGATGAGGCGCTTGACGGCCAGGGTGGTCTTGGTGGGATCGGTTTCCCCATCGAAGATCAGGTACTGCACGGGCCATCCTGCCAGGCCGCCCTGCCGGTTGAGCCGGTCCTGTACCAAAAGAAAAGTATTTCGCTCCGGGATGCCCAACGAAGAAGCCCCTCCCGTGATGTCCACCACCACGCCGAGCTTGATGGGCGCACGACCGGCCGCCGCGGGCACGGCCAGCGCGGCGGCCACCAGGGCGACCCCCAGAACCGCCGCGACCCATCCCCTTGCGTGCCACCCGTTCGCACCCGGACGCTGCCTGACTGCTCCGGCCCGTTGCATGCCCTTCTTCTCCCCCCGTCAATGGGCCGCCCCGAGGTAGGCGGCCGATAGTTGTGGGTGGCGCAGCAAAGCTTGCGCCGTGCCCTCCAGCACCACGTGCCCGCCCTGAAGAACGTAGGCCCGGTCGGCGGCTTGCAGCACGGGTCCTGCGTTTTGCTCCACCAGCAAGATCCCCAGGCCCTGCGTGCGCAGCTGCCCCAGCACCCGAAGGATCTCCTGCACCACCATGGGCGCCAGGCCCAGCAAGGGTTCGTCCAGAAGCAGCACCCTGGGCCTGGCCATGAGGCCCCGCCCGATGGCCACCATCTGTTGCATGCCGCCCGAAAGGCGTCGCACCGCGTCGCGGGCCCGCTGGGGGAGGGCGGGGAAAAGCTCATAGACAAACTCCAGCTCCCGCCGAAGGCGCGAAGCCGCCTCCCGCCTGCCGTACGCGCCCAGCAGGAGGTTATCCTCCACGCTGAGCGCATCGAACAGTTGCCTGCGCTCGGGCACCAGGGCGAGCCCCATCTCTACCCTCTGTTCCACCGGCAGCCGGCTCAGAGACCGCCCGTCCAGGCTCAGCTCGCCGCGGCTTTGAACCAGGCCCATCACCGCATGAACCAGCGTCGACTTACCCGCCCCATTGGGGCCCAAAAGCGCCACCCACTCCCCCCGGCCCACTTCCAGGCAGACGTCGTGCAGCACCGCAAGCCGCCCGTAGCCCGCAGAAAGCTTTTCAATGCGCAGCAAAGCGGTCAGGCGAGTTCACCTCGTCTCCCAGGTAGGCGGCCTGCACCTCAGGGTTGCGCCGGATCTCGTCCGGCGATCCCTCGGCCACCACCTTGCCGTAGTGGAGCACCAGCACCCGGTCGGCGACGGAACTGACCAGCCGGACGTCGTGCTCCACCAGCAGCACCGCAATTCCCAGCGACCGAAGCAGCTTGCCCAACCACTCGCGCTCCGAGGCGGTCAGCCCGGAAGCGGGTTCGTCGACCAAAAGGATCCGGGGGCGGCCGGCCAGGGCACGTACAATCTCCACCAGGCGCTGGACGCCAAAGGGCAAGGAGGCGACCGGCGTACGAGCCCAGCGCTCCACGCCGGCCAGGCGCAGCAAGCGCAACGCCTCCTGCTCGGCCCAATGCTCCTCCTTTCGGTTCAGCCCCAGCAGGCATCGAATGAACCCCGAGCGCAGCAAGGGATGCAGGCCCATCTGCACGTTTTCCAGGACGGTGGCTTCCAGCACCAGGCGCGGGGTTTGAAAGGTGCGTCCCACCCCGCGCCGCGAGATGGCGCAGGCGCGCAGGCCGTTGAGGGTGACACCCCCGTCGCCCCCCGAAGGGTGCAGATAGCGGATGCGGCCTTTCGTTGCCCGCAAAAGCCCGCTGATGAGGTTGAACAGGGTGGTCTTGCCGGCCCCGTTGGGTCCGATGACCGCATAGACTTCGCCGTGGCGAACCTCAAATCCCACGTCGCTCAGCGCCACAAGCCCTCCGAAGTGGTGGCTCACCCCCTCCACCTGCAGCACGGGACCAGCCTTCGAGTCGGCGGCCTCCCGGGAGGCCCCGTTGAATGCCGGTGCCTGCTTGCCGTCGGCGAAAGCAGGCGTCTCGCCGGCACCAGCGGCCAAAGCGACCGGTTGCTGGTCGGCGACGGGCCTTGAGCGTCCCAGACGCAAAAGTCGCGGCCACAGCCCCTCCGGGAACAGGATCACCACAGCCGCCAGCAACACCCCAAAAAAGACGATCTCATACTCCGCGGAGGCCAGGCCCATCAGACGCGGCATCAAGGTCCGCAGGGCCTCCCGGAGCACGGTCAGCACGGCAGCCCCGGCCACCGCGCCGGGAACCGACCCGATCCCCCCCACCACCGCCATCACCAGAAGCTCGATGGAAAAGCCGAAGGTGAACGCCGACGGACTCACAAAGCGCAGGTAGTGCGCGTACAGGCTGCCGGCCAGACCTGCCAGCGCTGCGCTGAAGGCGAACACCTGGCTCTTGTACGCGGCCGGGTCGATGCCGAGGCTCTCGGCCATCACCTCGCTGCACCGGATGGCCGCAAGGCCGCGCCCGACCCGGGAGCGGACCAGGTTGGAGGCGAGCCAGGCTGCCAGGGCGGCGGCGGCCGACGTGAGGTAGTAAAACGTGGTGTCGCCGGCAAGCCGAACGCCGAACGCCTGCAGGGCGGGAATGCCGCTGAGGCCGTTGGCACCGCCGGTGATGGAAAGCTCGCGGAAAAGCACCTCAAAGATGATGTTGAGCCCCAAGGTGGCCAGCACCAGGTGGTGGCCCCGCAGCTGCAGCACGGGAAGCCCCACCCCGTAGGCCAGCGCGGCGGCAGCCACCGGGGCGGCCAACAGGGCGAGCCAGGGATTGATCCCGAACCGCAGGCTCAAGATGGCCGACACGTAGGCGCCGACGCCGTAAAAGGTGGCCTGGCCCAACGAGACCTGACCTGCCTGGCCGGCCAGCACGGTGAGCCCGATGGCGATGAGGGCGTGCAGGGCGATGAAGACCGCGACGGCCAGGGAGACCCGGCCGCTGAGGAGGGGGGGCAACGCCGCCCACAGCAAAAGCCCGGCGGCCACAGCCACCCATCGGCGCCCGCTCATTCGGCCAGCGCCTCCTCGCCGGCCAGAACGCCGCGGCGGAAGGCCGGGATGCCGCGAGCCAGCAACACCCCGATCAGCCCCACAAACGCCACCGCGTCCCGGTACCCGGAAGACAGCAAGCCCGCGCTGAACGACTCGAACAATCCCAAGACGAGGCTACCCGCCACGGCCAGGGGGTAGCTGGTCAGGCCGCCCACCACCGCCCCCACGAACCCCTTCAGACCCAACATCAACCCCATGTCGTAGGTGGCCAGGGTGATGGGTGCCACCAGGATCCCGCCCAGCGCGCCCAGCGCGGCGGCCAGGCCAAAGGCCAAAGCTCCCATTCGCCCGACCCGAATCCCCATCAGGCGGGCGGCCCGCGCGTTCATGGAGCACGCCCGAAGTGCCTTGCCCACCAGGGTGGTACGGAAAAACAACCACAAGCCTCCCACCACCACCGCCAGGGAGCCGGCCACCCACAGGCTCTGGCGCTGAACCACCGCCGGCCCCAAAAACAGCGGCATCCCCGGCGTGAACACCGGCAACGCGTACGGATTGGTCCCCCAAAGGATGAGAGCGATCCCCTTGAGTACCAGGTGCGCCGCCACCGTCACGATGAGCAGGGTGACCGGGGAGGGCCTCGGCACCGAGGCGATCCCCACCTGGTACAGCGCGATGCCCAGGCCCGTCACAAGGGCGATGGCCATCAGCGCAGCCGCCCACAGGGGCAGGCCGGCTCGCAGAAGGCTGACGGTCAGCAACGCGCCGTATACGGCGAACTCGCCCTGCGCGACGTTGACGACTTTGGTAACCGAGTAGATACAGACCAGGCCGAGCCCCAACAGGGCGTAAATCGCCCCATTGGTTAAACCGGTTACGAAAAGCTGCAAGAGCTGCTGACCGAATGTCATGGTCTGGCTCCCATCCCGGCCGGTTACGAAGCCAGGGCGCTTTGCTCCCTGCACACCCGGGGCCTGTCGGCCCCGTAGCCAGCATCCCCAGCTCAAGCGGGAGCGCCTGGACCCAGACCGCCCGATCCTGACCAAGCGCCTGCTTGGTCAGGATCATAATGGCGGCGCGTTTGGGCTGTCAATACGCCGCACGGGCTCTCAATACGGCGCACGTTCCGCAGGGCAGCGCAGGCAGGAAGAGCCATTTCCAAAAAGAGGATGGCCTTTCCGGAAACAAAGCTACCGTGCGCACCGTGCCAAGCCCCTTTGTGCCCTTCGCCGCGGCCCTGCGTGCCCGGGGCGACGCCCATCCCAGGGCACCCGGATTCAAGTTCGGGCCCCCCTCATGGCAAAAGCCCCAGCTCCCGGAAATACCTCTCGGCTCCCGGATGCAGCGGCGCGCGGCTTCCGCCCAGGGCGATCTCCAGGGAGAGGGACTGAAAGGCGGGGTCCTGCTGCAGTTTCGGGAGCGCCTGCCAGAACGCCCGGGTCAACTGGTAGACCAGCTCGGGATCCTGGTCGTCTCGCACGAACAGCACGGAGGAGAGGGCAAAGGTGCGTGCGGCCTCTGTCTGGCCCCGGTAACTGCCCGCCGGAATGGTGGTGCGGATGAGAATCCCGTCGTAAAGGGCGTTGAGGCGTTCGAAGACGTCGTCCGGGATGCTCAACAGCCGTACGGGGGTCGTGGCCGACAGCTCCTGCAAAGGTCCGTGGCCGACGGCGTACCCGTTGCCGGTGGCATCGATGATCCGGTCCCGAAGGGCCCCGAACGTCGCGCCGGTGGGCAACTCGAAGATCCGGTAGTCCTCAAGGCGAGTGCCCAAAGCTTTAATCAGGTTTTCGTTGATATACCGGGTTGCCTGGGCCGGAGGCCCGACGTTGAACCGCTTGCCGCGAAGATCGTCGAAGTTGAAGATATTGGAATCGGCGCGCACCACGTAATGAAACGGGGTGATGGTGAAGACGAAAAGCCGCCTCAACCGGCGCAGCTCCGGATGTCCCGCATAGCGGCCGGCTCCGGCGACGGCCGCCCCCAGGTCTTCCCCGGTGGCCATACCCACCGCGACCTCGCCCGCAGCGACCAGGATCAGGTTTTCCTGGTAGCCCGCCGTGGACTGAGCGGAAAGCCGGATCCGATCTTGCTGCTGATTGACCACCGTCGCGATGGTGGCTCCCCATACATACGGTCCCGATCCCGTGCTGGCGGTGCCCAGCGCCCACTGAACCGGCTGCGCAGCCTTCGCCCCGCTCACCAGAACCAGCACCGCCCACGCGACCAGCCATGCCCTGCGCATGCTATCGCCCCCCATGCTGTTTTGGAGATTCGGGAATCACCTCGGTACCCGCTCTTCCGTTGCCGCCGCCACCCGGGATGCGGCGGCTTTTCCCGGCCGTCTGACTTGCCGTCCCATGCGCCGCAGGACGGGCACGGCCAGCACCAGGGCCAGACCGGCCAGGTCCGTGGCCGTTCCGGCCTTGATCAGCATCACGGAGCCCGCGCCCAGCACCGCTCGCTCCCACCACCTCGCCCACCCCCAAAACCATCCGGTCAGCGCGCCCGCGGCCGCCACCACGCCGATAGCGGCCGAGGCCGCGGCCAGGCCTATCTCCAGGGGCGTTCCCTGCATGAGCAGCGGCGGCGAGTAGACGAACATGAAGGCCACGATGAAGCCCGGCACCGCGTACCAAAAAGATGTGAGGGCGGTCTTCCAGAAATCCGCTCGGGCAATGCTGGCCGCCACCGCCGCCACCACCGCCACGGGCGGTGTGGAGCCTGACTTGACGGCGAAGTAGAACAAGAACAGGTGAGCCGCAAGGCGGGGCACCCCCACCGCCTCCAGCGCGGGGGCCACGAAAGAGGCGGTCAGGACGTAGGCGATGGGAGTCGGCATACCCATGCCCAAAAGCGTATCGACCAAAAGCGCCACAAGCAGCGTTCCGGGAAGGCTGCGCCCGGAGGCAGACAGGATCAGTTCGGTCAGGCGCGCGCCCAAGCCGGTGGTCACCACCGCCTGCTGGATGAGACCGATGGAGACGATGAGGGCAGTCGCCCGGGACGCCTGGCGCACACCGTCGTCGAAGATGGCCACGACGTCCCGCCAGTTCGGGCGGGTGGCCTTCCGGCAAAACGCGCCGGCCAGCGCCGCCCCCACGCTGACCAGGCCGGCGTACGCCGCCGTGACGCCTTTGACCATCAGCAGGTAAAACAGCACGCCCGGCGCCAGCAGCAGGTGCCAGCCATTCCGGAGCACCCCGCGCGCATCGGGCAATTCGTGCCGCGGCAAGCCGGTCAGCCCCCGGCGCTCGGCCTCCGCGTGGATCACCACATACGTGGAGACGTAATAGAGGACCGAGGGGATCACGGCGGACAGCGCGATGGTGCTGTACGGAATGCCGGTGAACTCCGCCATCAGGAAGGCGGCTGCTCCCATGACCGGGGGCAACAGCTGCGAGCCCTCGGAGTTGACCACCTCCACCGCGGCCGCCACGTGGGCAGGAAACCCGGTTCGCTTCATCATCGGGATGGTCATCGAGCCGGTGGTCACGACGTTGGCGATGGAGCTGCCCACCATCGTCCCCAGCCCGGCGCTGGCCAGCATGGAGGTCTTGGCGGGCCCACCCACCCTGTGTCCCATCAGGGAGTTGAACAGGTCGATCACCACGTCCGAGGCCCGGGTCCGAAGCAGCGCCGCGCTGAAAAGCAGGAACATGAAGAGATACCCGGCGGCCACCGACAACCCCAGTCCGAACACGCCCTCGCCCGTGTAGGCCGCCAGAAAGATGAAGCGCCGAAAACTGATGGGCGCGTGGGCGAGCAGGCCGGGCAGCTTGTGGCCGAACAGGATGTAGGCGACGCTGGCCAGGGAGAGGATGAATAAGGCGCGGCTCTCCCGCCGGGCCGCCTCGAGCACCACCACCACGAGAACAGAGCCCACGACCAGATCCCAGCGCCCCAGCAAAGGAGCCCCCCAAAGCCCCAGGATCCGGGTGTAGTTGACCACCACGTAGCCGGTAGCGGCGGTGGCGGCAAGCGCCATCGCCCGGTCCCACATGCGCCGCCGGCCCGTTCGAGGAGGGTCCGAGTCGTTCAAAAAGTAGATAAGCATCATTGCCATCATGAAAAGTGCCAGGTGTACAAGGACGGTTCGGTACGGGCCCAACAGCGTGGCATAGGCCATGTACGCCGAGGTGACCAGGGCGACCAGCGTGAGCAGACTCTGCCCCAGGCGGCGGGGCGGCCGCGGCACCATAAGGCCGCTCCCCGTGCCGGGAGATGGGTGGAGGGAAGGCTTTGTGTTGCGCGGGTCGTCCATCGCGACGGGCATTCGCAACCGCTTTCCAGGGTGCGCCCTTACAGGCCGGCGGGGATGCGTCCGTTCGGGTACCCCCATCGTAACATGGGGAGCGGGTGGGGGCAAGGCGCGCAGGCGCAGTCCAGGGCTTGACAGGGATGGGGACGCCCCGGTATGATGCAAAGCAAGCAAGCGCTTGGTACACTGGGGAAAGCTGGCGGATTGGGTCGGGCGTCCGGGGAATAGCGGCTTTCAAGCCGGAAGCGGCCAGGTTCCGCAGTCTACGGGAGAGGGTGCGAGGGCCTCTGGGGCTGACGCTGGCCGAGAAGGTTTTGGCCCGGGCGGCTGGCCGCGAGGCGGTTCGGCCGGGGGAGTTCGTCACCGCGCAGATCGATTTCGCGCTGGTGCATGACATCTTCGCAGCCCAGGTGTTCCAGCTCCTGGAGTCGGTGGGGGTGGATCGGGTTTGGGATCCTGACCGGGTGGCCGTGGTGATCGACCACCTGGTGCCGGCTCCCTCCGGGGCGGCTGCCGAGCTGCACCAGCGCATCCGGGAGTATACCCGGCGCTTCGGCATCCGACACTTCTATGACGCCGGTGAAGGAATCTGTCACCAGTTGCTGGTGGAGCGAGGACACGCCCGGCCCGGGCGTCTCATGGTGGGGACGGACTCCCATACCACCACGTACGGAGCGCTGGGGGCCGCCGGCACGGGGATCGGCACCTCGGAAATGGTCTACGTGCTGGCCACCGGCCGGCTGTGGTTTCGGGTCCCGGAGACCATTCGGTTCGACCTGGTGGGCTCGCTTCCCGACGGGGTGGGGTGGAAGGACGTCATCCTGTTCATCGCGGGGCGCTTTGGCTCCGACGTGGCGCAGTACCGCTCGGTGGAGTTCGCCGGGGCGGCGGCGGAGTCGGTGGACCTGCCGGGGCGGCTCAGCATGTGCAACATGGCCGTGGAGATCGGCGCCAAGTTCGGCCTGTTCGCCTCGGACCACGTCACGCAAGCCTTCCTGACCCGCGCGGGCGCCCCGGGTCTGCAGGAGCTTCGCCCGGATGGGGACGCCGCCTACGCCGCCGTGCATACCATCCCCCTGTCCGGGCTCGTTCCCCAGGTGGCCCTTCCCCATGCGGTGGACCGGGTGCGGCCGGTGGACGAGGTGGAGGGGACGCCCGTGGACCAGGCGTTCATCGGCTCGTGCACCAACGGCCGCCTGGAGGATCTGGAGGAGGCGGCGCGCATCCTCCGGGGCCGGCGCGTCCACCCCCGGGTGCGGCTGCTGGTGGCCCCGGCCTCACGAGAGGTTTACCGACAGGCGCTTGAAAACGGAATCCTGTCCGCACTGGTGGACGCCGGCGCGCTCATCCTCCCCCCCGGCTGCGGCCCCTGCTTTGGGGGTCACGGGGGGCTTTTGGGGCCCGGGGAGCGATGCATCGGCACCCACAACCGCAACTTCGCCGGGCGCATGGGCAGCCCGCAGGCCGAGATATACCTGGCCTCGCCGGCCACGGTGGCGGCCTCCGCCCTGGCCGGGTGCATCGCCGACCCCAGAGACATGGTGGGGAGGTGAAGCAGCCCTTGGCGGCCGAGTTGAGCGAGATCCGGGGCCGGGCCTGGTGTTTCGGCGACGATATCAGCACGGATCTGCTCTCCCCGGGTGCGTATGCGGTTGCCAGCGTCGAGGTGCGCAAACAGCACGTCCTCGAGTCCGTCAACCCCCGCTTCGCCGCGGAGGTCCGGCCGGGGGACGTGGTGGTGGCGGGACGCAATTTTGGATGCGGTTCCAGCCGGGAGACGGCGGCCGAGAACCTCAAGGCCCTGGGTGTCGGGTGCGTCGTGGCGGACTCCTTTGCCCGAATCTTCCTGCGCAACGCGGTGGCCATCGGCCTTGCGGTGCTGGCCTGCCCGGGCGTGTCCCGCCGGTTCGCCGACGGCGACCCGGTGGAGGTGAACCTGGCGGGCGGGTGGGTGCGCAACGGGCGCACCGGCGAGATGTTGCGGGGTGAACCCCTGCCGGAGGAGATGCGGGAGATCCTCGCCGCGGGGGGCATTGTGGCTGTCTTGCGGCGATCGAGAGGAGGTCATCGCCTGTGATCTGGGATCCCGAGGCCGAAACCATGGCCCGGGGACAGCGGGCTCGCCTGCAGCTTTCGCGCCTGCAGGCGGTTGTGGAGCGCGTCTATTCGGCCGTTCCCTTTTACCGAAGGCGGCTGGACGAAGCCGGGGTGGCGCCCGGTTCCATTCGCAGCCTGGAGGACCTGCAGCGGCTCCCGTTCACGTCCAAGGCGGACCTGCGAGGCCTGTACCCCTTCGGGGCCCTGGCGGTGCCGCGCGAGCAGGTGATGGAGTTTCACAGCTCCTCGGGCACCACCGGCATGCCGACGGCCGCCATGTACACCCGGGCGGACCTGGAGCTGTGGGGGGAGGTCATGGCCCGGGTTCTGGCGGCGGCCGGCGCGCGCCCCGGGGACATCATTCAAAACGCCTACGGCTACGGCATGTTCACCGGAGGGCTGGGTTTCCACTACGGCGGCATTCGCCTGGGCGCGATGGTGGTACCCGCCTCGTCGGGCAACACGGCGCGCCAGATCAAGCTGTTCCAGGAGCTTTCTCCCAGCGGCCTCACCTGCACCCCCTCCTATGCGCTCCACCTGGCGGAAGCCTTCGAAGAGCGCCAGATCGATGTGGCCTCCTCGGGGCTTCGCTACGGGGTGTTTGGGGCGGAGCCGTGGACGGAGGGGATGCGCCGGCAACTGGAGGCCCGTCTGGGCATCGACGCGGTGGACATCTACGGGCTGAGCGAGGTCATCGGGCCGGGCGTGTCGGTGGAGTGTTGCGAGGCGAAAAACGGCCTGCACATCAACGAGGACCATTTCCTCCCCGAGGTGATCGACCCCGCGTCGGGCGAGGTGCTTCCCTGGGGGCAGCGGGGGGAACTGGTGCTGACCACCCTCACCAAAGAGGCGATGCCGCTGCTTCGCTACCGAACCGGCGATCTGACCACGCTGTTCGAGCCGGACACGTGCCGGTGCGGCCGGACGCTGGTGCGGATGGCCAAGATCACCGGGCGTACCGACGACATGCTGGTGGTGCGGGGCGTGAACCTGTTCCCCTCCGACGTGGAGTCGGCGCTTTTGCGGTTCACGGAGCTGGAACCCCACTACCAGCTGGTGGTCGACCGGGAGCGGGCGCTGGACACGGTGGAGGTTCAGGTGGAGGCCAAGGCGTCGTGCGTCCAGGACGGTCTTGACCGGCTGGCGGAGCGCGTCGCGGACGGGATCCGGGAAGTCATCGGGCTTTCCCTCAAGGTGACCGTTCTGCCGCCCAAAAGCCTTCCGCGCAGCGAGGGGAAGGCGCTGCGCGTGGTGGATCGGCGCCGCCTGACGTGATACGCCTTCGGGGCGAGCAGGGTGGGGTGCGCCATGACAGCGCTGGATACGGCTTCGGTGTTCGAGCGGGAGCAACAGCTCCTGTACGACTGGAACCTGGTGGGCGGGGAATTTCCTGCCCCGACCAAGCCGGTGGAGCTCAACGACGAGACTTTGCGTGACGGCTTGCAAAGCCCCTCGGTGCTGCACCCGCCGGTGGAGAAGAAGCGGGAGCTGCTTCACCGCATGGAGGCTCTGCGCATCGACTCCGCGGACATCGGGTACCCGGGCGCCGGGGGGCGGGCATTGGACGACGTGGTGAGCCTCGCTCAGGAGATCGACCGGTGTCGCCTGCGCATTCAGCCCAACTGCGCGGGGCGCACGGTGGCCGAGGACATCTATGCCATCGCGGAGGCCCAGCAGCGCTCCGGGGTGGCCATCACCGCGGCGCTCTTCCTGGGGTCCAGCCCCATCCGGCAGTACGCCGAGGGGTGGGATCTGGACTTCCTGCTGCGCACCACGGAACAGGCGGTCACCCTGGCGCGCCGGCAGGGGCTTTCGGTGATGTACGTGACCGAGGATACCACCCGGGCCCACCCCGAGCACCTGCGGCAGCTGTACGCCACCGCGATCCGGGCGGGTGCGGGCCGCATCTGCCTGGCCGACACCGTCGGCCACGCCACGCCCTGGGGCGTGCGCAACCTGGTGCGCTTCATCCGGCAGGTGGTGCAGGAGGTGGGCGAGCCGGTGGCCATCGACTGGCACGGCCACCGGGACAGGGGGCTGGAGCTGATCAACGCGCTGGCCGCTGTCTCCGAGGGGGCCGACCGGGTGCACGCCTGCGGGCTGGGTATCGGGGAGCGGGTTGGAAACCTGGCCATGGACCTGTTGCTGGTCAACCTGAAGCTCCTGGGCTGGACGGATCGGGACCTGCGGCCGCTTCCCGACTACTGCCGTGCCGTCTCGGAGGCCACCGGGATGCCCATCCCGCCCAATTACCCCGTGGTGGGCAAAGACGCCTTCGAGACCAGCACCGGGGTGCACGCGGCGGCCATCTTGAAGGCGCTTCGCAAGGGCGACCGGTGGCTGGCCAACCGCGTCTATAGCGGGGTGCCCGCCGACGAGTTCGGGATGGAGCAGGTGATCTCGGTGGGGCCCATGAGCGGCCAGGCCAACGTCTTGATGTGGCTGAGCCGGCGGGGGTTGCCTCAGGACCACCACATCGTGGAGCGGGTTATCCAGAGGGCGAAAGCCTCGGACCGGGTGCTGCGCGACGAGGAGATCCTGGAGCTGCTCACTCTCTCGTCGCCCATGCACCATTGAATCCCTTCGCCGGGGCAGCGCTGGCTGCCTTCGACGATGCAACGGCGGGGCAAGGGGCTTTGAGCGTCGCGGGGGGCGAGCGTGTGAGCGTGACGGCTGAGGTCCGCACCCTGCTCTCCGGCAACCAGGCGGTGGCCCGGGGGGCTTACGAGGCCGGGGTTCGGGTGGCTGCCGGCTACCCGGGGACGCCCAGCACCGAGATCCTGGAAAGCCTGGCCACCTATGAGGGGGTTCACGTGCAGTGGTCCCCCAACGAGAAGGTGGCGCTGGACGTGGCCCTGGGAGCGTCGCTGGGCGGGGTGCGGGCCATGGCCACCATGAAGCACGTGGGCCTCAACGTGGCGGCGGATACGTGGATGACAGCCTCATACACCGGGGTCGGCGCAGGCCTGGTGGTGGTGAGCGCGGACGACCCCGGTATGCACAGCTCGCAAAACGAGCAGGACAACCGCTTTTACGCCCGTTTTGCGGCGGTGCCCATGCTGGAGCCGGCCGATAGCGAGGAGGCCCGGGCCTTCACCCGGGAGGCCTTCGAGATCAGCGAGCGTTTCGACACCCCGGTCTTGCTGCGCTACACGACTCGGGTGGCCCACGGCCTGGGGGTGGTGTCACCCCGGCCGCCCCAGCCGGTCCCCGCGGGCGGCTTTCGGCGCAATCCCCAAAAGTACGTCATGTTGCCTGCCTTCGCGCGAAGGCGCCGCCCCGTGGTGCTGGAGCGCCTCAAGCGGCTGGAAAAGTTCGTGGAAGAAAGCCCGCTGACCGTGGAGGAGCTGCGGGACCCCGAGGTGGGCGTGGTCACTTCGGGTGTGGTGTATCACTACGTGCGGGAAGTACTGCCCGATGCCAGCATCCTGAAGCTGGGGATCTCCCACCCGTTGCCTCTGGAGCGGATCCGGTCCTTTGCCCGGCGGGTGCGGCGGCTGCTGGTGGTGGAGGAGCTGGAGCCGTACCTGGAAGACGCGCTGCGAGCCGCCGGCCTGGAGGTGGAAGGGCGGGCCTATTTTCCCGCCGTGGGCGAGCTTGACCCCGACCGAATTCGAGAAGGGCTGGTCCGGGCCGGGGTGCTGGCGCCGGCACCGCCCGCCCCGCCGGCACCCGAAACCGTCGCCAGGCCGCCCGTGCTGTGTTCGGGCTGCCCGCACACCGGGCCCTTCATGGCCCTGAGGCGGCTGGGGGCGGTGGTGGCCGGGGACATCGGCTGCTACACGCTGGCGGCCCTGGAACCTCTGTCGGCCATGGATACCTGCGTGGCCATGGGTTCCAGCATCGGCATGGCCGTCGGGCTGGCCCACTCCGGGGGCGCGGGAGGGCCTGTGGTGGCCACCATCGGCGATTCCACCTTCCTGCATGCCGGCATCCCGGCCCTCATGGACGCCGTCTACAACCGTGCCGACATCACCGTGCTCATCCTGGACAACGGCACCACCGCCATGACCGGCGGGCAGCATCACCCGGGAACGGGGGTCACCCTGAAGGGGAACCCCGCGCGTCCGGTGGATCTGGTGGCCTTGTGCCGGGCGCTGGGCGTTGAGCACGTGGAGGTGGTGGACCCTTACGACCTGGGAGCGGTGTACCGGGCCATCGAGGCGGCCATCGCCCACCCGGGGCCGGCGGTGGTCATCACCAACCGTCCCTGCGTGGAGGCGCCGGTGAAAGTCCGGGACCATCCCTTTTACGTGGTGGAGGAAGCCTGCATCGCATGCCAGCTGTGCATGAACGTGGGCTGCCCCTCCCTCACGTGGGACGACGCGTGGCATGAGGGGCGCAGAAAGGTGACGCTGGATACGCTCACCTGCACGGGGTGCACCGTCTGCGCCCAGGTCTGCCCGACCGGGGCCATCCGGCCGGTGCCGGGGGAGGGGGCCTCGGGCCGTGGGTGAGCAAACCAAGAGCCTCCTGATGGTGGGCGTGGGGGGGCAGGGGGTCGTGCTGGCCAGCAACATCGTGGCCAGCGCGCTGATGGCCTGCGGATACGACGTCAAAAAGAGCGAAGTGCACGGGATGGCCCAGCGAGGGGGGATCGTCTACAGCCACATCCGCTGGGGTCGTGCGGTGGCAAGCCCGCTGGTGGCCCGAGGCGGGGCCCAGGTGCTGGTCGCCTTCGAGTGGGCGGAGGGCCTCCGCTGGCTCAGCTATCTGCAGCCCGGTGGGACTTTCATCGCCAGCACGGCCCGGGTGGTGCCGCCGGTCGCGTGCCGGGATCGGGCCACGTGGAGACCGTCGTACCCGCCGGCGGATCTCGAGGTGCTGCGCCGCCACACCTCGGACCTGCGGGTGGTGGACGCCCGGGCGGTGGCCGGCGGGCTTGGCAATGCGAGGGCGGCGAACAGCGTGCTGTTGGGTGTGCTCGCAGGTGTGCTGGATTTGCCCGAGCAGGCCTGGCTGAAGGCGATCCGGGAAGGGGTTCCGCCCAAGACGGTAGACGTCAACGTGCGGGCCTTCGAGGCGGGGCGGGTGCTTCAGGTCTGGAGCATACCCCCCGTCGCCGCCTCCCGCCCGCCGGGCGAGCGGCATGCCTATGAGGTGGAGATCCGGGCTCGCTGGTGCAAGGGATGCGAGATCTGCGTGCGGATCTGCCCGGAGTTCTGCCTGGCGATGGACGGCTCGGACAAGGCGGTGGTGGCTTCGCCCGATGCCTGCACGGGCTGCCGGCTTTGCGAGTGGCTGTGTCCTGACTTTGCCATCTCCGTGCATCCGGCGCACGCCTCGCCGGGTGAACTGGCGGGGCCGGCGGCCGGGGAGGCGGCCCATGCCCCGGTGGCCCGGGGGGTTCGGGCAGATGGCTGAGGCTGCCCTTTTGCAGGGCAACGCCGCCTGCGCCCGGGGGGCCGTGGCCGCGGGCTGCCGGTTCTACGCGGGCTACCCCATCACCCCGTCGTCCGAGATTGCGGAGGAGATGGCCCGCCTGTTGCCGGGAGCCGGCGGGGTGTTCGTGCAGATGGAGGACGAGATCGCGTCGCTGGCCGCGGTCATCGGGGCCTCCCTGGGCGGCCTCAAGGCCATGACGGCCACCAGCGGCCCGGGGTTCTCCTTGATGCAGGAGCACATCGGCTATGCGGCCATGGCGGAGGTTCCGTGCGTGGTGGTCAACGTCATGCGGGTCGGCCCCAGCACCGGACTTCCCACCGCCCCCTCCCAGGGTGACGTGATGCAGGCCCGGTGGGGTACGCACGGCGACCATCCCATCATCGTGCTGGCTCCGGCTTCCGTGGAAGAGGTCTTCCACCTCACGGTGCGCGCCTTCAACCTGGCCGAGCGCTTCCGGACCCCGGTCGTGCTCACCTACGACGAGGTGGTCGCTCACATGCGGGAACGGGTGCAGCTGCCGGATCGGGTGGAAGTGATCCACCGCGCCTATCCCGGCTGCACCCCCGAGGAGTACCGGCCGTACGCATCGGACGCAGGGGATGTGCCACCGCTCCCGCCGTTCGGGGACGGCTATCGCTTTCACGTGACAGGGCTGGCTCACGACGAGAGGGGCTTTCCCACCACGTCGGCGCAGCAGGTGGGCGCCCTCCTGGCTCGCATGCACCGCAAGATCGAAGCGGCCCGCCGGGAACTGGTTCAGGTGGAGCGCTTCGCCCTGGAGGATGCGGAGGTGGCCATCTTCGCGTACGGCATCGTGGCCCGTGCCGCCCGGGATGCGGTGGTCGAGGCGCGCCGGCGGGGCATCCGGGCGGGCCTGCTGCGCCCCGTGACGCTGTGGCCGTTTCCCGATGAGGCGGTGGCGGAGGTGGCGGCCCGGGTCCGCGGGCTTTTGGTGGCGGAGATGAACATGGGCCAGATGGTGGGGGAGGTGGCCCGAGCCGCCGCCGGGGCCACCGAGGTGGCGGCGCACCTGAGGGCCGACGGGGAACCCATCCGGCCTTCGGAGCTTTTGGCCCGGCTCGTGGAGTGGGCGCCGGTTGGAAGGGGCTCCGGGTGATGGATGTCCTTGCCTACCTGCGGGAGCGTAACATGCCCCACGTGCTCTGCCCGGGCTGCGCGCACGGGATCGTGCTGCGGGCGCTTTTGGAGGCCATCGACCGCCTGGGCCTGGATCGCAACCGGGTCGCTCTGGTGGCGGGCATCGGGTGCAGCAGCCGGCTGGTCGGCTATGCGGACTTCTGCACCCTGCACACCACCCACGGGCGGGCGCCGGCCTTCGCCACGGGCCTCAAGCTGGCCCGGCCGGAGTTGAAGGTGGTGGTGCTGACCGGTGACGGGGACGGTCTGGCCATCGGGGGCAACCACCTGATCCACGCGGCCCGGCGCAACATCGACCTGACCTGCCTCTTGTTCAACAACGCGGTGTACGGCATGACCGGCGGCCAGGTGGCCCCCACGACGCCTTCGGGCGCGCTGGCCAGCACCGCCCCCTACGGCAACCTGGAGCCGCCCTTCGATGCCTGCCGGCTCCTGGCGGCGGCCGGAGCGACGTTTGTGGCCAGGGCGCTGGCGTACCGTCCCATGGCGCTCACGGACCTCATCGCCCGGGCCCTGCAGCACCCGGGCTTCGCCTTCATCGAGGTGCTGTCGGACTGCCCCGAGTTCTTCGGGCGATACAACGCCCTGGGCAGGGGCCCCGAGATGCTCGTGGGGATGCCTCGCCACGAGGCCGCCATCGGCAGCGTGCTGGCAAGCAAGCGGGTGGTGCCTCACCTGCCCCTTCCGGCGGCCCCGGCCGGCCTCCCCCTGGGGCTGCTCCATGAGGAGACGCGGCCGGAGTTCTCCGAAAGCTGCTGGCGGGCCATCCGGCAAGCCTGCGCGCAGGCCGGCGACGGGCGGGCCGTAAGCCCTCAGGTGGCCGGTCTGCAGGGGTGGGGGGCGGGGGAGACTTCCAACGGTGCGGGGGGGCGAAGGCCGGTTGGGCAATAGGGTGGACGTGCGGTTGGCAGGGGCCGGCGGGCAGGGGGTGGTACTGGCTGGTGTGGTGCTGGCCCAGGCGGCCATCCTGAGCGGCCTCAACGCCACCCAGTCCCAGTCCTACGGGCCGGAGTCCCGGGGTGGGGCCAGCTGCAGCGACGTGGCCATCGCCCGGGGCGAGATCGGCTACCCGAAGGCGGAGCAGCTGGATGTTCTGGTCGCGCTGACCCAGGAGGCCTGCGACCGCTACGCCCGGGAGCTTCGCCCGTCGGGGGTTCTGCTGGTGGACGAACGGCTGGTGGGGGAGCCTCCGGTGGGTGAGTGGAGCGTGTATGCCCTGCCCCTGCTGGAGACGGCTCGGGGCGTCTCGGGAGGTGCGCTGGGCCTCAACATGGTGGCCCTGGGCGCCCTGGTGGAACTCACCCGACTGGTGGACGAGCGGGCGCTGGAGCAGGCCGTGATCGCTCGGGTTCCCGGCCGTCACCGGGAACTCAACCTGCGTGCCCTGGCGGCCGGCCGCCAGCTGGTGGCGCGGCTGGGGCAGGACGGCCGCTGGCAGTGGATGGGCCGGGCCCTGCTGGACGGGACGGGTGGCGGCAGGGAAGGCGGGTTGCCCCCGCAGGACGGCGGCCCGGGGGGCAGCGAAGGTTTCGGGGCGCGATCGGATGGTCGAGAAGCAGAGGCGACGGGCGATGGCGGCGGCGCTCGACGGGATTCGGGTACTTGACCTCTCGCAGGGGGCGGCAGGCCCGGTGTGCGCCATGATCCTGGGCGACCTGGGGGCCGAGGTGGTGAAGGTGGAGCCCCCGGAAGGGGACTGGGGGCGCGGCCTGGGCCCGCCTTTCGTGGATGGGGTGGCGGCCGCCTTCTTGGGGATGAACCGCAACAAGCGAAGCCTGGTCGTCGACCTCAAGAAGCCGGGGGGTTGCGAGGCGGTACTGCGTCTGGCGGGCGGCTGCGACGTGCTGGTGGAAAGTTTCCGGCCGGGGGTCATGGACCGGCTCGGGCTGGGTTATGAGCAGCTGCGGACGCGAAATCCCCGGCTGATCTACGCCTCCATCTCCGCCTTCGGCCGCTTTGGCCCCTGGCGGGAC
Source organism: uncultured Clostridia bacterium (assembly GCA_964418425.1). Lineage (GTDB taxonomy): Bacteria > Bacillota > Limnochordia > Limnochordales > Geochordaceae > CAYQLT01. The sequence goes on from CAYQLT010000005.1 coordinate 73,048, forward strand.
CGGCCGGGGGTGGACGGGTTGGTGCAGGCCATGAGCGGCCTGATGAGCGTCACGGGCACCCCCGACGGCCCCCCGGTGAAGGTGGGGGTGCCCGCGGCGGACATGACGGGGGGCTTTCTTGCGGCCCTGGCCATCCTGGCCGCCCTGCTGGCCCGGGAGCGCACCGGCGAGGGCCAGCGGGTGGACGTCTCCCTGCTGGACGGGCTTCTGGCTTTCCAGATGGTGCCGCTGGCCATGTTTTTGGCCAGCGGGCAGTCCCCGGGGCGCCAGGGGAGCGCGGCGCCCTATGCGGCCCCCAACGAGGCGTTTGCGACCCGAGACGGCCACGTGATGGTGGCCGCCTACACACCGGCTCGCTGGAGGCGTCTGTGCGAGGTGCTGGGGGTGGCGGAGCTGGCCGAGGATCCCCGCTTCGACACCAATGAGAAGCGGGTGCGCAACCGGCAGGCGTTGCGGGAGACCCTCGAGCCGCTGTTTCGCAGCCGCACCACGGCGGAGTGGGTCCGGCGGCTGGAGGAGGCGGATATCGTCTGCGGGCCGCTTCTGGAATACCCGGAGCTGGTGAGCCACGAGCACGTGACCGGGGCCGGCATGATCCTCACCCTGCACCACCCCACTCTCGGCAGCCTTCGGGTCATCGGTAGCCCTTTGCGCTTCAGCGCCACCCCCACCCGGGCCCGCCGGCCCCCGCCCCTTGCCGGGGAGCATTCCCGGGAGATTTTGGAGGAGGCCGGCTTTTCGCCCCAGGAGATCCGGGAACTGATCGACGCCGGCGCGGTGATGGACCGGCCGGCGCCGGCGGCACCAGAGGAGGGATGATCCGTGAACGAGCCCGTTCTTTGGGCTCAGCAAGGCCCTGTCGCCATCCTCACCCTGAACCGGCCGGAGGCCCTGAACGCCCTCAACTCCGCCATGCTGCAGCAGCTGGGAGAGCTTCTCGACCGGGCGGAAGAGGATCCATCGGTTCGGGTGGTCATCCTGGCCGCCAGCGGGGAAAAGGCCTTTTGCGTGGGCGCCGACCTGAAGGAGCGGGCCCAGGAGACGACCGACGGCGTGGTGGAAGACCCCCTCGGGCGGTGGGTGCGGCAGGTCTTCCGCCGCATCGAAACCCTGAGCAAGCCCGTCATTGCGGCCATCCAGGGCTACGCGCTGGGCGGGGGGCTGGAACTGGCGCTGGCCTGCGACCTGAGGGTGGCCAGCGACAACGCGCAGTTCGGGCTGCCCGAGGCGAGGGTGGGAAGCATGCCCGGAGCGGGCGGCACCCAGCGGCTGACCCGACTGGTGGGGCCGGGGCGGGCGAAGGAGCTGATGTTCACGGCCGAACGCATCGACGCCGCCGAGGCCTACCGGATCGGGCTTGTGAACCGGGTGGTGCCCCCCCAGGCGCTCATGGAGCAGGCCCTGAGCCTGGCCCGAACCATCGCCTCCAGAGCGCCTCTCTCCATCAAGCAGATCAAGGCGGCCGTCAACCTGGCGCTCAACGTGGACCTGGAGACCGGCCTGGCGTTTGAGGCCTCGTGCCACTCCGTGCTGCGCCACAGCGAGGACCGCAAGGAGGGCATCCGGGCCTTCGTGGAAAAGCGCGAGCCGCACTTTGTGGGCCGCTAGCCGCGGTGGGGGGATGGGCCATGGGAGTCTCGGGTCGGGTTGCGGTGGTGACGGGTTCCGGACAGGGCATCGGGGAGGGCATCGCGCGGACGCTGGGCAGCGCCGGGGCCCGGGTGGTGGTCAACGACGTGGTGGCCGAGAGGGTGGACCGGGTGGTCCAGGAGCTGCGGGACTCGGGGATCGAGGCGGTGGGATCCGCGGCCGACGTGAGCACAAAAGACGGGGCGGAGTCCCTGATCCGCACCGCCCTGGAGCGCTTCGGGCGGGTGGACATCCTGGTCAACAACGCCGGCATCGCGAAGGACCGGTACCTGGCCAAGATGTCGGACGAGGAGTGGGACGACGTCCTTCGGGTCAACCTCAAGGGCCCGTTTTTGTGCTGCAGGGCGGCCGTCCCCCACATGATGGAGCAGCGCCACGGGCGAATCATCAACATCTCCTCCCGGGCGTGGCTGGGAGGCGTGGGCCAGGCCAACTACTCGGCCTCCAAGGGAGGGCTGGTCAGCCTGACGCGCACGCTCGCCCTGGAACTGGCCCGCTACCAGATCACGGCCAACTGCGTGGCGCCGGCGCTGGTGGACACCCCGCTGTTTCGCAGCCTGAAGGAGGACGTGCAGCAGCGCCTCACGCAGTCCGTTCCGATGGGCCGCATCGGCACGCCCCAGGACGTGGCGTGGGCGGTTTTGTTCTTCGCCTCGGACGAAAGCGCTTACGTCACCGGCCAGGTTCTGTACGTCTGCGGGGGGCGTAGCCTGGGATCGTACTGAGGTGTGGCACGCGGCGCCGGCAGGGGCGGCGCGACAGGCGGTCCCGTGCGGCACCGGCGGTGCCTCGATGGGCGGCCCGGGCAAGGGCGCGCCGGGCGGCCGCCGGCAGGTGTCGCCCGCCGGCCGGAGCAGGGGATAGGGGAAAGGGGGAAGAGGGCAGGGACCGGCGGCTCAGGGCCGGCCGTGGCGTTCCTGCCCGAACCGATGCAGGCGTCGACGCCGCCGCACCTTCCGGAGCACCGGGCGGCCGGTCCGCCGGAAGGGTCGAAGGGTTCGGAGGACCGGCCGTCGGGTGGGCCCGAAGGGTCCAAGAGTTCCGAGGGCTGGGCATCGTCGGGGCTTCCGGAGGGCTGGGTGCCGCTACAGCCGGGGTTGGTGCGCGTCGAGCACGGCCGGGCCCGGGTCGTGGCCGGCCGCTGCCGCTCTTGCGGGGCCCACTTCTTTCCAGCCCGCAAGGTGTGCGCGCGCTGCCTGGGGGACGCGATGGAGGAGGTTCCGCTCAGCTCCCGGGGGACGGTCTACACCTTTACGGTGGTGCACCAATCGGTTCCCACCTTTGAAGTGCCCTACGTGCTGGTGTACGTGGATCTGCCCGAGGGCGTCCGGCTGCTCGGGCAGCTTGCCGGCTGCCCGTCCGAGCAGGTGAGGGTGGGCATGCCGGTGGAGCTGCACGTGGAGCCCGTCGGGTCCAGGTCCGACGGCACCACGGTGGTGGCATACCGCTTCCGGCCGGCTACGGGGGGTGCAGGCGATGCGTGACGTGTACGTGATCGGGGTGGGCATGACCCGCTTCGGCAAGCATCCCGACCGGGATGCCGTCGATCTCGGGGCCGAGGCGGTCCGGGAAGCCATCCGGGATGCGGGCGTCGACCCCAGGGCTATCCAGGCGGCGTACTGCGGGCACGTTTTCCAGGGGATGGTAACGGGGCAGCGGGTGTTGGCCCAGGTGGGATTGGCGGGTATCCCGCTGGCCAACGTGGAAAACGCCTGCAGCAGCGGCGCGACCGCCATTCGGGAGGGATACCTGGCCATCCGGGCCGGGGAGTACGACGTGGTGCTGGCTTTCGGGGTGGAGCACCTCACGTCCCGGTTTCGGGGGGCCCTTACCCCCGGCGAGGACGACCTGGAGGCGGCCCTGGGGCTGACCATGCCGGCCGTGTATGCGATGCGGGCGCGCCGTTACCTGGAGGACTTCGGGGCAAGCCGGGAGCAGCTGGCCATGATCTCGGTGAAAAACAAGCGCAACGCCGCCCTCAACCCCTACGCGCAGTTTCAAAAGCCGGTGAGCCTGGAGGAGGTGCTGGCCTCCCGCCCTATCGCCGAGCCCCTGCGGCTTTTGGACTGCTCGCCGGTCAGCGACGGTGCGGCGGCGGCCATCCTGTGCAGCGAGGCGGCCGTGCGGCGGCTGGGCCGGGGGCGGGCGGTGCGGCTGGCCGCCTCGGCCCTTCGCACGGGCGAGGTGGAGGTGGAGCCGCAACCGATGACGTTTGAGCCTCTGACCCGCAAGACGGCCACCGACGCCTTCGAGCGGGCCGGGGTGAGCCCCGAGGACGTGGACTTCGCGGAGGTGCACGACTGCTTCAGCATCGCCGAGGCGCTGCGGGTGGAAGGGCTGGGCCTGTTTGAGCCCGGCACCTACCTGGCGGCGGTCGAGCGGGGCGAGGCGGACATCGGCGGCCGGCGGCCCATCAACCCCAGCGGGGGCCTGCTGGGCAAGGGCCACCCCCTGGGGGCGACCGGGGTGGCGCAGGTGGTGGAGCTGGTGCGCCAGCTGCGGGGCGAAGCCGGCCAGCGGCAGATAGAGGGGGCGAAGGTCGGGGTGGCGCACTGCCGGGGCGGCAAGGCCGCCGGGGTCGAGGGCGCCGCCTGCACGGTGCAGATCTTGACCCGCTGAACACGAAGAGGCTTGGTTCGCCGAGGTGACGGGAGCGCTCGGCGAGCGGGGTGGGGGCGGCCGGCCATGCAGCGGCAGATTCCCGTTCGGTTCGTGCTGATGCGAGGGGGAACCAGCAAGGCGGTCTTCCTGAGGGCGGCCGACCTTCCCCGGGAGCCGGCGGCCAGGGATCGGGTGATCCTCTCCATCTTCGGAAGCCCCGACCCGCGGCAGATCGACGGCCTGGGCGGCGCGGACATCCTGACCAGCAAGGTGGCCATCATCGGGCCGCCGGGGCGGCCGGATGCGGACCTCGACTACACCTTCGGGCAGGTCAGCATCCGCGAGCCGGTGGTGGACTACGACATCAACTGCGGCAACATCTCGGCGGCCGTGGGCGTGTATGCGGTGGAGGAGGGGCTGGTGCACGTCCGCGAGCCGGTGACCCGGGTTCGCATCCACAACACCAACACCGGCCGGGTGCTGGTGGCCGAGGTGCCCGTGGCGGATGGGGCGGCGCAGGTGGAGGGCGACTTCGCCATCGACGGGGTGCCCGGCACAGGGGCCCGGATCCTGCTCGACTACCGGGAGACCGCCGGGGGGGCCACGGGGTCGCTACTGCCCACCGGCCACCCGGTGGACGAGCTGGAGGTGCCCGAGCTGGGGCGGCGGGTGGCGGTGAGCCTGGTGGACATCGCCAACCTGTGCGCGTTCGTCCGGGCCGACAGCGTCGGGTGGAAGGGTACGGAGGGGCCGGGGGAGCTGGACGGCGGCGCCGTGGCGGGCCTGATGGCCATCAAGGCGGCGGCGGCGCGCCGGGTCGGGCTTCCCCCGGACGGGCTTGTGCCCATCCTGACGGTGGTGAGCCCGCCGGCGGCGTACGTGAGCTACGCGACAGGGCAGGTGGTGGCGGCCGACGAACTGAGCCTGGTGGCCCGGGTGGTGGCGGGCCGGCCTGCCACCATGCACAAGGCCTTCCCCGGCACGGCGTCCATCTGCACCGCGGTGGCCGCCCGGCTACCCGGCACCGTCCCCTTCGAGGTGGCCCGCCAGAAGCCCCCGGATGTGGTAACCATCGGCCATCCCAGCGGCACCCTGCCCGTCTGGGTGCGCCTGCGCGGGGACGGCGGCACCTGGCGGGTGGAGCAGGCGGCCTACGCCCGAACGGCGCGCAGGTTGGCCGAGGGCTACACCTTCGTGCGCCGCAGCATCTGGCCCGGGGCCTGAGCGCCATCCTTCACCCGGTCTCGTGGCAGCGGCCCCGGGCGCGGCCGCAGGATCCGGCGCGGGAGATATAATGGGCTCGCCGGCAGCGGGACGGCCATTGCTTGCGACAGGATGCTGCCCGCGACAGTAGGTGAGACGTAGGTGGACGGGGGCCGGCTGCGCCTTGACCCGAGGCTTGAGCGACAGGGGCTGTGGCATGACTTTCATGTCCGCTTTGTGGTGGCCCTGGCCAACCACCTGTCGGAGGAGCTGGCGCCGCGCTATGTGGCCGTGGTGGAAGAGCGCGTGTACCTGGCCGTGGAGCACACGGTGCCACGGCTGGTGCGGCCTGATGTAGGGGTAACCCAACGCTCCGACAGACCGCTCTTTGAGCAGGCCGCCCAACGAGCTCGTTCCGCTACCGCGACGCAGCCGATCATCGTTCCGGTGGCCGTCCGCGAGGAGATCCGGGAGCGCTCTGTCGCCATTCGGACTCCAGCGGGTCAGCTTGTCGGAAGCCTTGAAATCCTTTCGCCCAACAACAAGAGGCCGGGGCACGAGGGGCGCCGCTCGTACCTGCAAAAGCGCGAGCAGATTCTGTCCGCGGGCATCCATCTGGTGGAGATGGATTTCCTGCTCGGCGGCGAACGGATGCCCCTGGCTACAGATTGGCCGGCGTGCGACCGGGCGGTTCTCGTGGTTCGGGCCCACCGACTGCACGCCGGCGAACTGTATCCCTTCGATGTGGATGACCCCCTGCCCACGGTGGCGCTGCCGCTACTTGACCCCGACCCCGACTACCCCCTTGCCCTGCAGCCCATCCTCGAGGGGGTCTGGCGCGCAGCCCGCTACGACGTGCTGCTGGGGCTGTGAGGCGGCGGCACCTGCTGGGGGTGTGAAGCGGCGGAAGGTGCTGGGCGTGTGAAGGGGCGTCGGCGGAACACGAGGCGGCGGTGCGGCTGCGAAGCGGGGGCAGGGGGAAAGGATGATCCGGGCATGTCATGGGCTGCGAGGCGTTGGCGGCATGCAGGGCGCTCCAGGGCCTTGCGGCTCCACGGTCCCGTGCACGGATGCCCGGGCAACCCCCTCCGGGGAAGGCTCTGCGACGGCCCCGCCGGGCGGGTGGCCTCGGGTAAGCCTGCAAGTCCGCCGCGAGCAAAGGGCGGACGGGCGCTACCTTGTCCTCTATCGCGTGCACGGCCCAAGCACAGCTGCGGAATTGGGGCGAGAGGTACAGCAGGCCGGACCTGAGCCGGCAGGCGTCGCGCCCGCCGGGCCGCCTGCAGCCGGCGACCACCGGGGGGAGCTTCGCTGGCATCCCCTCCTGGGTCAGTGGGTGGTGGTGGCCGCCCACCGCCAGGAACGCACCTACAAGCCCCCCGCCGAGTATTGCCCGCTGTGCCCGACCCGGGACCCGAACCAGCCCACCGAGATCCCCGACGAGCCCTTCGACGTGGCCGTTTTTGAAAACCGCTTCCCGGCGCTGGTGCGCACACCGCCTGTGCCCGGGGCGCCTGCCGGCCGGCTGTGGCCGGTTCGCCCGGCCCGGGGCGTCTGCGAGGTGGTTGTCTACTCCCCCGACCACGAGCGCTCTCTGGGCGAGCAGCCGCTGGAGCAGATCCGGGCCCTGGTGGAGGTGTGGGCCGAGCGCTATCGGGAGCTGGGCGCTCATCCCTTCGTGCGCTACGTGATGATCTTCGAAAACCGGGGCGACGCGGTGGGCGTCACGCTGCACCACCCGCACGGGCAGATCTACGCGTTTCCTTTCGTTCCCCCGATACCCCGGCGGGAGCTTGTGCGCTCCCGCCGCCACCTTCAGCGCACCGGCCGCTGCCTGCTCTGCGACGTGCTGGCCCACGAGCTGACAGGTCCCGAGGACCGGACCGTGGTGCGCGGCGAGGGGTTCGTGGCCTTCGTGCCGTTTTTCGCCCGCTTTCCCTTCGAGACCATGGTGGCGCCCCTGCAGCACGTGGCAAGCCTGGAGGAGCTCACCTCCGACGGCCGCTGGCAGCTGGCCTCGGTGCTCAAACCGCTGCTTGTGGCTTACGACGCCCTGTTTGGCTTCAAGCTCCCCTACATGATGGTGATGCACCAGGCTCCCACCGACCGCCCGGCCGGCGGCTACCCGGAGTGCCATTTCCACCTGGAGTTCCTGCCGTTGCAAAGAAGTGCCAGCCGGCTCAAGTACCTGGCGGGCAGCGAGTCGGGGGCCGGCACCTTCATCACCGACATGACACCCGAGGAGATGGCCGAGCGGCTGCGCAAGGTGCTCGCCTCACTGCGGGAGACGGAGGCGACCTGATGGAGCGTGGGCATGGCACCGGCGGCGCCGACGCGGGGAGGGGCGGCACGCCCGCGGCGGCGGGGCAAACCGCACACGGGTCGCTGCCGGCGGCGGCGCAAACCGGGCAGGGCCGCAGCGCAGCCGACCTGCCGGAACCAGCTTTGCGGGCAGCGCAGGCGTTTCGCCGGGTGTTCGGACGGGACCCCGAGGCCGTGGCCGCCGCGCCGGGCCGGGTGAACCTCATCGGAGAGCACACCGACTACACGGGCGGTTTCGTGCTGCCCGTAGCCATCGACCGGGCGGTGGCGGTGGCCGGGGCCCGCCGCCCGGATCGCAGCGTGCACGTTTACTCGCTTCAATACGGGCAAAGGGCGGCCTTCGAGATCGACGCCTTGACAGAGCTGCCCGCCGGCTTCTCCGGCGACCCGGCCGCCCGGGGGGCCGGGGATCCGGTGCAGGGGGCTGGCGACCCGGCCCGGGGGGCGGCGCGCCGGCAGCGCGAGGCCTCCTGGGTGGCCTACGTGGAGGGCGTCTGGTGGGCCCTGGGCGATTTGGGCCACCGGCTTCCCGGCGCCGACCTGGCCGTCGCGGGTGACGTGCCCCTGGGGGCGGGGCTGTCATCGTCGGCCGCGGTGGAGATGGCCTGCGTGATGATCGCCGCGGCCCTGGGCGGTCTCGAGCTGGATCCCCTGGCGGCCATCCGGGCGGCCCACCGGGCCGAGAACGAGTTCGTCGGCGTGCGCTGCGGGATCATGGATCAGTTCGTCGCCTGCCTGGCCCGCCGGGGCCACGCCCTCTTCCTCGACACGGACGGCCTGGGCTTCCAGTACGTGCCGCTGCCGCCGCAGGCGGCGCTGGTGGTGACGGATACCGGGCAGCGGCGAGAGCTGGCGGGCTCCGGCTATAACCGCCGCCGCGAAGAATGCGAGCAGGCTCTGGCGCTGGCCCGTCGCCACCTTTCCGGATGGAGGCTGGTGCGGGAACTGGACGGGCGCTCGCTTCAGGCACTGCGGCCCCACATGCCGGAGGTCTTGTGGAACCGCCTGTCGCACCTGGTGGAGGAGAACGCCCGGGTCCAGCAGGCGGTGCAGGCCCTTCGCGCTTCGGACCTGAAGGGCTTTGGCGAGCTGATGAACGCATCCCACGAAAGCCTTCGCAACCAGTTCGAGGTGAGTTCGCCCGCCCTGGACGAGGCGGTAGCCATCGCCCGGGCGGTGCCGGGTGTGCTGGGGGCACGGATGACCGGCGCCGGGTTTGGCGGGTGCACGGTGAGTCTGGCGCTGCGGGAGAGCGTGGATCGGCTTGTGGCGGCGCTGCGGGAAGAGTATCCCCGGAGAATGGGGCAAGTGCCGCAGGTCTGGGTGGTGGAGGCCAGCGACGGTGCGCGGCGGCTCGACGTACCTCCGGATGCGGGGGACGGGGACGGCCCCTGAGCGGCAGGGGGCTGCCCGGCCGGCGTCGAAGAGACGGGCTCGCAAACGGTTCTGCAATGCCTATCCGGGTGCGCGAGGGGGCTGGGCCATGCAGCGCCGATGGTGGACATGGCTTCAGGTGGTCGGCTGGGCCGTTCTCGTGGCGTCCCTGGTGGGGTCCGCGCCGGCAGCGGCGGGCGCCCTGACCGGCAAGCTGGAGATCTTCTCGTGGTGGGCCGGGGATGAGGGGCCCGCGCTGGAGGCCCTGATCAACCGGTATCAACAGCTGTATCCGGGAGTTCAGGTGATCAACGCCACCGTGACGGGCGGCGCCGGGGTGCATGCCAAGGCGGTTCTCAAGACCCGCATGCTGGGCGGCAACCCGCCCGACACGTTCCAGGTGCATGCGGGCCAGGAGCTGATCGGAACCTGGGTGATCGCCAACCGCATGGAGGACCTCTCGTGGCTGTACGACCAGGAGGGCTGGCGGGGGGTGTTCCCCAAGGGGCTCATCGACCTTCTGAGCACGGATCGGGGGATCTGGTCGGTTCCCGTCAATATCCACCGCTCCAACGTCCTGTGGTACATCCCGCGCAACCTCCAGACCTGGGGGGTCAGCGTCCCCCGAAGTTGGTCCGAGTTTCTCCAGATCGCTCCCCGGCTGAAGGCGCGCGGCGTGGTGCCCCTGGCTCTGGGGGAGAACTGGACGGCCTCTCACCTGTGGGAAAGCGTGGCGCTCTCGGAGCTTGGGCCTGAGAAGTGGGAAGCCCTTTGGGACGGGCGGCTCTCCTGGACCAGCCCGGATGTGGTGAGGGTATGGGAGACCTTCGGGCGGGTTCTCCAGTTCACCAACGAGGATGCGCCCTCCCTCTCCTGGCAGCAGGCGACGGACATGGTCGTGAAGGGCCAGGCCGCCTTCAACGTGATGGGGGACTGGGCTGCCGGCTACATGACCACTACCCTGCGGCTGCGGCCGGGCACCGACTTCGGCTGGGCCCCGGCGCCGGGGACGCAGGGGGTGTTCATGATGCTGTCCGACTCCTTCGGCCTGCCCGTGGGAGCGCCGGACCGGGACAACACCATCGCCTGGCTGCGCCTGCTGGGTAGCCGGGAGGCCCAGGACATCTTCAACCCGCTGAAGGGTTCCATCAGCCCCCGCGTCGACAGCGACCTGTCCAAGTACAACGCGTACCTTCAAAGCGCCGCGCAGGACTGGCGCTCCAACACCATCGTGGGGAGCCTGGTGCACGGGGTGGTGGCCAACGAGCGGTTCATGAACGACTTCGCCACCGTCATGGAGCTGTTCTTGAGCACCAAGAGCGCGCAGTCCGCCGCGTACGCCGCCCAGGCGGTGGCAGCCCAGGCCGGCATCGGCCGCTAAGGTTCTGGCGAAGGCCGCAGGGCAGACGCCCGGCAGCAGGCAGCCCGGGCGGCCCCCAAGCAAATGCGGCCGGCGTCGGTGCCGGATCCGCTGGCGGGGCGCATCACCGGCGAAACGGGGAGAGGGGTCACCCTCTCCCCTTGAATGACCGGGGCGGGCGGGATGCCCGGGGGTTCAGGCCCTCGGTTCGGGACCCCGGGGCGAGCGGCAGGGTATCCGGCCCCGCGGAGCCGGCGGCGAGGAGGCGCGCATGCGTTCCCGGCGAGACCGTATCACGGCGGCGCTGGTACTGATGCCGTCGTTGGTTCTCTTGGGCATTTTCGTATATGGCTTCATCGGCCACACGGTGTACGTCTCCATGACGGACTGGGGCAAAGCCGGGGCGCTGGCCCTTCGGCCGCAGATCCACTTCGTGGGCCTGCGCAACTACGGCGAGCTGTTCGGGGGCTTTCTTGACCTGCGCTTTCGCCAGGACCTGCTCAACATGCTCACCTTCACGGCCCTGTTCGTCTCGGCCTGCCTGGCGCTGGGCCTGCTTTTGGCCACGCTCATCGACCAGCATCTGCGGGGGGAGTCCTTCTTTCGAACCCTTTTCCTGTTCCCCATGTCCCTCTCCTTCATCGTCACGGGAACCATCTGGCGGTGGATGCTGCAGCCCCGAGGCGGCGTCAACCTGCTGCCCACGCTGTGGGGCGCTGCGCCCGGCCGATTTTTGTGGACGAGCAGCCGCCAGCAGGTGCTGGTCTTCAACTGGCAGCACCTTCCCGAGCTGCTTGCGGTGCTGGGCGCGGCGGTGGCGGCAGCCGGTGCGCTCCTGCAGCTGGTGCGCCGGCGTCACCGGGCGGCGCTTGTGTGGGCCCTTCCGGGGCTGGTGCTGGGTGCACTGTGGGCTTCGGGACTGGCGCGCCTTTGGCGGTGGCTTCCCTTCCCCGAACCCCACGGCGTCAATCTGGCCATGGTGGGGGTGGCCCTGGCGGCCACCTGGCAGATGTCGGGCTACACCATGGCCCTGTACCTGGCCGGCTTGCGGACCATCCCGACGGAGCTGCGGGAGGCGGCCCGGGTGGACGGGGCGAGCGACCTCCAGATCTACCGCTACGTGGACCTGCCGCTTCTGCAGCCCATCACCTGGAGCGCGGTCATCGTGCTCGGCCACATCGCCTTGAAGATTTTCGACCTGGTGTTTGCGATGGCCGGCCCGGACAACGCGCCCACCAGCGTCCCGGCCATCCTCATGTACCTGACCACGTTTCGGGGCAACCAGCTGGCCAAGGGGGCGTCGATTGCGGTGATCCTGCTGGTCATGGTGTCGGCGTTGATCGTTCCCTACCTGATCACATCGCTTCGGACGGAGCGCTCCCGGACATGAGCCGGCGGCTGTCCCGGGCACTGTTGTATGGGGGCGTGGGCCTCATCGCCCTGGCCTACATCGTGCCCGTGTACATGACCTTCATCACGAGCCTCAAGTCGCCCGACCAGATCAACCTGCTGACGGCGTGGGTTCCGCCCGAGCAGCCCTACTGGCAGAGCTACGCGGTGGCCCTGGAGCAGTTCGCCCCGAAGCTCCAAAACAGCTTCGTTCTGGCGCTCACCGCCACCGTCATCTCGGCCGCGTTGGGTTCCATCAACGGCTATGTGCTGTCCAAGTGGGATCTGCCCGGAAGCCGCATCCTGGTGCCGCTCATCGTCTTCGGCATGTTCATCCCTTATCAGAGCATCCTGATCCCGCTGTTCACCTTTTTGCGGAGCGTGCGGTTGTACGGGGGGCTGCCCGGGCTCATCCTGGTTCACGTGGTGTACGGGATTCCCATCACCACCCTGCTGTTTCGTAACTTCTACGCGGAGATCCCGGACGAACTGATGGGTTCGGCCTCCATCGACGGCGCGGGGTTCTTTTCCGCTTACCGGTGGATCGTGTTGCCGTTGTCGGGGCCTCCGCTGGTGGTGGTGGCCATCTGGCAGTTCACCCAGATCTGGAACGAGTTTCTGTTCGCGGTCACCCTGACGCGCCCCGCCTCGCAACCCATCACGGTGGCGCTGGCCAACCTGGCCGGCGGCGAGGCCGTCGCCTGGAACCTGCCCATGGCGGGCTCCATCCTGGCCGCCCTGCCCACCGTGCTGGTGTACGTGCTGCTGGGACGCTACTTCATCCGGGGCCTTCTGGCCGGGGCGCTGAAGGGGTAAGCGCCGCCGGGGGCCGGGGGCGATTTCTACGGTTGCTTCGGGCCGGGCCACTCCCGGCGCCCGGGCGCGATCTGGCCCAGCACGACGGGGTGGCGGGCCCCCGTGGCGGCGGGGACGTTGCCCGGCAGGCCGCAGACGGTCCAGTACGCCAGAAGGGCGAAGGCGACCGCCTCCTTCGCGTCGGCGATCCCGCCGATGTCCTCCAGCCGGCGCACCGCCACAGGAGCCAGCCTGTCGGCCAGCATGCGCATCAGCGTCGGGTTGTAGCTGCCGCCGCCGGTGACGATCACCTCGTCGATGGTTCCCCACACCGGCTGCACAAACCGCTGGAGGTGAGAGGCGATCGCCTCGACGGTGAAGGCGGTGGCCGTGGCGACAGCGTCCTCGGGCGAAAGCCCGCGGGCAAGGGCGCGCTGGTAAAGCTGCCGGGCGAACGGCTCCCCGAACTCTTCTCGCCCGGTGGTCTTGGGCGGGTGCTCGCCGATGAACGGGTGGGCCATCAGTTCGGCCAGAAGCCCGCCGTCCACCCTGCCTCGGGCGGCCAGCTCCCCGTCCCGGTCGCAGCGCATCCGGCCGCCGCTCAGGATCCCGGCCAGCGCGTCGATGATCATGTTGCCCGGTCCCGTGTCAAAGGCGGTTACGTCCTGCAGGCGTCCCCCGCGGGGCAGTACCGTCGCGTTGGCGATGCCGCCGATGTTCTGGATGATTCGGGTACGGTCCTGCTCGTGAAAGAGCAGGTGATCGGCCAGGGGCACCAGCGGCGCGCCCTGGCCCCCGGCTGCGATATCCCGTGCCCGGAAGTTGCTGACGGTGGTCACCCCGGTGCGCTCCGCGATGACACACGCCTCACCGATTTGAAGTGTGGAGCGAATGGCCCTGGACCCGAACGGGACGGGTTTGGGCTGGTGGTAGATGGTCTGGCCGGCGCAGCCGATGAGGTCCACATCCTCCATGGAAAGGCCCGCGCTCTCTACGACCCGGATGGCTGCCTCGGCGAAGGCTTCGCCCAGGACGAAGTTGACGTGGCAGATGCGGTCGACGGTACCCGTCTGCGGTGAGAACAGGGCGAAGATGGCCTTGCGCAGCTCCTCGGGGTAAGGGTGGTTGGAGAAGGCCACAAGCTTCACGTCGGGCCGCGGCGTTGTCCCGCGCACCTCCACGAGGGCCGCATCGATGCCGTCGGCCGACGTTCCCGACATCAGCCCCACGACCCGCACCGGTCGGGCCGCGTCGCGGATCCAGGCCGGCGGGTGGAAAGACCAGGACCCCACAGGCCTCATCTCCCTCCGTTCGTCTGCGGCGGATGCAGGCTTGCGCCGCTGGACGGCCCGGCGGGCCGGCGCTTGCGGTAGATGTACTCGTGAAGCCCCGGGCCGACGTAATCGAGCAGCTTGCCCACGCAGGCGTAGCCAAGCCGCTGGTAGAAGGCCTGCGCCCCGGCATTGTGGACGTTGACCAGCAGGAAGAGGTCTTCGGTCCGGGCGAAGGCCCTGGCCTCCACTTCTTCCATGAGCCGCCTTCCAATGCCCTGGCCCACCCGGCCGCTGTCCACCACCAGCAGGCGAAGGTACGCGCTGCGCCCGAAGCAACCCCGCTCGAAATACCAGGCAAAGCCGGCCGGATGGCCGCATGCCACGGCCACCAGCAGGCCATCTCCCCGGGAAAGAGCGGCCTGAAGCTCCCTCTCCAGCCTCTCGGGAACCAAGCCGTAAGCGTCAAACAGGGCGTGGCCTTGAACCATGGCGGCGCAGCGGGGAATGTCCTCGCGCAGCATAGGCCGGACCCGAATCTGCGCAGGGCCACCATCCGAAGTCGCCACAACCGACTCCGCCCTTCACCTGCCCGGCAGGTTTCGTTGCACCCCGCCCACCACGCCTCGCAACCGGGGATCGAGCATGTCCCGCAGGCCGTCGCCGAGGAGGTTGAAACCCAGCACCAGGGCCATGATGGCCACACCCGGCGCGACGGTGGTCCAGGGGGCAAGCTGCATGAATCGCCTGCCGGCTTTGAGCATCAGGCCCCAGGAGGGCGTGGGGGGCTGCGTGCCCATCCCCAAAAAGGTCAACGCCGACTCGTACAAGACGGCCAGGGAGAGGCTCAAGGAGGCCTGCACGATAAGAGGCGAGGTGATGTTGGGCAGAACGTGGCGCGCCAAAAGCCTCCAGGAACTGAGACCGAGCGCCCTCCCGGCCTCGATAAACTCCAGCTCCTTGAGGGAGAGCACGGAGGCGCGGGCGATGCGGGCGAACTGCGGGATATACACGAGACCGATGGCCACCACCACGTTGGCGGTGGCCTGGCCCAGGATGGCGATGACCGCCAGCGCCAGCAAGAGAGCCGGAAACGCCAGCAGGACGTCCATGATCCGCATGAGGAGGCTGTCGACGTGATGTCCGAAGTACCCGCTGACGGTGCCCACGGGAGCACCCACGCCAAGAGCCAGCAGGACGGCCCCTGCCGCCACCGCCAGGGTGGAGCGTGCCCCGTACATGAGCCGGCTCAGCACGTCTCGGCCAAACTCGTCGGTCCCCAGAGGATGTAAGGCTCCCGGGGGCTGCAGGACCCGATCCACGTACATGGTGGTGGGGCTGTGAGGTGCAAGCCAGGGAGCCGCCAGCGCCACCGCCGCGTACAGCGACACGATGGCCAGACCGCTCATGGCCAGCGGGCTGGCCGCTGTCCTGTGGCGCCGGACCGGGCGCGCCGGGCCGTCCCGTCCGGACTCGCCGGGCGGCCGCGGCCATCCCCGCTCAGTCGTACCGGATCCGGGGATCGAGCAGCCCATACAGGAGATCCACCGCCAGGTTGATCAGGACGAACAACGTGGCCACCACCAGCACAATCCCCTGGATCATGGGGTAATCCCGCTGGGCGATGGCATTGAGCGTCAGGCGCCCCATTCCCGGAAGGGCGAACACTTCCTCGATGACCACCGTCCCTCCCAGCAGGTAGCCCGTGTAAAAGCCCACCACGGTGATGACGGGGATGAGGGAGTTGCGCAGCACATGCTTGAATACCACCCGGCGCTCCGCAAGCCCCTTGGCCCTTGCGGTTCGGACGAAGTCCGCGCGCAGCACCTCCAGCACCGCTGCCCGCGTAAACCGCATGATGACCGCCACCAGGCCCGAGCTGAAGGTCAGGGCCGGCGCGAGCATGATCCGCAGGTTTTGAAGCGGATCCGCAAAGAAGGGCACGTATCCCCCCAGCTGCACCACCGGCCAGTAGAGGGAGCTGAACAGGATCACCATGGTGGCCAGCCAGAAGTCGGGGATGGAGATGCCCACCAGGCTGACCACCCGGGCCATGGAGTCGCTGCGGGAGCCGTGCCGCACGGCCGAGAGGACGCCCAGGGGAACCCCGACCACCACGGCGGTGAAAACGGTCATCACGGTCAGCTGCGCGCTGACCGGGAAACGGTCCCGGATCTCGCTCCACACCGGCCGTGCCGTGCGAAGCGACACGCCCAGGTCTCCGCGCAGGGCGCCGGACAGCCACGTCCAGTACTGAAGGTGTAGAGGCTGGTCCAGCCCCAGAAGCCGGCGCAGCGCCTGCACCTGCTCTTCGGTGGGGGAGACCTGCGTACCCATGAAGACGTCGACGGCGTCGCCGGGGATGAGGTGGATCATGAGAAAGACAAGCAGCGAAACCCCCAACAAAACCGTGGGGAGCTGCACAAGCCGCGATGCGACGTACCGCCTCACCCGGATCTGCCTCCTGCGGGCTTTGGCTGGTGGGGGCTGCCGGCGGGCTTCGGCTCACGGGAGCGGCGGGCGACCGGCCCGGCCGCGCCGCACCTGCGGCCCCGGCCGCCCCCGCCCGGATCCGGGCCTGCCCCCTCAGCGCTGGAGCCAGGTCCGGTCAAACAGACGAAAAGAGGCGTTGGGTTTCACCTGAAAGCCTTTGACCTCCTGACGCGCGACCACGGTGTACATGGGCGCATACAGGGCCACATACGGCGCTTCCTGCGCCAGCAGGCGCTGGGCCTCGAGGTAGACCGGCAGCCTCTCCCGCGGGTCGACCAGCTGGCGGCCTCGATCCAGAAGCCGGTCCAGCTCGGGATTGCCGTACTGGAAGTTGTTCACGGGCCCCTGGCTGTGGATGAGGCGGTGCAGGAAGGTGTCGGGGTCAGCGCCGCCGCTTCGCAGCTCCACCATGGTGTCAAAGTCCCGCTTCACCCACCGGTCGATGTAGATGCCCCATTCCACCACCTCGAGCTGCGGGTCCAGGCCGATGCGGCGCAACTGCTCCTGGATCACCTCCGCCACGCTGAGCCCGCCCTCGTACGTGGGAGAGGTCACGATGCCGAAGCGCAAGCCTGCGGGCACGCCGGCCTCCTGCAGCAGCTGTCGTGCCCGGGCCGGATCCGGGCGGTAGTTGGGGAGGGTCTCCAGGGGTGCGGCCCACGCCGGTGAGGAGCTGGGCATGGGCGCGCTCGGGATCGCCCGCCCGTGCTCGGCGATCCGGATCAGCTCGTCCCGGTTGATGGCCAGCGCGACCGCCTGGCGCACCCGAACGTCGTTGAAAGGAGGCCGCTTCACGTTGAAGCTGAACGTGCGAAGCAGGATGGCCGGCCTCGAGAGGAGCTGCAGGGTGGGATCCCGCTGGGCCAGCTGCAGAACCGTCGGGTCGCCGATCTGCGCCGCATGGAGGCTTCCGGTTCGCAGGCCCGCCAGAAGCGACATCTGATCCGGTATGACCCGGATGACGATGCGGTCGAGGTATGGAAGCCCCGGCTCAAAATAATCCGGGTTGCGCACCAGCACCATTTCCTGGTCGGGAACCCAGCGCTCGAGCTTGAACGGACCCGTCCCGACCGCCGTGCGCTGCAGGTCGCCGTACTGCTCCACCACCTCGCGGGGGACGATGGCCACGTTGGAGAAGCTCAGCGCATCCAGCATGGAGGCGGCCGGGGCCCTCAGGCGCAGCTCCACGGCGTACCGATCCCTCACCACCACCTCGCGGACGGGCAACAGGAAGGATCGAACCGGAGAGCCGGTGGCCGGGTTGAGGATGCGTTCGATGGTGTACTTGACGTCGTCGGCCGTAAGTTCACGCCCGTTGTGAAACCGTACACCCGGATGCAGGTAAAACACGTAGGTGGTGGGATCGGGGATCTCCCATGCGCGAGCCAGGTCCGGGACGATGTTTCCCTTCTCGTCGTAGCGGACCAGCCGGTTGTACATCAGCTCCACGCGCCGGCGGGACGAAAACGCGGTGACCACGTTGGGATCCAGCCCGATGGCCTCCTGGTCGACCCCGACGACCAGCGTTCCCCCATAGACCGGGCCGGCGGGGGATGGGGAACCGGCTTGAAGTTGCCCGAAGCCTGCTGCCCCCACCATCCACAGCGCGACCCATACCAGGGTCCAAGCTCTTCTCGGCCTCATGCCTGTTGACTCCCCTCCCGTCTTGGCGCACCGAACCCGCCACCACGCACCAGCCAAGCCCGACGCCTCCCTCACAACACGCCACGCCTTCTAACCTTCCCCCTCAACCCCCGCGTCCGGGGATGCCTCCCGATCCTGCGGGGCCGTTGCCAGTGCTGCTCGGACAAACCCGCCGGAGCGGGCCAGGCGCCGGCGGGCCTCGGGTGGCTGTACCCCGGCCAGGATCATGACGATGGCCGTCTTGACCTCGCCCCCGCAGGCGGCAAAGGCCTCGCGCGCCTGCGCTTCCCCGCGGCCCGTCGCCTGGCTGATGGCGCGCACGGCGCGCTCCACCAGCTTGCGGTTGGCGGGCCGCAGGTCCACCATCAGGTTCTGGTAGACCTTGCCCAGGCGCACCATCGCGGCGGTGCTGAGCATGTTCAGCACCATCTTCTGGGCCGTGCCGGCTTTGAGGCGGGTGGAGCCGGTCAACACCTCGGGGCCGACCACGGGCAGGATGGCCACGTCAGCATAGGCCTCAACGGCGGCAGGCCGGTTGCAGGCAATGGCCACCGTGGCGGCGCCGAGCCGGCGAGCCTCCCGCAGCGCTCCCAGGACGAAGGGCGTCGAACCGCTGGCGGTCAGGCCCACCACCACGTCCACCGGCCGCACCCTCTCGCGCACGGCCTCGGCGCCGCCGGGCTCGTCGTCCTCGGCGGCCTCGGCAGATTCCAAAAGCGCGGCGGGCCCGCCCGCCAAAAGGACCTGCACCAGGCCCTCGTCCACCCCGAAGGTCGGGCCCCACTCCGCGGCGTCCAGCGCGCCGATGCGCCCGCTGGTTCCGGCGCCCACATAAAAGACCCGGCCTCCCCCACGCAGGCGCTCGGCCACCAGTTCCACGGCCCGAGCCACCTGCGGGAGCTGCTCCCGCACCGCCGCTGCCACCCGGGCGTCCTCGTCGTTCATCAGCGTCACGATTTCCAGGGCGCTCAAGGTGTCCAGCTCCATGGAGCGGGGGTTGCGAGCCTCCGTCACCGGCTCTCGGACAACAGGCTCCATCTCCGGCGGCCGGGGCCTTACCTCAGGGTTGCTCGCCAATGGATCTTCTTCCCTCCTCTTGCCGGGCCGGCTCGCTGTTTTTGTGCGGGCTGCCCGCCTGTGCGGTCTGGCGGCGACGGGCGACCGAGCCCTTCGCCCGGCGCAGGCGCTCGCTCGGCGGCGGGGCGTGCTTGTCCTGCACCGCCTGGCGGCTGCGGATCACGCGCTGGACCGCCTGTTCGCCCTGGCGCATCACGACGGCGATGAACAGGGCGTCCACCACGGCCAGCTGGGCCAGGCGCGACACGATGGCGCCGCTGCGAAACGGCGCCTCCTCGGCGCCCGTGAACAGCCGGATGTGGGCCACACGGGCCAGAGGGGAGTCCATGTGGTGGGTGATGCAGATGGTGGTGGCGCCGGAGCTTGCCGCGGTGCTGAGGGCGTGGACGGTATCCAGGGTGCCGCCCGAGTGCGAAATGCCCACCGCCACGTCGCCGGCCGACAGCAGGGCCGCAAACGCGGACTGCAGGTGGGGATCCACGTAGGCCCAGGCGTTAAGGCCGATGCGGGCGAACTTCTGCTGGGCGTCCAGCGCCACGATGCCCGAGGCACCCACGCCGTAGAAGTGCAGCCGCCCCGCGCGGCTGAGGGCGTCGGCCGCCATCTCCCACGTGGCGTTGTCCAGGAGCTGAAAGGTGCGCTCCAGGGCACGGGAGTACGAGCCCAGCAGTTTCTCGCGCACCGCATCCAGGGAGTCGCCGAACTCGATGGGCCCGTACACCGGGGCGGCGGGTTGCTGTCTGTGGCTTGCCTCCATGGCCAGCGCGATGCGGAAATCCCCGTATCCGCCGTAGCCCAGGCGCTGCGCCAGCTTGACCACCGTGGACTCGCTGGTGGCGCAGCGGGCGGCCAGCGCGGTGATGTTGAGGCGGGTGGCCTCCATGGGGCTTTGCAGGACGAAATCCGCCACCCTCCGCTCCGCCGGGCGCAGGTCCGGGTACATCCCCTGCACCCGGGCCAGGCAGCTGGGAGCACGCGCAGAAGCCGGCAACGGGCCGGGGTCCTCCATCGGCGGCTTTCCCCTCCCGGGCGGCTGCTTCGGCGGGGGAAGAAAGATTCCTTCCTCGTGGCATGCGCTCAAGAAACAAACTTTCCTGACCCGGCCACGTCTGCAAGCGGGCCCACGATGCGCCGGGTGAGGTCGGCGCTGAGGTCGATCTCGCCCCTGTCCCCGTCCAGCCGGCGCACCACCGGCCGGGAGGGCGCACCCGGGACGAGCCGCACCACCTGCGCCGGCTCCCCCGTGTTGAGGCGAACCACAGAGCCGACGGGATACGGCGCCACCCGGGCCAGGAACGTGCGCACGAGGCGGGGCTCGAAGGCCTTGCCGGACTGCGCCTCCACGAACCGGATGGCCTCATGGATGTCCCAGGCCGGCCGGTGCGGGCGGGGCGCGGTGAGGGCCTCGAACACGTCCACCAACGCGACGATGCGGGCGAACAGGTGGATGCGCTCCCGGGCGAGCCCCCTGGGGTACCCGGCCCCGTCCCACCGCTCGTGGTGCTGGTAGGCGATGTGGGCGCACCGCAGGTCACAGGGGCCTGTGCGGCGGATCATCTCGTACCCGGTCTGCGTATGACGCTGGATGAGGCCGTATTCGGACTGCGTCAGCTGGCCGGGCTTCAACCAGACGGGCTCCGGCAGCGCCACGTGCCCGACGTCGTGCAACGCCGCGCCCATGGCCACCACCCGCAGTTCCGGCATGGAGAGCCCCACGTGCACGCCGAGGAAGACGGATCCGGCGCAGACGGCGATGCTGTGGTCGAACACATAATCCTCCAGGGCCCGGATCCGCTCCAGATGGGGCAGGACGTCGGGATTGGAGAGGACATCCTCGACGATGGCGAACACGGCCGCCCGAAGCCGCCCGATATCGGTGACGAGCCCTCTGCGGGCTCGCTCCAGGAACCCCTCCAGCGCGCGCCGGGCGTCCCGGTACGTGCGCTCCGTCAGGGGAAGGGTCTCCGGCGCCGGCTCATCCCGCCGGGGCTCGCCTGCCCCCTTCTCCATCGGCTGGTGCACGTAGAGGGTCCGGACCCCCAGCTCCCCCAGGCGCTCAATCTGCCGTTCCGTCAGGCGGTTTCCGGCCCGCAGCAACAGCCGCCCGTCCACCCAGACGTCCGCGGCCAGCACCAGACCGGGCTCGGCCGCCTGCAAAGAGATGGCCCGCATCGCCTGCGTCACCCCGAAACCCTCGCCTGCGACGGTATCACATCCTGCCAACCCAGGAAAGCCCGGGAATGGGCCCGAATGCCCCTGGCAGGGGGCGTGGTAGCGGTGAAAGCGGACGTGACCGTGGACCCGGCCGGCCCGGGTGAACTGGCCGAACTGGCGCAAGCGGCCGAGCGGGAGGGCTTCCAGCGGCTGCGCATACCCGAGACCCGCCACGAGTCGTTTGTGCTGTCGGCCCTGGCCCTGTCGGCCACCCGAACCATCGAGGTGGGAACCGAGGTGGCCATCGCCTTCGCCCGGAGTCCCACGGTGGTGGCCCACGCGGCCTGGGATCTGGCCGCGCTGGGCGGCGGGCGCTTCCGGCTGGGGCTGGGAAGCCAGGTGCGGGCCCACGTGGAGCGCCGGTACGGGATGACGTGGGAGAAGCCCGTGCGCCGCATGCGGGAGTACCTCCAGTGCCTGCAGGCGCTATGGGGCTGCTGGCAGGAGGGAAGACCGCTTCGGGTGCAGGGGGAGTTCTACCGGCTCACGCTGATGACCCCCTTTTTCAACCCGGGGCCCATCGCCACCCCGTCGGTTCCCGTGGGCCTCGGGGGAGTGAGCCCTGCCTGGGCCCGGCTGGCGGGGGAGATGGCGGCGGCCTTTCATGTCCACCCGCTGCACACGCCGGCGTACCTGCGGGATGTGATCCTGCCTGCTATCGAGGCCGGCCTTGCCAGGAGCGGGCGAAGCCGCGAGGGGTTCGAGGTGGTGGGGAGCGTCTTCGTGGCGTGGGGCGACGATGATGGGGCACAGGCCCCAAGCCGCGAGGAAGTTCGCCGTCAGCTGGGCTTCTATGCGTCGACGCCTTCGTACCGCCGGGTTCTGGCCCACCACGGTTGGGCTGATGCCGCCGAGAGGCTGAGCCGGCTGGCCCGGGAGCGGCGCTGGGAGGAGCTTGCCGGCGCGGTGCCCGACGGGCTCTTGCGGGAGGCCGCGGTGGAAGGCACGTCGGAGGAGGTGGCGGCGCGCATCTGCGAACGCTACACCGGGCTGTTGGACCGCGTGGCCCTGTATGTGCCCTATCGCCCCGGCGAACAGGATGATCGGTGGCGCCGGTGGCTTCGGGCCTTGCGGGAGGCGTCGGGGCGCTGCTGAGCCCGCACGTACCCGGGATGGGACGTGGCCCGCCTGGCCCTGGCAGCGGCCCCCTCCTCGGGGGTGGTCTCGGGGCAGCCCCCGGGAGCTGCCCGCGGCGCTCTGGAAGTTATCGGCCAGATCCGTTCGGCGGGGAGCGGCGCCGGGGAGCAGGGCGGCGATAGTCGGTTCCTGTGCGCACCGAAGCCTCGTCCAGGAGCCGGGCGCTGATCTGGTTGACCCGGCGGGTGATCTCCTGCTCGTCCACATGCACCAGCCGACCGCCCTCCACCACCACCCGGCCGTTGACGATGACCGTATCCACGACCTGGGTGGTTCCGGTCATCACCAGCATTCCCACTTCGTCGTGGAGCGCCCCCGCATAGCCGAGCTGGTCCGGGTCGAGCAAAAAGAGGTCAGCGGCCTTGCCGGGCTCGATGCTGCCGATGTCGTCCCGGCCCAGCACCGCCGCGCCTCCCCGGGTGGCAAGCCACAGCACGTCCTCCGCGGTGAGGGCCTGCGGCCCGTGCGCGTGCTTGTGCAACAGGTAGGCGACCCGTACCTCGAACAGGAGGTTGGAGCTGTCGGCGCTGGCCGACCCGTCCACCCCCAGCCCCACCGGCGCCCCTGCGGCCAGAAGTGCGGGCACCGGCGCCGTCCCGGAGGATAGCTTCATGTTGGAGACCGGGCAGTGGGCGATGCCGGCCCGGGCCCGGCCGATGCGGGCGAGCTCGTCGGGGCTGAAGTGGATCCCGTGGGCGTACCACACGTCCGGCCCCAGCCACTCCACCGACTCCATGTAGGCCAGGGGGCGCATGCCGTAAGTCTCCAGGCAGTAGCGCTCCTCGTCCAGCGTCTCGGCCAGGTGGGTGTGCAGGCGAAGCCCCATGGAGCGGGCCAGCTCGGCGGACTCCCGCATCAGATCGGTGGTGACGGAAAACGGGGAGCACGGGGCCACCCCCACCCGCACCATGCTGAAGCGCCGGGGGTCGTGATGGCGCTCCACCGCCCGCGCCGTATCCCGAAGGATCTCGTCCTCGTCCTGGCACAGCTCGTCGGGCGGCAATCCCCCTCGGGAACGCCCCCGGGACATGCTGCCCCGGGTGGGGTGAAAGCGAATCCCCAGTTCCTGCGCGGCCTGAACCTCCTCGTCGAGCAGGTCGCGGCTGGTGCGGGGAAACGCATAGAAGTGGTCGGCCGCCGTGGTGCAGCCGGTCTTGAGAAGCTCCCCCAACCCGGCCAGAGCCGCCACGTAGAGGTCGCCGGGCCGCAGGTGCCGCCAGACCTCGTAGAGGGTCACCAGCCAGTCGAAAAGCGCCCGGTCCTGGGCCAGCGGGACGTTGCGGGTCAGCACCTGGTTGAGGTGGTGGTGGGTGTTGACCAGGCCGGGGAAGACGATCTTCCCGCGGGCGTCGATGACCACGTCGGCGCCGGCGACGGGCAGATCGACCCCCACGGCCTTGATCTCGGGCCCCTCGATGTACACGCTGCCCCCCGGGATGCGGGTGCGCCGGTCGTCCATGGTGACGACCATCCGGGCGTCGCGGATCAGCATCGAGGTCCCCGTCTTAGCGGCCACCGCCGTGCGCCCCCTCGCCGACGGCGCGCGCAGCCGAAAGCTCCCGGAAAACCCGCTCCGGCGTCAGCGGGATCTCCCGGATGCGCACCCCCACGGCGTCCCGCACCGCGTTGGCCACCGCCGGCGCAACACCGTCCATGGGGATCTCCGCCACCGCCTTCGCCCCGTACGGCCCGTGCGGGTCCCGTACGGGCACCAGGTGCGCCACAATGGGCGGAAGCTCGTCGGCCAGAAAGACCCGGTAGTCCCGGAAGCTGGGGTTGACCATGCGTCCGGAGGAGTCGTAGCGCATCTCCTCGCATAGCGCGTACCCCAGGGCCTGCACCATGCCGCCTTCCACCTGCCCCTGCGCGGTGGCCGGGTTGATCACCTGCCCGGCGTCCACCGCGGTGACCAGCTTCTTAACCTCCACCAACCCCGTCTCCTCGTCCACCTCCACCTCCGCGAAGGTGGCCGCAAAGGGGGGCGGGGAGTGGTAGGACATGTGGGAGGCGACGGCCATGATCTGGCGCTGGTCGGCGACGTGCAGGGCATGCAGCGCCACGTCGGCCAGGGAGACCCGCCGCCCGTCGGGGGCGACGACGGCCCGGTCCCGCAGCTCCAGGTCGTCGGGGGCCACCCCCAGCATGCGGGAGGCCACGCTGCGGATCTGGCCGGCCACCTGTTCGGCGGCCCGCACGACGGCGCCCCCGGAGATGTAGGTGGTGGAAGAGGCGTAGGCCCCCGTGTCGAACGGGGTCATGTCCGTGTCCGACGAGTAGACCAGGATGTCCTCCACCTCGCAGCCCAGCACCTCGGCCGCCATCTGGGCCAGCACCGTGTCCGCCCCCGTGCCGATGTCGGTGGCGCCCACCAGGAGGTTGAAGGTGCCGTCGTCGTTCATCTTCAGGCTGGCCGCGCCCATGTCCAGGCCGGGGATGGCGGTGCCGTGCATGGCGAAGGCCACGCCCAGCCCCCGGCGGCGGCGAGGCGCCGAGGGAGCCGAACGGGGCCTGTCCCACCCGACGGCCTTGCGCCCGAACTCGGCGCACTCGGGCAGGCCGCACGACTCGATGCGCTGCTCGAACCCCTCCCGCCCCTCGCCCAGCGCGACGGCCAGAGGGTTTTCGTCGCCCGCCCGCAGGCAGTTCTTCAGCCGGAACTCCAGGGGATCCATGCCGATGGCCCGGGCCACTTCGTCCATGTGGCTTTCGAGGGCGAAGAACCCCTGGGGCGCGCCGTACCCCCGAAAGGCGCCGGCGGGCGGCAGATTGGTGTAGACGGCGGTGGCCTGGTAGCGCACGTTGGGGCAGCGGTACAGCGGCAGGCTCTTGGAGCCGGTGTTGGCCTGCACGGTCAGAGCGTGGCTGCCGTACGCCCCCGTGTTGGCCAGCACGATCATCTCGTTGGCCACCAGGGTGCCGTCTCGCTTCACCCCGGTGCGCATGCGGATCACCTGGGGGTGGCGGGATCGGGAGGCCATGAACTCCTCCTCACGGCTGAGCTCCAGGCGAACCGGCCGCCCGGTGCGCAACGTCAGGTGGCCGCAGATGTCCTCGATGAGCACCTCCTGCTTGGCCCCGAACCCGCCTCCGATGCGGGGCTTGATGACCCGCACCTGTCCCACCCGCAACCCCAGCGCCCGGGCGATGATGCGCCGGGCGTGAAAGGGCACCTGGGTGGAGGAGCGCACGACCAGCCGCCCGTCCTCGTCCAGGTAGGTGATGCAGATGTGGGTCTCCAGGGGGGCCTGCTGCACCTGGGGCACCCGGTAGGTGGCCTCCAGCACCACGTCGGCTTCGGCCAGACCCCGCTCCACGTCGCCCACGGACGCCTCGACCCGGGCCGCGATGTTGCGGGCGGGGTCATAGCCCCCGGGCCCCCAGCAATCCGGCTCGTCGTGGATGACCGGGGCCCCGGGCTTCAAAGCCTCCTCGGGATCGAAGACCGCCGGCAGCACCTCGTACTCCACCTCGATGAGCCGCAGGGCCTGCTCGGCGATCTCGGGCGTGCGGGCGGCCACGGCGGCCACCCGATCCCCCACGAAGCGCACCTTGTCATCCAGGCTGCGGGTGTCATAGGGGGAAGGCTCGGGCCAGGACTGCCCGGCGGTGGTGAAGGAGATGCGGGGCAGGTCCTGGTACGTCAACACCGCGTGAACCCCGGGCAGCTCCCGGGCCCGGCGGGTGTCGATGCGGCGGATGCGGGCGTGGGCGTGGGGGCTCAGCAAGAGGCGCGCGTGAAGAAGGCCGCGAAGCTCGATGTCGTCCACGAAGGCCGCCCGGCCCGTCACCAGCTTGCCGGCGTCCACCTTGGGGACCGGCTGCCCCACCACCCGCAACCGAGGGCGCTCCACCACCGCGACAGCGGCCGCGGACTCTGGTTCGCTGGCCGCGGACGCCACAGCGTGCGCGGGCGGGGCGATATCCTGGGGCTTCGGGCTGCCACCGGGTGGCGCCGGGCTTTGCGCAGGGATGGCGGTGTCGCCGGCATTCTGCGGAGCCTCCCCGCCGTGTGCCCGGCCGCCGTCCGGTCCCGACCGGCCGGATGGTGCGGGAGGCCCGGCGGAGGGGGGGCCGGCTTTGCGAAGGTCCGCGGCCGCCCGCAGCACGGCCTCTACCGGCTTCACGTAGCCCGTGCAGCGGCAGATCACGCTGGAAAGCGCCCGGCGCACCGCCGCCTCGTCCGGATCCGGCTGCTCGTCGAGCAGGGCGCAAGCGGCCATCAGCATGCCGGGGGTGCAGAAGCCGCACTGGACGGCCCCGTTCTCCACGAAGCGGGCCTGCAGGGGATGCAGCCGGCCCAGCTCCCCCAGGCTCTCCACCGTCCGGACCTCTGCCCCATCTGCCTGGGCGGCCAGCAGGTTGCACGTGGTGACCGCCGCCCCGTCGAGCAGCACCACGCAGGCACCGCATTCGCCCGTGTCGCAGCCGTGCTTGACGCCAAACAGCCCCTCCCGCCGCAGCACCCGAAGCAGCGTCTCCCCCGGCTCGACGCGGAGCTGTCGGGGTTCGCCGTTGATGACCAGCCGGATCTCCCCTGCCGTTCTCCCATCAGCCATCTCCCCCGCCGATCTGCCGCGCGCCACCGCGGGCGGGACTTCCCGTCGCCCGAGGCCGGCTGTCACCGTGGCGAGCTGAGAGGCCTCGGGGGCGGCCGGTCCGGCGTCGGTCCCGGCACGGGCCTCCCCGAGGGCCGCCTGCAGGGCCCGGCGCACCAGCACTTCGGCCAGGTGCCGCCGGTACGCCGAGCTGGCGCGGAAGTCCTCCGGGGGCTCGGCCGCCTGTCGGGCAGCGCGGGCCGCCTGCAGGATCGCCGCTTCGTCCAGGGGGCGCCCCTCCAGAAGCGACTCGGCCGCCCGGAGCCGGCAAGGAAGGTCCGACAGCCCGAAGCCGGCCACCCGGGCGCGGCAGCACCGCCCGCCGTCAAGCTCCAGGGCGACCGAGACCGACACGATGGGGACGTCTCTCGGGGTGCGGGCCACACGGGAAAGCGCGGTGGCCGCCGGGCTTCGGGGCAGCTCCAGATGCTCGATGATGGCCCCCTCCAGCAGGGCGGTGCGGCGGGCCACAAATTCCCACAGCTCGTGAGTCTCGGAGACGATCCGGCCGGACAGGTCCCGCCGCACCAGGGCGACCCGCGCGTCCAGCGCCAAAAGGGCCGCCACCAGCTCGCCGGCCCGGTCCGGACGGGCGACGGCCCCGCCCAGGGTGGCCCGGTTGAGCAGGGTGGGAGGGCCTGTGCGGTCCAGGGCGACGGCCAGCAGCCGCCCGCCGGGCATGCGCGAAGGCGGCAGGCGCAGCACGTCGGCCAGGGTCGTCATGGCGCCGAAGCGCCACACGCCGCCGTCTTCCTGCGCCCAGCGAAGCCCCAGGTCGCGCAGGTCGACCAGCACCTCGGTGCGGTCGTCGACGGGGCCCACCACCGCCGTTCCGCCGGCGAGGATGCGGGCAGGCGGCGAGGCGCGGTGGATGAGCTCCAGGGCCTGGTCCCATCCCGTCGGCCGG
>CAYQLT010000005.1:101179-106851 GCA_964418425.1 uncultured Clostridia bacterium
AGGCGGCGAGGCGCGGTGGATGAGCTCCAGGGCCTGGTCCCATCCCGTCGGCCGGCGATACTCACGAAGCCGCAAGAACATTCCCCACCCCGCTCCCTTCGCAAAGCCGTCGGGCCGTGCGGTGCCCCAGGCTTTTGCGGCCCCGGGGTTCTTGCCTCACACACCCCCGGGCCGCACGGCGTGTTCGACGACCCGGCCGGCGGCGGGATCCACCAGCCCCCGATCGGTCAGCTTCAGTTCAGGGATGACCGACAGGGCCATGAAAGAAAGGGCCATGAAGGGTGCCGGGGCGCTGACCCCCAGGGCCCGGGCGGCCGCCTCCAGGCGGTCCAGCTCCTGGACCACCTCCGCCAGCGGCCGCTTGGACATCAATCCCGCCACGGGCAGCTCCAGCCTGGCCAGCACCTGTCCGCCGGCCACGGCCGCGAAGCCTCCCCCGGTCTCGGCCACGGCGCGGGCCGCCGCGAGGATGTCCCCGTCTTCTATGCCGGCTACGATCAGGTTGTGGGCGTCGTGGGCCACGGTGGAGGCCAAAGCGCCCCGGGTCAGGCCGAGCCCGTGCAGCAGGCCCACACCCACGCCGCCGTTTTTGCCGTGGCGCTCGATGACCACCAGCTTCGCCAGGTCCCGCCGCGGGTCTGCCACCACCTCGCCGTCCCTCACGGTGGGTTCCACCACCAGGGAGCGGGTGACGATCTGGCCCGGCACCAGCCCGATGGCCCGGACACGGCCCTCGGTGGCGGGCAGGCGCAGGCGATCCCGGTTCAGCTCCGGGAGCACGACGGTGTGCAGGAGGCGAGGGTCGGTGGGCGCCTGCACGTCCACGAGCAAACGGCCGTGGGTGGCCACCCGCCGCCCGTCCTTCCAGACCGCCACGGCGGACAGGTCGGCGGGGTCGACAACCACCAGGTCGGCCAGGTAGCCGGGAGCGACCGCACCGCGGCGGCGAAGGCCGAAGTACCGGCAAGGGTTGAGGGTGACCAGCTGGATGGCGGTCACCGGATCCAGCCCCAGCGATACTGCCCTCCGCAGCGCGTGATCCACCCCTCCCACCCGCACCAGGTCGTGGGGGTGCTGGTCATCGGTCACCAGGCAGAAGCAGCCCCGCGTCTTGGGGGTCACGAGCGGCAAAAGCTCGGCCAGGTTGCGGGCTGCTGACCCTTCCCGGATGAAGACCATCATCCCGGCCCGCAGCTTCTCCAGGGCCTCCTGCCGGCTCACCGACTCGTGGTCGGAGCCGATGCCCGCCGCGGCGTACGCCAGAAGGCCCCGTCCGCAAAGCAGCGGCGCATGCCCGTCCACCGCCTTGCCCCGGCGCTCGGCGCGCCAGGCCTTCTCCAGCTCCCGGGGGTCGGCGGCTGCCACCGCGGCGTAGTTCATCAGCTCGGCCAGGCCCACCACCCGCTCCATGCCCAGGGCCTGGTCCAGCTCTTCCAGGCCCAGCTGCGCGCCCGAGGTCTCCAGAGGGCTGGCCGGGACGCACGATGAGGCGGTCAGGAAAACGTCCAGCGGAAGGTCCCGGGTACACGCCACCGCCGCTTCGAAGGCCACAGGCCCCACCACGTTGGCCCACTCATGGGGATCCCAGACCACCGCGGTCACGCCCCGGGGCACCACAGCCCGGGCGTACTCCCGGGGCTCCACCAGGGCCGACTCCAGGTGGACGTGGGCGTCCACGAACCCGGGGGCCACCCACAGCCCGGGAAAATCCCACTCCTCCTCCGCCGGCCCGTCCCGCACGGCCTCGCCGACGCCCGCGATGAGGCGGCCCGCGAGGAGCACGGGGCCGGGCACAAGCTCCCCCGTGAAGACGTTGACGACCTCGACGCCCCGAAGCAGAGCGCTGCCGCGCTCACGGCCGGCAGCCACGGCGACGGCTCGCCGGACCTCCTCGGCCGTCAGAGGTTGGGTGAAGGCGCCCATTGTGCCCTCCGCTTCCGGCAGTTCGGGAGGATATTAGGAAGTGGGGGCGAAATGTCCTGCCGAATTTGAAGTCTGACTCCATGCCGGCCCCCCGGTCGGCATACGCTCCGGCGGAGGTGCAGGATGCAGGCGGAAGCGGCGGTCTACTCCCCGGCTTCCCTCACCGAAGCCCTGCGCATCCTGGGCGAGGAAGGGCCGCAGGCCCGCCCCCTGGCGGGGGGCACCGACGCCATGGTGCGCTTCAAGGACGGGGTGTGGCGGCCGAGGGTGTGGGTCAACCTCCTGCGCGTCGGGGAGCTGCGCTTCGCCTGCCAGCAGGACGGCTGGATCCGCATCGGCGCGCTGACCACCTTCTCGGAGATCCTGGAGTCCCCCCTGCTGCGCTCGGCCGCGCCGCTCTTGGTGCGCGCGGCCCGAACCATCGGGGGGCCCCAGATCCGCAACATGGCCACCCTGGGGGGCAACATGGGCACGGCCTCGCCAGCCGGCGATAGCCTGCCCGCGCTCTACGCGCTGGACGCCCGGGTGCGGGTGGTGGGCCTGCACGGGGAACGGGAGCTGGCCATCGCCGACTTTTTCCGCGGACCCGGCCAGACGGCCCTCGGGCCTGGCGAACTCATCGCGGAGGTCCGCTTCCCGCCCCAGGCGCCCGGGGAGCTGTACACCTTCGAGAAGCTGGGGCTGCGCGCGGCGCATGCCATCTCCATCGCGAGCGCGGCCATCCGCCTGGTTCCGGACGAAAGCGGCCCCGGCTTCCGTCTGGCCCGGGTGGCGCTTGGGGCGCTGGCTCCCACGGTGATTCGGGTGCCGCAGGCCGAAGCGGCCCTCGCCGCCGGCGGGGAAGTGGACGCGGTGGCGGTGGCCCTGGCAGCCCACGCGGCCCGGGAGGCGGCAAAGCCTATTACGGACATCCGGGCCACTGCCTCCTACCGGCGGGCCATGGCCGGCAATCTGGTACAGCGGGGGTTGGTGCGCCTGTTGGGCGCCGGGGTCATGCCGGCGTCGCCGGCCGCCTGAAAGCGGCCTCGGGCCCCCGGCAGGGGGGCCGGCGCGGGAGGAGGCTGGTCTTGTGAGCGTGACAGTGAGCCCGCCGGCCAGTCGCACGTGGATCGGGTGGGCGGTTCCCCGGGTGGATGCGGCGCCCAAGCTGCGGGGCGAGCCGGTGTACATGACGGACCGGCAGTTCGAGAACCCCTGTTACGGCCGGGTGCTGCGCGCTCGCTATCCCCATGCCCGCATCCGGGGCATCGACGTCTCCCGGGCCCGGGCGCTCCCCGGGGTCATCTGCGTGCTGACGTGGCAGGACGTTCCGGGCCTCAACGGCTTCGGCATCGTCATCCCCGACCAGCCGGTCTTGTGCCGGGACAAGGTGCGCATGCTGGGCGACGCCGTCGCGTTGGTGGCCGCCGAGACGCCCGAGATCGCGGCGCAGGCGCTGGATCTCATCGAGGTGGATTACGAGGTGCTGCCCGTGGTCCACGACCCGCTGGACGCCATGATGCCCGACTCGCCCAAGGTGCACGAGGGCGGCAACATCCACCTGCGCACGGTCATCCGCCGCGGGGACGTGCAGTCCGCCTTTGCCCGGGCCGCGGTGGTGGCCGACCACGTGTACATCACACCCCGGCAGGCCCACATCTGCCTGGAGACGGAGGGCGGCTGGGCGCAGCTTCTGCCGGACGGAACCCTCATGCTGTGGGTGGCCGCGCAGGCGGCTTTCCGGGACCGGCTGCAGCTGGCGCGCATTTTGGGGTGGCCGCCGGAGCGGATCCGGGAGGTCTCCAGCCCGGCCGGAGGGGCCTTCGGCAGCAAGGATGAGCTGACCGTGCAGCACCACCTGGCCCTTCTGGCCCTGCACACCCACGGGCGACCCGTGCGGCTGCACCTCAGCCGCGAGGAGTCGATGGTGGCGGGCATCAAGCGCCACCCCTTCGTGATCCACATGCGCACCGCGGCCGCCGAGGACGGAAGTTTGCTGGCCAACCAGGTGTTTCTCGTGGCCGATACGGGCGCTTACGCGTCGCTGGGCGGGCCGGTGCTCAATTTGGCCATCGAGCACGCCGGTGGGCCGTACCGCTTCCCCAACGTGGAGTTTGTGGGCTTTTGCGTGTACACCAACAACGGGGTGGCGGGCGCGTTTCGGGGGTTTGGGGTGCCCCAGGTCGCGCTGGCGCTGGAGAGCAACCTGGACGAGATCGCCCGGGCCCTGGGGCGGGATCCCATCGACCTGCGCAGGCAAAACGCCCTGCGGCGAGGCGAACGGGTCTCCATCGGGCACCGCCTGACCACGGCCGTCGGCACCCAGGCGTGCCTGGACGCGGTGGAGGCCAGCGAGCTGTGGCAGCGGCGGGACGAGAAGAAGCGGGCGGTGACCGAGCCCTGGAAGCGCCGGGGTGTGGGCGTGGCGTGCGCCATGCAGGGGCTGGGGCTGGGCAAAGGCATTCCCGATTACGGGGCTGCGGTGATCGAACTTCTGCCCGGCGGGCGGTTCCGGGTGGGCATCAGCATCCAGGAGATCGGCACGGGGAACCAGACCGCCTATGCCCAGTTCGCCGCGGAGGCCCTGGCCTGCGACCTTGACGATGTAGAGGTGGTGCAGGGCGACACGGGATACTGCGCGGACAGCGGCACGGTGACGGCGACGCGCTCCGTCTATACCGGAGGCAAGGCGATCCTCCTGGCGGCCGAGCGGATGGTGGAACTCCTGAAGCGGTGCGCAGCCGCCCGGCTGGGGCGGCGGCCCGAGGAGCTGGAGTGCCGGGCGGGCAGGGTGGTGGCGCAAGACGAGGAAGCGGGCATCAGCTACGCCGAGTGCTACGACGAGGCTCGCCGCCAGGGTCTGCCGGTGGCGGTGCGGGGAAGCTTCACCTGGCCCGAGTCGGACGAGGAGATCCCGGGCGCCTTCGGCCTGCCCCACCACGTGTACGGCTACGGGGCCCAGGCGGCTTTGGTGGAGGTGGACACCTTCACCGGGGAGGTGAAGGTGCTGGAGGTCGTCTCGGCGGTGGACGCCGGCCGGGCCATCAATCCCCAGGGCATCGAGGGGCAATCGGACGGCGGTGTGGTGCAGGGGATGGGGCTGGCCCTCATGGAGGACACCATCATCGACGGCGGGCTCTTCCGTAACCCCAACCTGGCCACCTACATCATCCCCTCGGCGGGCGATGCCCCGAAGATCGAGACCCGGATCGTGGAGGTACCCGAGGAGACGGGGCCCCTGGGCGCCAAGGGCCTGGGGGAGGTGCCCATCGTGCCAGCGGCCCCTGCCATCTTCAACGCCATCCACGACGCGGTGGGCGTGCGGCTGCTGCGAGCCCCGGCCACCCCCGAGCGGGTGTACGAGGCCATGGAGCGGCGCCGCCAGGGGATGGGGCCGGCAGACGATACGCCCGAGCTTCGGGCCCGGCTGCAGGCGGCCTGCCGGGCCGGGCTTCAGGCGGAGATCCGGCAGGTCTCGGGAGAAGGGTATGCGAGTCCCGCCGGGCCCGAGGGCGGCCCGTGAAGCAGGGTGGGGGTGGTGCGGGTGGTGTTGCGTCTGAGCGTCAACGGCCGGCCGGTGGCCGTAGAGAGCCGGCCTACCGATTCCCTTCTGGAGGTGCTGCGGGAGCGGCTGGGGCTGGTGGGCACCAAGGAGTCGTGCGGCAAGGGTGAGTGCGGAGCCTGTACGGTGGTGATGAACGGCCGCACGGTCAACGCCTGCCTGGTGATGGCGGCGCAGGCGGAGGGCGCGCAGGTGCTCACCGTGGAGG
>CAYQLT010000006.1:0-9935 GCA_964418425.1 uncultured Clostridia bacterium
CCCCGGGACTTCATCCCCACCACCCGGTTCTCCACCAGGTCCACCCGGCCCACGCCGTGGCGGGCGGCGATGGCGTTGAGACGCTCCACCAGGGCGGCCGCCGACAGGCGCTCGCCGTCAACGCTGACCGGATAGCCGGCTTCGAAGCCGATCAGGACCTCCTCGGGCTCGTCCGGCGCCTGCAGAGGGTCCACCGTCCACAAGAACATGTCTGCGTCCGGTGGGTAGTCCGGGTCTTCCAGGGGGCCACCCTCGTAGCTGATGTGCCACAGGTTTCGGTCCATGCTGTACGGCTTCTCCTTGGTCACCGGAACCGGGATTCCCCGGGCCCGAGCGTAGGCGATCTCGTCCTCCCGGGACCTCAGCTCCCACTCCCGCCACGGGGCGATCACCCGCAGGTCAGGTGCCAGGGCCCGGTAGGCAAGTTCAAAGCGTACCTGGTCATTGCCCTTGCCCGTCGCCCCGTGGGCCAGCGCGTCGGCGCCCACCTGGCGGGCCACCTTCACCTGGCAGGCGGCGATCAGGGGACGGGCGAAGCTGGTGCCCAGAAGGTAGCGCCCCTCGTAGACGGCCCCCGCCCGTAGCACCCGAAAGGCATACTCGCGGGCGAACTCCTCCCGGACGTCCTCCACGAAGGCCTGCTCCGCACCGCTGTCCAGCGCCTTGCGAACCACGGCCTGGAGATCCTCGCCCTGCCCCACGTCGGCCGTGACGGCCACCACACGGCACCCGTAGTGCTCCTTCAGCCAGGGGATCATCACCGACGTGTCCAGGCCACCGGAGTACGCCAGCACCACCGTCTTCACCGAACTGGCCATCGCGCCGTCCCCTCTCCCGTCGGCCCGCCCGGCCCGCTCGCCTGCCCGGGCGGGCGGCTCATGCCTGGCCCTTCCCCTCAAGGGCGGCGGAGCCGGCCGGCTGCACCTCGAGGGCCCCCGCCGCTCGGCCCCCATCCCCCGCCGCCAGACCCACCACCGCCCCGGCAGCAGGGCGCACCAGATCCAGGTATTCCTGCAACGACCGCACCTGCGGCGCCTCCCCTGCTGACAGAGCCGTCAATGCCTCCACCATCTCCGCCGCCAAATCCAGGGAGGTCAGGCAAGGAACCTTGAACTCCACGCACGCCCGGCGCAGCTTGAAGCCGCTGCGCTGGGGGATCCGACCCCGGGTGGGGGTGTTGATCACCAGGTCCACCCGCCCGGAGCGCACCAGATCCACCACGTCGGGCCGACCCTCGCCGATTTTGTGGATGAACTCGGCCGCGATCCCGTGCCGGGCCAGAAATTGCCGGGTGCCCTCGGTGGCGGCCAGCGTGTAGCCAAGCCCGACCAGCCCGCGCACCAGGGGCAACGCCTCCGCCTTGTCCTTATCCGCCAGGGTCACCAGCACCGTTCCCCTTTGGGCCACCTGCACGCCAGCGCCCACCAGGGCCTTGTACAAGGCCCAGGAGTACGCGCGATCCAGGCCCATCACCTCCCCGGTGGACTTCATCTCCGGGCCCAGGGAGACGTCCACGTCGCTGAGCTTGTCGAAAGAGAAGACCGGCGCCTTGACGGCCGCAAACGGCGGCCGGCTATCCGGCCCGAACATGAGACCGTCCGGCCATCCCAGGCTCTTCAGGGATGCGCCCAGCATGGCCTGCACGGCCAGCGCCACCATGGGCACCCCTGTCACCTTGCTGATGAAGGGAACCGTGCGGCTCGCCCGGGGATTGGCCTCCAGCACGTACACCTGCCCGTCGGCCACCACGAACTGGACGTTCAACAGCCCGCGCACCCCCAGGGCGAGGGCGATGCGCCGGGTGTAATCCACGATGGTGCGAATCTCCTCCGGCCGCAGCCGCACCGGCGGGAAGACGGCCGTGGAGTCGCCCGAGTGCACCCCGGCCCGCTCGATGTGCTCCATGATACCGGGTATCAAGATCCGCTCGCCGTCGGAGACGGCGTCCACCTCGATCTCGCGGCCGGGGATGTAACGATCCAGCAGCACCGGATGCGCCGGGGTAACCCGGGCAGCCACTTTCATGTACTCCAAGAGCTCATCCTCGTCGTGGCAGATCTCCATCGCCCGGCCGCCCAACACGTAGGAGGGCCGGACCATCAAGGGGTAGCCGATCTTGTTGGCCACCCCCAGGGCCTCCTCCAGGCTGAAGGCGGCGGCCCCCTCCGCCTGCCGCACGCCCAGCGCTGCCAGAAGTTCGGCGAAGCGCCGGCGATCCTCCGCCAGGTCGATGGAGTCGGGAGAGGTTCCCAGGATGTTCACCCCGGCGGCGGCCAGGGGACCGGCCAGGTTGATGGCGGTCTGCCCCCCAAACTGCACCATGACCCCCACGGGCCGCTCCCGCCGCACGACCTCCAGCACGTCTTCCAGCGTGAGGGGTTCGAAGTAGAGGCGGTCCGACGTGTCAAAGTCGGTGCTCACCGTCTCGGGGTTGTTATTGATGATGACGGCCTCGTAGCCCGCCTTCTGCAGCGCCCAGACGGCGTGCACCGAGCAGTAGTCGAACTCGATGCCCTGACCGATGCGGATGGGTCCGGAGCCCAGCACGACCACCCGGGGAAGGCGAGCCTGGGGCAGCTCGTCCTCCGATTCGTAGGTGGAGTAAAAGTAGCCGCTTTGGGCCTCGAACTCGGCGGCACAGGTGTCCACCATCTTGTAGACGGGCGCGATGCCCTGCCGTGCCCGCTCGTCGCGCACGGCCTGCTCGGTGGAGCCGGTCAGGGCGGCCAGGCGGCTGTCGGCAAAGCCCATGCGCTTGCAGGCCAAAAGCGAACCGGCAAGCTCCGAAGGGTTCGCCTTGAGGGAGGTCTCCCGCTGGACGATCTCCCGCATCACCGCCAGGAAGTACGGGGCGATGCCGGTGAGGCCGTGCAGCTCCTCCACGCTGAACCGCCGGCGCAGCGCCTCGGCCAGCACGAACAGCCGGCGGTCGTCGGGCTGCTGCAAAAGCCGCCGGATCTCCCCTTCCGACAGGGAAGCGGCCCAATC
Source organism: uncultured Clostridia bacterium (assembly GCA_964418425.1). GTDB lineage: Bacteria > Bacillota > Limnochordia > Limnochordales > Geochordaceae > CAYQLT01. Next base: position 2,989 of record CAYQLT010000006.1, read on the forward strand.
GGCGTGCAGGCCGTCGTGGCCGTTCTCCAGGGATCGAACCGCCTTCTGGAGCGCGCCGGCCAGGGTGCGGTCGATGGCCATCACCTCGCCGGTCGCCTTCATCTGGGTTCCCAGGGTGCGGTCCGCCAGGGGGAACTTGTCGAAAGGCCACCGGGGGATCTTCACCACCACGTAGTCCAGCGCCGGCTCGAAGGCAGCGGTCGTCTTGCCCGTGACCGCGTTGGGGATCTCATCCAGCCTGAGCCCGATGGCTATCTTGGCCGCCACCCGCGCGATGGGGTAACCCGTCGCCTTGGAAGCCAGGGCCGAGGACCGGCTGACCCGGGGGTTGACCTCGATGACGTAATAGGCGCCCGAGCCGTCCGGTGCGAGGGCGAACTGGATGTTGCAGCCTCCCTCGATGCCGAGAGCCCGGATGATTTTGAGGGCCGCCGAGCGTAAGGTCTGGTGCTCCCGGTCCGTCAGGGTCTGGCTGGGAGCCACCACGATGCTGTCGCCGGTATGGATCCCCATCGGGTCGAAATTCTCCATGTTGCAGACGGTGATGCAGTTGTCGGCCCCGTCCCGCATCACCTCGTACTCGATTTCTTTCCAGCCGGTCACGCTCTTCTCGACGAGAACCTGCCCGATCAGGCTGCGTCGAAGGCCCCGGGCCACGATGGACTCCAGCTGCTCGGGCCGACGGGCTACGCCGCCTCCAGTACCGCCCAGGGTATACGCGGGCCGCACGATCACCGGGTACCCGATGGACTCGGCGAACTCCAGCCCTTCTGCCACCGAGCGCACGATGGCGCTGGGCGGGACCGGCTCGCCGATGGCCTGCATGGTCTGCTTGAAAAGCTCCCGGTCCTCGGCCCTCTGGATGGCGGAGAGAGGAGTGCCCAAAAGCTGCACACCCAGCCGGTTGAGCACACCCTGGGCGGCCAGTTCGAAGGCGAGGTTGAGCCCGCTTTGCCCCCCCAACGTGGCCAGCAAGCCGTCCGGCCGCTCTCGCTCCAGGATGGCGGCCATCACCGACGAGACCAACGGCTCCAGGTAGACCCGGTCTGCCATGTTGTGGTCGGTCATGATGGTGGCCGGATTGGAGTTGACCAACACCACCTCCAGGCCTTCCTCCCGCAGGGCCCGGCACGCCTGGGTTCCGGCGTAGTCGAACTCCGCGGCCTGGCCGATGACGATGGGTCCCGAGCCGATCACCAAAACCTTGCGAATATCTTCTCGTCTCGGCATGAAATGCTGTGCCCTTCGCCCCCTCAGTTCCCTGGACTGCGCGAGCCTGGCCCCTTGAGCCCTCAGCCCTGCGTGCCGCGGGAGCCTGCCGCCGTCCCCGCCACCTCCTGGATGGCCTCCCCCAAAGCCGCCGCTGCCAGGTCGATCTCGGGCTCACCGATGACGAGCGGCGGGAGAAGCCGCAGGCCTGTCTCGCTTACCGCATTGACCAGCACTCCCCGGCGCTGGCAGGCGGCCGCCACCTCCCGGGCCGCCACCTCCAGCTCCACTGCCACCATCAGGCCCAGCCCCCGCACCTCCCGGACCGAGCCCACCTTGCGGGCCATCTCCACCAGTCGCCCCTGCAGGTAGGCGCCCATCCGCTCGGCCCGGGCGACCAGCCCCTCCTCCTCGATGACGGAGAGGGCGGCCAGCGCAGCGCGGCAGGCGAGGGGATTCCCGCCGAAGGTGGCCGCGTGCTGGCCGGGTGAGAAGGCAACGGCCGCCGGCCCTCTCGCCAGAACGGCCCCGATGGCCACCCCGCCCCCCAGGGCCTTGGCCAGGGTGACCACGTCGGGAACCACGCCGAAGTGCTCGAAGGCGAACAGCCGCCCCGTGCGCCCGAGCCCGCACTGCACCTCGTCGAAGATGAGAAGGCATCCCCAGCGCTCGGCCAGCTCCCTTGCCGCCCGCAAGAACTCCGGGCGGGCGGGGTGCACGCCCCCCTCCCCCTGCACGGGCTCCAGAAGGATCGCTGCCGTGGCCGGCGTGACCGCCCTTTCCAGCGCGCCCACGTCGTTGAAGGGGACGAACCGGAATCCCGGCACCAGGGGCTCGAAGCCCTCGTGGTGCCGGCTCTGCCCGGTGGCCGAGAGGGAACCCATGGTGCGGCCGTGAAAGGAGCCGAACGCCGCCACGATCTCGAAACTACCCGGGCGACCCCGGTTGCGGGCATGGCGCCGTGCCAGCTTGATGGCCGCCTCCACGGCCTCGGTCCCGCTGTTACAAAAAAACGCCCTGTCGAAGGGCGAGTGCTCCACCAGCCAGCGGGCCAGCCGAGCCTGTGGCTCGATGTAGTAAAGGTTCGAACAGTGCATCAGCTCGGCCGCCTGGCGGGCGACCGCCTCCACCACCCGGGGGTGACAGTGCCCCACCCCCACGACCCCGATGCCGGCCACCATGTCCAGGTAGCGGGTGCCGTCGGCGTCCCACAACCAGCACCCCTCGCCGCGCACCGCAACCAGCGGGTGACGGCGGTAGGTGGGCATGAGGTAGCGATCGGCCATCTCCATGACGGCCCGTCCCGCTGCGCCGGTCCCGCCGGCGCCGGGGCCGGCGCCCTGGACTGCGTCGCCCATGCTCTTCAGCTCACCACCATCGTCCCGACGCCGCGGTCGGTGAAAATCTCCAGGAGCAGGGCGTGCTCGATGCGCCCGTCGATGATGTGGGTGCGCGGGACGCCGGATTCCAGGGCCCGGATGCAGGCCTCCACCTTGGGCACCATGCCGCCGGCGATGAGCCCCTCCTGGATCATGCGGCGGGCACGCTGCACCTGAAGAGCCGAAATCAAGGATGCAGGGTTGGAGGGCTCCTCCAGGATCCCCTCCACGTCGGTGAGGATGATGAGCTTGTCGGCCCGCAGGGCAGTGGCCAGCTCCCCGGCCACGCTATCGGCGTTGATGTTGTAGCTCTCCCCCTGGTACCCGACGCCGATGGGCGCCACCACCGGAATATAACCGAGATCCGTCAGCTGCTGCAAAAGCTCCGGATGCACCCGTTCCACGTCGCCCACAAACCCGAGATCCAGCGCCTCCGAGACGCCGTCGTCGTGCCCCACCCGTTCCAGCCGCTTGCGGGCCACGATGAGGTTGCCGTCATGTCCCGAAAGGCCCACGGCCTTACCCCCGAAGCGGTTGATGGTGGCCACGATGTCCATGTTGATGATCCCCATCATGACCATGCGGACGATGCGCATGGTCTCCGCGTCGGTCACCCGGCGGCCGTTCACGAAGCGGGGCTCTTTGCCCAGCGCCCGCATCAGGTCGCTGATGGCCGGACCGCCGCCGTGGACGAGGACGGTCTTGACGCCCACGTAACGCAAAAGCGTCACGTCCAGGGCGACGCTGCGGGACACCTCGCCGTCGCCCATGGCGCTGCCGCCGTACTTGATGACGAAGGTCTTGCCCACAAAGGCGCGGATGTAAGGCAGGGCCTCGACCAATACACCCGCCTTCTGGATGGTCTGCTCCAGGGTCAAGCTCTTCCGCCTCCCGCCGCCAGCCGCCGCAGCCGGCCGTGGCTTGCGCCGCCACCCCCAAAAGCGCCGCCCGCAGGCCCCACGGCCGCCGCAGTCCCGGCCGTGGCCGGCCAGCCCCCGGGCGCGCGGGTCCCCCAGCGGCGCTTACGTTCGGTAGCTGGCGTTGATGCGCACGTACTCCTCGGTCATGTCGCAGGTCCAGGCGGTCGCCCGCCCCGTCCCCCCGGTGCCCAGGTCGACCCGGATGGTCACCTCGGGCTCGCAGAGGGCACCTGCAGCATCGGACTCGTCGTAATCCGCCGCGATCCCGTCCCGAACCACCTGGACGTCCCCCAGCCAGACGGACAGCCGCTCCGGGTCCAGGCAGGCGCCTGAATACCCTGCCGCGGCCACGATGCGCCCCCAGTTGGCATCAGCGCCCGCCACCGCCGTCTTGACCAGGTTGGAGCGCGCGATGGCCCGGGCCGCCTGCCGGGCCTGGGCGTTGTCTTGGGCTCCCTGCACCTGAACCTCGATGAGCCGGCGCGCGCCCTCGCCGTCCCGTGCGATCTCCCTCGCCAGGTACGTGGCGACCGCCCCGACTCCTGCCTGCAGCGCGAGGAAATCCCGGGTGCCCGGGGCCAGGGCCGGCCCCCCGGCCTGTCCGTTGGCCAGGAGAAGAGCCATGTCGTTGGTGCTCGTGTCGCCATCGACGGTGATCATGTTGAACGAGTCGTCCACGGCCGCGCGCAAAAGCCCGGCCAGGTCGTGGGGAGCCACCGGGGCGTCGGTGGTGATGAAGGCCAGCATGGTGGCCATGTTGGGGTGGATCATGCCGCTCCCCTTGGCCATGCCGCCCACTCGCACCACGCGGCCGTCGGTCAGGGTCAAGGCCAGCGCCGCCTCTTTGGGACGGGTGTCCGTGGTCAGGATGGCCCGGGCCGCCGCAGCACCCCCCTCCCGGGAGAGCTGTGCGGCCGCCCTGCGGATACCCGGAACCACCACCTCCATGGGCAACGGCACGCCGATGACGCCCGTGGAGGCCACCAGAACCTCTTCGGGAGCCACCCCCAGCGCCGCCGCGGTCTGACTCGCCATCTCCCTGGCGTCGGCCAACCCACGGCTTCCCGTGCAGGCGTTGGCATTGCCGCTGTTGACCACCACCGCCCGCGCCCGGCCGCCGCTTTTCGCCAGGTGCTCCCGGGTCAGGAGGACCGGGGCTGCCTGGACCCTGTTGGTGGTGAAGACCGCGGCGGCCGAGCAGACCGCCCTCGAGTACAGCAGAGCCAGATCGGGTCGCTTCTGCTTGATCCCGGCATGGACGCCGCTGGCCTCAAAGCCCAGGGGAGCCGCCACACCCCCGGCCAGCACCTGAGCGCCAGGAACGGTCCCTTGCAAGAAGGCTGCGGCCCGGTCCTGGACGCCCACCGCCGCAGACCCACCCGGCGCCAACGACGTCGCTTCCGTCATGGAAGCGGCCGTGCCCGAAGCCGACCCCGGGCCGGCCCCCACCTTGGGCGAAACCTCCATGCCACACCCCACCGCCTCTGTCCCGCCCTACTCTCTCCCGCCCTACGGGTACACCGGGGCGAACTCCAGCCCCAGCCGCTCGTCCCAGCTCGCCATGCGATTCAGGTTTTGAAGAGCCTGGCCCGCCGCACCCTTGACCAGGTTGTCCAGCGCCGCCATGGCCACGACCTGCCCGGCCCGGGCTTCTACCCGCACCGCCACGTCGCAGAAATTGGATCCGTACACCGCCTTGGTCTCGGGCAGCGCGGGCGGCACCCTCACCCGCACAAAGAAGTCCTGCCGGTAGTGCTCCCGGTAAAGCTCGACGAGCTCGGCCTGCGTGCACGGTCGGGCCGGCCGCGCCACGCAGGTGGCCAGAAGGCCCCGGCTCGCCGGCACCAGATGGGGGATGAAGACGACCCGGACATCCTGGCCCTCCCCGGCCAGGCGGGCCAGCTCCTGCTCCATCTCCGGGGCGTGACGGTGACGGGGCAGGCCGTACGGCCGAACGTTCTCGGCCGCCTCGGGGAAGTGGTACCCGGCCTGGGGCTGGCTTCCCGCCCCCGAGATCCCCGAGGTGGCAAAGACGGTCAAAGGCTCGCTCCAATCCACCAGGCCCGCCCGCACCAGGGGGGCAACCGCCAGCAGCACCGCCGTCGGATAGCACCCCGGGTTGGCGACGATCCGGGCCTCGGCCAGCTGGGCGCCAAACAGCTCCGGGATCCCGTAGGCGGCCCTCACCAGCCACTCGGGGGCGGGATGGACCCATCCGTAGACCTCCGGGTAGCGACGGGCATCCCGCAGCCGGAAATCGGGCGACAGATCGATCACCGCGCAGCCGGCCTCGAGCACCCCCGGCGCCTGCTCGGCCGCCTGTCCGGGAGACGTGGCGAAGAAGACCACGTCCGCCTGGTGGGCCAGTTCCGCGGGGGAGGCTCCCGTGTACGTCAGCTCGCACAGGCCGGCCAGGGAGGGGTACCTGGAGGCGACCGCCTGCCCCGCATGGGAGCGGGACTGGACCCAGGCCACCTGCACCCTGGGGTGGCGCAAAAGCAGCCTCAAAAGCTCCAGCCCCGCGTAGCCCGAACCTCCCACCAGCCCCACCCGCACAGGGCCCTGCCACGGGCCTGTCGGACCCGGCAGCCCGGCGGCTGGCGCCGGCGTCGAGCGGGCCTGCCCCTGCGGCGAATCCGTCGGGGTCTGCGGCGAACCTGTCATGGCCAACATGGACGCATTATAGCCCCGGGTGCATAAATATGCAACAGTATAAATTCAGGCCCCGGCGCAAATCAGCCCAAAGCCCCCGGGAAACTCAGCAATACCGGACGTCTGCGCCCAGGGAGGCCAGTTTTTCAACCAGCCGGTCGTATCCCCGCCTCACATGCTCGTACCCGTCCACCACCGTTTCGCCCTCCGCCGACAGCCCGGCGATGATGAGGGCCGCGCCCGTGCGCAGGTCGGTGGCGCTCACCCGGGCGCCGGTCAGCCGCTCCACCCCCATGATGACGGCGGTGCGGCTTTCGGTGCGGATCTGGGCCCCCAAGCAGCGGAGTTCCTCCACATGGCGGAAGCGGTCTTCGAAAACCCGTTCGGTGATCAGGCTGGTTCCCGAGGCCGTGAGCAGGTATGCTCCCAGCTGCGGCTGCAGGTCTGTAGGAAAACCCGGGTAGGGTAGCGTCTTCACCGAGACGGGCCTGGGACGCTCGCTCAAGGAGGCGTGGATGGCGTCCAGCCCCACCTCGATTCTCGCACCCGTCTCGCCCAGCTTGCGCAGGACGGACTCGAGGTGCTTGGGGATGACGTTCTCGAGGGTGATCTCCCCCCGGGTGGCCAGTGCGGCCATCAGGTAGGTGCCCGCCTCAATGCGATCCGGGATGATGACGTGACTGGCCCTCCCGAGGGGAGCGCCCCCCTCGATACGCACCAGATCGGTCCCCGCGCCCACCACCCGGGCTCCCAGGGCCACCAGGAAATTGGCCAGGTCCACCACCTC
>CAYQLT010000006.1:10035-100577 GCA_964418425.1 uncultured Clostridia bacterium
GCGCACAGCCCATCTCCCACCAGGCAACACGCGTTGGTCACCCCGTTGCGGCGGATGTTGATGCGGCACAGCTCGACGGCCCGCTCGTTGATGTCCACCATGACAACCCGAAGCTGCGGGAAGCGGGCCGCCACGGCAATGCCCAGGGCTCCATAGGCGCAGCCGGCATCCAGTACCCTCCCGCCCCCATCGGGTTCGAACGCCTCGGCCAGGAGCCGGGTGCCGGGGTCAACCCGGTTTCGGGAGAAAACCCCGCGGTCTGTGACGAACTCCAGCTCCGGGCCTCCCGGCAAACGGTAGCGGACGGTCCGGCGCTCGGGGGGCGACGATGGACTGCGCGCGAAGTAGTGTTCCCCGCCCGCCAACGAAGTCGTCACTGTGCCTCCGTCCCGGCCGCCTGCCACACCGCGGCGATGGCCCGCAGGTCGTTTCGGTTGTGGGCCACGATGGGCCGGGCCCACGCCGGATCGCCGGTCTGCACAAACCGGTGGTAGTATTCCGGGATCGCCTCGGCGGGGATGTCGTCCGCCCGGGCCTCCCCGAAGAGCAGGGCCTCGACGGCTCGCAGCCGGGCGCTTCCCGCTGCCGGCCGCAGCCGTCGCCGGGCCTCCCCCAGCAGGTCCAGGCAGAAAGCCGCCGGCCACGGCTCTTCGCCCGCCAGGCCGTGGTACGCCCGCCGCATCCTCACGTACGGCAGGTCGAACGCCCGCCCGTTGTAGGTAACCAGCGCGGCAAAGCGCGACGCGACCTGATCCATGCCCACCAGAAGGGATGGCTCGTCGTCGAAGTGGGGCGCCAGCAGCTGAACGACCCGCCAGTTCCCCGCCTCCCGCCATGCAAATCCCGCCAGAATCACCGGGAACACCGGCGCCAGGCCCAGGGTCTCGATGTCGAAGACGGCAACCTCCCACGGCTCAAACAGCAGGGATAGCTCCCCGTCCCGAGCGCCGCATCGTCGCAGCGACGCCACGTCCCGCCGTGCGATCCACCCCAGCACCGCCTGCGCCCGGGCCGCGTACGCCGGGTGGAGCAGAAGGTCGGGCAGGCGGTCAAAACCCCGGGCCCGCAGTCGCAGGGCTCGCTGCGGGCCGATGCCTCGCACCAGCTGGAGCCGCCGCTGCCACCAGGCCTCTCCCGAGGCATCGCCGCCCGCCCCGGATCCCGACGGTATCGAAAAGGTTGCCTCGAAGCGTAGCACCGGGCCACTGGCGCCCGGTGCCACCCAGCTGCAGGCCCAATGCTCGGCCGTGTTCACGCCTGCGCTCACAAAGACCCCCCGGATTGCATCCGCCCCAGCGCCTCCCGGGCCTCCCGAAGCCCCGGGTCCAGCTCCAGCGCCCGCGAAAGCAGCTGGCGGGCCTCCTCCACCCGGCTCTGGCGGAGCTTGGCCACGCCCAGGTGGTAAAGGATCTCCGCCTGGATCCTGGGGTTGTCTCCGGACAGCGCGACGGCCCGCTCCAGCGCCTGGATGGCCGGTTCCACCTGCCCGTCGTGGAGCAAAGCCCATCCGTACGTGTCCAGAATGGTCGCGTCCACCCGCTCCCCGGCCAGTTCGACGGCCTTGCGCGCCAGCTCCACGGCTTTGCCCGAGCTGAGGCGAAAGCGCACGTACAGGTCCGCCAGGCGCAGGTATCCGGTGGGAGAGTGGGGAGCCAGGTGAATCACCTGCTGAAACTCACTGGCCGCGGTGAGCCAGTCTCCCAGCTCCATGGCCGCGTAGCCCAGACGCTCCCGGGCTTCGGCGTTGTACGGATCCATCTTCCGGATCTCCGCGTACAGGGCCAGGGCCTCCCGGTACTGTCCCCTGGCAAAGGCCGTCGCCGCCTGCTCGTCCAGCTCGCGCAGGCGCACCAGCTCATCCGCCTGCGGCCTCGCCAGCGCGCCGGCCTCGTCTCCCAGCTGAAGCTGCAGGAAGCGTACCTGCCGGGCAGCGCCGTCACCCACCACCGCCTCCCGCAAGAACCAGCGGTTGCGCACCCGCTCCAGCACCATCCTCCCCGAGCTGCCCAGAACCGGCACCTCGTATTCGATGCGCCGAAGCTCGGGCGCCCCCCCCAGCTGAACGGCTCGCACCAGCCGCACGGGCGCAGCGCCCTGGGTGACCGCCTCCAGCACGAGCCCGGTGGCGGTGTCGATGACCAGGCTGGCACGCTGGCCGGTCTCCGTCTCGACGAGGGTGGCCTCCGCCGCCTCCCGGCCCAGGAAGCTGATCATGCGGCCCATGACCAGCCTGGACCGCTCGGGCAGGGGCCGGAACACCCCGAAGTACACCCTCAGGGCGTCCAGGAAGGGCAACCCGGCGTACGAGTAGGCGAACCTCGGCCCCGGCCCCTCCACCTGCTTGTGCACCCAACCCCGGTAGGCCACTCCGGAGGGCGGCTCGGAGGCGTCTCCTTCCGGCTGCCAGGCAAAGAGGTCGGGAGGAAAGCCGCTCAGCCGCACCCGAGCCAGGACAGGCCCGGGCGAACCCCCGGAAGCCCGCGCCGGCCCCGAAGCCTCCTGCGCCGGCGCCGAGACTTCCACCAGGGCCACGAAGCGGTCGGGCCAGGCCATGGCGGTCGACATGCGCAGGACAAGCGCGGCCGAACCGGAAAGCGGGGCGGTCTGGGCCAAGGAAGCCCGGTGTGCGCCCAGCGCGACCGCCGCCACGGCCATCAGTCCAACCGCCGCCGGGAACCTCTGCAGGCGCAAGCCCAAAAGCCGCCTCCCGCCCTTTCGCCCACGCGCATATGTTCGGCAAGCCGTTTCGCCGGCGCCGGGCCAATCCCCTTCCGACCCGCCCGAGCCGCCGAGGGCGACAGCACACCGCGGCCGGCCGCCACGGGAAGCAGGAGGCGCCCCAAACCTTTGGCCCCCCTCAGGCGTCCGGTGGCCCCTCCCGGGCGTCCGGTGAACCCGCCCGGGCGCCCGGCGGCCCGTCGCAGGCATCCGGCACGATCCCCACCCTGGCCGTGGTCTTGAAGTGCAGCTTGGCCACCCGGCGCAGAGCCGCGACCCCTCCTCGCCGGGCCACCTCCGCGGCAGCCGCCTCCACCTCGTAAGCCCCCTTGGGTAACACCACGCCCACCTGTTCCCCGAGACTCGCCAAAGCCTCCAGGAACGCCGCCCGGGCCACCACCGAGGCGGCGGCCACCGCGGGGTCCGCCTCGGCCCCGTGCCGCTGCACCAGGTGCACACGGCGCCCCCTCTCAAAAAGGGCTCGCCCCAGCCGTTCCGGGGAGACGGCAAACTGGTCGGCCACCACCACCGCCGCCTCGACCCTCTGCAGGAGGTTTTCCAGCGCACGGGCGTGGGCCCATGCCAGGATCCGGTTCACGTTGCGCAAGCTCCGGTAAAGCTCGTTGTACCGCTCCGGCCCGATGACCACCAGTTCGAACGGCAGCTCCGCGCGCACCCGGCGAGCCAGTTCCCGGCAACGGTTGTCGGACAGCTGCTTGCTGTCGGCCACTCCCCAGCCAACCACCCGCTCCTGCTCGGCCGGCGTGCGCAAGGCTACCGCCGCCACCACCAGGGGGCCGAAGTAGTCTCCCTTGCCGGACTCATCCAGCCCCACCCTGGGGAAGGCGGCGCCCGGCGGCTGCTGGCTCAGAGGCGACCCCCCGCCAGCTCCTCCATGATGGCCACCCCCGCGCTGGTGCCGATGCGGCTGGCCCCGGCCTGCAGCATGGCCTGCACCGCCTGCACGGTGCGGATGCCCCCGCTTGCCTTGACGCCCACACCCTGCCCGACCGCCCCCCGCAGCAGGGCCACGTCATGGGTTGTGGCTCCCGACGGGCCAAACCCGGTGGACGTCTTGACGAACCGGGCCCCTGCCGCCTCGGCCAGCCGGGCTCCCCGCACCTTCTCCTCGTCCCGCAGGTATCCGGTCTCCAGGATGACCTTTACCGCCACCTGGGGCCCCACCGCCCGCACCACGCTCTCCACGTCCCGGGCGAAACTCTCGTCGTCTCCAGCCTTCAGGCTCCCCACAAGGCCGACCATGTCCACCTCCCGAGCCCCCGCCGAGACGGCCTCCACCGCCTCGACCACCTTCACCAAAGAGGTGCTGGCCCCAGATGGAAAGCCCACCACGGTCACCACCGCGACGCCGGTGCCCTCCAGCCTGCGCACGGCCCGGCGCACGTGCACGGGGCTGACGCAGACGGCGTGAAAACCCCATCGGGCAGCCTCGTCGCACAGGCGCTCCACGTCGTCGGGCGTTGCGTCGGGCCGCAGCAGCGTGTGTTCGATCACCTTCGCCAGCTCAGGTGCCGATGGCACGGACCTGCGCCCCCTGTCGTGGCGGGGCCGGCCTGGCGCTGAACCGGTAGATGCCCGCCAGGATCGCGGCCGCCCCCAGCCAGTGCAGCGGCCCGGGAACTTCCCGAAACAGGGCGGCGGCCAGAAGGGAGGCGCCCACCGGTTCGCCCAGCACCGCGGTGGCCACGGTGGCCGCGCCCAGCCGCCCCACCACCAGGTTGAGGGCGGAGTGACCGATGAGGGTGGGCACCACGGCCATGCCGAGCCCCACCAGAACCTGCCCGGCCGGCCATCCCCAGAGGGGGGTGCCGGTTGCCGCCGCCGTCACCGCCAGGCTCAGGGCGCCCGCCGTGTAGACCACGCACAGATACGGAACCAGGGACACCCGGGGCCTCAGCTTCTGTCCCACAAGAAGGTAGACACTCACGAGGGCCGCCGCCAGCAGCGCCAGCATGTCTCCATACAGATCGTGCCCGGCCGGCGACGCACGCCCCGCAGCCGGCCCGCCGGCCGCTCCCAGGGTGGCGTCCGCTGTCGCGATCCCCACGCTGCCGGCCAGGGCCAGCCCCAGGGCGCCCGCCCTCTCCCTGCCCACCGGCTCCCGCCACAAGACGTACGCAAGCCCCACCACCCACAGGGGCTGGGTGGTGACCAGCACGGTGGAGCTTAGCACCGAGGTCAGCTCCAGGGAGCGAAACCAGACGGCCCAGTGCGCGGCCAGCGAGACGCCCGCCAGGGCGGCCAGACTCACCCAGCCGGGCGGCCGGAAAACCCCCGCGGCCGACCGCACGCGCAGCAGAGCTGCCGGCCACAGGGCCAGGGCGGAGAAGCCAAGCCGGTAAAAGGCGAGCACGGTCGGGGGCAAGCTGGCATAGCGCACCCAGATGGCCGCCGAAGAGACGGCCGCCACGCCGACGGCCAGCACCAGAAAGGGACGGGACGCCAGCGTGCGGCGGGCCCAGGCCGCCGGGCTCACCCCTCATCCACCTGCTCGGGCCGACCGGCCCGGGTGCGGGCCGGCTCGCCGCCGGGCACCACCACCGAGACCGCCATACGATGCGGCGCCACGTGCTCCGCCACAGCCCGGTTGACCTCCTCCAGGGTCAGTTCTTCCAGCACCTCCAGGTATTGGGCCAGCGAGGTATCCCGGAAGTGCAGGGCCACCAGACCGTTGGCCACCATCTCGGGGTTGTCCATGGAGGCGATCAGTTCGCCGGTGTGGCGCCGGCGCAAACGCTCGAAGTCCTCCGGGTCCAGGCCGCGCTGGCGCAGCTCTTCCAGCGCCTGGCGCAGCCGGGCCTCCAGGCGCTCGGGGTCCGGGGTCTCGCCGCCCATCACGGTGTGAGCGAAGCGGGTGTCGACGATGTAACGGGCCCCGAACCCATCGTCGATGAGTCCGTCCTCGTACAGGGCCCGGTAGGTGTCGGAGGCACGTCCGAAGGCCGCCTCCAGGGCGATGTTGAGGGCCAGGTCTCGCACCACCAGCGACCGCCCGGACCGGTAGGCGGGAACGTCCTTGATGCCCAGGGCCAACCTGGGCCGAGAGACGGCCAGGCGTTTTTCCACCCTGGCCGAGCGCACCTCCTCGGGCTCCTGCGGGTCAAGCCGCCGCACCGACACTCCCGGGTCCGTCCCGTCCTGCCGCACCCCCATCAGGGGCCCAACGATCCTCCACACGTCCTGCGGTTCCACGTCCCCCGCGACGGCCAGCACCGCGTTGGACGGCCGGTAGAAGGTGGCGTGGCACAGGTAGAGAGCATCCACCTCGATGCGGCGGATGGAGTCGACGGTTCCCCCGATCTCGATCCGAACCGGATGCACCTGGTAGAGGGCCTGCATCAGATTCACGAACAGGCAGCGCCCGGGATCGTCCTCGTACATCCGCAGCTCCTGCTCGATGATGCCCTGCTCCTTGCGCACGCTGGCTTCGGTGAAGTACGGCCTCTGGACGAACTCCAGCAACACCTGCAGGGCCTCGGAGAAATGGTTCACCGCCGAGAAAAGGTAGGCGGTCATGCTGTAGCCGGTGTACGCGTTGGCCGACGCACCCAACCGGGCGAAGCGCGAGAAGACGTCGCCGTCCTCCTTCTCGAACAGCTTGTGTTCCAGGAAGTGGGCGATGCCGTCCGGCACCGTGACGGGCTCCGGCCGGTCGTCCCTCCAGAACCGGCTGTCCAGCGAGCCGTAGCGGAAGCCCACCACCGCATACTTTTGCTGAAACCCCGGCTTGGGCACCACGTAGCCCACCAGGCCCGACTCGAAGACAGCCCGCACCACCCGGTCGCCGGCCAGGCAGTGTTCGTCTTGCTGGATAACCCCCAGCGGCATCCCCGCTGTCACCTCAAGTCCCCCTCCCGTCCGGGCCAGCTTGCGGCTGCGGGCGCTCACGGGGCGGGCCCGTCCTTGGACGTCAGGAAGTAGACCGTATCCCGCCGGATGGCCGAGGCCACCTCGACCACCATATCCCGGGTGACCCGGGCCAGCTCGCCCAAAAGCTCGTCAGGAGGCCGCTGGCGGCCGTTGACCAGCCCCACGCTCCACCCCTCCAACAAAGACCACGGGTCGTCGGATGCCACCATCAGCCGCCGGCAGGTTCCCATGCGGGTCGCCTCCAGCTCCTCGGGGCTGATCTCCCCGGCGGCCATGGCCGCCAGCTGGCGGTCGATGATCTCCATCGCCTGATCCCGGCGAGAGGGGTCGATGCCTGCAGAGACCACCAGCACGCCCTTGGTGGGCTCCAGCCGGCTGTAGACGAAGTAAGCCAGCGAATGGCGCTCCCGGACGTGGACAAACAGCTTCGAGTGGGGAAATCCGCCCAGCACGCCGTCGTACATCAGCAGCGCGGGATACTGGGCGGACGCAAAATCCGGCCCCGTCCGAAAGCCAAGGCTCAAAACCCCCTGGCGCACGTCCTGGGCCTCGGTGACGAACCGGATCTGCCCCGCCCCGTCCCGGTCCCGGCCCTGACGGGGCGGCGGCTCGGGCAGGCGGACCTGGGGCCGGAAGGTGAGGCGCTCCAGGGCCTGCTGGACGATCTCGGCGACCCGTTCCGGCGCCACGGGGCCGACGGCCGCCACCTCCACCCGCCGGCCCAACACCTCCTTGCGGTAGTGCTCGAATAGCCGCTGGGGCGTGAGGGCCCCGAGGTCCTCCAGCCGACCCAGCCGATGCAGGGAGAACGGCTCCCCCTGGCACATCTCCTCGAACAGCCGGTGCACCGCGTACTGGCGCTTGTTGTTGATGACCCCCTCGATGCGGCGACGCAGGATGTCCCGCTCCTGGTCGACGTAGTTGGCCACGAAACAACCGCCCTCCGTGGCGGGATCGTAAAGAACTTCCAGGAGCAACTGCAAAAGCGCCCGTAACTGGGCGTCGCCGCCCGTCTGGCCGGGGAGGAAGGGATCCGCCACCGCCTCGCCCTTGACCTCGATGAGCTGAACCTCCCCGACCTTGGCCACCTCCACCGACAGGCGCGCCCCGTACATCGCCTCCAGCGCCCTGGCCAGAGCCTGGGAGGTGGGCAGGCGACGGGAACCCCTGCGCAGCACGAAGGGCACCAGGGCGTTGGCGGTCACCCGCTCCGCCGTGAGGGGCAGGCGGACGGTCAGCTTGACGGCCACCGTCTTGAACTGGCGGGTGGGCAGCACATGCACCCGGGCGCCATCCGCCTCGAGCACCTGGAACCACGTCTGTCCCTGTGCGCCCACGGCAACCGCTCCCCCCGCTGTCCGGCGTCGGGCCTATTGTGGTTCTCCCGTGTGGGGCCGATACCTTCCTGGCCGGGCGGATGGGGAACAGCCCGGCATTTACAGGACCACGGCCACCTCGTCCCGATCCGCCGCCCGGATGGCCTCGCCCACCAGCTGTTCGATACGGGGGTCGCCCTGCGCCGCCAGGCGCAACTGCCGAAGCAGGTCGATCCCCCGGCGCATGGCGAACACGAAGTCGCCCTCGTCGGTTCCCGTCCCCCGCAGGCACTCTTCGAGGGGATCGCCCGACGCCCACCGAAGCGTGGCATGCAGCAGGTGCGGCCCAAAGCGCACCGTCGAAAAGCCCAGCACGGAGCGCTCGACCTGGGCCACCGCACGCATCGTCTGATACAGGGGCCCAAGCCACGGCGGCAGGCGCGCCGGGGGCACCTCGGTTCGCCTGGGCTCGTAGTCCATCCCCACCGCCACCGCCAGCAGCTGCTCGGGCTGCAGCCTGCGCAGGTAGCCGTCGGCCAAAAGCTCGGTCACCAGAAGCTCCTGGATGTGGATGCGGCAGCCCAGCTCGCCCCGGGAGGTGAGCTGGCCGTCTCGCACGTAGTCCAGCTCGGAGAGCACCCGGCGGCGGCGCTCGAACTCCATCTCGTACGCCTCGGGCCCGGGCAGTCGCTCCAGCTCGGCCTGCAGGGCGAACAGGCGGCGTCGCAGGCGCCGACGCACCCTGGCGGGCAGGTCGGCCCCGTGGGCCCCGTCAAGCTGCCCCTGCACCGAATCGATGGCTTCCTGCAGACGGCGGCGGGCGGCCTGGGACTGAAACGCCGAGAAGTTGCGCCTCAAAAGGGCTCGGATCTCCGTATCGGTGAAGCGGCGCGTGAGGTTCAAGACGCTGTTGTAGCTGAGAGTGAACTGGCTTTTCAGCGGCTCCACGTCGGCTTCGTCGAGGGTGGGGATCTCGTCGGCCCGGATCTCGTTGAGGTCCACGGCCGCAAAGACGAACCCGCGCTCGTCGATGCCCCGCCGCCCGGCGCGCCCGGCCATCTGAAAGTACTCCCGGTTGGTGAGCGGTCGGTAGTCCACGCCATCGTATTTGCGCAGCGAGCCGAAGAAGACGGTACGGCAGGGGAAGTTCACCCCCACCGCGAAGGTCTCGGTGCAAAAGAGCACCCATAGCAGCCGCCGCTCGAACAGTTCCTCGACGGCGTCCTTGACCGCGGGCAAAAGCCCGGCGTGGTGGAACCCGACCCCCCGTTCCCAGAGCCCCAGGTAGTCCATGGCACGCCGGGCCGCCGCCTGCGGGTACGGAGCCACCGTCTGCTCCACCACCTGCCGCACCTGCGCCTTTTCGGCCGCGCTGAGGAAGTCCCGGGACCGGGCCAGCTGTTCGGCGTACACCTCCGTCATGCGGCGGCTGAAGACGAAAAAGAGCGCCGGCAGCCGGTGGTCGCCTGCCTCCTCCAGAAGCGCCATCGGGTCCACCGGGGGGTAGCGGAGGGCCGGCCCGAAGGCCGACAGCCGCCGCCCCCTTGGCCACAGACCCCCACGGGCCTCCAGGCGGCGGGCAT
Source organism: uncultured Clostridia bacterium (assembly GCA_964418425.1). Taxonomy (GTDB): domain Bacteria; phylum Bacillota; class Limnochordia; order Limnochordales; family Geochordaceae; genus CAYQLT01. The sequence goes on from CAYQLT010000006.1 coordinate 19,544, forward strand.
GGCGGATGAGGCGGCTGCGGGAGCAGATTCCCAGGGACGGCTCGTACAGATGGTGTTCCAGGGGGACGGCGCGCTCGTGGTGGTACACCACGTGAACCGGCCGGCCGTGCACGCTTTCTATCCAGTCCGCCAGCTCCCGGGCGTTGGGTATGGTCGCCGACAGCCCCAGGAACCGGACCGAGGGCGGCAGGAAGAGCAGGCTCTCCTCCCACACGAACCCTCTCTCCGGGTCGTCGATGTAATGGATCTCGTCGAAGATGACCCAACCCACCGCCTCCAGGCGCTCGGGCTGCAAGTGCAGGAGGTTGCGGAACACCTCGGTGGTCATGATGGCCACCGGAGCGTCGGGGTTGATGACCACATCCCCCGTCAGGATGGCCACCTCGGAAGCCCCCAGCAGGCGCTTGAACTCCTTGAACTTCTGGTTGGAGAGGGCCTTGATGGGAGCCGTGTAGATGACCCGAACACCTTTTTGGTGGGCCATCTCGATGACGTAGTCGGCCACCAGCGTCTTTCCGGTACCCGTGGGGGCCGCGACCAGGGTGGACATGCCGGCCTCCACCGCGCTGATGGCTTCCCGCTGGAAAGGGTCGAGCACGTAACCCCTGTAGGTTTTCGGGGCCCGGTCCAGCTGCACCGGCGGCGCCTTCACGCCCCATCCCCCGCCGGACGGCCCGGTCGTGCGTCCGGCATCCGGTGGGCCAGGCGGGCGCACGCGGCGGCCACCACCGCCGCCAGGATGTCGTCCAGAAACGTGTTGACGCGGTTTTCCCCTGCCGGCATGGCCTGGAGGAGCTCTGCCGGCGGCTCCTCGTCCAGGAAGCCGAAGTTGGACAACCCGATGCTGCCGTATGCGTTGACGATGGTCAGCGCGAGCACCTCGTCAACCCCGTACAGGGGCGGATTGCGGCGCAGGATGCTGGCCAGCGGCTCGTCGAGCCGCCCCTCCTCCGCCATGATGTCCAGCGTCAGGCCCGTCAAGATGGCATACTGTACCTCTCGCTTGTCCACCACGTGGTTGACGCTCTCACGGCACATCTCCAGCGTCAGGCTTTCTACGTACGGCTGCTGCAGGCGATACACCAGGCGGGCGAGAGGCTCCAGATCCACCCCCCGCATCGCCAGAAGGGCCCGCGCCGTCGAAGGAAGCACGTGAGCTGCCACGTATGAACACCTCACCGCATCCTACCACAGGGCGGCCCGTGGGAAAAGCCACTGGCAAGCTGCGCTGCCGGAGCGAGCCGGCCGCCCATGCGCAAGCTCGGCAAGGGGAGTTGCGCTTGACCCCACCCCACACCGCCCATATACTTTCTGAGGACCGGCGGCGGCACCAGGGGTGGCGGCACGCTTCGCCTGCAAGTCCACGGCACAGGCACCGGATAGACCTGGAAAGGTGGGTTCCGGGCTTGGTTCATTCGCGCTTTCGCGCACCCCTCACACTGGCCGCCATGCTGGTCGGTCTCTCCTTGGTGGTTGCCGCCTGCGGCGGCGGCCGCAAGGAGGAGACTCGCTCGTCGGGAGCAGGCCCCGCTTCACCGGCCACCACGGCTCCCGCACCGTCGGCTTCCGCTCCGTCTCCGCAGGCAGCGCCGGGCGGAGAGCTGAGCCTCACGATGCTGGCCACTGACGAGGGAGGGCGCTTCCGCTTCGAGCCCAGCGTCATCGAGGTCAGGCCCGGCCAGCGGGTGAGCCTGAAGGTGAGCAACACCGGGCTGAGCGCCCATGACCTCGTGATATCCAGGGTAAACGTGGAAACCGGCCAGCTCAATCCGGGCGAGGAGAAAGTGGTGACCTTCACGGCCCCCAGCCAGCCCGGCGAGTACGAGTTCATATGCTCGGTGCCGGGCCACGCCCAGCTTGGCATGACCGGCAAGCTGATCGTAAAGCGCTAGGGCGCTCGCAGGCGACACGGCGTCGGCCGCCGTGGACAGCCCGGTGGTAGCCCGGGGCCGGCCCGGGCCGGGCGGCGGCCGGCGCCAAAGTGGCGCCGGCCCTGGAGCTCCGAGGAGGGGCAGGTCATGTCGTTGCTCCAGTGGGTAAAGTCGACGCGCGTCTTCAGGTCCATCTACCGGGAGGGGTACCCCGACTCGCCCCGTCGCCGCGTGGCCGTTATCCTCAACAGCCTGGCCCTGCACCTGCACCCGGTCCGCATCCCTCGGCGGGCTACGCGGGTGACGTACACCTGGGGCCTGGGCGGGTTATCGGCATATATGTTCGTGATCCTGACCCTGACCGGCGTGTACTTGATGTGGTACTACATCCCCAGCACCGACCAGGCTTACTGGTCCATCCGGTTCATCGAGACAGAGGTCACCTTCGGCCAGTTCATGCGCAACCTTCACCGCTGGGCTGCCCACGCGATGGTGATCCTGGTCTTCCTGCACATGTGCCGGGTCTTCTACACGGGAGCCTACAAGCCGCCTCGGGAGTTCAACTGGGTCATCGGCGTGGTGCTGCTCACCATCACCTTCCTGCTGAGCTTCACCGGCTACCTGCTGCCGTGGGACCAGCTGGCGTACTGGGCCATCACGGTCGGCACCAACATGGGCGGCTCCACGCCTTTCATCGGCGATCAGGTACGGCTGCTGCTCCTGGGCTCGTATGACATCGGGCAGTCCACGCTCATCCGCTGGTACACCCTGCACGTGATCTTCCTGCCCCTGGCCACCATCGTGCTCATGTCGCTCCACTTCTGGCGGGTTCGTAAGGACGGCAACATCTCTACCCCGGTCTACGAGGACGAGCCGGCACCGCCACCCTATCCCCCGGTTCTGCAGGAGGAGTGAGCCCTTATGGCCAAAGAGCTCGCCACACGCCCCGGGGTCGCGCCGAGCCCCGCCAGGCCGGCTGAGGTTAAGCCAGGCCGCCTGGATCCGGACGAAAAGGTACACGTCTGGCCATACCTGGTGCGGATCGAGTTCATCGGCGCGCTGCTCTACCTTTTCCTGCTGTCGCTCATGTCGGCGGTGATCGATGCGCCGCTGGCATCCCTCGCCAACCCGGACCTGACGCCCAACCCGGCCAAGGCGCCGTGGTACTTCCTGGGTCTGCAGGAGCTTTTGCTGCACATGGATAAGGCACTGGCCGGCGTCATCGTGCCCGGCGCCGTGCTTTTCCTCCTGGCCACCATCCCATACATCGACCACCGCCGCAAGGGCACCGGGATATGGTTTTACAGCCCCAAGGGCGTACCCATCACCCTGTTCAGCCTGCTGTACACCACGGTGTGGAATGTGGGGCTCATCCTGCTGGACGAGTTCATGATGGTGCCCGATGACTCGGGGGGCCATGGAGTCGCACCGCTGATGCGCTTCTGGCTGCGCTCGGCTCGAGCCGCCGGGTGGCTTCCGATAGGGGATGGGACCATCAACGCCGTGGCCAACGTGGTGGTTCCCACCCTCATCATGCTCTTCGTGCCCACATCCCTGGCGGTCATCCTGCGGCGGCGGTGGCAGGCGGATACCCGGGAGACCATCATCGGGCTGTTCAGCTTCTTCGTCGCCTCTTTCGTGGTGCTGACGGTGGTGGGCACCGCGTTTCGGGGCGAAGGGATGCGCCTGATGTGGCCGTGGGAGGTTGGCGCCGCCAACGAGTAAGCGGGGCGTCGAGCGGCAAGTGCAGGAGGAGGGCCTGTTACGTCATGGCAGAGGAGAAGCAGGATAGCCGAAGTCCCAGGTCGGTCTCCCCGGAAGACCGCAAATCCCCGGCGCGCTCGCAGCCCGTCACCCGAGAGACGCGCGCCGCAGCACAACCGTCGGCCGCGCCCGACGGGCCCACGGCCGCCCCGGCAGCGACCACGCCCCCGGCCTCGCCGGCGGCGTCGGGCGCGGGCGCGCCCCGGCCTCGGGCGAGCATCCCTCGCGACCCGGTGCAGAGCCGACGGTACTTAATGCGGTGGGCCATGTGGGGTTCCGCTTTCATCTTCTTCGCCCAAAGTGCTCTGGCCAGCCTGGCCATGTTCTGGCCCCGCCGCATCACGGGCTTCGGCTCCAAGATCGACGCCGGGCCCGTCGCGGACTACCCGATTGGGTCGGTCACCAAGTTCCGGGACGGCAAGTTCTGGCTGTCCCGGCTGGATACGGGGGTCATCGCGCTGTACTGGCGGTGCACCCACCTGGGCTGCACGGTGCCGTGGCGCCCGGACGAGGATCGTTTTCACTGTCCGTGCCACGGCTCCATCTACGAACGCACCGGCCAAAACATCGCGGGCCCGGCCCCGCGGCCCCTGGATTACATGGCCATCGAGATCGTGCGGGGGAGGATCATCGTCAACACCGGCGACATCCGCCAGCGGGAGCGGCATCTCCCCCAGCACGTCACCCCGGTCTGAGCCAGGGGTTCGGTGTGAGGGCTGAGGGAAGAGGTGGCAAGCATTGAGGGTATCCGAGTCGGTGGAGCTGCTGCTGGTCTTTGTGCTGGTGATTCTTGCAGAGGCGGGGCTGTACTTCCTGGACCGATGGATCCACGCGGAGGACCAGGAAAACTGAGGAGGGACCGACCACTCAACGCCGCAACGGCCGGGGGAGGAGTCAAAGCTCGGTGCGAGGCAGAACTTATCTGGCCGTCATCGTACTCAGCTGGGCCCTTGTCGTGCTGTGGGCCGTCTATTGGGGTCTGGAGGGCCGCCGCATGGAGGCCACCGCTCGCGCGTACACGGAGCAGCTGATCGCGCAGGGCACCATCCTCTACGCCGAAAACTGCGTCATCTGCCACGGCCCCTTGGGCGAAGGTGTGGTCGGCCCTCGGTTGAGCCGCCAGGAGTTTCGCGGCGATCCCAATCAGGATCGGGAGACCTATGACCTTCTTTACAACACCGTGAGCCGAGGGCGCCCCGGGTCGGTGGTTCCCCGCTGGCAACAGCTTCCCAACGGCGAGCTGGCGTCCTTCACCCAGATGCCTGCCTGGAGCACCGCCCACGGAGGACCCCTCAACGAGCAGGGGCTTCGTGCCATCGTCTACTTCTTGATGGCGGGAAAGTGGTCCGAGGTCAACGCCCACATCCCGCCCGCGAAGGTAGACGGCGAACTCCCCGACGCCCGGGGGGTGCCTGCGGAGATCAACGAGGCGGGCAAGCGCCTGGTGCGGGAGAAGCTATGCATCACGTGCCACACGCTGGGTTCCACCGGCGGCAAGATCGGCCCGGACCTGACCTATGTGGGCGCCTGGGGCGTGGACGCTGCCTTCCTCAAGGAGTGGATCAGCGATCCGCCCGCCAAGGCTAACCGGGCACCCGTGTGGTTCTCCAATTACGGCGGGATCGACAGCTCGGGTACCCCGTCGGGCGTGCGCATCGACTACGGTCCGACGGTGATGCCCAAGCTTCCCATGACCGAGGAGGAGCTGGACATCCTGGTTCAGTACCTGCTGGGGCTGAAGTGACGGAGTCGATGGGAGCTGTGGCCGCGCGCATCGTGGCGGCGGGTGGCTGCGCTTTGGCATCGGGCAGCCTGTTTCGGGCCGCCGCCTCTACCGGCCAGGGGGCCTTCCGCATGGGGGCCACCCTTCTCCTGGTGGCCACGGGCCTTCTGCTTGCCTCGGCCACCGAGCGCTGGCAGCTTCAGGAGGCGCTGAGGGCCCTGGAGCAGGCACTGGCGGCCCTGCCGTCCACGGTGATGGTGCTTCGCCTGCCGGCGGGCGCCTCGCGGCGTATGGGGTGGGCGGCAGGCTATGTCCTGGCGGGGGCGGGCGGGGCCATGGTGCTGGCCGCGTTGCCCATCTCCCAGGCTGCCTGGGGGACCCTGGCCCGGCGCACGCTCAAGGCTCGCGCCGGCTCCATCCGCCTCGCGGTCCAACAGCTTCGCCGCCACACCCTGGCAGGCGCCGGGTCGCCCGACGACGGCGGCAACGACCGTCCGCCCCAGCGCTTCTACGGGGTGGCCCTGCTTTTGCGGCGGCGCTGCGGCCGTGCGGAACGGGAGGTGCTGGAGGGCGAGCGAATCGGGGCGTACAATATCGAGCACCTCGGCGCGGTGGCGAAGGTACTGGAAGCGGCCCCCACGCCTGCGGCCGAGGGCGTACAGGCTCGCCCGGCTTCCCTGATCGCCGGCCCCGTGGCTCGGGCTGCAGCCTGCCTGTGGGATGCCCGGCCCCTCAACGGCCCGGTGGCGGTGGGCACGGGCGCCCGGGAAGGGGAGGGTAGCGGTGGCCCACTTCATCACCGACCGGTGCATCGGCTGCACCGCATGCGTCAACGTCTGTCCGGTGGATTGCATCACCGGCGAGCGGGATGTGGTCCATGTCATCGACGACGCCCGGTGCATCGACTGTCACGCCTGCGCCTACATCTGCCCCGTGGAGGCTATCACCGACCGCTACGGTCGCACTGTCCCCCGCATCAAGAAGCGGGCGGAATGGCCCAAGCCCGTCATCGACCCTGTTCACTGCACCGGCTGCAACTTCTGTGTGGATGTGTGCCCCTTCGATTGTCTTACCCTGGAGGGCGGGGGACCCTTCTTCGGCGTGGCGGTTCTCAAGGATCCCAAGTCCTGCGTCAGCTGCGGCTTGTGTGAGGATGTGTGTGCGAAAGGCGCGATCGTGGTTCCACCTCCTCGGCTGCTGGTGGAGGCCGGTCTCGCCTGAAGCCCATCCCCGAACACAACCGCAACGACGGGCGCGCCGACCCGGGCCGACAGCCCACCCGGCATGCCCCACGGCAGGACCCCTTCCTGCGGGTGCTGGGAAGTGTTGCGGCCGTGCTCACGCTGGCCGCGGTGGTGGCCAACGTGGTCTGGTTTGCCCGTCGGGGCCTGGGGCCTCTGAAGCTTTTGACCATCGCCGGCCCGCTGTGGCTGGCCGTGGCAGCCGTGATCGCAGGCGCGGCCCTGGCCGCCTGGCTTGTGGGTCGGGTGCTGGCGGCCCGGGAGCGGGAGCCTTAGGCAGCGGCTGTCGGGGCGAGGGGCGGACGCGAGGTCGCGCTGTGCGGCTTCATCCCGCAACCGGTATCCACCTTACCTTTGTCCTGTTGGCCTGAGGCCAACCGTCCCTCCCGTGCCATGCCTCCCCCGGGTTACCATGAAGCTGCCTGCACAACCCGCCCGGAGGAGGCGAGGGCGATGTCCCAGACCCGGTCGCCCCAGACGTTTCAGCTCCATCTGGAGCTGAAGGGCCTCGACCTGGCCGGCTTCGTGGACAAGGTGACCCAAGGCGCGCTGTCCGTCCTGCCGCCGGAGCTTCAGGAGCGCTTCCTGCCCGAAGCCCGCCTGGCGGTGGAGGAGGTCTTGCGCGAGCACATCATCGCCTTCGACACCTGCGGCCTATCCTCGTTCTGCCAGGACAGCGAGCCGTACGACCCCTGGCCCGCCGGCTGAGCTCTTCAGGAGGCCGCTCGGGGCCCCAGGGGCACGGGGCATCGACACGCGCCGCCTCCCGCGCTAGCATGGGCGGGGGGTGGGCCACGTGCAGCGCCCGGGGTCGGCCAGCCGCCTCGAAGCTGCGCCAACCGGCGTTCCCCAGCTCCCGGAAAGCCCGGGCGGGCACGCGGCTTTAGCCGCCCGGCTTCGCCAAAGGGCGCGGCGGCTGGGCTTTGCCGCCATCGGGTGGCTGCAGGCTCCGCGGCTGCACCGGCTGCAACAGTTGTTGCAGGCTCTGGGGGAACAGGGTCGCTATCCTGCCTTTTGCGAGAAGGACCCTGCGCTGCGCTGCGACCCCGAGCGCTGGCTGGCCGGCGCCCGAACCATCATCGTGGCTGCCCTGCCCTACCAGCCGCCGCTGCCGGTCGCCGGCGACAGGCCAATGTCGGCCCGAGGGTGCTCCGGCGGCCCATCCGTGAGGCTGGCAGCCTACGCGCTGACCCCCGATTACCACCGACAGCTGGCGCGTCGCCTGGCCGCTCTGGCCCGTTGGCTGGCACGGGCCGGGGGCCTGGATCCCGAAAGGGACTTCCGCATCTTCGTGGATACCGGGCCACCCGTGGAGCGGGAGCTCCTGCGCCTGTGCGGGGCCGGCTGGGTGGGCAAAAACACGTGTGCCTACGTGCCGGGCGCCGGCTCATGGGTGCTGCTGGGGGTCGTGGTCACCACCCTGGAGCTGCCCGATGCCGTCGTTCCCGATGCGGCGCCCCCGACACCCCCGGATGCCTGCCGGGACTGCGACCGCTGCGTGCGGGCCTGCCCGGTCGACGCCCTTGCGCCCTACCGGCTCGACCCGGGAGCCTGCATCGCCCAGGCCACCCAGCTGCGCGGGCCGCTTCCCGACAACCAGCGGGCCGCTCTGGGCGGATGGGTGTTCGGGTGCGACATCTGCCAGGTGGTCTGCCCGGAGAACTGGCCCGAGCGGGCCCCTCTGGCCTATTCCGGCCCCGGCCGGCTGCGGCCGCTGGGAGGGCTTTCGCCGCGCATGCCCCTGGCGGCCATCCTGCAGCTGGATGGTCCCAGCTTCCAGCGGCAGTTCGGGCCCACCGCCGCGTCGTGGAGAGGGAAGAACGTCCTCCAGCGCAACGCCGCCTACGCGGCTCGACGATGGGTGCGGCACGACGCTGAAGGACAGGAGCTGGCTGCTCGGCTTGCGAACCTTGCCCGGGAACACCCGTCCCCGACCGTGCGCGATGCGTGCGGCTGGGCGCTGGGCACCCAGCCGCAGGCCGGCCCGAACGTCCCTGACGGGCCCATCCGGGATGGGCCTCCTACTGGCTCTCTTCCCCATCCCCGCCGGCCGGCCCCTTGCCGTACTCCGCCATGCGCCGGGCCATCTCCTCCAGCCGCCGGAAGACCCGACCATTGACACTCTCCTCGGGGTAGGTGCCGTCGGGCTGTCGTTCGCCGGCAGGCATCCCCGTCAGGATCTCCACCGCTTCGTCCACCGTCCGGACCGGATAGATGTGGAACCTACCTTCCCGAACCGCCTCCACCACCTCCTCGTCCAGCATGAGGTTGACGGTGTTTTGCTCGGGTATGACGACCCCCTGGCGACCGGTCAGCCCCCGGAGCTTGCACAAGGCGAAAAACCCTTCGATCTTGCGGTTGATGCCGCCCACCGGCTGGATCTCCCCGCGCTGGTTCACCGAGCCCGTCACCGCGGTGCCCTGATCCAGCGGCACCTCCGCCAGGGCCGACAAAAGCGCCAGAAGCTCTGCACTGGATGCGCTGTCACCCTCGATCTCTTCGTACATCTGCTCGAAGGTGATGCTGGCCGACAGCGCCAGGGGCAATCCCGTGGTGTAGCGGTTGAGCAGGAAGCCGCTCAAGATCAGCACGCCCTTGTCGTGAATGCGCCCGGATAGCTCCACCTCCCGCTCGATGTGGACGACCCCCCGATCGCCCACCGAGACGGCCGCGGTGATGCGCACCGGCTTGGCGAAGGTGTAGTCGCCCAGCTCCACGATGGAGATCCCGTTCACCTGCCCCGCCTTGCGCCCCTGCACGTCCACCAGGATGTGGCCTTCGGCCAGGAGTTCCAGCAGCTTCTCCTCCATGCGGTTGGAGCGGTACTCCTTCTCCTTGATCGCCCGTCGCACGTGGCGGGCCTGTACCGTCCCCTGCCCTTCCGCCTCCGCCCAGGCCGAGGCTTCGTACACCACCTCCACCATCTCGTTGAAACGGGTGGAGAGCTTGCCTCGGTGCTCGGCCATCCGCGCCGAATGTTCGATGACCCGTGCCACCGCCTCACGGCTGAACGGAAGAAGCCGCTCGCGCCGACAGACGGCGGCGATGAACTGCGCGTACCGGTATGCATGCTCCGCGTTGAGCGGCATCTCCACGTCAAAATCCGCCAACACCTTGAAGTACTTGCGAAACTCCTCGTCCATGTACAAAAGCAGGTGGTACAGGTAAGGGCTTCCCACCATGACCACCTTCACCCGTACCGGGATGGGGTGCGGCTTCAGCGCGGTCACGGGCAAAAGCCCCATCTGTTCCGCCATGCTTTCGATGCGGATCTCCCCGCTTTTCAGAGCCCGCTTGAGGCCGTCCCAGGACCAGGCGTTCTTGAGCAGGTCGGCGGCCTGGACGATGAGGTAGCCGCCGTTGGCACGGTGAAGGGCCCCGGCCTTGATCATGGTGAAGTCGGTCACGAGGGCCCCGAACTCGTGCCGGTACTCCAGCTTCCCGAAGAGGTTGGTGAAGGTCGGGTTGGCCTCCACCACCACCGGGGCGCCCTGCGTCGAGCGGTTGTCCACCAGGAGATTTACCTTGTAGCGCATGAAACTGCGCCGGCTGCGCCGGCGCAGCCACGGAACCGCCTGTTCGCTCTCCTCTTCCTCCTTGAACTCCTCCAGGTTTTCGATGATGTCCGCCTCCACCTGGCTCAGGTATTCCAGAACCCGGGGAAAGGCGGCATACTTCTCCTTCAGGTCGGCCATGGGCTGGCTGACGGCCGAAAGCCCGATACGCCGCTCCAGTTCCCGGACCTGCTCTTTGGCCTGCTTCTCCAGGGCGCGGATGCGACGGGTCATCTCGGCCATGTGTTCGTGTAACTGTTTGTTGACGTTCTCCAGGCGCTTGCGCTCTTCTTCCGGCAGCGCGTCGAACTCGTCCTGGGTGATGGGCCGGCCGTCCACCAGCGGAACGGTGGCAAACCCCGTGCTGGTTCGGCGAAGGGCGAAGCCCAGCTCCGCGGCGGTCTTCTCCGCCTGGTCGATGAGGGCCTGGCTTTGCTCCTGGAACGAGCGGATAATGGCGTCGCGCTGGCGCTCGTGATCTTCGGAGTCGAACCGCCGGGGGATCTCCAGCTTCAGCTCCTCCACCAGCTCGTCCATATCCTGCGCCAGCTTGAACCCCATGCCCGGCGGCAGGTTGATGGCGATGGGTTCGTCGGGGTTTTTGAAGTTGTAGACGTACACCCAGTCGTCCGGAACCGGCTCCCGAAGGGCAATCTCCTGGATCAGGCGGCGGGCGTACGTATTCTTTCCGGTACCCGTCGGCCCGGCCATGTAGATGTTATAGCCCGGGTGTTTGACCCGAAGGCCGAACTCCATCGCCCGTACCGCGCGCTTTTGGCCGATGATGCCCTCCAGGGGCTCCAGTTCGTCGGTGGTCTCAAAGGTGAACGTGTGGGCCGGCCAGACCATCCGCAGCTCGTCAGGGGCCAGTTCGCGCCACCTGTTCGCCTGTCCCAATCCTCGTCCCCACTCCTTCCGCAGCCTGCCGATGCCCGACCTCATCAGTCGCCCGGGGCGCCGGCAAGCCTCATGCACCCTCCCAATGCTCCAGCTCCCGAACCGAGACGGCTTCCCGGCCGCCATCCACCGCCTGCGCGAGCAGGCGGTAAGCCTGGGCGCCCGGGTGCTCGGGCGACACCTCCCATATCGGCACCCTGCGCTCGGCGGCTTCGGCAAAGCGGACGCTTTTTACCACGGGCCACTGGATCACCCAGTACCGCTGCCCGTAGGCGGCCCGCAAGGACTCCACCACCCGGCGGGCGTGCAGGGTTCGCCCGTCATAGAGAGTCGGAAGGATGCCCAGGACGCCCAGGACGCTGTTGGACTGCACCCGGATGCGCCGAAGCGCCTGCAGCACCAGATCCAGCACCCGCAGGGCCAGGTACTCGCAGGCGACCGGCACCAGCACCTCGTCGGCCACCACCAGCGCGTTTTGGGTCAAAAGCCCCAAAGAGGGCTGGCAGTCCACCACCACGTAGTCATAACCGTCCCGCAGCGGGACCAAGAGCCGGGCCAGCCGCCGCTCGGGCCCCATCTGCGCCACCAGCTCCATCTCCGCCATCGAAAGCTCGATGCCGGACGGCAGAAGGTCAGGCCCGTGCAGGCTGGGGCGGATCAGTTGCGAAGCGGGCACCCTGCCCATCAGCCCGTGGTAGACGGTCGGGTCCCCGGGCCCGGCCGGACGGTGTCCTGCCCAGTCCGTCAGGGCCGCCTGGGGATCCATGTCCACCCACAGCACCCGGCGGCCCAGGGCCGCCCAGGCCACCCCCAGGTGGAAGGCCGAGGTGGTCTTGGCCACCCCGCCTTTCTGGTTGCATACGGCCACCACTCGCCCCACGCCCGACCATCCCGCCGCCTTACCCGCGCAAAGGAGCCTCGCGGCCCGGGCAGGCGGAAAACCCCCACCCGAAGAGCCGCCGATCGGGCCCGGACGAGCAGACCGGGCCCGTCAAGCCTGCACAGGGTGGTTCACTGGACAGGCCCGATAACCTCCTGGAAGCCCGCGCGCACCCCATGCCCGCGCGCAGAAGAGTTCCCGCGGCACACAGAAGAGGTCCAACGTCCCATCGCCCTGTGGCTTTCGTCCCGTTGACACCTTGGAAACCGGGTCGGTAGACTGGAGCCGAGCACTGGAAAGGTGTTGGATGGCCATGGCGTTGGCACCTACGGACGTGGCAGCTGTCTTGGCCGACCCGACGCGCTTTGCCATCTATGACAGGCTGGCGCAAAACCGGTTACGCTCGTACACGGTTCAGGAGATCGCTCAGCAGTTTCGGCTGCACCCCAACGTGGCCCGCACGCACCTGAGCCGCCTGGAGGAGATCGGCCTCGTGGACTCGGTGCTGGAAAAGAGCGGCCGGGGGGGCCGGCCGGGCAAGCGCTACGCGGCTTCCGACCGCCCTGTCACGCTGCAGTTCCCCCGACGGGATTGGGAGTTCCTGGCGCGGCTTTTGGTGCGCACCGTGGAGGCCCTGGGGCCGCAGGCCCTGCAGAAGGCACGGGACCTGGCCTACGAGGAGGGATTCCGCCGGGGCCGCCAGGCAGCCCGTTCACCGGCCATCCACCGGGAGACCAGCCCGCCGCCGGTACGGGACGGCTGGTTGAGCGGTGGGGCCCTGGAAGCGGTGCGGGAGCAGTTGCGGCAGGATGCCGGCGTGCAGGAACTGTGGCAGCGGCAGGACGGAGCGCTGGGCATGCGGTTCACCACATGCGTCTTCCGGGAGCTGGCTGTGGACTTCGGGGAGAGCGTCTGCGAGCTTCACCGGGCTTACCTGCGAGGCCTCGTGGACGGACTGCTCGGGCCTGTCAACCTCAGCCAGCAGGCCAGCCTCATCCGCGACGGGGCGCCCTCCTGCGAGTACACCCTGACCCCCGCCGCCGCGGCCCCCGCAAGCCGGACGGCCTGAGCCCCCGGAGAGCCAAGCCTGCCAATCGCCATGCCGCCACGAAAGAGCGCCCCCGGGCCCGCTCGCGGGACCCGGGGGCGCTTGGGGCTCAGTCGGCCACATCGTACCCTGCCTCTTCGATGGCCGCCCGGATCGCCTGCCGGTCCGTTCGCCCGGCATCGTACAAAACCGCCACGGTCTTCCCATCCAGGTCCACATCCACCTGCCGGACGCCTTGCAGGCGGGAGACCGAACGGGTGATGGCATGGCGGCAGTGCTCGCAGGAGACACCGGGTACCCGGAACACCTCGGTCACCATGAAGCCGCCCCTCCCCTCGACCGCCCGTTGCCGGCCGTTCGCCCTTTACGAAGCCGCCTGCGCATACGTCGCGTACCAAGAGGGTGACAGGCCCCGCGCCAGCTCTCGTACCGCCTCGCCCAGCCGTCGGTGCCACGGCGTGCCCAGCCGCGCGACGATGGTGGCCAGCTTGCGCAAGTTTCCCGCCGCCCGGCTCTCCAAAAGCTCCCGTCGGCGCTGGGGATCTTGCTCCCCGATCACGTCCTTCCAGACGGCCCGCCCGGCCATGTAACCGCTGGCGCCGGCCCGGCTGGCGATCTCCACCTCCCGTACGAAATCGTCGTAATCCACGCCTTCCGAGAGGATGACCCAGGGAGCCTGCGACGCGCGGTCCAGGCGCCGGCACGCCTCCAGCAGCTTCTGCTCGTCCTGCTCATAGGCCAGATCCCCGGGGAACTCGGCCTTGAAGACGTCGCAAAGAGGTGTCAGCTCCTCGGCGGTGCGGATCACCACGTCCGCCTTGGTGCGGGCAAACTCCGGGCTCGATTTCGCCTGCCCGGGGACCAGGGGATAGGAGACGGCCTCCAGCACGAAAAGCAGATCCCAGCGGGCACACTCCTCGCTGACCCGCTGGATCAGCTCCCGCTGGCGGGCAGCCGTGGGAGACTCCGGGTGATAGTACACCAAAAGCTTCGCCCCGGATGCCCCCATCTTCTTCAGTTTCTCCGGCCCCCACTGGTCCAGGAGCTCGGTCAGCCGGGCCGTCTCGTCGCCCGCATAGCCGGTCTTCTCCAAAGAGACCAAAAGCCCCGTGCCGCCGGGAAGCACCCCCTCGCTGATGGCCTGGGCCGCCCCGAACTCGGGGTCCAGCAGCACCGCACTGGCATGGGGTGCCAGCGCCCGGCACAGATCCACCTTGAAGCGCACCATCTCCGCGTCGCTGACCGCCTTGGGGTTTTGGGGATTGAGCATCCGCTTGAGCGCCCCCCGGTGGTCCATGGCGGCCAGAAGGATGAAACCCTCCGGGGTGCTGATCTGCTGCAAGCCTCGCAGCTTACCTACGGACAGCTTCACGATTCCCTCGCGCCCCTTTCTGGTCCAACTGGGCCCCGCCGGCCGAGGCCCTGGGCCTCCAGCCGGCCCACCAGGCCGATGAGGTACTCGCGGAAGGCCGGACCCAGGTCCGCTCGCCCCAGCGCCAGCTCCACCGTCGCCCGCAAGAAGCCCAGCTTGTCGCCCACGTCGTAGCGGCGACCTTCAAACGCGTACGCGAACACCGGCCGGCTGCGTCCCAGCTCCCGGATGGCGTCGGTAAGCTGGATTTCGCCCCCTGCTCCGGGCGGTGTCCGCTCCAGGATGGGGAAGATCGCGGGCTCCAGGATGTAGCGCCCCAGGACCGCCAGCTGCGAGGGAGCCTGCTCGGGAGAGGGCTTCTCCACGAAGTCCAGCACCCGAAACAGCCGCTCGCCCAGCGGCTCGGGCCTGATGATGCCGTACTTGCTCACCTCCTCCCGGGGCACCTCCTGAACCCCCAGCAGGCAGCCGCCGGTGGTCTCATGCACCTGGATCAGCTGGCGCAGGGCCGGAACCTCTGCCTGCACCACGTCGTCTCCCAAAAGCACCGCGAACGGCTCGCCGCCGATGAACTTGCGGGCGCACCAAACCGCATGGCCCAGACCCCGGGGCTCTTTCTGGCGCACGTAGTGGATGTCCACCAGTTCGGAGATATCCTGAACCATCTTCAGGAGGTCCGAGCGGTCCCCCTCATCCAGGACCACCTCGAGCTCCACGGAGCGGTCGAAGTGATCCTCGATGGCACGCTTGTTGCGCCCCGTGATGATCAGGATGTCCTCAACCCCCGAGGCGACCGCCTCCTCCACGATGTACTGGATGGTGGGCTTGTCCACCAGCGGCAGCATCTCTTTGGGCTGCGCCTTGGTGGCAGGCAGAAACCGCGTCCCCAGGCCCGCCGCCGGGATGACCGCCTTGCGAATGCCCAAGTCCTGCCCCCCTCGTACCCGCCGGTGAAAAACCGTCCGAACATTCCGGGTCCACCCTGTCTCCCGCCGCCCTTAGCGGAGCACCTCCCGGAAGAGCCGGAGGAAGTTGTGTCCCAGCACCTTCTGGACGGTCTCCTCGCCCAAACCGGCCGCCAGCAGGGCCTCGGTCAGGCGGGGAAGCCGGGAGACGTCCTCCAGGCCCGACGGGGTGCCGGGAATACCGTCGAAATCCGAACCCAGCCCCACGTGGTCGGGCCCGGCCAGGTCTATCATGTACTCGATGTGGCGAACCACATCCTGCAAGGTGGCCGGACCCCGGTCCGTCAGAAACTCCGGGCAGAAGTTGATCCCGATCACGCCGCCCTTTCGAGCCAGGGCCCGGATCTGATCGTCGGTCAGGTTGCGGCGATGATCGCACAGCCGGCGCGCGTTGGAATGGGAAGCGATGACGGGCTGGCGACTGATCTCCAGTACGTCCCAGAAGCCGGCCTCGGAGAGGTGCGACACGTCCACCACCATGCCCAGGTTGTTCATCTCGGCCACCACCTCGCGGCCGAAGCCCGTAAGCCCGGCCCCCCTCGGCTCCCCGACGCCGTCTGCCAGCTCGTTGCGCACGTTCCACGTGAGGCCGGCAGCACGCACCCCGAGCCGGTAAAAAGCCCGCAGCGTGGCCAGGCTCCCCCCCAGAACCTCGCACCCCTCCAACGTGACCAGGATGGCGATGCGCCCCTCCTGGCGGGCGCGATCCAGGTCGGCACCCCTGTGCACCCACAGCAGCCTGTCCGCCAGCGCGCTCACCTCCCGGGCCACGACGTCCAGAATCTCCAGGGCACGAAGGGTGTTCCACGGGGGCGGGACGGTGGGCGGGACAAAGAGCGTGAACACCTGGCAGGAGACCCCGCCCGCGGCCAGCCGGGCCAGGTCCACGTGGCCACCCTTGCCGGTGTCCGCCAGCCGCCGCTTACCTGCCACCACGTCGATGGCGAACGTGTCGGCGTGGGCGTCCACCACGAAAGCTTGCTGATGGATGATGTGAGCCCGATCGGACACCGCCGGCGAATGGGAGCAAGCGGCATCAGCCAAAACGGCCCCACCCTCTCCGGGGGTTCAGGCGCACAGGAAGGATTGCCCGGGCCCCCTCCTCGGGGACGCACGGGCGCCCGCCAGGGGTATTCAGCCGCAGGGGTCGCCGTCCCTTCGGCCCGGGAACCGACCTGGAACCCCGACTGATAAGCAAGCGGTTGCAAGACATCGCCCGCAAGCGCCAGAGGGCGTCCGAGGTTGTGCACCGGGCGCCGTCCTCCCGAACGGTTCCCCGCACGCCGGTTGCGCGCTGGCATGAGGAGCCACGCGAATGATAGCGTGAAGGCGCAGGGCTTCGGCGGCACTGGCCAACCCGGCACCGTGCGAAGCGCCACCGGTCGGAGACCGGACGGTTGCGCGCAGGCACCGGGCAGGTCCGGAAAAGCGGAGGCCGCTTCCGGCGGGGGCCGGTTACGGAGACCGAAGAACGGGCGGTTCCCGGACGCTCTTTACGGGGTGAACGGGGGCCGTGCCGGAGCACCCGGTGGACGGCCGGCGAACCGAAGTGGCGGCGACCGAGCCGGGTGGCCGGGCTGAGATTTCGCCGTCTGCCGCGGCGGCCGGTGATGGCCGCACAGGACGGGGTGGGCAGGTCGCTCGGGGCCCTGCCTCTTTGCATTTGGGCCTCCGAAGCGCCGCCTACCGCTTCAGGGTGGCAAGAAAGGGCAGGTGCCGGAAGTCTTCCCGGTAGTCCAGCCCGTAGCCCACCAGGAATTCGTCGGGCACCAGAAAGCCGCGGTAGCGGATGGGCAGCTCCACCAGCCGCCGCGCCCGGTTATCCAGCAGAGTGCAGACGTGAAGGCTGGCCGGGGCGCGGTTTTGCAGGATCCGCAGCAGGTAGCTCAGGGTGAGGCCGGTATCGATGATGTCCTCCACCATCAGCACATGGCGGCCGCAGATATCGATGTCCAGGTCCTTGGTGATGCGCACCACCCCCGTCTCGTCGGAACTCTGGCCGTAGCGGGAGATGGCCAGGAAGTCTACCTGCAGGGGTACCCGGATCGCCCGCGTCAGGTCGGCGATGAAGTAGATCGCACCCTTCAGCACGCTGACCAAAACGGGGTGCAGGTTTTGGTAATCCCGGCTGATCTCCTCGGCGAGCTCCCGAACCCGCTGCTGGATCCGCTCCGCCGGGTAGACCACACGCCCGACCTCCACCAACGGGGCCCTGCCACACCCTCCCGCACCGAATCCGGGCCTGCGCCGCGGCGCTTTCCCCGATGGATTCGGCCCGTCTTATCCGCCCGCCTCCGTGGAAGCCCTGCGGGGACGGCTTCGCCGCCGCGCGCCGGGACGCCGTCCTGCCCTGCGCCTGGGGCGTCCGTCGGACCTCCCGAGCTCACCCTTCGCGGCGGTCTGCTCGGCGCCCACCGGGCCCGGCGCCTCCTCGGCCCCCTGCCCGCCCCGACCCTCCGGCGCCTCTCCGGGCTCGGCGACCCCATCCTGGGATAGCGCCGAGCCTGCCTGCCCCGCGTCAGGCGCCCTTGGCCCGTCCAGCGGCTCGAGGTCGCCTCCGAGCGGCTTTTGCCCTTCCGCCCTGGCCGCCTGCGCGTCATGTCGCAGCTCCACCGCGGCGGAGCCGGCGTGGCCGCCACCGCCCGCTCCGTTGCCCCCCGCCGGCTGCAGCACTTCCTCGCGGCCGAACTTGCGAAGCAAGCGCTCGAAATCCCGCCCGTAAAACGTCTTGATGCGTACGTTGGGGTACAGCTCCCTCAGCCGCCGGATCTTCCGGTTTTTCCGGTTGACCAGGCTCTGCTTCATGGTGGTGAGCTCCACATACAGATCCCAGGCCGGGATGTAGAAGTCGGGCGTAAAGGCCAGGGTGACGTTCCCCTTCTCGTCCCACTCCAGGGGAAAAGTGGTGGGCTCGTATTGCCACTCCACCCGGTAAAAGTCCAGGACGCGGGCGAACTCCTCCTCGCTGGGGTGCGCGAAGGCAGGGCGGGTGCCTGCAGGCCGGGGGTGGTGAACAGGCTGCGGCAGGGTGGCGCTCGCGCTCGGGGCCGTGGCGACCCGCGCCCCATCGGTGCCGGAGGGTGTCGGCTCCACGGCCTTGAGCCCGCCGGCCGAGCCGGCGGGTGGTTGCGCGGTCGGTGCCGTCAGATGGTCGGCGGAGGGGCCAGGCCCGGAGGCCGGCACCGCGCCCGCCTGCGAAAGGGCCCCTTCCCTGCGGCCCCGGCCCCTTCGGCGGGAGCGCCGCCGGCGACCGACCGGCGGCGGCGTCCCCATGTTGGCTGCCCCGACGATGACGCAAGCCGCCTGCTCGGCCGAAAGCCGGCCGGTGTTGACGATGAGGTGGTAGCCCTCGGGGTCCTCAGCTCCCGACCACCCCAGCTCTCGAGCCCGCCGGTCTTCTTCCTGCGCCTGGTTCGCCGCCAGCCCGGCCGCCTGGAGGGCATCGATGCCCCCTTCGGACATGATCCGCTGAAGGCGCAAAGACCAGGGAGCCACCAACAACACTCGAAGTACGCCTGCCGCCGAGGCGTGGGAGCGAAACGCCTCCCAACCCAGATAGACGACGCCGCTATCGGGTGCCGGGGGCTCCCCGCCCCCCGGCCTCCAGATGCGCCAGCCCGTACGGGCCGCGACCAGGGCGGCCACCTGCTCGACCAAAGTCCCCCTCAAGCCCGCCAGTGCAACCCCGGGCACGCCACCACTCCATCTCCACCCCATCATAGCACAAGCTTTGCCTCCGGCTCCCGGCAGGGTTTGCCCGAGCGGGTTAGAATGAATCGGCACTGCAGCCGCTGGAGCGCATAGCGGGCGGCCGCCCGCGCAAGTCGGGGAAGACGCGGAGCGAGGGACGATGCCGGTACCTGTGTCGGGCGAGGGCAGCGCGAGGGCCCACTCTACGGGCACGCTGGTGCGCTCGGGGGACAGCCCCCGGCTGGCCCTGCGCCAGCTGGTTCGCTATGCGGAGGCGGGACCGCCGAGCCGGGAGCTCTCCAGGGCTTTCGTGGAGTTCTTCGGCCCGGATACGGAGGGCCGCCGCGGGGCTTCGGGCTCCAGCGGCGCGCTGTTCATGGAGTGGTTCTTGTTCGACAGGCCGCTGGCATCGGGGGAGACCCCGGCCCGGTTTTACGGCCTCGCCTCTCCGTCGCTTTCGCCGCGCCAGCGCCGGCAGTTCTTCGAGCTGGCCGATACGGCGCCGGGTTTCTTTGAGGTGGTCGGTTTCGGCAACGGCGGGATGTGGCTGCTCCCCTTCCCCGATCCGTCCCGCCAGCGGCCCGGGGAGGCGGCCGACGGCGCCGTTTGGGTGGAGGAGCCCCTGGCATCCCGCCGGCTGTCCCGGGGTGACATCATCTGGACGCGGCTTTTGCGATGGCGGTCCCGCTGGCACCTGGCGACCTGCTGCTTCGTGCTGCCACCATCGGCCCGGGAGAGCCTGCAGCCCCTCGCGCGCCTTCGGCCCCGCTACTCCGAAAGAGCCTGGCGCCGTCTGATGGGGGAGCTGCAACCCCAGTTCTTCCGGGACCTCATCGCGGACGTGGACGACGCCGAGCCCCTGACGGGTGTGGATTGCCTTCCCCTGTCCTCGGTGGAGCGTCGCTACTACCTGCAGCTGGGCGCCCACCTGACCCAAAAGGGAGCGCTGAGGGCGGCGTTGAGGCTGTACTGGCGGGTGCTTTGCGACGATCCCAGGGACGTGGACGCAAGGCTCGGCGTGGCCCAGGTCCGATGGAAGCAGGGACGGGTGCCCGCCGCCGAGCGGGCGTTGCGGTCGGTGCTGGCCGACGAGCCTGACCACCTCCAGGGCTTGCTGGCACTGGGGCAACTGCTTTTGGCCCGCGGCGAGGGCAAGGAGGCGGCCCGGTTGCTGGCCCGCTACGCCTCTCTGGCCCAACAGCCGGACCCCAGGGCACTGTTCGGGCTGGGGCGTCTGGCCCTGGCCGCCGGGCGGCTGGAAGAGGCGTTGCAGTGGTTCCAGAGGGCGGTGGCTCTGCAGGAACAGCGAGACCGGGAGGTCCGCCGCGGCGGCCCGGCGGAGCCCGACGCCCAGGGACAGGGCGACCCTTACGGGCAGCTGCTGGTGGACATCGGATGGGAACTGGCGTCCTGCGGATACGCCCAGCAGGCCCGGCCGTTTTTCAGCAGCGCCTGCTCGCCGGCGCGGATCCGCTCCGTGCAGGCCTCGGCGTGGCACGGGCTCGGCCAGAGCCTGGAGCGTCAGGGCCGCCACCTGCAGGCCGCAACCGCCTACGTGCAGGCGCTGCGCCTGGGGCTGGATCAGCCCAAGCTTTGGGCGGAAGTGGGGCGCTGCTATGCCCGCGCTGGCCGTCTGCAGGAGGCGGAGGCGGCCTACCAGGCCAGCGCAAGCCGCCTGCCCGGATACGTCAAGGGGCTGACCGGCCTGGCCGCCGTCCACCTGCGCCAGGGGATGCTGGATAAAGCCCTGACGGAGGTTCGCCGGGCCCAATCCATCGACCCTAAGGACCCCCGGGCGCTGGCCGTCGCCGGGGCGTGCTGGCTTCGCCGCGGCATGGCCGAGAAGGCCGCCCGGTTGTTGAGCCGGGCGCTGGCCATAAACCCCCGGGACGTCAATGCCCGCCGCCTGCTCAAAATGGCCCTGGCGGCGAGCGGGTCCGGCCGCAAGGGGTAAAGGTAAAGGCGGAGGGCCGCCGGCGCAGGCAGAGGGGTGCGCCTGGCTAGCCTTCGGGGCGGGGCGGATCACCGTAGCGTTCCATCAGGCTGGCGATCATCGCCCGGGTGCGCTCCACAGCTTCGTCCCGCATGGCATGGTAGTAAGGCGCCTCCTGGAGCTTGACCTCGATGTTGGCGAGCATCAGCGACTCCACGCGCCGCAAAAACTCCACGATGGCGCCGGGCTTGGCCGCCTGCCCCAGCTCCCCTGAGGCCGCCATGCGGCAGAAGCTTTCCAGATCCAGGGCCTGTTCCAGGGAAAGCTCGGAGTATCGCTCCCACAGCTCGTCGGCCGTCACCGCGCAGGCCGCCCCCGATCGCCGATAGTATACCTCGGGGAGCGCTTTCGGTTAGTATACGATTCGGGGTCGGCCATGGGCTTTGGCCCGGGGGATGGAGCGGGTGCAAGGGCTTCAGGTCCGCATCGGGCAACGGATCCGCCAGCGCCGGGAGGAGCTGGGGATGACCCAGCAAGAGCTTGCCGGCCGGGAGCTGACCCGGGGCTTCATCAGCCAGCTGGAGAAAGGTATCGTGCTTCCCTCCCTGAAGTCCCTGGAGCTTATCGCCGGCCGCCTGGGCAAACCTACTTTTTGGAGGACGGGGCGCAACCGGCTCCCCTCTCGCCGGAGGGCAGCCGGACGCAGCTTCTGCAAAAGGCGGAGCATCACCTGTTCGCCGGGGAGACGGAGCCGGCTGCCCGCGCGCTGGCCCGAGCCCGCGAAGAGCCTTCCCCGCCCTGGTCGCCACGGGAGGAAGGCCGGTTCGAACTTCTGGAGGGGCGCCTGGCCTGGCGGCGGGGAGACCTGGCGGCGGCCCGGCAACGTCTTTGCGACGCCATCGAGAAGCTGCGGGCGGCAGGCGACTTCCCCTGGGCGGCTGCGGCGTTGGCGGACCTGGGGGAGCTGACGCTGGTCCAGGGTCAGGCCGCCGATGCCGCCCCTTTGCTGGACGAAGCGCTGCGCCTGGCGGGCCGCCACGGCCTGAGCAGCCCCCATGAGATGCTGCGCCTGCGGGTGCTGGCGGCCATCGCCTGGAGCCGGGCCGGGCGCCCCCAGGCGGCGCAGCAGGCCGTGGAGGCCGCCCTGGCGATGCAGAAGCAAACGGGCTGGTGGTACCGGCCCGCAGACCTTCTGGTGGCCCTGGGCTCGGCCCACCTGCAGGCCGGTGAACCGGCCCGGGCCCGTGCTGTGCTGCAGCGTGCGGCGGAGTGGTCAAAGACCTTCCAGCAACCCGAGGCCGCGGGGTGGGCGTACCGGTTACTGGCCCGGGCTTCCCTGGCCGAGGGTGAGGGCGGCGACCCCGTGGAGCTTCTGGAGAAGGCCGTCGCCAGCTTCCAGCAAGCCCGGGACGCCCGGCAGGCCCGAGATGCCACCGTCGAGCTGGTCCAGACCCTGGCGCAGGCGGGCCAGCTCGAGCGGGCGCTGTCCTTGTGCGGCGAGGCCCTGAAGGGGTGGGAGCAGACGGCGGATCGGCTGCCCCTTTTGCTACTGGCAGGCCGGTTGCTTCAACGGGTCGGGCGGGATCACGAGGCACGGCAACACCTGGAGGAGGCGGTGCGCCTGGCGGGTCAGGCGGGGCATCCCCGGGAGCTGGCCGGCGCGCTCAGCGAGCTGGGCAATCTCCTGCGGCGGCTCGGCGAGCACGCCCTGGCGGGAGAGTACCTGGCCCGCGCCGTCTCCCTTTACGCATCCGTGGAGACGGGGTAAGGTGGTCGGGGGGTTCGCAAGCGTGCAGCTGCCTTGGAGCCGACGTCCAACTTGCCGGATCTGTGGACGCCCCATGGCCGTCGAGGTGGTGCGATACTCCGCCCCGGACGGAGAGGGCCGTCGACGCACCTGGGAGGGGGTTCGCCGCTACTACTGCCCGGATGGGTGCAGCACGGGGTTTTACGATTTCAAGGGAGCCCGGGTGCGTTCACCCTCGGGGAGTGCGCCAGGCTCGTTGACGCCCCTTCAGGCGGCCGGATGGAGGCTGGCAGGCCTTTTCACCGCGGGTGGGCTGGTAGCCCTTTACCTTCTGTTCATGTACGGCGTCTCCCGGATGCCCATCCCGTCGGGGTGGGTCCGGGGGCTTTTGTGGGGGCTCATCACGGCCGCCACGGTCGGGCTGGTGGCCCTTCTGGTCCTGCCGCCACGCCGGGCGGCAGCTCCTGGGAGGACAGGTGAAGCGCCCGCTTCCGAGACCCCTGCCCGCAGCCCGTCCCAGCCGGCCCCCGTTGCGGCTGCGGCCGAGACGAAGAGTGCCCCGGCCGGCGCCAAGGCCACCGCGTCGGGCAGGGCGACTGCCGGGCCGGGGCCAACCCCGTAGGCGCGCCGGGAGCGCCAAGCCTCCCGGTCCCCACGTCCCGGGCCCGCCGGGCAGGCATCGCAGGACTGCCGGAGGCCCGGCGGCACGGCCAGGGGGTTGTGCCGTCAGAGGTTGGATCGCCCCTGGCCGCCGTCCACGGGAATGCAGGCTCCGGTCACCCAGGAGGCCCGGTCGGAGACCAGGAAGGCGACCACGTCCGCCACCTCCTCGGGGCGGCCGAAGCGCCCCCACGGGATCTCCTGCTCCACAAAACGCCGGATGCCCTCGGGGTCCGCCTTCTGGCGGCGGTCCCAGGAACCGCCTTCAAACCAGATGGAGCCGGGCGCCACGCAGTTGACCCGAATACGCCAGGGGGCCAGTTCCCGAGCCAGTTGCTTGGAGATGCTGATCTCCGCCGCCTTGACGGCGTTGTAGGCGGGACGTCCGCCTGCCTCCCGGCCCCAGATGGATGCCACCAGCACGCAGGCTCCGCCCCCCCGCTCCTTCATCCGGGGGGCCGCCACCCGCACCGCCCGCACCGCGGCCAGGGCGTTAAGCTCCCAGGCCCGGCGCCACTCCTCGTCGGTGGTTTCGAACAGCCCGCCCCCGCCGGCGCCCCCCGCATTGTGCACCAGCACGTCCAGGCCCCCGAAGCGTGAGGATGCCAGCTCCACCGCCCGCTCCAGGACGCCCTCGGCGGTCACGTCCCCCGCCACGGTGGCCGCGATCCCGCCCTGCTGCGCGATCTCCTGCCGGGCCCGTTCCAGCGGCTCGGGCGTGCGCGCCACCAGCACCACCCGGCAGCCTTCCCGGGCCAGGGCTCGAGCGATGGCCAGCCCGATACCCCGGCTGGCACCGGTCACGAGGGCCACCTTTCCGGAAAGTCCGAGATCCACTCTCCCTCACCGCCGCCTCCGGTCGCCGTCAGGCGCATGCCATCCCCTGTGAGGTCGCCTCACCAGTGGATGGGCTCTCGAAGCACATGCACCAGAAGCTGGACGGCCGCCTCCACGTCGGCCATGTCCACCACCTCGGCGGGCGTGTGCAGGTAGCGCGTCGGCACCGAGATCACCGCGGAGGGAACACCGTCCCGGCTGGTGTGAATGGGGCCGGCGTCGGTGCCGCCGAAGTCCAGCACCTCCATCTGGTAGGGGATGCCATGCCGGCTGGCCCGCTCCACCAGCAACCGCCGCAGCCCGGTGTGGGTGATGACGGAGCCGTCCTTCACCTTGATGGCGGCCCCCTTCCCCAACGCCATGGGCAGGGGACGGGCCTTGGGAGTGTCGGCGCTTGCCGTCACGTCCACCGCCAGGGCCACCTCGGGCGCCACCCGGAAGGCGGCAGGCCGGGCGCCTCGGGTGCCCACCTCCTCCTGAACGGTGAAGACCGCGTAAATGTCGTGGGGGCTTTCGCCCAGGCGCTCCAAAGCCTCGAGCACCACCGCACACCCCACCCGGTCGTCCAGTGCCTTGCCCGCCAGCCGCCGCCCCAGCGTCTGGACCGGCCGAGCGTAAGCCGCCATGTCGCCCACCTGCACCCGGGCCCGGGCCTCCTGTGCGCTGGCCGCTCCGATGTCCAGAAAGAGCTTCTCGTGCTTGAGGTCCCGGATGTCCTCCACCGGCTCGCTCCCCACGACCCCCACGGCGCCATTGGGAAACACCAGCCGCTGGCCGAGAAGGACGTGGGGCGACACCCCGCCCACCGGCGCGAAGCGGAGAAAGCCGTTTTCGTCCACATGGGTCACCATGACCCCGATCTCGTCCATGTGGGCGGCCACCATCACCCGCACACCCCCCGGGCCTTGAGGCCGGCGATGGGCGAACAGGTTGCCCAGGGCATCCACCCACACCTCGTCGGCCAGCTCCCGCACCTCTGCCTCGATGGCCTGCCGCACCGGTTCCTCGTGGCCGGACGGGCCCGTCAGCTCCGCCAGGCTGCGGATGCGCTGCTCCAGGCGGGCCTGAGGGCCCTCAAGGGGGGACCCACCACCCCGGGCAGCCTCACCGGGACCCGATGTCACGTTGCGTCCCCTCCGTTCCACTGCCGGGATCTCCCTGCCGGCCGGCGGCCGTCCGCCAGCCCCGTCTGCCCAAGCTGAGCCAGAAAGCCCCTCACCAGCCGAACGGCCCCTTCCGCGTCCCGCAGGTCGCAGATGGCGGCGGGGCCGTGGATGTAACGGCACGGAACGGAGACCGTCGCGCAGGGCACACCGGAACGGGAGGTGTGGATGGGCCCCGCGTCGTTTCCCCCGGCGGTCACCCGCCGCCACTGGTACGGGATACCCTCCTGCTCGGCCGTGCGCACCAAAAGCCGCACCAGGGCCGGTGAGGCGATGGAGGTGGCATCCATCACGCTCAAAGCGGGGCCCTCCCCCAGCCGGGTGGCCTCGGCGTGGGGTTCGCTGCCCGCGATGTCAGCGCAGGTGGTGCCCTCCAACACCAGGGCCAGATCCGGGCCCACGTGATAGGCCGCCACCTCAGCCCCGCGGGTGCCCACCTCTTCCTGGACGGTGAACACCGCCGCCACGGTCACCGGGTAGCGGCGAGCCAGGATCTGCAGGAGCACCGCGCACCCGACCCGGTCGTCGAACGCCTTGCCCAACGCCCGGCGCTCACCCAGCATCTGAAAGCGGGTGGCGAAGACCGCGAAATCCCCCAGCTCCACCGCCTTTTCGGCCTGCTCCCGGCTGTCGGCACCGATGTCGATGACAAGCTGGGAGGCCTCCTCGGCCCGCCCCCGCTCGTCGGGTTTTTGGAGATGAAACGGCTTGACCCCGATCACACCCGGGACGCAGCGAGGGCCGATGCGGACATGCTGGCCCACCAGCACCCGGTCGTCGATCCCGCCCACCTTGCGAAACCGCAGGGTTCCGTCGCCCTCGATGTGGGAGACCAAAAGCCCCACCTCGTCCATGTGGGCGGCCAGCATAACCACCGGGGCGCCTTCCCGGCCTGAAGCCCCCTCGGGGTAGCGCCAGGCCACCAGGTTGCCCAGCACGTCCGTCTCCAGGCGGTCCGCGAGGGGCTCGGCCCGCCGGGCGATGAGCCGGCGCACCTCGGTCTCCGCACCCGACACCCCGGCCGCCTCGGAGAGGGCCTGGAGGTCCTCCCGCAGCCGCTGTCGCTCGTCAGGTTCCAGGGGTGCCGTCGCGCCGGATCCCACGGGCGTTCACCCCCCAGTCCGCCAGCGCCCGTATGAAGTCCGGCTCGAGGCTGGCCACGAAGTGCGCCAGAAGCCGTCCGCAGTGCCGGATGTCGTCCAGCTGCACCACCTCCACCGGGCTGTGCATGTAGCGAAGGGGAACCGATACCAGCCCCGTGGCAACCCCCGAACGGGAGACCTGCATGGCCCACGCATCCGTACCGGAACGGCCGGGGATGATCTCCACCTGGTGAGGCACCCCATGCGCCCGGGCCACCTCCAGCAGGCGGCGGCTGATCAGGGGGTGCATGTTGGGCCCCATCGCGACGGCGGGCCCCCGGCCCAGCTCCACCAGGTCGGGTTCCTGGACCAGACGCTGGCGCGCGAAGGTGACGTCCACCGCCACCCCCACGTCCGGCACCAGACCGAACGTGCTGACCATAGCGCCCCTCAGCCCCACCTCCTCCTGCACGGTGGCCACGGCGTACACCTCTGCCCGGTAGCGCAGCAGGCGCAGGTGCCGCAGCGCCTCCCGCAGCACCGCCACCCCGACCCGGTTATCCAACGCCTTGCCCGCCATGCGGCCACCGAGGAGGGTCACCGGCCGCGCCGCGAGGGTGACCGGATCGCCCACCTGCACCCGGCTGCGCACCTCGGGCTCCTCCAGGCCGGTGTCCACGAACAGCTCGTCCCACTTGGGAAAGCGCTCCCTCTCCTCTCGGGAGAGCAGGTGGGGAGGCTTGAGCCCCACCACGCCCGCAAGCACGCCATGGGCGGTATGAACCCGCACCTCGTGCCCCAGCAGGGTCTGGACGTTCGTGCCGCCCATGGGAGCCACCCGGAGAAAGCCGCCCTTCTCGATGCGCAGGACCAGCATGCCCACCTCGTCCATGTGGGCGGCCAGCATCACCCGGGGAGCAGGCCCGCCGGCATCTTCCCCGACGGCCGGCCCCAGCCGCGCGATGACGTTGCCGAGCCGGTCCCGGCGCAGCTGGTCGCAGTACGCCCCCAGGCCCTGCTCCACGATCCCCGCCACCTCGGTCTCGTGGCCACAGACCCCCGAGGCCGCCGACAAAGCCTCCAAAAAGGCGGCCAGCTCATCAGCCGCCCCCGAGCCGGCACCGCCTGCGCCCCCCACCGGGCCGGGCGGCGCCACCACCCCGCCGGGGCCCTCGACTTTCTCCCGGCCGAAAGTGTCCACGCCCGAGCTCGCTCCCCTCCGCTCCCTCCGGGCCGCCGCCGGGTCCCTCACAGCCCCAGGCGCAACCCCCAGCGGAACCGTCCCTCGCCGGGGGGCAAAAGCAACACCTCATACTCCGCGAAGAAGATCTCGAACTGCACCCCCACGGTGGCGAAGGGAACGGCCCTGCGGGGCGGCCACTGCCCTTGCTCCAGCGCGAAGGCCGCACCCGCCACCGCGTAGGGCGTCAGTTCGTAAAAGGGCTGGGCCGCCAGCCCCACCAGGCCGGCGTGGGCATAACCCTGAGCCGACGAGCCTGCTCCCGTCTGCCGGAAATCCGCCGAGAGAGCCAACCCGAAGCGGGGCAGCACCAAAAGCCGCAGCCCCGCTCCCAGGTTGAAGGCCTCCACCTGGATGCGAGAAGTCTCCGGGCGGCTCGCCTCGGCCGCCTGCGCCCCGTGGCCGGGCAGCGCTGCCAGAACCGCAGCCAAGGCGCCGCTCAAGAGTATCGCTGCCGGCCTCAGCTTTGCCCGAACCCTGCCCGCCGCGCCGACCCGCCCTGGGGCCGGCGCCCGCCGAGCCGGCCCAAAGCGGGTGAGGACCTGCCGCCACAAGGCAACAAACCTCGCCTTCAGCCTTAGCTTCGCCCGGCGGGGCTTTCCCCCCTGCCCCGCAAGAACTCCTGCCGCCCGCGGCGGATCTGGCAACCCATCACCGATGCCGGCGCGGGAACCTCCGGCTCCGCCCCGGCCGCCCCGGCGCCGCTCAGTCCCAGCAGCCCCCAGGGCAGCAGCCGAAGCTGCAGCGGCTCCTGCGGGTGCGGCAGCGCCACCCACAGAGGGCAGTTTTCACCGCCCGGTGGTGCCTCACTGCCGGCCTGCGAACCGGCCGGGCCCCCCTTGCCGGCCACCCTCACCTTCTCAAGCCAGCCGCCCACGGCGCCCCCGTCCCCTCGTCCCAGGGCCTCCGGGAGCATGCCTTCCGCCAGGCGCCCGGCAGGGGGTGGCTGGGCTCCCGGCTGGTCCCCTTGGCCCGCTCCGCAGCGCCAGACCGCCAGCACCCCGTGCGGATCGGCCACCACCCGGCCTGTGGCTGCCTCCCCATCCGCGGGCGTGGGCAGTACCACCAGGCTCCACCCTCGCGGCCCGTCCCCGCTGGAGGCTGTCAGCAGCCGCAGGGCCTGCGCCACGGCCGCCCACCGGCCCGGCCACAACCCCGCTCTTCCCCAGACGGCCGCCATGGTCTCCCCTACCCATGACGGCCGCCAGCACAGCCACAGGCAGGCGGCCGCGAGGGGAGCCGAGGTGGGGCCGGGATCGGATCCGTCGCCCAGTATCACCCCGTCCACGCCCGTCAGCTCCATGCCCGCCTGCAGCCAGGAAAACAGCAGGTGCCGCAAGGGGTTGGTCCACGGGGCAAGCGGATCCGCTTCCAGCCGCCCGGCCGAGAAGGTGACAGACTGGTCGAAGCTTGCGTGATAGAGCTGTACCCGGCGGTCCGGCCGGGGCCTGGCCACCACCAGCCCCTGCCCCACTCCGGCCACCGCCAGGTCGTCGGCCACCCACACCAACCCCGGGACCCAAGCTACCCGAAGCCCTTCCGGCGAAGCGCCCCAGCGCTCCACCAGCATCCGATAGGCCCTGCGCACACCCCGGTCCGGCGGGCGAAGCAAGACAGCCTTCCACTCACCGGCCGGCCCGCCCGGCTGCATCCCGCCCCAGGGCGAGGCGGGCACACCCGCCGCCTCGGCCTGCTCCCCGCCTGTCAGCCCTGCCGCTGCCAGCCCGCCGCCTGCCGGCCCGTCGGCTGCCGGCCCGCCGCCGTCCTGGGGGCCGGCTGCACCCCGACGTCCTCCGCCGGGGATCCCCGGCTCCTTTCTGCGCCGGCTCCAGGGCCATCGGAAGAACGGGCCGCGCTCCTCGCTCACGTCGTGGCCTTGGCCTGGCATGGCCCCACTCCCCGCGGCGCTGCGCTCCCCCGACTGCCAGGCCCGCAGGGGCGGGCAGCCGGGGTCTCTCCTTCACCGGCCCGGCGCCGCTTCGTCCGCCCGCAAGGTCGCCCCAAGCCCCATGGCCGGTGCATCCCCCAGGCGCGCCCCGAGCCGGGCCACGTAGCCGGCCCGGGGCTCTGCCGCCCGGGCCCGCCACAAAAGCCGTGCCGCTGCGGCATTATAGCCGTTTCGGGCCAGGGCCATCAGCACTTCCGCCCCGTCCTCTGCCGGCGCTTCGTAAAACCACTCCGCCAGCGCCCGGGCACCGTCGTCTCCGCCCACACACGCCAGGGCAGGGATGGCGGCTGCCCGCACGGCGTCGCACGGGTCTTTGAGCAGCGCCGCCAGCGCCGCCACCAGCTCCTTTGGGGCTTGCTGGCCGGGCCGCCAGCGCAGCCACCATCGCTCCAGCCCCTCGGCCGCCATGGCCCGAACCGCCGGTTCACCGCCACCCAAGGCGGTGGCCAGAAGCTCGGGCACCCAGGGTTCGTTCACCTCCGCCAGGGCCAGAGCGGCCAGCGCACGCCGCACCTTCGGCCCGCACGCCAGCCACCGCTGTGCCCGGGCCCGGCTTCGCAGGCGCGCCCCCATCACCCTCAGCACCCTGGCGGAGCCGTCGGGAAGCCGCTCGTTTAGGGCCTCCTGTACGGCCGCAAATACCCGAGCGGCCTCCCGGGCGCGGCGCCGGGCAGGGTTTGCGGCTCCACCCTCTCCGCACCCCATCCACTCGCCCCCTTCAAGAACAGGTCGCCCAAGAACAGGTCGCCGGGGGTTGCCCGGCGACCTGGTGCGTGGGTCCGTGAAGCGGATTCGGTGCGTGGATGGGGATTCCTTCCATCTCCCCCTCGCGGCTCGCCGCCCGTCAGACCCGCCCCGCGGCCCGGCGCTCTCGCTCCTGGGCATCGATGACGGCGATGGCCGCGATGTTGACGATGTCCTCCACCTCGTCCCCCCGCTGCAGCACGTGCACGGAGCGATCCGAGCCCATCAGGATGGGGCCGATGGCCTCGGCTCCCCCCAGCCTCGCCAGGAGCTTGTAAGCCACGTTGGCGGCCTCCAGGTTGGGGAAGACCAGCACGTTGGCGCCACCATACGGCGCCAGCCGGCTGAACGGGTATTCGTTTTGCAAAATCTCCGGAACGACGGCCGTGTCCGCCATCATCTCGCCGTCCACCACCAGATCCGGACGCCGCTGCAGCACGATCTCCACGGCCTGGCGCACCTTGTCCGAAAGGGCGTGGCGGGTCGACCCGAAGTTGGAGAAGGAGAGCAGGGCGATGCGGGGCTCGATGCCCAGGCTCAGGGCCTTATCGGCGGCCAGGATGGCGATCTCCGCCAGGTCCTCGGCGGTCGGCTCGATGTTGACCGTCGGGTCGGCGAAGAAGTAGACCCGGTCCTTGACGATCATGATGTAGCAGCCGGCGACGTTGTGAACCCCCTCGGCCGTCTTGATGACCTGCAGGGCGGGGCGCAAAACGTCCGGGTAGTGGTAGGTGAGTCCCGCCACGAAGGCGTCGGCGTCGCCCATGTGCACCATCATCGGCCCGAAGTAGTTGGGCTGGCGCAACAGCTCGTACGCCTCCCGCCGGGTCACCCCTCGCCGCTGGCGCAGGGTGTAGAACTCCTCCACGTAGGCCTCCCACCGTTCGAAGTCCGGCGGCCACACCACCCGTATCCCGTCGGGGCGAACCCCCAGCTGCGCCATCCGGGCGGCCACCTCCGGCTCCCGGCCGATGAGCACCGGGCGGGCGATCCCTTCCTCCCGCAGGATGGCCGCCGCCCGGATGATCTTGCTCTCCTCCCCCTCGGAGAAAACCACCCGCTTCGGGTCGCGAGCGGCCTTCACCAGGATGCTGCGCTTGACGGCCCACCCCTTCCCCATGCGGGAGGCCAGCTCGTGGCGGTACTGCTCGATGTCGATGGAGAGGCGAGCCACACCGCTCTCCATCGCCGCCCGGGCCACCGCGGGGGCCACCCACCAGAGCACCCGGGGATCCAGAGGCTTGGGGATGAGGTAATCGGGCCCAAACCGCAGCTGCTCCACCCCGTAGGCCCGCAACACCGAATCGGGCACGTCCTCTCGGGCCAGCTGGGCCAGCGCCTGGCAGGCCGCGATCTTCATCTCGTCGTTGATGGCCCGTGCCCGCACATCCAAAGCCCCCCGGAAGATGAAGGGAAAGCCCAGCACGTTGTTGACCTGGTTGGGGTAGTCCGAGCGGCCGGTGGCCACGATGGCGTCGGGGCGGGCCGCCTTCGCCTCGTCGTACGGGATCTCGGGATCGGGGTTGGCCAGCGCGAAGACGATGGGGCGATCGGCCATGGAGCGCACCATGGCGGGCGTCACCACGTTGCCCACCGAGCAGCCCAAAAACACGTCCGCGCCCTCCATCGCCTCCTCCAGGGTACGCCGCCGCGTGGGTCGGGCGAAGCGGGCCTTGTACGGGTTCATCCCTTCCGTGCGGCCTTCGTAGATGACCCCTTTGGAGTCCAGCATCAGGATGTTCTCCAGCCGGATCCCCAGCTTCACGAAGAACTCCGCACAGGCAATGCCCGACGCGCCGGCCCCGTTGATGACCACCCGCACGTCCGCCGGGGATTTCTCCGCCAGCTCCAGGGCGTTGAGCAGCGCGGCGCCGGAGATGATGGCGGTGCCGTGCTGGTCGTCGTGAAAGACCGGGATGTTCATGGTGGCCTTGAGGCGCTCTTCGATGTAGAAGCACTCCGGAGCCCGGATGTCCTCCAGGTTGATCCCGCCGAAGGTGGGCTCCAGGGCCTGCACCACCCGGATGACCTCGTCCGGATCCTCGCTGGCGATCTCCAGGTCGAAGACGTCCACGTCCGCAAACCGCTTGAAGAGCACCCCTTTGCCCTCCATGACCGGTTTGCCCGCCAGCGCGCCCACGTTGCCCAGCCCCAGGACCGCCGTGCCGTTGGAGACCACCGCCACCAGGTTACCCTTGGCCGTATAGCGGTACGCGTCGTCCGCATTGGCAGCGATGGCCCGCACGGGCTCCGCCACGCCGGGCGTATAGGCCATGGAGAGTTCTCGCTGCGTCGTACAGGGCTTGGTGACGTTTACCTCGATTTTGCCGGGGCGTCCCCTGGCATGGTAGTCTAAGGCCTCCTCCACCGTGACCCGCTTCACTTGGCCCTCCCACCCTCCGAAAAACGTGAAAACCGGAAAAACGCGCCGACAGCCCCATGCCCTGCAGGGGTTTCGGCCCGCCGAGGGGACGCTCCTTGGGGGGCCGCCGGAGCGGAATCATGCCGCCTGCGAGGCGTCCGCACGAGCCCGCAGGCTCTGTGCCACCCGCTCCAACGCCAGCGCGTAAGCGGCCAGACGGAGATCGACGCGGTGGCGCAGGGACTGTTCCCAGACCTCATCCAGGGTACGGGCGAGTACCGCCTTCAGCCGCTGGTGCACCTCATCTTCTCGCCATGTCTGCTCGTTGAGGTTCTGCAGCCACTCGAAGTAGGAGACCACCACGCCGCCCGCATTGGCCACGATGTCGGGCACCACCACCACGCCCCGCTGGACAAGCCTGCGGTGGGCGCCCAGGGTCGTCGGGCCGTTGGCACCTTCCACCACCACCCGGGCGCGTATGCGGTCCGCGTTGGCCAGGGTGATCTGGTTTTCCACCGCCGCCGGGATCAGGACGTCCACATCCAGCTCCATCAGCTCGGCGTTGGTCAGGTGCCGCACGCCCCCGGCGTTGTACGTGGCCAGAAGACCCCCGGAATCCCGCTGGTGGCGGGCCACGTCCTCCACGTCCAGGCCATCGGGTGCGAAGACCGCTCCCGACACGTCGCTGACCGCCACCACGGAAGCGCCCAGCTCCCGCAGGGTGCGCGCAGCCCACCGTCCCACGTTGCCGAACCCCTGCACCGCCACCCTGCTGCCCTCGGCCCTGCCCCCCAGGCGCTCCAGCACACGGGCCGCGACATGGGCCACCCCTCGCCCGGTGGCCTCCCGCCGCCCGGGGATGCCGCCCATATGAAGCGGCTTGCCGGTGACGATGGCCGGCACGGGGCGTCCCAGCGCTGCGCTGGCGGCCTGCACCATCCATCCCATGACCCGCTCGTCGGTGTTGAGGTCGGGAGCCGGGATGTCCACGTGGGGGCCCAGGTTGGGGAGCATTGCCAGCGTGTAGGCTCGGGTGAGGCGCTCCCGCTCGGCCTCCGACAGCTCGGAGACGTCCACCTGGACGCCGCCCTTGGCCCCCCCGAAGGGAACGTCCACCACCGCGCACTTCCACGTCATGAGGGCTGCCAGCGCCCGCACCTCATCCAGCGCGGCGTCCGGATGGTAGCGGATGCCACCCTTGTACGGGCCACGGGCGTTGCAATGCTGAACCCGATAACCCCGCAGCACGCGCCAGCGACCGCTGTCCATCCGAAGGGGGACCGAGACGGTGATCTCCCGATCCGGGACCGACAGGCGAGCCAGCACCTCCGGCCCGACCTCCACCAGCCGGGCCGCCTCCCGAACCATGACATCGGCCAGCCCCACCAACCCGACGTCGTCGGCAGGCAGAGGCTGGCCGAACCGCTCTGCAGCACCCGCCCCGGGTGCCATCCTGGCCTGCGTGTCCAACGGGAACCCTCCTTGCTCAGGCGCCACAGCCGCCCGATTTGGGGTGGGCACCCGCCCACAAGTATAGTGTACTCGGTATACACCACTTCGCGCCAGGGGGGATCTACGGGGCGCCCTTCCCGGCGTCCTGCGCCCACCGGCGGGCCAGCCGGATCTCGTCGGCGTACTGCTCTTCCCGTTCCACCGGCGTTTCGATGATGATGGGACGGCTCTGGAAAGCCGGTTCCCGGACGAACAGCACCAGAAGCTCCCCCATCTGCCCCTGGCCGAGCAGCGCGTGGCGGTCCACCTTTTCGGCGAAACCGGCGCGGGAGTCGTTGAGGTGGATCACCTCCACCAGCGGGAAGAAGTCCGGGCGGGTGGCTTCCGTCAAGAACCGATCCCAGTGGCCCGGCTGCATCCACCCGGCCGCAAAGGCGTGGCAGGTGTCCAGGCAGAAACGCACCCGGTCCTTCTCCCGCACACCCTCCCGGATGGATAAGAGCTCGTCAATGCGGCGGCCAAGCTCGCTCCCCTGCCCGGCCGTGTTTTCCAGGAGCAGCCGGCAAGGCCCGGTGTACGCGGCCAGCACTTCGTCGATGGCCTCCACCATCCGGCGCATGCCGACGGCCTCCCCCTCCCCCATGTGGCGTCCGCAATGCACCACCAGCCATGGGGTGCCGTAGGCCTCGCAGATCTCCATCTCGTTGACGATGGAGGCCACCGTGGTGGACCTCAACTCCGGGTCGCCGGTGGCCAGGTTGGTGACGTAGGCGGAGTGCGCCACGGTGACGACCCCGGCGCGGCGGGCCGACTCCGCCTCCCGGGACGCCGATTCCCGGTCCACAGGCTTGATGCGGTAGCTCCTCGGGTTCTTGGGAAAGTACTGAAACGCGTTCGCACCCAGCGCGCCGGCGTTCTCCACCGCCCTGGCGAATCCCCGGGCGGTGCTGAGGTGGCACCCGATGATCACGTCACGCCTCCCCCTCGCAGGTGGGCTTCCGGGCGGGGGCCGCGCGCCGCCCTGCTCATGATGGCTTGGGGTGCAGGCAGAGGTCAACGGCCGCCACCTCCGGCGGGCAGCGCCAGCGAAGAGGCGGGCCGATGGTGCCAACCCCCCGGTTCACGTACAGCCAGGTCGAACCGACCCGGTGCACCCCCTCCACGTAGCGGTGGCGGTGCACCCAGCGAGACCACACCGGGCCGAGCAGGGGAAAGACCAGCTGCCCGCCGTGGGTGTCGCCCACCAGCACCAGCGCCCCGCACCGTTCCGCCGGCTGGTGCTCCAAAACGTGGTAGGAGTGGGCCAGGGTGACCCTGACCGTCACAAGCCGGGCAGGCGCCTCGGCCGTCCGGTCTGCGCCTGGCCAGGCCGCAGCCGGACGGCTCAGCGCCAGCGGCAGGTCATCCCGACCCAGATCCGGGGAGTCCACACCCACCAGCTCGACCCCTATCCCCTTCGCCCCCATCACGACCCGCCGGTTGAGCAGCACGGTCGCCCCCGCCTGCTCCAGGCAGGAGAGGACGAAGCGGGCCACATGGGGGCGTTCGTGGTCGTGGTTGCCCAGCACCGCCGCCGCAGGGGCCGCAGCGGTGAGGCGGCGCAAATACGCGGCCAGCGGGGCACCCCAGCTGAGGCGATCCACAAAGTCGCCCGTGAGAACCACCACATCCGGTCCCAGGCGCCTCACAGCCTCCAAAGCCAGCCGGTGCGCGCCGCCGGGCCAGCGGTGCAGGTGCAGGTCGCTCAGGTGAACCAGTCGCAAGCAGGCGACGCCGGCAGGGCGCAGCACCGCCTCCTGCGGTGTCGCCCTTCGCCGGGAAAGAAGGACAAGCGCCGCCTGCCCGGCCGCCGGGCGCACCTCGAACACCAGATGCTCGACGACCAGCCGGGCGGCTTCCCGCAAGCCGGCGACGGCGGCAGCCGCCGCGGCCGCCGCCGCACCCCCTGCGGCGAAAGCCCACCAGCCCTCCAACTTCCGCTCCCGGGCCCCCGCCCCTAATCTTCGCTGCCGTCGTCGTTTTCCTCGCCGGCGGCGCGGCGGGCGGCCCCGGAGCGCTGTCCCGGCGTGGACGGCGCCGCAGGCCCGCCCGCCGGCGAAGAGGGTCGGGAACGGACCGGGCTGGCCGCCACGGCGTCGATGGAGATGAGCACGGCCCGTCCCCAGTTGGTGAGCTGGGCGTGGCGGACCTCCCACCGGGTCTCGCTGCGGCGGCGGTTTCGGAAGAAGACTGTCACCAGACCCGCGCGGCATAGCGCCATCAGGGCCTCCTCCACGGCCTGGGGAGTGCGCCCGCTGCGCAACGCATCCCGCAGGATGAGGCGGTACGGCCGGCCCTCCGCCAGCTGTGCGCCCATCTGGCGGGCCAGTTCGAAGGTCGCCGCGCTGAGGGCCCCCCGCAGCTCATCCAGCGTTGCTTTCGCCAGCCCCCGCAGCTGCTGGCCGATGGGAACGGGACACAGGCACGGCCCGTCCGGCTCCCGGGCCACCAGATGCTGGCGGCGAACCAGGTACGGGCCGTGCTGCGCCCAAGGTAGCCACACCTTGTCGGGAAGCTCGTCAGGCCTGGCAGCGATCGCTCTGATCACCGACCCTGACCAAGGGGGAAGCTTACGCGGGTCTCCACGGTCTCAACCGTCACGGCCCGGCATTTCGCCCCCTCCCGGCAGCCTTCCTTGTGAGGCAGGCGGCGACCCGGCGAGATGGGCCGTGAGCCGGCCTGCCGCTGCTGGCACTGGCCCCGCCCGGCGCGAAGATGGTATCGTGGGGCTGCAGGCGCCCGAAGCGGGCCCCAAGGGACAGACCACCCGCAAGGGAGGGGCCGCATGCGCTCGATCGCAGCCCTCATCGTCGCCCTCGATGAACTGGCCGCCCTGGGTGGCACGGCCGGCGGGGAGCCGACCGTGTGGACCCGGTTGGCCCGGCAAGGGAGAGACGTCTGGCTGGTGGCCTCTGGGGCGGCCGAGCCGCTGCTGCCCCATGGAGTTCACCGGGCTACATCCCTGCAGGAGGCGGCACGCCAGTGCCCGGTTCCGGGCAGCCGCGTGCTGGTGGTGGGTGCCGACCCGTCCGCATCGGTACGTTTTGCCAACCGGCACCGGCTCACCTCGGTGCTCATCGACCCCGGCGACGGCTCCGGGGCGGAAGGTCTGGAAGAGGTTCCCGATTTCACCCTCGGCTCCGTGTGGGAGCTTCCGGCGCTTTTGGAGCGCCTGGAACGGGATCCCGCCGACTTCGAAGGAACGGAGTGACGGAGCCGAGCAACGGCCGTTGCCCGGCCCCGTCCCCCGACGCCCCCTGGCCTGTGCGGCAGCTGCCTGTTTACAGCCCCCAGCCCGGACCCATCATACCGCCCCGGAAGCCCGGGTGGTGCCAGCGACCGCCTCCATACCCGTAACCCCGGTGGGGCATGCCGCCCCAGCCGAAGCGGCCGAAGGTTCGAAGGCGGGCCCGCTGTTCGTCCGTCAAGACCGCCAGCGCCCGCAGGTTCGCCCCCGCGTAGATGGCGGAGATCTCCCCCCGAAGCGCCGCGATCTCTTTCACCAGGGACTGCACCCGGGCGATGTCCGGCACATCCTTGGCGTACTCGGAGGCGAGCTCCTGCCGCTTGCTCAGAAGCTGGCTTTGCAGCCCCTGCGCTTCCGTCACGGCCTGGCGGCGGATCTCATCGATCTGCTTCACCTGCTCGTCGGTGAGCTGCAGAGCCTGCCATCCGTACCCTGCTCGCGGCCCTGCCGCCGGGGCCTGCCCGCCGGCCATGGGGCCGGCAGCCGGTGCTCGCCAGATGCCCGCGGCCACCGCGGAGACGGACGCCATGGTCACCACAGCCACCAGGCCAACCGCCAGGACGACCCATCGCCTGGAGTTTTGGACCCTGAGGCTTCTCCACACCATCCCGACCGCCCCTTCCATCGGGCCGCCCTGCACGGGGCAGCCCCCTTCGCACCCCCAATCTACCCGGGCGGCGTGCAGAGCCCGTGAAGAGATCATGAAGGCTCTCTGTTGGCCCTCTGGGAATTCCGCGCGGCGGGGGGCGTCGTGCGTCCCGGCCGCTCCACCATCGACGGCAAGCGGTCCCCCCGGCCCTACAGGGCGAGATCTGCGAACAGCCGGATGCGCACCGGGGCTCCGGCGGGAAGCTCTGAAACCTCCGGCGGGATCATGACCAGCGCGTTGGCGTCCGCCATGGAGCGCACCGAGGCGGACGACTGCATGGGCACAGGCTCCGCCGTCCACCGGCCATCCGCCTGCAGCGATGCCCGGGCGCGCACCAGCCGCAGTCGGCCGGGGGCCATCCGCAGGGGGCTCGCCAGCTGCCCCATGGTCTCGGGAGGACGCCATCTGCGCCCGAGCCAGGCGGCCAGGAAGGGGCGTATGAAAAGCTCCGCCGAAACCATCGCTCCCCCGGGCGTGCCGGGAAGCCCGAAGACCGGCTTGCCATCCCACAGCCCGAAGCAAAACGGCCGGCCGGGCCGGATGGCCACCCGGTGCACCAGCCAGCGCACCCCCAGCGCCTCCAGGGCAGGTCGCACCAGATCCTTCAAGCCCACGCTCATGCCGCCGGTGAACACCAGGGCGCCGGCGTCCGAAGCCATGGCAAGCGCCGTCTTTTGCAGGGCCGCCCGGTCGTCGGGAACGATCCCGCACAGGCGGGGGCAGGCGCCCCACGCCGCAAGCTGAGCCGCCACCCCGTACGCGTTGCTGTTGCGCACCTGACCGGGCGCCAGCTCAGCCTGCTCCACGGGCACCACCTCGTCGCCCGTGGCGGCCAGCGCGATCACCGGCCGCACCCGCACCGGCACCCGGCTGACGCCCAGCGCGGCCAGCAGAGAGATCTGGCCCGGCGTGAGGCAACTTCCCGCGGGAATGACCACCTCACCCGGCGCGGCATCCTCTCCCGCCGGAAAGGTGAAGGCGCCCGGCTGCACCGCCCGCTGGATCCAGACGGTCTCCCCGTCCAGGCGAGCCAGTTCCTGGGGCACCACGGCGTCGCTGCCGGCGGGCAGCGGAACCCCCGTCATGATTCGCACGCAAAAGCCCGGCTCCACCCGAAACGGCTGCCCCGAACCGGCGGTCAGGGTCCCGAGCAGCCTTACCGGGCGCGGCGTCTGGGGCCCGGCCCCCGACACATCCGAAGCCCGCACCGCAAAGCCGTCCATGGAGGCCCTCGGCAGGGAGGGGAAAGCCTGGGAGGATCTCACATCCGTGGCCAGCACGCGCCCGGCCGCCTGCTGCAGCGGCACCGTCTCCTCCGCAAGCGCCACCAGAGCCGGCACTTGCTGGAGGATGCGGTCCCGAGCCTGTTCGTACTCCTCCAGCCCTTCCAGCCCCACCTCAGGAGCCGGCCTTGCCTCCACCGCCGCCCGTCCCCTTCTGGCCGGCCGGCAGGTCGCCGGCAGGCAGGCGAATCTCTTCCCGCATCCACGCCAGGTACGCCGGATTGAGATCCGAAAGCGGCACCACCGAGATGGCGGGAACCCGGTAGCTGTGCAGCTCCCGCACCGCCTGCATCACGGCGCCCACGGCCTCGGGAAGGGTCTTGAGCAAAAGCAGGGCTTCTCCGTCCTCCACCAGCCGGCCCTCCCACCAGTAGTACG
This sequence comes from uncultured Clostridia bacterium, assembly GCA_964418425.1. Classification (GTDB taxonomy): domain Bacteria; phylum Bacillota; class Limnochordia; order Limnochordales; family Geochordaceae; genus CAYQLT01. The sequence goes on from CAYQLT010000006.1 coordinate 59,313, forward strand.
AGCCGATGGCCGGCACCACGTTGGCACAGGCCGCCAGGCGCCGCTCCACCATGGCCCGGCCGATCCGTCGCGCCTCCTCCTCGGTGGCCGCGGTGATGTACACCAGGCACCCGGGACCCGACGGCAGCCCCGCTCCGGTGGCGGAAGCCGCCGCCGCGCTCCTTTGGCCTCCCGATGACCCGATGGCACCTTCGCCGTCTGCGCGCATGGACGATCCGCCCCAACTCTCAGCGGCGGGCGGTCCCGCCGCCTTCGGCCACCTTCGCCCCCGGGACAGGACGTCGTCGTGCCTCTCCCAGGGTGCGGATGTAGCCCACGATGTCGGCCAGGTCGCTCCCGGGCCCGAAAACCCTTCGCACCCCTGCGGCGACCAGCCCCGGCACGTCGTCAGCCGGGATGGTCCCCCCGACCACCACGGGGACGTCCCCGATGCCGAGCGCCTGCAGGCGCTGGAGCACCTGCGGGATGAGGGTGTTGTGGGCGCCGGACAGGATGCTGATGGCCACCACGTCCACATCCTCATCCAGGGCAGTCCGGGCCACCTCGTCCGGGGTACGAAACAGCCCGGAGTAGATGACCTCCATGCCGGCGTCCCGAAGGGCCCGGACGATCACCTTGATGCCCCGGTCGTGCCCGTCAAGGCCGACTTTGGCGGCCAGCACCCGCACCGGCGGGCCGGGCGCCGGCTCCCGCACCCCCTGGTGGGCCGGCTGCGGGACCGCACCCATCAGACCACCGCCTCTTCGACGTACGCGCCAAAGACCGCCTTGAGGGTCTCCACGATCTCACCCAGCGTGGCGTAAGACCGTACCGCCTCGAGGATGTAAGGCATGGTATTCTCGCCCCGGTCGGCTGCCGCCTTCAAGGCCTCCAGGCTGCGTCGCACCCGCTCGCCGTCCCGGCGCGCCCGCAAGGCCCGCACCCGCTCGGCCTGCCGGGCCTCCACCTGGGGATCGATGCGCAGGATGGGGATGGGCTTTTCCTGTTCGGGAGCGACGGTGTAGCGGTTGACTCCCACGATCACCCGCTCGCCCCTCGCCACCTCCTGCTGGAAGCGGTAGGAGGCGTCTGCGATCTCGCGCTGGGGGAAGCCGGCCCGGATCGCAGCCACCATGCCTCCCATGGCCTCGATGCGTTGGATGTACTCCATGGCCCGGCGCTCCATCTCGTTGGTGAGCCATTCCACGAAGTACGAACCGCCCAGGGGGTCCACCACGCTGGCCACCCCGGTCTCCTCGGCGATGACCTGCTGGGTGCGCAGCGCCAGGCGGGCCGCATCCTCCGTGGGCAGCGCCAGCGCCTCATCCAGCGAGTTGGTGTGCAGCGACTGGGTGCCCCCGAGCACGGCCGCCAGGGCCTGCAGCGCCACCCGCACCGCGTTGACCTCGGGCTGCTGTGCGGTCAGCGAGCAGCCGGCCGTCTGGGTATGGAAGCGCAGCATCCACGAGCGCGGGTTTCGGGCCCCAAAGCGCTCCTTCATGAACCGTGCCCACATCCGCCGGGCGGCCCGGAACTTGGCGATCTCCTCGAAGAAGTCGCTGTGGCTGTTGAAGAAAAACGAGAGCCTGGGCGCGAACTCGTCCACATCCAGGCCCCTTTCCACGCAGGCCTGCACGTACGTCAGCCCGTCCGCCAGCGTGAAGGCCAGCTCCTGCACCGCTGTGGAGCCGGCTTCCCGGATGTGGTAGCCGCTGATGGAGACGGTGTTCCACCGGGGCATGTGCCGGGTGGCGAACTCGATGGTGTCCACCACCAGCTTCAGCGAGGGTTCCGGAGGGAAGATGAACTCCTTTTGGGCGATGTACTCCTTCAGGATGTCGTTCTGCAGGGTGCCCGAAAGGCGCTCCATGGGCACCCCCTGCCTCTCGCCCACGGCCACGTACATGGCCATCAGGATGGCGGCGGGGCCGTTGATGGTCATGGAGGTGCTGACGCGGTCCAGGGGGATGCCCTCGAAGAGCCGCTCCATGTCCTCCAGGCTGTCGATGGCCACCCCTTCCCGCCCCACCTCGCCGGCGGCGCGGGGGTGGTCGGAGTCCAGGCCCATGAGGGTGGGCAGGTCGAAGGCGACCGACAGGCCGGTCTGGCCGTTTTGCAGCAGGTAGTGGAAGCGCCGGTTGGTCTCTTCGGCCGTGCCGAAACCCGCAAACTGGCGCATGGTCCACAGGCGGCCCCGGTACATGTTGGGGTGGATGCCCCGGGTAAAGGGAAAGCTGCCGGGCTCCCCGAGGTCCCGGTCAAAATCCAGCTCCGCCACATCCTGCGGGCCGTAGCAGCGCTTCAACGGGATCCACGATAGGGTGTGAAAGCTGGCCTGCCGCTCGGCCCCGGGCGCGCAGCCCGCACCGTCGCGCGCCTCCTGCACGGCCTTCGGTCTGTCACCCATGGCGCCTCGCCCTCCCCATCACATATACCGCTTGCGGCGCCGGTACGCCTTCACCGCGCGGTAGCTCCGCCGGCCGTCCGGGCTGATCCCCAGGTAGAACTCCTGCACGTCCGGGTTGGCACGAAGCTCCGCGGCGGTGCCTTCGATCACGATGCGCCCGTTCTCCATCACATAGCCCCGGGAGGCAACCCGCAAGGCCTGGCGGGCGTTTTGTTCCACCAGGAGCACGGTGGTTCCCTCTTCCCGGTTGATGCGCGCTACGATCTCGAAGATTTCCTGCACCAAAAGGGGCGACAGCCCCAAGGACGGCTCATCCAGCAAGAGCAGGCGGGGACGGGCCAGAAGCGCCCGGCCGATGGCCAGCATCTGCTGCTCCCCGCCCGAGCAGTAACCTGCGAGCCGTCGCCTCAGCTGCCCGAGCCTGGGGAAGTAGGCGTACACCCGCTCCAGCACCGCCGCCCGGTCGCGCCTGCCCGGTCCGGCCGCCCCCACCAGAAGGTTCTCCTCGACGCTCAGGTGCTTGAAGATGCGCCGCCCTTCCAGCACCTGGACGATCCCCAGCCGAACGATGGCTTCGGGGGGCAGCCGGTCGATGCGCTGCCCCTGGAAATGGACGCTGCCCCGCCGCACCTCGCCGTCCTCGGCGTGCAGAAGCCCCGAGATGGCGCGCAGCGTGGTGGTCTTGCCGGCGCCGTTGGTGCCCAGCAGGGCCACGATCTCGCCCTCCCGGATCTCCAGGGAGACCCCTTTGAGCACCAGGATGACGTCGTGGTAGACCACCTCGATGTTATTCACCGAGAGCAACGCCCGGCTCCCCCCGATTCGGCCGCCCTGCCTTCCGGGGCCCTCAGGCAACCGCTGCGGGCCCCCTGGGGACCAGCGGCTGTTCGCGGCCCCATCGCCTCGGAGGGCCCCTTGCCGCTCAGCCCGCCGTCCGTCAGCCGGCGGGCCGGAACTCCCCCAGGAAGTCCAGCCGATCCTGCGCGGCGTTGAGGCGGTACAGGTAGACGAAGTCCGCCCCCCAGTGCCGCTGGGGCCTAAAGGTGATGGGCGGGGCCACGCCGCCCGTCTCAAACTCCCGCAGGGACTCCAGGGCCTCCTTGACCCCCGGGCCGGTAGGGGTGCGGGCCCGGCGCAGCGCCTCGATCACCACCTGAGCGGTCACCACGCCCTGGGCATAGTGCGGCGGGCGCACCTGGATGTCCGGGTGGTAGCGCCGGTTGAGGCTGCGCACGAAATCCATCCCGGGCACCTGGGTCGGCCACGTGACCATCGCGGAGGTGGTGATGACGCCGTCCGCATTGGCGCCCGCCAGGTGGAGAAGCTCCTCGCCGCCGGCGTAGTGGATGGCCAGGTACTGCGCTCGCAGCCCGTTGCGGCGGGCGTCCCTCAGGAAGACGGCCACCGGCTGGGCGACGTTTTGAAACAGGACGAACTCCGCCCGGTTGCGCCGCAGGTCCAGCACCTGGCTGGTGGCGTCCAGCACGTCGGACGCCAGCTCCTGCTGCGCCACCACCTCCATGCCCAGCTCTTCGGCCCGGGCCCGCCCGGCCGCCAGAGGAGACCGACCGTAGGGGGAGGGGTGGACGTTGAAGGCGATGCGCGGCTTTTGCCCCGGACGGCGCAGCTGATTTTGGACGTAGTCGACCAAAACCCGCATGTGGTCGTCGTAGGTCATGCTGACGAAGAAGTTGTACTCGCCCGGCTCCTCCAAGAGCCCCTTGTGAAAGGACGCCGACAGGACCGGCACCCGCGCGGCGTTGATCTCCGGCTTCATCACCAGGTTGGGCCCGGTCCCCCAGGTGATCGCGGCCACGATCTTCTCGTCGGCGATGAACCGCCGGATGGCCGTGAGGGCGGTCTGGGGATTGTACTGGTCGTCGGTCCAGACCAGCTCCACCCGCACCGGCCCCGAAGCCGTCTCCACCACGCCGCCTTTCTCCTCCGAAAGCCACCGGAAGTAGTCCCGGATGCCGTCCGCGTAATGCACGCCCACGTCGCTGGTCGGCCCGGTGTAGGTCACCACGGCGCCCACCTTCACGACCGGGGGCTGGGCCAGGGCGAAAGACGCCAGGGCCGCCCACGCGACCGCCGCCAGGATCCCTGCCACCGCAAAGCCGGACCACCTCTGCTTCGCACCGCAGCCCACGACGCCGACCCCTCGCACCATCCGCAAGCACCACCCTCTCCCTTTCCGATGGGACTGCGCCGGCCATCCCGCCGCCCCGGTCCGAGCGGCCCTGCGTGCCGTCGGGCCCGTTTCGGCCCTCAGTACCGGAACGGCCAGTGGTTGAAGTAGGCCTTGACGACCCGCCAGCGGTCCGCCAGGCCTTCCGGCTCCCACACCAAAAAGGCCACGATCACCGCGCCGAAGGCCGCGTAGCGAAGCCCTATGAAGAGGTTGGAGGACCCCGGCAGCGCCGCGCTCAGCGCGTCCGCCAGCACCCGCAGAACCTCCGGCAGCAGCGTGATGACCACGGCTCCCAGCACCGACCCCAGCACGGAACCCAGCCCGCCGACGATGATCATGGCCAGATACTCCACCGACAAAAGCACTCCGAACCGCTCCGCCGACACCACCCCGGTCAGGTAGGCCCAGAGGGCTCCCGCCACCCCCACGTAGGACGCGCTGACGAAGAAGGCCAGCAGCTTGTAAGTGAAGACGGGGATACCCATGGCCGCTGCCGCCCGGTCGTTATCCCGGATGGCCAGCCACGCCCGGCCCACCCGGGTGCGCAGCACATTGAGCGCCCCCCACCCCATGAGGAAGGCGATCCCGACCAGCAGCAGACCGTACGCCCGGCCCCGTCCCAGCTCCCATGGCCCCACCCGGGGTGGCGGCAGCGTCAGGTAGGAGGTGCCACCTCCGGAGCTGTCCACCCACGTGAAGACGAAGGAGAGAACCACCTGTGCCGCCAGCGTGGCCAGCGCCAGGTACAACCCCTTCACACGCAGGGACGGCACCCCGAAGAACGCGCCCACCCCGGCGGTGGCGAACCCCGCGAGCACGACGCTGACCACGAAAGGCATCCCCGCCTGCGCCAGCATGCCGGCCGCATACGCCCCGACCCCCATGAAGGCGCCGTGGCCCAAGGAGATCTGCCCCGTATTGCCGGTAAGCAGGTTCAGCCCCAAAGCCCCGACGGTGAACACCGCCACCAGCTGCAGGAGGAACAGGGGATACTCTCCCACCATCCAGGGCAAAGCCGCGCCCAACAGGAGCACGGCGACGATGAACAACCGCCCGGTGTCGGTCTCGAACAGGGCCATCTCGTCCACGTAGCGGGTCTTGTAGTTGCCGCACCCGGAAAACTGCAAGGGGATCAGACCCTTTCGATCTCCACGGTTCCGAAGAGCCCGTAGGGGCGAGCCATCAGCACCAGCACCAGCACCACGAAGGGCACCACCTGCCGAAGGCTGACGCCCACCAGGGGATCCAGGTAGCCGGCGGTCAGGTTCTCCAGGATCCCCACCAGGATCCCCCCGACCACGGCTCCGGGGATGCTGTCCAGCCCCCCGGCGATGACCGCGGGGAAGACCATCAACCCGATGGCGCTGACGCCGTCGGTGCTCAGGCTGGTCAGGTTGCCCACCACGTAACCCGACGCGACGGCGCTGACCAGGGCTACGGCCCAGGCCAGCGCGAAGACCCGCCGCACACTCACCCCCAGCGCCAGGGCAGCCTGCTGGTCGTCGGCCACCGCTCGCATGGAGATGCCCGTGATGCTGCGGCGGAAAAACAGCGAGAAAGCCCCGATGAAGACCGCCGCGAGGCCCAGCGCGAAGAGCTGCAGAGGCGAGAGGTAGACCATCTCCCCCAGCGCGATGGGAACATCGGGCAGCATGGGCGGGAACCGGAAGTACCCCGGCCCCCACACCAGGTACATGAACCCCTTCAGGATGCTGGACAGCCCGATGGTGGCCATGATCACCGAGACCGCCGGCTTGCCGATGAAGGGCCTCAGCATGGCCCGCTCCAGCACCAGACCCAGCACGTAGAAGGTGGCAGCCGCCAAAAGCAGCCCCACCGGGAGGGGAAGCCGCAGGGCCAGGGCGTACCAGAGCACGGCAAAGGCCCCCAGGGCCACGAACTCACCGTGCGCGAAGTTGATGACCCGGCTGGACTTGTAGATGAGGACGAAGCCCAGCGCGGCCAGGCTGTAGATGCTGCCCATCACCACGCCGTTAGCCAGCAACTGAAGCAGGAAGTCCATCGCCCGCCCTCACCCTCTGCCCGTCGGGTGGCCCCGGCTCTGCGTCGTAGACCGGCACCGCCAGGGTGACGTCCGCCGTCCGGCCGTCCTGATAGCGGAACTGGACGCTCACCTCCACCCGGCCCTCCGGGCTGTAAAGGGCATCCACCAGGGGCCGATAGCGCTCCTGGATGAGCGCCCTGCGCACCTTGCCGGTGCGGGTCAGCTCCCCGTCGTCGGCATCCAGGAGCTTGTAAAGAAGGGCGAAGCGCCGGATGCGCTGGGAGGCCGGCAGCAGGGCGTTGACCCGACGCACCTGCTGCAGGATGAGCTGCCCCACCTCGGGTTTTTGGCTCAGGTCGGCGTAGGTGGTGTAGGCGAGCTTGCGGTCTTCGGCCCACTTGCCCACCGTGGCGGGGTCCACGTTGACCAGCGCGGCCACATAGGGCATGCCGTTGCCGAAGACCACCGCCTCCTTGACGTACGGGCTGAACTTCAGCTTGTTCTCCAGGAACTGGGGGCTGAATACGGTCCCATCCGCGGTGCGCATGACGTCGCTGAGGCGGTCGATGACCACCAGGTGGCCCCGCTCGTCCAGGTACCCGGCATCGCCGGTGTGCAGCCACCCGCCTTCCAGAAGCCGCGCCGTCTCCTCGGGCCGCTTGTAGTAGCCGGCGGCCACGCTCTCCCCTCGGGCCAGCACCTCGCCCTCGGGGCTGATGGTCACCTCGGCTCCCGGATAGGGAACCCCCACCGTCTCCACCCGAACGTCCCCATCCCTGTGGAAGCAGAAGATGCCCGCGATCTCCGTCTGTCCATAGCCCTGCTTGAGGTTGAGGCCCATCGCGTGGAAGAACCGAAACACGTCCGGGCCCAGGGCCGCCCCGGCGGTGTATGCTTTGCGAAGCCTCGAAAGGCCAAAGCGGTCCAGCAGAGGGCGGTACAAAACCCACCGGAACAATAGGTGGCAGGCCCGCAGCCACAGCGGGACCTCCTTTCCCGCCAGCCGCCGGTCGGCCACCCGCTCGCCCACCGCCATCCCCAGCCGGAAGACCAGCCGCTTGAGGGGAGTGCTGTCCTCGATCTTCACCTTCACCTGCCGCACGTAGCCCTCCCAGATCCGGGGCGGGCTGAACATGAGGTGCGGGCCGATCTCCCGGATCTCGGCCAGGGCGCTTTCCACCTCCTCCGGACAGTTGACCGTGAAGCCCACCACCAGGCCGGTGGCAACCGCCATCATCTGCTCGCCGATCCAGGCCAGCGGCAAAAACGAGAAGAACTGATCCGTGGGGGAGAAACGCTCCACCTGCTGGAAGCTTCGGCCCATGGCCATGAGGTTTCGGTGGGTGAGCATCACGGGTTTGGGCTGCGCGGTGGTGCCGCTGCTGAAGCACATGAGACACACGTCGTCGGCCCTCTGGGATGCCAGCCGGCGCTCCAGCTCCGGGCCCAGCCTGTCCCGGGCGTCACGTCCCAGCTGAAGCAGCTCGTCAAAGCTCATAAGCCACGGGTCATCCCGGTAGCGGCGCATGCCCCGGGGGTCCTGGTAGATGACCCGCCGAACCTGGGGCACGAGGGGGCGCACCTCCAGCAGCTTGTCGACCTGCTCCTGGTCTTCAGCCATCACAAACACGCTGTCGGTGGCCTCAATCCCGTAGGCGATCTCCCGGGGCATCCCGGACTGGTAGATGCCGACCACCACGCCACCGGCCGCCTGGGTTCCCAGTTCCATGAAATACCACTCCGGGATGTTGTCGGCCACCACGGCCACCTTCTCCTGCACCTCAAGCCCCAGGGCCATCAGCCCCAGCGCCACCAGGCGGGCGGTCTCCCAGTACTCCCGCCAGCTCACCGTCTTCCAGATGCCTTTCTCCTTGTGGCGCAGGGCCGGCCGGTGGGCTTCAGGCCCCTCGGCCCGCCACCGCAAAAGCCGCGGCAGGGTGGCGGTTGCCCAATCCATGGCCTGTGCCTGCAGAGGGCTTGCCGCGGGCGCAGCGATCCGGCCTGGCGTCATCGGTGGTCTGCCTCCTCGCCTTCACCGGTCGGCCTCCTCGCCCATGTAAGCGCGTACAACGTCCGGATGGCGCGCCACCTCCTCCGGCGGCCCCAGAGCGATGAGGCTCCCGAAATTGAGCACCGCGACGCGGTGGCTCAGGTCCATGACCACCTGCAGGTCGTGCTCGATGAGCACCACCGTGATGCCCATCTCCTCGTTGGCGTCCAGAATGTAGCGCGCCATGTCCTCCTTCTCCTCGACGGTCATGCCGGCCATGGGCTCGTCGAGCAGCAACAGGGAGGGGCCGGCGGCCAAGGCCCTGGCCAGTTCGACGCGCTTTTGCAGCCCGTAGGGCAGGCTCCCCACAGGCCGATGGCGATAGGGCTCGAGATCCATGAAGTCCAGCACGTCTTCCACCCGCTGGCGGGCTCGCACCTCCTCCTGCTGGGCCCGACCGTAGTAGACGAGGGCCTGCCACAGCGAGTAGCGGAGGTGCCGGTGCTGGGCCAGCATGAGGTTGTCGAGCACGCTCATGCCGGCAAACAGCTCGATGTTCTGAAAGGCCCGCCCGATCCCCATCGCCGCCACGCGGTGGGGCGGCCAGCCCGTCACGTCGACCCCTTGAAACCGGATCCTGCCCCGCGCAGGGCGATAGAAGCCGCTGATGCAGTTGATGAGGCTGGTCTTGCCGGCCCCGTTAGGCCCGATGATGGCGAAGCGCTCGCGGGGGAGAACCTGCAGGCTGACGTCGGCCAGGGCGGCCAGGCCACCGAAGTACAGGCTGACGCGCTCCACCTGCAGCTGGGGCTCGGTCAACCGCCGCCCTCCCCCTGTGAAGGCTCCCCCGGCCGAACACCGCTGCGGGACCCCTGGCGAAATGCAGGCCAGTGCACAGACCGTGGCAGGGGGTTTCGAGATGGGGAACCGCCGGTCCTTCCGGAGGCCCGGCGTTGCCCGCGCCAGCCCCGGCGCCCTATAACAGGGTCGGTGGAGGCGAACCCGGGGCGCCCGTGGCGGGCAGGAAGCCGGGGCGTACCGCTCCGGGTTTGGCCCCCCGAGGTGCAGGTATGCGGGAAGGCCCCTTGCGACCGGCCGGCCGGCGGCCCGTCTTCATCGGCATCGCCGGAGGCACCGGCTCCGGCAAGACGACGGTGGCCCAGGCGATCCTGGCCCGGCTTCCCCGGGCGAGAGCGTCCCTCATCGAGCAGGACGCCTACTACCACGACCTGTCCCACCTGCCCATGGACGAGCGGCGGCGGTTCAACTACGATCACCCGTCCGCGTTCGACACCGACCTCCTGGTGCATCACCTGGACGAACTGGCGGCAGGACGGCCCGTGGCCAAGCCGGTTTACGACTTCGCCACCTACAGCCGAACCGGCCGAACCGTGCTCGTGGAGCCGACGGACATCGTCATCGTGGAGGGGATTCTGGTGCTGGAGGACGAGCGCGTCCGGCGCCGGCTGGACATCAAGCTGTTCGTGGACACCGATGCGGACGTCCGGGTGTTGCGCCGGCTGATGCGGGACATCAACGAGCGGGGGCGGACGCTGGAGTCGGTGGTGCAGCAGTACCTGACCACGGTCCGCCCCATGCACCTGCAGTTCGTGGAGCCCACCCGCCGCCACGCAGACCTCATCATCCCGGAAGGGGGGTTCAACGAGGTGGCCATCGACGTCATCGCCGCCAAGATCCGCAGCATTCTGGGCGGCTCGGAAGCCCCAGGCCCCAAGCCGGGAGATGCCCATCCGTCGGCATAGCAGGAGAGGCGGATGGTCAGGGGCGGCGGGAGGCGGCGACGGGTCGGCACCGTAGGTAAGGTGCATTCCTTGACTCGGCTGTCGCGACCCGGGTATCCTACCTGCGGCACAAGACAGGCCGCAGGCCGTGAAGGGAGCGAGGTGCTGTGGCGCACCAGGTGACCGCGAAGAGCTTTCCGTCCATCCGCCAGCTGGACGGGATCTCCCAGCGCACCATGGAAGAGCATTACAAGCTTTACCAGGGGTACGTCAACAAGTACAACGAGATCATGCGCAAGCTGGGAGAGCTTCCCGAAGAAGAGCTGAAGGCAGCCAACCAGACGTACAGCCTCATCCGGGTCCTCAAGGTGGAGCTGAGCTTCGCGATCGGCGGCATGAAAAACCACGAGATCTACTTCGACATCCTGGGCGGAGCCGGCGGCCGGCCCTCGGGCTCGCTTTTGGCGCAGATCGAGAAAGACTTCGGCAGCTACGATCGGTGGGCCGCGGATTTGAAGGCGTCGGGTCTGGCGGCCCGGGGTTGGGTGTGGCTCGCCTGGGATCACGACCACAAGTATCTTTTCAACTACGTGGGCGACGCGCAAAACACCTTCCCCATCTGGAACGCCACCCCCATCCTCGCCCTCGACACCTACGAGCACGCGTACTTCATCGACTACGGTGTCAACCGGGGTGCGTACATCGACGCCTTCCTGCGCAATGTGGACTGGGCCAACGTCGCCCGCCGCTTCGAGGCGACAAGAGGCCGCTAGCTCCCCTTTCGGTGGGGCCGCACGGCCGGCGGGCCGCGCGCTGGCAGGCCTCGCGAGCAAGGCGGCCGGGCACTGCCGGGCCCGCGGCGCGGTTGTGAGCGGGCCCGGCAGCGTTGTAAGCTCGGATCGTGGCCCACGACGACCGCCCATACCATGACGAGCGCCGCCGCATCCTCACGGCCGCCGTCGACGTCTTCAGCCTGCGAGGGTTCGCCGAAGCGAGCCAGCGGGAGATCGCGCGCAAGGCGGGCGTGACCCCGGCGCTGGTTCACCACCTCTTCCCCACCCGGGCATCCCTCATCGGCGCCGCGGCCCAGGCAGCACTCATGCCGGCAGGCCTGGAGGGGATTCTCGCGCCCATGCGCCACGAAGCCCCGCGCGACGCCCTGGCCCGCATCGCCCGGCTGGTGATGGGACTGCCGGGTGAAAGGCGCCGTCGCCAGTTCCTGCATAAGGTGATGGAAGAGGCGCACCGGGACCCGGAGATGGTGCAGGCCGTCTGGGAGGCGCTGTTGAGGCCCGTGGTGGCAGCTCTGGCGGCTTACCTGGTGGAGCGGTCGCCCGCCGCAGGGGTGCGGGTGGAGGATCCCGCCATCTTTGCGCACGCCTTCGTGGCCAGCCTGCTGGCCTTCTCGCTGGGGCCCCTGCTGTGGCCCCAGTGGCCTGCCGGCGACTTCGACGCCGAGCGGGTCGTGAGCGGCGTGGTGGACGCCTTTTACCGGGGCCTGAACCCCTCTTCGTGACCGCAAGGAGGCGACGCGCCGCATCCGGCAGCCCCCTCCCCCCGTACCCCGGATGCTTCCACAAATGGGGCAAAGAGGGGATGGGCCGGCGGGCGTGGAAGCAAATGTCGTCCTCGGAGCCGTCCGGCGAATCGACCGTCGCCTGCCAGGGCATACTCCCGCCACAGGTGCTGGCAACTGCGGCCACCCGGGGCGTAAAGCCGGCAGGCCAAGGGGACGAAGCAGGGAATGCCGCAGGAGCGAAGCCGGCGCCGGTCTCGGGGGTGGGGTGGAGCGGAGGTGCAAGGACCCGCCATGGTTGGCGCTTCGGCCGACGTGAGCCGTCCCTGCCCCCGGGAGGCTTCGGCGTGGGCGGCGGCTCTGGTGGCGGGGATCCTGGCCGGCCTGGTGCTGGGATGGGTGCTGTCGCCCGGTCTCGAAGCCGCTTCCGTGCGGGCTTCGACGCCTGACTCCCTGCGCGCCGGCCAGCGAGAGCTGCCCGGCTGGGTGCGCGAGCTTCTGGGGCGCACCCTGTCTCCGGAGCAGACAGGGCCCCAGGTGGCGCACCTGCAGAGGTTGCTGGTGGGCCTGGGCTACGGGATCCCCATCGACGGGCGCTACGGGGCCTCGACCCGCAAGGCCGTGGCCGCTTTCCAGCAGCTGGCCGGCGAGCGCCCGGACGGGGTGGCCGGGCCCCGCACCCTGAGGCGGCTGGTGGAGTGGAGCTGGTGGTATCCCGTGGGGGCCGGCGACACCCTGTCCGGGATAGCCCTCCTGTACGGCACGGACGTGGGTACCCTGCGCCGGCTCAACGCCCTCCCCTCGACCCGCATCGCAGCCGGCCAGCGGCTTTTGGTTCCCCGGGCCGGAGCGGGGGGCAGTGTGCAGGAGTGGGGCCGCTACACGGTTCAGCCGGGCGACACCCTGTGGGCCATTGCCCGCCGCTTCTCCGTCTCGGTGGAGGATCTCCAGCGCGCCAACGGCATCCTGCGGCCGGGAAGCCTGCAAGCGGGCCAGGCGTTGTGGCTGCCCGGGGCCGTCCGGCAGATGCCGGCTCCTTCGGTGCCATCCTTCATCTGGCCGGTTCGGGGGCCGCTCACCTCGGAGTTCGGCTGGCGGGAATCCCCCTTTGGGGGCGGCCCCGAGTTCCACGAGGGCATTGACGTGGCCGTCCCGCCGGGGACGCCCGTGCGGGCAGCCGCCTCCGGCGTGGTGGTGGAGGCCGGCTGGATGGGGGCCTTCGGGTACGGTGTGGTGGTAGACCATGCCAACGGCGTGCAGACCCTCTACGGGCACAACCGTCGCCTGGCGGTCCGCCCGGGCCAGAGGGTGCGCCAGGGCCAGGTGATCGCCTGGTCGGGTTCCAGCGGGCGCTCCTCGGGTCCCCACCTGGACTTCCGGGTCAAGGTGGCGGGCAAGGCCGTCGACCCGCTCAGCGTACTGCCCTCGCCGTGATGGGCCGCACCCGCCCGACCCGCCAGCACGACGGGGGTGTGGCCTATCCGGCCATCCGGGCCGGCCGGGAGGCCAGATAGGCCCCCAGCCGCACGAGAGCCTGCTGAATGGTCTCCAGGGAGCCGGCGTACGAAATACGAAGGTGACCCTCGCCCCGAGGCCCGAAGTCCACGCCCGGAGTCAGCGCCACCCCGGTCTGCTCCAGGATCTCGAAGGCCAGCCGGTACGAGTCCGGGCTATAGCGGCGGGCGTCCACCCAGGCGTAGAAGGCGCCGGCGGGACGGGTCGCCAGGGGGATGCCCGCCGCCTCCAGGCCCGAGAGGAGGGCCCGACGCCGCTCGTCATAGGCCCGGGCCATGGCCTGCACGTAAACGTCACCGTGCTGCAAAGCCGCCAGCCCCGCATGCTGGCTCACCGATGGCGGGCAGACCATCGCGTTTTGCTGGAGCTTCTGCAGGCTGCGCACCAGCTCCGGGGGCAGCACGCACCACCCCAGGCGCCACCCCGTCATGGCGTAACGCTTGGAGAAGCCGTCCACGACGATGGCCCGGTCGCAAAAGCTCAGGGCCGTCGACTCCCGCCCTTCGTACACCAGCCCGTGGTAAATCTCGTCGGAGATGAGCCAGGCGCCGACCCGGTCGGCAAGGGCGGCCAGCCGGCCCAGCTCCTCCGGCGGCAAGACCGAGCCGGTGGGGTTGGCGGGGGAGTTGACCACGATGGCGCGGACGCGGGGGGAGAGCACCTCCGAAACGGCCTCGGCGGTGAGGCACCCGCCGAGGCGGCCCGAGGCGTCCGCCCGCACCGGGACACCCCCGGCCGCCAGCACGTAATTGGCGTAGCAGCTGTAGCCCGGGTCGGGGAGAACCACCTCATCGCCCGGCTCGACCACGGCCAGGGCGATCATGAGCATGGCGGGTGAGGTGCCGGCGGTCACCACGACCCGCTCGGGGCTGACCTCGACGCCGTACTTGCGCGCGTAGTACGCCGCGATGGCCTCTCGAAGCGGCCATATCCCCAGGCTGTGGGTGTAGTGGGTGTGGCCCGCTTGCATGGCCCGGCGGGCCGCCTCCACAATCGGCTCGGGTGTGGGAAAGTCCGGCTCGCCCACCTCCAGGTGCAGCACCGAGCGACCCTCACGCTCCAGGCTCTGGGCCCTTTCCAGGACATCCATGACGATAAAAGGGTTGATGGCTTCCACCCGGCTCGATGGCACGCAAGCCGCCCTCCCGACGGGAAACTGCCGTGGCAGATTCCGCTGCCGGCCCGAAATTCCTGCCGCGGCCCCGGCGGCTGCTCAGCTCGGACGACCTCTTTCAAGGCGAGCCCGGACGGGGTCACCTTGAGGCGGAGCCGGCGGTCTTGTGGCGCGCCACAGGAGCACGAGCGGACGCAGGGTGGCCACGTAGAGGTCCCTGGTGGCCAGGTCGTCCAGCAGCCAGGCCCATCGACCCGCCGCCTTGGGGTCGGTGAGGTAAAGGGCCGCCAGGCCTCCCACCACCATCCGGTGAAACGGCCCGCCGGTCAGCCCTGCCGCCAAGACCCGGCTTTTCTCGAACAGCCTTACGATCCGTCCAGCCGCTCGGTCGCGACCCCTGTAGCAGGCGACGAAGTTGAGCTCCCGGGCGCCAGCGTCCTCCTCTTCGTCGATGAGGTAATCCAGCAGGATGTGCAGGGCGCAGATCCACGGGAAGTAAGCCGCCTCCACGCTCTCCAGCGCGAGGCTGTCGCCGCCGGGGTGGGTGGCCTGGGCCGTCAGCGCCAGGATCGCCAGGGTCGAGCCGCAGGCCGCGGCCAGTTCCCACCACGCCAGACCCCCGCATTCCGGGGCGGCCTTCTGGGCCCACCGGGAAAGGGAGCGGCGGCGGGTCCCCGGGTCGGAGTGTTTGAGGACCTGCATGCGGGCGTACAGGCTGGCAAGCCGGCGGTTTCGAGCCACCACCCGGAGGTAACCCGGCAGCTTCGCTGCCGACGCCTGGCAATCGCCCACCAGGCTTCGCCAGTACCCTCCGTCCTCCAGCCGAAGCGCGCCCGGGCGTGTCCACGGGTCCACGGCCCAGAGCATGGCCTGGTGGATGCGCCGGCACTCCCGAAGGCTGAGGGGCGCGCCCCGGTCGGCCAGAGTGTCCAGGTAATCGCTGAGGGTTTGCAGGGCCACCGCGAAACGCACCACCCCATGGCGGGCGGCGGGATGTGCCAGGGCCCCGAAGGTGGCCGCTCCGAGGCTGTGAAACGCCTTGTGGCCGAGGCTGCCCAACGCCTGGGAACGGCATCGGGGGCAGGCGATGGCCACGGCCCTCCGGCGCCAGCCGGACAGTTCCGCCTGCGCTTGGGGTATGCAGGACAAGAGAATACGAGCCGCATAAAGCAGGCTGCCGACAGCCGGCGTCCTGTCGGGCCATGGCCGCTTAAGGCGCGTCGTTTCGAGGCTTTCCGAGACCATGCCAGGGCCTCCGAGAAGGAACCGGGTTTGCGCCCCCTTAATCTAATCTGCCCGGGCTGTCCCTCGTAGGGCCTCCTGGGTCTGCCAGCGCGCAGTGGGTCAGGCGGGTGAACCATGGCTGCAGCCATCGGGGATCCGGGCCGCCCGGAACCGGGTGGTCGTCACTGGTGGCCGGGTGCCGAGCAGGCCCATTACCTGCGCAACGAGCTCGCGGTGATCCGCGCCGCCGTGCAAATGGCCGCCGAGCAGTGCGGGTCCGAGCGGGCGCGTGAGCACCTGCGGCGGGCCCTGGCGGCCATCGAGCGTTCTTCCTCGGCCCTGCAGCAGCTTTTGGCAGGCCGGGAGGGCGAAGGCGGCTGGCCGCTGGAGCGCTTGCATCTGCCGTCATTCCTGGAGCGGGTGCTGCGAGATTTTGCCGATCTCTTCGGCCGCTTCCGCATCCAGGTCAGCCTGCAGCTGGACCCTCGGGCGCCTGCGTGGGCCTGGGGGAGTCCCAGGCTGCTGCAGGCCGCGTTGGGCAATATCCTGGTCAACGCCGCGGAAGCCATGCCGTCAGGCGGAACGCTGAGGGTTTTCGTGGCACCGGGGCCTCCCCCCGCACTGCCCGTCCCCGCCCTGCCAGCCCGTCGCTGGGCCTGGGTCTGTGTGGAGGACTCCGGCCCGGGGATCTCGTCGGAGGTGCTATCCACCCTGTTCCGGGCCCCCGTCTCCACCAAGCCGGGACAGGGTGCCGGCATGGGCCTGCTGGTCGCCCACGAGACGGTAACCCGCCTGCACGGCGGTCATCTGGCGGCGCTCAACGGCCCCCATGGGGGCGCCCAGGTCTGGATGGGGATCCCCGCCCCCTTCTCCGCCGAACCAGGCGGCAAGGCGGGCGACCCCCTGGGGGCCGGCCCTGTGGACCGTCCGCCTTGAACGAGACCTTGGGCGCGCCTGCCGGCAGCCGCTGAGGGCCGGCCGGGGCTCAGGGGCCTTCGAAGGGGGGTTCCCGGGCGGCCCACCAGGCCAGGAACTCCTGCAGGGCTGCGACGGCGTGATGGACCTCATCCGGTTCGTCGGACGAGCGCGCCCGTTCCAGGAACTCCTCGGCGTCCAGCAGGCGCACGGATCCGTCCGGCCCGACGAAGACATCTAAGACCGCATCCCGGTACACCAGGGCCCCGCTTTCCTCTGCCACCGGCGCCGCCAGATCCACGTAGACACCCCGTACTCGTCCCGCCGGATCCAGGAGCTTGAGGGCCACCACACCCCGCCCCACCCGGAAGAACTCCAGGCAGGGATCGCCGGGGTCCACGGCCACCGGCCCGCCTCGCCAGGGCCCACCCGCCCATCGAGTCGCCACGACCCGCCACTCGCCCTCGCGATGCACCAGCTGGCCCCGATACGTGATGCGCAGGCTTCCGTCCGGGCGCAGCTTGCAAATGCGCACATCCCCCAACTCGCCCGTCTGCCGCCCACCCCCTCCTTGAACCACCCTGCCTTTGTCGCCGGCGTCGTGGCGGGTCTTGCGGAAGGGCCGGTTGGCGCTCGTGGCCAATTTTACACCGGACATGCCGGACCGGGGTGGACGGGACCCGCCGGGCGGGTGCCGACGCCGCTGGCCGGGAGAGGAGGGGCCTGCTTGCGGGTCCGAGACAAGATGACGCCGAACCCCATAACCGTACCGCCCACCGCCCCCGTGGCCGAGGCGCTGCGCACCATGCAGGGGCGCAAGATCCGTCGGCTGCCCGTGGTGCAGCACGGCAGGCTGATCGGGATCGTGACGCTCCTGGACCTGATGCGCGTATCCGCCTCGCCCGCGACGACCCTGAGCATTTACGAGCTTCGCTACCTCCTGGACAAGCTGACGGTGCAGGAAGCCATGACACGCCAGGTGATCACCATCTCGCCGGACGCTCCCATCGAGCAAGCCGCCCTGCTCATGCGCGAACACAAGATCGGCGGCCTGCCCGTGGTGCAGGATGACACCCTGGTGGGCATCATCACCGAGACCGATATCTTCGACGCCCTGGTGGACCTTTTGGGCGTGCGAAAGCCGGGGCAGCGGCTGGAGGTGGACTGCGAAGACCGGCCGGGAAGTCTGGCCCGTATCGCCTCCATCTTCGCCTCCCACGGGCTCAACATCCTCAGCGTGGTGAGCACGCCGGCGCCGCCGGGACAGGCGCACCTGGTCTTCCGCATCCAGGGAGAGGGTGCCGAGGCCGCACGGCTGGCCCTGGAGCAAGAAGGGTGCCGGGTTACGATGGGACCCCATGGCCCCAACGAGAGGTCTGCGGCCTGAGCCCACCATGGCGGCTCCGGACGGCGCCGCGAGGGATCCCCTGCAAGCCTTCGGGCCGGCGGTGCAGGCGTGGTTTCGACGGCGCTTCGGGCAGCCCACCCCGGCGCAGGAACAGGCCTGGCCCGCCATCCGTTCCGGGCATGACACGCTGGTGCTGGCCCCCACCGGCTCGGGCAAAACCCTGGCCGCCTTCCTGGTCAGCGTGGACGAGCTGGCCCGGGAGCTGGCCTCGGACGGCGGCGCCGGGACGTCGGGACGTCCCCACACGCTGTACGTCTCCCCCCTGAGGGCTTTAGGCCACGACATCCACCGTGCCCTGGAAGAACCGCTGCAGGAGCTGGAGCAGCTGGCCTGCGAGACGGGCATCCCCTGGCCCTCCATCGAGGTGGCCATCCGAACCGGGGACACGCCGGCAGCGCGGCGCCGGGCCATGGCCCGGCCCCATATCCTCATCACCACCCCCGAATCGCTCTTTCTCATGCTGGTGTCACCAGCCATGCGGCCGGCCCTGGCAGGGGTTCGGCGGATCATCGTGGACGAACTCCACGCGCTGGCCCCGACCAAGCGGGGCGCTCATTTGGCTCTCTCCCTGGAGCTGCTCGAACACCTGGCCGGTCGCCCCATCCAGCGCGTCGGGCTATCGGCCACCCAGCGGCCCCTCTCCGTGATGGCGGCCTTCCTGGCCGGACGGCGGGCGGATCGCGTGGGGGTGGTGGACGCTGGCGCCCGCCGGGCCATGGATCTGCACGTGGCCTGTCCCGACGAAGCCTCTTCGGCCCAGGCGGGGGAAGGCTCCTGGGATGCTCTCGCCCGGCAGCTGTGGGGGTGGGTGGCCACCCAACGCTCCACCCTCATCTTCGTTCACAACCGCCGCCAGGCGGAACGGCTCACCCAGGCCCTCAACGAGGCGGCCGGCCACCGGGTGGCCGCAACGCACCACGGAAGTCTGGGCAAGGCGGCCCGGCTGGCGGTGGAGCGCGCCCTCAAGGCGGGCGAGCTGCGGGCGGTGGTAGCGACCGCCTCCCTGGAGCTGGGCATCGACGTGGGTTACGTGGACCTGGTCATCCACGTCGGGTCGCCGGGTCGCGTCTCGACCGGCTTGCAGCGCGTGGGGCGCTCCGGACACGCTCTGGCCGCCACCAGCCAGGGCCGCATCCTGGCCCGCCATCCGTCGGACCTGGTGGAGGCGGCAGCCGTGACCGGGGCCATGCGCGCCTTTGACATCGAGCCTTGCTCCCTGCCGTGCGCCCCCATGGACGTTCTGGCCCAGCACGTGGTGGCCGCAGGGCTCATCCGCGCCTGGTCCGAGCAGGAGTTCCTGGAGGTGGCCCGGCGGGCTTCGAGTTTCGCCGGTATTTCCCGGGAAATCCTCCGGCGGGTGCTGGCGCTTTTGGCGGTGCGCCCGGGAGAGGGCCCGCCCGGCCTGCGCCTGCGGCCGCGCATCCAGTGGGACCGCGACAACGGCCGCTTCCAGAGCCTTCCGGAGGCCAGAGCGCTCCTTTACGCCGGCGCGGGCACCATCCCGGACCGGGGAACCTACCCGGTGGTGCTGGCAGGCGCAGGCGTCAAGCTGGGGGAGCTCGACGAGGAGTTCGTCTACGAGACCCGCAGGGGCGAAGTCTTCTGGCTGGGCACGGCGGCCTGGCGGGTGGAGCAGATCCGGCCCGACCGGGTGGTCGTCAGCCCGGCTCCTCCGGGCCCGGCCAAGCTCCCTTTCTGGCGAGGCGACGCGCCCGGCCGCAGTCTCCATGTGGGAAGGCTGGTGGCCCAATTCCTGGAGCAGGCGGCAGGGCGTCTGGACGATGAGCGGGCCTTCAGCCGCTGGGCCCAGGAGACCTACCGGCTTGACGAAGCGGCATCGGCGTACCTGTATCGCCACCTGAGCCAGCAGCGCGCGGCCTGCGGCCAGCTGCCCGGGTCCACCTGCGTGGTGGTGGAGGAGTTTCAAGACGAAGCCGCAGACCGCCGCATCGCCGTCCACTCCCCCTGGGGCGCTCCGGTGAACCGAGCCTGGGCCCTGGCCATGGTGAGTTGGGCCCGCGAGCAACTGGGGCTGGAGCCGGACGTCATGGCCTGCGACGATGGAATCCTGCTGCGACTGCCCGCGGAGGCGACCGCGCAGGCGGTGCCGCTGGTCTTGCTGGAGGGACGCTCTCCGGCCGACCTGGTTCGACGCCTGCTGCCCGGCACGCCCCTGTTTGCGCAACGCTTTCGCGAGGCGGCCGCCCGGGCCCTCCTGCTGCCTCGCCCGACACCCGGCCGGCGCTTGCCGCTGTGGCAGCAGCGCCTGCGTGCGGGAGACCTCCTGCTGGCCGCCTCGCAGCAGGGCCCCCATGGGCCCCTGGGGGTACTCCTGCAGGAGGCGAGTCGGGAGCTGGAGGAACAGGACCTGGATCTGAAAACCCTGGATGAGCTGGTGGCGGGCCTGCGTGAAGGCCGCGTCGCGTGCCACCCGGTAAAGACCCGGCTCCCCTCCCCCTTTGCCCGCCAGCTCCTCTTCCACTTCACCGCCGCATTCCTGTACGAGCCCGACGCGCCCAAAGCCGAGCGACGGGCCGCGCTGCAGATGGGCAACCTGGATGACGTCTTGCGGGAGGCGGCACGCAACGGAAGCCTCGGCACGCTTTTGGACCCGCGCGCCGTGGAGGAGGTAACCAGGCAGAGGCGACGGCCGCCATGGATGGGCCCTCACGGGCCGCGCTCGCGCACCGAACTGGAGCAGTGGCTGAGCTTTTGCGCAGACCTGAATATGGAGGACCTGGAAGCCCTGGGGCCGTCTCAGGCCCCGCAAGTGCGCCAGTGGTTGGATCAGCTGGAGCAGGCCGGTCAGGCGGTCCGGCTATCGGCGCCGGGGGAGGAGGGCGAAGCTGCCCGACGGCCCCTCTGGGTGGCCGCCTCTGCAGTGCCGCTGTACCGCCTGGCGCTGAAGACGGCGGATCCTTGCGGGCACGGCGGGGCGGTGGATCCGGAGCAGGCCGAGGCGGTGGCCGCGATGCTGCAGCGGCGAGCCGAGGCATGGGGGATGTTCGGCGAGGAAGAGATCCGGGCCCGCTACGGCCTGTCGCCCGCTGTTGCCGGCGCCGCCATAGCCCTTCTCGAAAGCCAGGGGGTGCTTTTGCCGGCCGAGCTGCAACCCGGGGCGGGACGCCGGTATCTGACCCTGGAAGCCGCCAGGGAGATGCGGCGCCGGAGCATGGCCGCCGCCCGCCGCCAGACGGAGCCGGTGTCGCAAGCCGCGTTCGCCCGCTTCCTCGCCCGCCACCATGGGATCGGAGAAGCGCTCGTCCATGGGCCCCATGACCCCAAGAGCGCCGAGCGTACCGAGCGGTTGATCCGTCAGCTGGCGGGCCTGTACGTGCAAGGCCGCCTTCTCCCTGTCGTGGCAGCGGCCCGATTCGGCCCCAACGGCCGGCTGTTTTTGGCTCAGGCTCTCGCCTCCGGCAGGATCGGGTGGGTTGCCAGGCCCGCCTGGGGCGGGGGGCCGGCCGCACCTGCGTGTACCCTTCTGGCGCGCGATCAGGGACCCTGGGTGGCTCTGGCCGCCCGCGCCTGGCTGCCCGGCGGTCGGAGCGCCCCCGAACTGTCGCCCGGCGAGAAGGCCGTCGCCTCGCTTCTGGCTTGCGGCGGCAGCTGGTTCGCCTGGGAGGTGGCCCGCCGCCTGGGGATGGAAGAGGGGGCTGCTCGCGAAGCCCTGCTGGCTCTGTTCCGCAAGGGCCTTTGCGCCTGCGAGGACCCTGACGTGGTGGCCGAGGAGCTGACGCGCCGTCGCAGCCCCGCAAGCCTTCGTCCCCGGGCCATCCGGCAGCGCCTGGCCCTCCTGGCGCGGCCGGTGCGGTTCTGGTGGGTTGGGCATGGGACGGACGATCCCGAGGCAGCGGGCGAGGCGCTCCCCGACGTCCCCCAGGACCCGGCGCAGGCATGGGCTCGCCTGCTGCTGGAGCGCTACGGTCTGGTCGCCCCGCCGTGCCTGGCGGCCGACGGCTGCCCCCTGCCCTGGGCCGAGGTGGCGGGGGCCTGCCGCCGCCTGGAGGCCGCCGGCCGGCTGCTGTCGGGTTACTTCGTCCAGGGGCTGGGCGGGCTGCAGTTCGCCCTGCCGGATACCCTCCACGCCCTGCGGGAGCAGGCGGCCCGGGAGCCCGCCGACGACTGGCGGGCGCTGGCCCTGCAGGACCCCGCCAACCCCTGGGGTCGGCTCCTCGACCCGCCCGGATGGTGGCCGGCGGGCAGCTCGGGGCTGGTCGCTTGCATGGCGGGCCGGCCCGTCATGGTGCTGCAGGTGGGAGCCGGCACCCTCTGGCACGACCCGCAGGCGGCCCCGGCGGCCCTTCGCGCCGCGCTCTTGGCCATCCTCGACCTGGCCAAAGCCGCCTGGCCCGGGCGCCGGCTTGTCCTGCGCTACCTGCAGGGCTCACCCGTCGGTGCCACCGAGCCGTTGGCTGCCCTGGCCATGGAGGCCGGTTTCGTCCGCGGGCCGCGGACCCTGGAGCACTGGCTGGCCTCCGCCTGAGCCTGCGGCTTCGCCTGCCGCGGGCGCCATCAAGCCGGCCGCCAGCTCGTCGGCCCGCCGTGCCAGGACTACGTCCAGTTGGGTCACCCCGCCCGCGCTGTGAGTGGAAAGCTCCAGGGTCACTCTTCGGAAACGTATCCACATGTCGGGATGGTGATTGAGCTCTTCGGCCACCTCCGCCACCCGATCGGCGAAGCGCACGCCGTCCATGTACTTGGGGAACGCGAAGGTCTTCACCAGCCGGGCACCTTCATATCGCCATCCCGGCAGGCCCGCAAGCTCGGCTTTCAGCTCCTGCTCCGAGAGAAGCCGCCGCGTGATGGCCGCCACCTCCTCTCGGTTGCCGCGCGCAGCCACTCGCCGGTGGCTACCACAGAGTGCGCAGCAGGCCGCCGTCCACGGTCCAGGCCGCGCCGGTCACGTAGGCGGCGGCGTCCGACGACAGAAAGGCGATGACCCGCCCCAGCTCATCGGGGTGACCGTACCGTCGCAGCGGGATGGAGGCGCTGTGGCGGGCTGCCACCTGCTCGGGCGTCGTCCCCTCCTTCTGGGCCCGCAGCCGGTCCAGGTGGCGCACCCGCTCGGTGTCAAAGCGGCCCTGCACGATCACGTTCACCCGGATCCCCTCGGGCCCCAGTTCCTCGGCCAGGGTCTTGCACAGCCCGGCCACCGCCGCCCGCATGGCATTGCTCAGCACCAGCCCCGCGATGGGTTCCTTGAGGCTGTATGAGGTCACCGCCACGATGCTGCCCCCGCGCCCCGTGCGTCGCATGAGCGGAACCGCTCCCCGTACCATCCGCACCACGCTCATGACCAGCAGATCGAACGCGCTGTACCAGTCCGCATCCTCCATATCGAAAAAGCCCCCGGCCCGAGGCCCCCCCGCATTGGTGACCAGAACGTCCAGCCGGCCGTAGTGTCGTTCGATCTGCTCCAGGAACGCTCCCACAGAGTCGGGCTTCGCCACATCGGCGGCGACGGCCAACACCTCGGCCCCGGTATCCTCTCGGATGCGGCGAGCAGCCGCCTGGATAGCGTCCGCCCTCCTGGAGCAGATGGCCAGCGAAGCTCCCTCTGCCGCCAGGGCCCGGGCCGCCGCAAGACCCAGACCCTCCGAAGCGGCCGCCACGGCCGCCACCCGTCCCTTGAGTCCCAGATCCACCGTCCCGCTCGCCCCCTTCACGCCTCTGACGGGCCGCTCTCGCGCGCACCGTCACACTGGCGGGGTATTCGCCCACCGGGACCGCTTCCCTTGAAAGCCGGCACGTCCCGCACCAGAATAGCTCAGGCGGCCGTAGCCGCACCCGGCGCCAACCCAAACCTTTGGGGGAGGGGTTCTTGTGGCCCTCTCGGTCCGCATCGGCGACGAAATGCCTGAGGTGGCAGGGCCCACCCAGAGCGGTACCGTCCTGTCGAGCCGCTCGTTTCTGGGCCGCTGGCTCGTCCTCTACTTCTACCCCCGGGACCTCACCCCGGGATGCACCCGGGAAGCCCGGGCGTTCAACGAAAACCTGGAGCAACTGCGGGAGCGGGGAGCGGAGGTGGTCGGCGTCAGCGTGGACACCCCCCAATCGCACCGCCGGTTCGCCGACGCCTGCGGGCTGCGCTTTCCCCTCATCTCCGACCGGGAGCGCCGGTCGGCCGAGCGGTTGGGGATTCTCAACGACCGGGGAACCAGCGCCCGCCGCACCACCTTCCTGGTGGACCCATCCGGCCGGGTGGCCCGCATCTTCGAAAACGTCAAGGTGGACGGGCACGTGGAGCAGGTCCTGCGGGCCCTGGATGAGCTTCGAGCATCTCGCCCCGTCGACCCGTCTTGAGCTTGCGGGGGAAGGATTCCCCCGGCCCGGCGTCTAACGGTTGCGCCCAGAACGAGCCGCCAGGCGGAGGAGTGTGAGGCCTGTGGCGCCGGGAGACCGACGCGGCAGCAAGCCTCTGCAGGTGCTTACCGGGCTGACAGAAGCCCGAGGGCGGTGGCTTGTGGGCGCGGTCGTCGGTGCGGCGCTCACTGCAGCGCTGGCAGCATCCCCGGCCCTGGCCCTTCTTGCCCCGAGAGCCCAGCCCGGCTGGCGGGTGGGGTACGCATGGACTCTCGCCCGCGACGCCCACGGCCTGGACTGGGGGGTCAGTGTCCGCATTCCGCTGCAGACCAGCGAGCTCGGCCTGGTTTCGCTGTCCAGCTCCCTGCAGGCCACCTGGCCCGGCAACCACGTGGGGGATTGGGAATTCCGGGCGGGGGGACTGATCCAGCCGTACCGCCAGCAGGCCCCCTACGGCCTGTTTTACAGCCTTCGCTACTTCTCCGCCGGGCCAACCAAGGCCCTCACGGGCATCGGCGTGCGCTTTGGTCCCCTGGCGGCGGGCTACTACCCCGGCACCTGGAACGCCGGTTCCGGGCTGGACCCGGGTTCCACGGTGGCGGTCATCGAGCCGGGATGGTTTTCCGGCCTCTATGTGCAGCTTCGGTGGACGTACCTGCCGGGAGGGGCCTCCGTTCAGCTCGCCTTTGGCCTGGAAGAGGGCTGGTGACGGCTGCCTCTATCCCCCGTAATACCAGCCCGTCTCGGCCAGGGTGAGGGGCGCGCCGTCCCGGTGGACCCCTGCGTCCACGACCTCCCCCACAAACAGGGTGTGGTCGCCCCGCTCCACCACGTCCGTCACCCGGCACTCGAAGTAGGCCAGGGCCGCCAGCAGTATGGGGCAGCCTGTGGAGCCCGGCCGGAACTCGACTTCCCCCAGCTTCTGGCCCACCCGGTGCACCGGACGGAAGAAGCGGGCCGCCAGCTCCTTTTGCCCTGCTTCCAGGATGTTGACGCTGAACAGGCCCGAGTCCCGGATCATGTCGCAGGACAGGCTGCCTTTCTTGGCCGCCAGCGCCACCAGGGGCGGCTCGAAGGAGGTCTGGGTGAGCCAGTTGGCGGTGAACGCGTTCACCTCGTCCCCCCTGCGGGTGCCCACCACATAGAGGCCGTACGTGATGGCCCTCAGGGCCTTCTTTCGGGCCGACGGCTCCATCGCCTCTCGTCCTCCCTCTCCGCACCGGATGCGCCGCGCTCTCGACGGGCGCCCCGAGGTATGCCACCCGGACGACCCGGCCCGGTCTAGCGCCCCCGCACCGGGCCTGCCAGCGCCAGGTCCTCCAGCGTGTCTCCCTCCACGGTGAGACCCGAGCCCCTCCGCAAAAGCTGCATCGCCCGAGAGGCCGGATAAATGGCGTAGCGATACCCCTGTTCGGTGAGGAAGAGTTGACGGCGGGCCGCGAAGTGCTGCTCCCGCGTGTCGGCCGACACCAGCGAGTAAAAGCGGGCCACATTGTGGCCGGCCTTGGGCCGCAGGATGCGGCCCAGCCGCTGAGCTTCCTCCTGCCGGGAGCCGAAGGTGCCCGACACCTGGATGGCCACGTTGGCATCGGGCAGGTCCACCGCGAAGTTGGCCACCCGCGAGACCACCAAAAGCTTCAGGGACCCCTGCCGAAAGGCAGCGTACAGCCGTTCCCGCTCGGCGTTAGGCGTCCGCCCCGTGATGATGGGCGCCTTCAGGGTGCGGGCGATCTGCTCCAGCTGCTCCAGGTACTGCCCTATCACCAGCACCTGGTCGTCCCGGTGAAACGCCGCCAGCGCCTGCACCACCGCCAGCTTGGAGGGATTCTCCGAGGCGATCCGAAACTTTTCCCGATCTTCGGCCACCGCGTAGGCCATCTGCACCTCGTCGGCCAGAGGAACCCGGATCTCGAAGCACTCCGCGGTGGCTATCCACCGGCTTTTCTCCAGGTCCCTCCACGGCACGTCGTACCGCTTGGGGCCGATGAGGGAAAACACATCCGGCTCGCGCCCGTCCTCCCGGACCAGGGTGGCCGTCAGGCCCAGGCGACGGCGAGCCTGGATCTCCGCCGTGATCCGGAAGACGTCGGCGGGAAGCAGATGGACTTCGTCGTAGATGATGAGCCCCCAGTCACGGCTGTTGAAGAGGGCGAAGTGAGGGTACTCCTCGTCTTCCGGCCTGCGGTGGGTGAGGATCTGGTACGTCGTCACCGTCACAGGCCGGACCTCCTTGGTCTCCCCCGTGTACTCTCCCACATCGTCTCGGGTGAGGGTGGTCTTGTCCAGGATCTCCCCGATCCACTGGCGCACCGCCGTCACGTTGGTGGAGAGGATCAACGTCTGGCTCTGGGCTTTCTCCATCACTCCCAGCCCCACGATGGTCTTGCCGGATCCGCAGGGGAGCACCACCACACCGCTGCCGCCTCGCACGCTCCCGCCGGCCCAGAAGGCCTCCACCGCATCTTTCTGGTAGTCGCGCAAAGCAAACCTGCTGCCCGAAAGGGTGACCCGGCGAAGCCGCATCGGCAGGGGAGCCCCCTGGACATAGCCTGCCAGATCCTCGACCGGGTACCCGATGTAAATGAGCGCTTGCTTGATGTGCCCTCGAAAGCGCGCATCCACGGCCAGCCGGTGAGCGTCGATGCGCCCGAGCAGATAGGGTTTGAGCCGGGGATGGTGAGCGAGCTCCTCCACGATGGGAAGCTCCCGGCCGAACAGCACCAGGTACGGGCGCCCGTTGGTCCCCTGCCCGCCCGGGGCGGCCGAGCGGGGCCTGCGGCCGGCGCGGTCGGTGCGCGCGGTTCGGCCAGAGCCGCCCGCGGCGTCGGCAGGCAAAAGCTTGACCAACCCATAGCGGCGCATGTAATCTTCAACGCTCTGGCGCACCGCAAGGGGGATTTCAAATTTGCTGAAGGATTCCAACATCTCGAGCACCTGGGATGCGGCCAGGCCAGAAGCTGCCGCGTTCCACAGGGAGAGAGGGGTTATACGGTAGGTGTGAATGTGCTCAGGGCTTTTCTCCAGCTCCGCAAACCGCGCGAGGGCGTTGCGGGCCGCCTCATAGTTGGGGTTGTCAACCTCCACGAGAACCGAGTGGTCGCTTTGCACGATGACCGGACGATCCGGCCGATATCCCAAGGCCCATCACCTCGAACCGCTCAACGCTTCCTGGCCGCCTGGGGAACCACCACGTCCAGCTCCCCTTCCGGAGCCACGAACACCAGGTCCCGGTGTCCCCGCACCAGGGAAGGCGGCGGCCGGCGCTCCACCAGCCACCCGCTTTCCCGGGCCGCATGGCGAGAAGCGGCATCCACCGCCGAGGCCACATGCTGCGCCCACTCCACCGGGTAGGCGAACCGGGCTCCCCGCACCCACGCCCGCACGGGGTACCCGGCGGCCTCGGCCGCCCGCACCAGCGCGGGCACATAGCGCCGCTCCATCCAAAACGCTTCCGAACTCAGACGCTCCAGCACCACCCCGCTGGCCGCCGCGGCCTGCCCCAGGGCCCGGGCCACCTCCTCGTCGTCGGCCCGCACCAGGATCCCGTCCATGAGCTGAACCCGCCCGAGAGGGCGCAAGGCCTCCATCAGCGTGTAGCGGACGTTTTGAGGAAGTTCGTGGCGCGAGGCCTGGGTCAACAGATCCATCACCTCGGAGGGGGCCCAGCGTCCCGCCCGCACGCAGGCCACCACACGGTCGGGCTCCAGTTTGAGGTGCACCATTCGGTCGGCTTTTTGCACGCTGCAGAGTTCCAGGAGGCGAACCAGGCGGTCCGGCTGCATGTTTCGGGGTACCAGGATTTCAAAGTTGGGCTGCACAAACGCGGACGGCTCGTCAGCCGGGAGCCGGCTCCCCAGCTCCTCGTCCAGTGCCACCCCGCCCGTCGGTGCGGCGAGCGGCCCCTCTCCCCTTGCCGTCTCCAGGCCGCCGTCCACCCCCCGGTGCCGGGGCGGCTCCCTTCCATCGCCGTGCGCCACCGGCCCATCGGCGACCGGCAGCTGTTCGCCTCGGATAGCGGGTGGCTCGCCCGGCCCAGCGGCCCCCGCCTCCCTGGGTGCCTCCCCATCCGAGTCGCTTTCGCCCGCACCCTCTTCCACCAGGCCGGCCGCCTGCAGGAGCGCCCGTGGGTCGCTGATGCCCGTCCAGAGGGCTTCCCCGATGGCCGTCAGGCCGAAGGCCACATCGGCCAGAGGCGGCAGTCCCCGACGCTGGTTGGGAGCCGTCTTGACCGAGACATTGGCCGCCTGGTCGGATTCGGGTGGCGCCTCGCTCCACCTCACTTTCCACATGAAAACCGCGCCCATCCACGCCAGCCGCTGCAACGCCCGGATCAACCCCGCCAGGCGGTACGCCGGGTAGGGCTCATCCTCGAAGTGGCTGACGGCCTCCGCGAACCCCTTCACCCACACGCCCCGCCCCGGGCCCCTGAGCCAGCGGGCTGCATCCATCACCAGCAGGGCGTCCACCTCGGCGCCGGCCAGCTGCGCCGCCCAGGCGGCCATGACCCGGGCCAGCCTTCGCCCGGGTGAGGCCTTCAGCCAGGCGGACGCCATAGGGCCCTCGTGCAGCCTCTCGCCCTCACCGGCGCTGACCTGGATGAGCCCCGCACGCCGGCCGATCTCTATGAGAAAAGCCATCCGGGCGGGCGGCGGCGGGGCCCCGCCGCTGTCGGAGGCCACGGTCTCCCGCACCGACATGTACTCCGCCAGCTTCAGCTGGGCCCGGCGCGTCAGGATGCCGTTGGGCCCCACCGGCGCTTCCTCCGAGCGCACAAAGGCGATGAGCGCCGCCAGGTCGTACAACAGGGCCGAGGCCGCCTCGGCCCCTGCCTCGTTGAAGCGCTCGGGGCTGAAGCCGCTGTCCACCACGAACGTGATCGGCGGGCGCCGGGTCCGCAGCTCCCGGGCGCCCGCCGGCCACAGGATCTCCCGGCTCTCGTCGGGAAGCACATACAGGTCGTACCGGCGCTCCCGCATCAAAGCAGCCAGGCCCAGGCGGCGAACCTCCCACAGGGCGGCCTGGGCCTGGGGTCGTCCCCCCACCAGGGCGCTCACCCTGGCGTTGGCCTGGTCGGCGCCCAGCCCGGCCAGCTCCGGAGCCGGAAGGCTCGCACGGGAAAACAGCAGCGTGAGCGCGGCCACCCTGCCTTCCGGGCTCAAACGATGGTAACTGTCCGAATGGGGCGCGGGCCCCGCCCCAACGGCGCTACCCGCCAGCTGGCGAAACAACATTGGTCATCCCCGCCTGCACAAAGCCCCCATGGGGTGCAAACTCACCGGCACGCACTCGCCGGCCCTCCAGCTTCCCGGCATTCGGTTCCTACCCGGGATCTCCTGCCGGTATCGTGGCCGCGCGCCCTGCGTCCGCAGGCGCCGGCTGCGGCCGGCCCGGCGAGGACTGCGGCCACTCATTCAGAATATCACAATCGCACCGACCATCTGCAAGGGACGGAGGCGCGCAGCGGTGACCAAGACCGAGCGGGTAAGGGCCGCACTGGGCGGCAGAGTCCCCGACCGGCTTCCGTTTTCCATATGGTTCCATTTTGGCACCCAGCATCTCCCCGGCGCAACCACCGCGGAGATCCACCTGTGGTTTTACCGGGCCTATGACCTCGATTGGATCAAGGTCATGAACGATTACCGCTATCCCATGCCCCCCGGCGTGGTGGAGGTGAGCACGAGAGACGAGCTGGCCCGCTTTCGCCGCTTCGGGATGGACGCGCTCCCCTTCGCCCGGCAACTGGAGGCGCTCACCGTCCTGTCCCGGGCGCTGGACGGGGAAGCTCCCTTTGTGGACACCGTTTTCAGTCCGTACGGGGTCGCCCGGCGCACCCTGCGAACCCACCTCAGGCGGCTTATGGCCGAACATCCCGGCCTGGTGAAGAGTTTTCTCGAGTCCGTGGCGGAAACGTTGTCCGACTACGTGCGGGCCGTGGCGGCCACGGGGGCGGCCGGCATCTTCTATTCGGTGAGCGGCCTGACGGCCGGGGAGCTGTCGGATTCGGAGTTTGAAGAGTGGGTGTGGCCTTACGATGAGGTCGTGTTGGGCGCCATCGAGGAACAGACCCGCAAAGGCCGCTTCTTTTTCAGCATCGCCCACCTGCACGGCGAACCCCTGTGCGACAGGGATGCCTTCCAGCGGTACGGGCGGCTGCAGGCCTTCAACTGGTCGTCATGGCGGACCGCCCCCTCCCTGGCCCAGGCCCGCTCCCTGACGCAGCGGGCCCTCATCGGGGGGATCGATGAGGTGCAGCTCTCCCACCGCACGCCCTCCGAGGTGGCCCGGGAAGTGCGGCTGGCGGTGGAGCAAGCCGGACCGGCGGGGCTCATGATCGGCCCGGGGTGCGCCGTGGACAGCCAGGTTCCGGCAGACCTCATCGAGTCCGCCCGGCAGGCATGCCAGCTCTAGGTTTGTGCAGGCGGCCGGGAGGCAGACTGCCGTCAACGCCCCCACGGGTTCCCGTTTCGGTAGACGAAAAACTCGGATAGCTGGGAGGGCTCCAGCTGGGACTGGGGGTTCCGCCCGATCCTGACAAGGTTTCGCAGGGCCGTCACAGGAGCCTCCAGGGCCCACCAAGCCTGGCCGTCGTCAAACTGCACGAAAATCCGGTCGTTTTCACCTAGAGGCACCCTCACGGCCAGGAGCATGCTCAAGACCGTCAGAGAGGTGACCGGCGGAAACTGGGGCGCCTTGACCGCCTGGAACACAAGCCCGTATCCCGGCACGTAGGTGCCTCCCACCTCGGGCTCCACGAACAGCTCCGCCGTGACGGTCTGCACGCCTTTGCGGATCTCGTCCCACCCGGGGATCTCCCGGGTGGCGCTGCGCCCGTTTCGATAAAACTCATAGTGCTCCTGGGTCCACTCCACCGCCCGTGACAGCTCCACCCCTCCCTGGCTCACCATCTCCAGAAACGGTCCTCGAGGATAGCGCCGCAACAGATGCTCCTCCGGCGTGACCACCTCGCTGACCAGCGCGGAGCCCGCGTGCAGGTAGGGAAACGGCGCCAGGGCGTCCCGGGCCAGCACCACGGCCGAAAACATGTCGAAGAGATGGTCCTGGGGTGTGCGCAGGGACGGGCGGGTGTAACGGGCCACCAGGCCCAGGTTGGGCACGAACCATACCAGGGGGGTGAAGCCCCCCTCCCGGTAGATGCGCAGCCGGACCTCCTCCAGAGCCTCTCGGAACCTCTCGCCGTCTATCTCCAGAGCCAGGCGCACCGACACAGGGCTTTCTTGGGATACCTGAACAAGCTCGGAGCGGGCCACATACCCCGGCCGACGCACCGTCAGCCGCACCGCGGCGCCCGGGCCGCCTTCCAGCCGGAAGGTCCCGTCCGGCCCGGTAACGGCCTCAACGCCCGGCTCGGAGAGCTGCAGGCGAGCCCCCTCCACCGGCTGGCCGTAGGGGTTGACCACCTGCCCGGCCAGCACCCACCGCCCGGCCGGTGTTCCGGCTGCGCCGGCTCCACACGGCTCCGCCGGGGCGGCCGCCACGGCCAATCCGACCGCAAGCCAGAGCGCTGCGGCCCGGCGCCCAGGCCGGGCGCAGCCGGGCCGCAGTTCAGCCGCCGCCATCAAGGCCGTCGACCTCCCACGGGCCCCGGAGCCGTTCCGCTGCGGGGCCGGGCAGTACCAGCACTTCCCTGGCGTCCCGGGTGCCCAGGCGCAGGCGGATGCGGTAGATGCGCCCTTCGAGGTCGCTGAACAGGATGGACGCCGCCTCCTGCCCCACACTGGCACCCACCAGCCGGTAACGGTTGGCGGGATTCAGCAGCCCGGGCCGCGACCCCTCCAGGTAGGCGCGCAGCCGCTCGGCCGTATCCACGCCCATGACGCGGCGCCACTCCAGGCTGGTGAGGGATAGCGCCCGGGCCATGTCGGCGCGCCGCACCGCGTCCAGAAACGTTTCGGCGACGCCAAAAGGGGTCAGCAGGGGCTCCCGCTGCACCACCTCGAAGCCGCCGGCTGCGGGGTTCCACGTGTGCGTGGCCAGCGTCACCGCCCGGGCGGGCCGGGCCTCACGGCTTGGGGCACCCTCCGAAGGAACCTCCAGCACGGCCGCCCCCTCCTGCCCGAAGTCGTAGCTGCCCGCCTGAATCCGAAGCGCCCCCCGCGCGTCCCGGTCCACCATGATCAGGTCGCCCTGAACCCGCAAAGCGACGGCGGACTCGGCTCGGTAGGAGGGGGGCCGGGGCGCCACCACCACATACAGCGCCGGCTGGGGTTTGGACGGAGCCGCACCCGCCCCGATGAGAAAGCCCGGCGTGCCGGGGGCCAGTTCGACCGGCGCCACCGCAAAGGTCGGGTATCCCGTATCGATGAAGGCGGTGAGGTCTGCGAAGATGTCCCGCTCGGGGGCGACCTGCGCCAGCAGGGCGAAGGCGTGTCGGGCGGGCCCGCCCCGGGGGTCGGCGGGAGCGCTCACCCAGACCAGCCGCAGACGGCCGTCGCCGGCGCGGCTTTCCCGCACCTGCAGCTGGTTGGGCGCAACCCTCCAGATCCATTCATGGCGCCGCGCCAGCAAGGTGCTGACCGCCTGGGCGGACAGCTCCAGTCCGGCTGCCTGACCCTCCTCCGGGGCTGCTGCCCCGGCCCGGACCCCCGCACCGCCGGCGATGCCGCAGGCCCAGGCCGCCACCACCGCCGCCACCACCGCACGCCACCAGCGGCCGCTCCCGCCAGGGGCGAAAGCCGGCCTCGGGGTTGAGCCCATGGAATGTCCTCCCGCGGGCGAGCTGCCTCTGCCGCCTCAGGAGCATTTAGGAAAGCCTGGGGGCGTACCCTGCCGACCGGCACCTGGCAGGAGTCCCGGCCGGCGGCTTCGAATCCTGGTGCCCACATCCGCACGGGGCGGTGGCACCGATGCACTGGGAATGGCCGCTCAACCCGGGAGCGACGGGACGGCCGGCTCTGCCGACCGTGGTGCTCAAGGGCCTCAGCTGGCGGATGGTCGCCATGTACCTCCAGCGCCTGGGAGGCCGGCTCGTGGAGCCGGAGGACCTGCAGGGTGGCAAAGGCAAGGCTCTGCTGAGCGGCGACGGGTGGCAGGCCATGCTGCACGAGCAGGTGGAGTTTCGGGGAGCCATGCGCAGCAACCGGGTGGAGATTCGCTTGTCCGGCAACCCCCAGGCCATCGAGGGTGTGGTGGAAGGGTTGCGGCGCCTGGCTTCCATGGAAAGCCTCGACTGAGGAAGGAGGCAAGCCGCAGGCCGTGGGCGTGCGCCGCCTCATCGTCAGCGCCGACGACTTCGGAATGACCGAGGGCGTCACCCGGGGCATCGTGGAGGGGCATCGCCGGGGAATCGTGAGCAGCACCGCGCTGATGGCCAACATGCCGGCGCGCCACCTGGCCGCGGCCCTGGCTCGCCAGCACCCGAGGCTGGGGGTGGGGCTGCACCTCAACCGCACCTGCTACCGACCGTTGTTGCCGCCGGAGCAGGTACCCAGCCTGGTGATGCCCAACGGGTGGTTCTGGCCGACGGTGGAGATGGCCGACCAGCACAACCGCATCGATGAGCTGGAGGCCGAGTTCCGCAGGCAGCTGGCCGAATTCAAGGCCCTGGGCCTGCGGCTCACCCACATGGACATGCATATGGGAACCCGGCGGTCGGACGTCCTGGAGCTGGTGGTGCGGCTGCTGCGCGAGCAAGGCGTACCCGCCCGCCGGCCCCCCAGGGACTACGCGCCCGGCCTCGACGCCTTCATCGAGAGCCTGCGCGCCGAGGGCCTGCGCTTTCCCGACCAGACGCTGTACGATCTGCAGGAGCGGCAGGTGTCGGCCCAGGAGCTGCGAGAGCTGTTGCTGGCGCTGCCGGAGGGGGTCAGCGAGCTCGTCACCCACCCCGGCTACGTCTCGGAAGCGCACCGGTTCGTGGACGACTTTTACAGCCGCCGGGAATGCGAGCTGGCGGTGCTGACGGATCCTGC
Source organism: uncultured Clostridia bacterium (assembly GCA_964418425.1). Lineage (GTDB taxonomy): Bacteria > Bacillota > Limnochordia > Limnochordales > Geochordaceae > CAYQLT01. Next base: position 93,554 of record CAYQLT010000006.1, read on the forward strand.
GCTGCCCGCCTGGCTGGAACAGCTCGGGATCCAGCTCATCACCTTTGGGGAGCTGTGAGCTCAAACTCCTCCACCGCGTACATGAGCTGGCAGACCCGGTCGTCCAGCGCGGCCACCTCCTTCTGGTAGCCCTCCAGCTGGCGGCGCAGCGCATCCACCTCGCGCAGAAGCCATATATTGGAAATGAGAAGCACCGCCGCCACCACGACGTAGGCCACGTCCACCCACATCCCGCCCCGCCTCTCGCGGTGTCGCGTCGTACACGCTCGCGCCCGCAAGCCGCCCGGCACAAGCAGGCCGGGCCCGCCGCACGGGCCCCGGCCTTAGGCTCCCCTCTCAGGTGTATGAGGGGGCGGACCGGTCCTTGCCAGGGGGCCCCGGCCGGCAGGTCAACCGGCCGGGCCCAGCTGGTGGCGGGCCGCGATCAGGGTGTTGCGCATGAGCATGGCGACGGTCATGGGCCCCACGCCCCCCGGCACAGGCGTCAGGTGGGCGGCTACCTGCCGGGCCGACTCGTAATCCACGTCGCCCACCAGCCTGCCGTCCTCCAGCCGGTTGATGCCCACATCCACCACCACGGCCCCGGGGCGGATCCAGTCGCCCTGCACCAGCTGGGGCCGTCCCGCTGCCACCACCAGCACCTCGGCCTCCCGGCAAACGGACCGAAGGTCCCGGGTGCGCGAGTGGCAGACCGTCACCGTGGCATGCCGGGAAAGAAGCAGCACCGCCGTCGGCTTGCCTACGATGTTGCTGCGGCCCACCACCACGGCCCGCCGGCCCGCCAGCTCCACGCCCGTGGCGTCGATGAGGGCCATGATCCCCGCCGGCGTGCATGGCACCAGGTACGGTCGCCCTTCCAGCAGCCGGCCCATGTTGAGGGGATGAAAGCCGTCCACGTCCTTGAGGGGATCGATGCGCTCCAAAAACTCCATGGGGTCCAGGTGTTCCGGCAGGGGCAGCTGCAACAGGATACCGTGGGTGTCGGCGCTGTCGTTGAGACGGTCGATGAGGTCCCGAAGAGCCTGCGCCGAGCAGTCCGCGGGCAGGTGGTACGCCGAGGAGCGGATGCCCAGCTCCTCGCACGCCCGCCGTTTGTTGCGCACGTAAAGGGCCGAGGCCGGGTTATCCCCGACCAGGATGACCGCCAGCCCCGGGGTGACGCCGGTCTGCTCCTTCAGGCTCCGGACGCCCCGCTCCACCTCCTGGCGAACCGATGCGGCCAGAGCTTTGCCCTCCAACCGGGCGGCTTCGGTGGTGCTCAAACGGCCTCCGCCTCCCGGGCCGCGATCTCCTGGTTCTGGCGACGGGAGCGCAGGGTCTTGTACTCCAGGTTGTGGATGGTTTCCACCATGCGCACGGTCTTCGTGTGGGCCCGCATGAGCAGGGAGTGGGTGCGGGCGGTACGGCCGTAGTAACGCACCCCTTTGAGCAGATCCCCGTCGGTCACCCCCGTGGCCGCAAAGATCACCCGGTCCCCCTTCACCAGGTCGTCCTGGGTGTAAACCCGCCGCGAATCGGTCAGCCCGGCGGCGTGGGCCCGGGCCTCATCCTCGGCTGACTGCAGCCACAGCCGGCACTGGATCTCGCCTCCCAGGCACTTGAGGGCCGCTGCCGTCAAAACCCCCTCAGGCGCACCCCCGATGCCCATGAGCATGTCCACGCCGGTTCCTTCCAGAGCGGTGGCAATTCCTGCAGCCACATCGCCGTCGGTGATGAGCTTGATGCGGGCCCCCACCTGCCGAACCTCCTCGATGAGGCGGGCATGCCGGGGCCGGTCCAGTATGACCACGGTCACCTCGCTGACCCGCCGGCCGAGAACCGCCGCCACCACCCGCAGGTTCTCGCGCACCGGCGCGTTGATGTCGATGTGGCCGGCCGCCGCAGGCCCCACCGCGATCTTCTCCATGTAGAAGGTGGGCACGGGCAGGATGGCTCCCCGCTCGGCCGCCACCAGCACCGAGAGGGCGTTGGGCATGCCGTTGGCCAGCAGGCGGGTGCCCTCCAGGGGGTCGACCGCGATGTCCACCTCCGGGCCCTCCCCTGTGCCCACGGCCTCCCCCACGTACAGCATGGGGGCCTTGTCCTTCTCCCCCTCCCCGATGACCACCGTCCCCCGGATGCGCACCAGGTCCAGCATGCCGCGCATGCCGTCCACCGCGGCATCGTCGGCCGCCTCCCGGTCACCCTTGCCCATCCATGGGGCAGCCCGCAGCGCTGCCGTCTCGGTGACCCGCACGAAGTCCAGCATGACCTCACGCTCGTGATCCACCATGCCACCGGCCTCCCTTCCCCGCCCGCGGTCCCCACGACCTCTGGCCGCCGGGGATGAGGACCTTTCCACCGCGCAGGGGGTTCACCTGCCGCCTTCCGATGGCAGAAAGAGCGGGCTTTCCCCGGCAAGTGACGTCGGGCAGCAGGGTCCGCCGACAGAGGCGACCGCCACGGCCCTCGGGGCGTCACCGAAACGGCGCGCCGGGGGTTGGCAAAGGAGGCTCGGCTGCGTCCGGCGTGTCCGAAACGAGGAACCTGCCCGTGGCGCCGCCAAGCGAGGGGTGAGCTGGTGCGCCTAGAGGGATTCGAACCCCCGCACCCGGCTCCGGAGGCCGGCGCTCTATCCTCTGAGCTATAGGCGCACCGGTTTGCCGAACCCGATTATAGCGCCCCCCGAACCACCCCGCAAGGACAGCCGGCGGGAAGCCGGCTCCCCCCGTAGAGGGACCTGCCCACCACCGGGCCCGCCTGCGGCCCGAGGCAGCAGGCGGCCACCCTCTCAAGCTCCGGGCTGCTCTTTCTCCTGGACGAAGAGGTTGCCCTGGGAGTCGAGGCTTGCATAGAAAACCTCCTTGGGGTCGTGGATGCCCCGGGCGGCCAGTTGCTCTTTGAGCCAGGTGACGTCCAACCGGGCAGCGCTGAGGGCCCGATAGTCGATGCGCCCGTCGTTCACCAGCGGGATCGGCAGCCCCTCGTACGACGTGGCGATGCCCAGGTCGGCCGGGCACAGGGGGCGGCGCTGGGACTTGGGTATCAGGCTCAGGTGGCCGTTGGTCTCCAACACGGCCACCTCCACGTCCGCAATGTTAGGGACGTTCTTCTGGCGGAGCTGCTCCAGAAGGTCGTCCACGCCGTAGCGCAACCGGCGAAGCTCCGACTCGATGATGCGCCCGTCCTTGATGACGATGCTGGGCGTCCCCGAAACCACGTTGCGGGCGAAGGTGCTCTTCAGCGTGATCCAGGAGATGGCAATCTGGGCGACAAGGAGGGTGAGGATGGGGACGGCTCCCCGCAGGACGCCGATGCTGGGGTTTTCGATGGGCAGGGCAGCCAGCTCGGCCAGCATGATGGTGAGCACCAGGTCCCACGGGGAGAGGACGCCGATCTCCCGCTTGCCCATGAGCCGCACCACCGCCAGCAGCAAGCCGTAGAAAAAGAGGGTCTTTGCCGCCATGGCCAGCAAACCCGGTGCCGTCACCGCGCTTCCCACCTGCACGTGCCGGTTTTCGGTTTCGCAGTCGCCTGCGGGCCTAGTCTCTCTCGGGTACCCGGCCCCATACGGGCCTTGACGAACGGTCACCGAAAGGATATCTAAGGATAGCCGAGATTTAATAGGATGCGTTATCAACTGTTCACCTGGTTAAGGATGCCGGCGCAGGGCGCCGGCCCGGCTCCGTCTGGCGAAAGGAGTGCCGTCCACTGGGATGACCCACGCCATGTCCGCCTCAGCCCGTGGAAGCTCCCGCCCCGGGGGGCTCGCCCGTGGCCTCGCATCCAGCCTGGTCGTGCCCGCAGCGGTTGCGGCGTTTACGGCCGCCGGCTGGGTCTGGGAGAACCTGGCCGCGCCCGACCTCGCCGACCCGTGGGCACCCCAGCGGTGGCCTGCCCTGGCCCTGTACCTGGCCGCCTACGCCGTCGGCGGATGGGAGCCGGGCCGGTCGGGGCTGCGCTCGCTGCGTGCGGGCCGCATCGATATCGATCTGCTGATGGTGGCTGCGGCGCTGGGCGCCTTCGCCATCGGTCAGGCCCCGGACGGAGCCGTGCTCATCTTCATCTTCGCCCTCAGCCATTCGCTGGAGGAGTACGCCCTGGACCGCACTCGCAGCGCCATCCACTCCCTCGTGAGCCTGCGGCCCACCCAGGCACGCCGCCTGCTGACACCGCCGCAGGGAGCCGCCGGCCCCGAAGAGGTCGGGGGCGGCGGCCAGGTGGCCTGGGTCCCGGTCGAAGAGCTTCGCGTCGGTGACCTCGTGGAGGTGCTTCCGGGCGAGCGTCTTCCCGTGGACGGGGTGATCGTGCAGGGCCGCTCCGCCGTCGACCTCTCCGCCATGACGGGGGAGAGCATCCCCCAGGGGCGGGGGCCTGGCGACGAGGTGCTCGCCGGCTCGGTGAACCTGCAAGGGCTTTTGTGGGTTCGGGTGACGAAAAAGCCGGAAGAAAGCACGCTTGCCCGCATCATCCAGCTGGTGGAGCAGGCCAGGGAGCGCAAGGCGAGGCTGCAAAGGTTCATCGAGCGCTTCGAGGGGCGGTACTCCGCGGCCGTGGTGGCCGGCACCCTGCTGTTGGTGCTGGCCGGCCCGCTGGCCTTGGGCTGGGAATGGCGAGAGACGCTGCGCCGTGCCATGACGGCCATGGTGGCGGCCTCCCCCTGCGCCGTGGTCCTTTCCACCATGCCCACCATGCTGTCCGCCATGGCGGCCAGCGCCCGTCGCGGCGTGCTGTTCAAGGGGGCCGTGCACCTGGAGCAGCTGGGTGCCGTCCGGGTTGTGGCCTTCGACAAGACCGGCACGCTCACGGCCGGGACGCTTCAGGTGACCGAGGTGGTGGCCGGTCCGGGTTGGGAAGAGACTGCGGTGGTGGCGCTGGCGGCGGGGGCTGAGGGGGGTAGCGAGCACCCGGTGGCGAGGGCCATCGTACGAGAAGCCAACCGCCTGGGCCTTCGCCCGCAGACCCCCCAATGGAGCCGGGTGCGGCCGGGACGGGGCGTCGAAGCGCAGGTGGGTGTCGACCGGGTTGTTGTGGGAAGCCCCGCCTGGTTTCGGGAGATGGGTCTGACGGTGTCGCCCGCGCTGGCCGCATCCCTGCAGCGCCTGGAGGCTGCAGGCCAGACCGCCATGCTGGTGGGGATCGAGGGAGCGGGTGCCGTCGGCGTCATCGCGGTCACGGACCGGGTGCGGGAAGAGGCCGCCTCCGCGGTGGCCGCGCTTCGCCGACTGGGCGTTCGCCGGGTGGTCATGCTGACCGGCGACAACCCGAGGGTTGCCGAAGCCATCGGCGCGCAGGTGGGCGTGGACGAGGTGCACGCCGCTCTTTTGCCGGAGCAGAAGATGGAGGTTCTGGAGCGTCTGAAGACCCGTTTCGGAACGGTGGCCATGGTGGGGGACGGTATCAACGACGCCCCGGCGCTGGCGGCCGCATCGGTGGGCATTGCCATGGGAGGTGCCGGGACCGACGTGGCCCTGGAGACCGCGGACGTGGTGCTGATGTCCGACGACCTGGCCCGGTTGGAGGGAGCCATCGCCTTGGGACGGGCCGCGGAGCGGACCGTCCGGCACAACCTCGCCTTCGCCTTCACGGTGATGGCGGGCCTGCTGGCCCTGGCCGCCATGGGGCACCTCAGCCTCACCCAGGCAGTGGTGGGTCACGAGGGCAGTACGGTGCTGGTGGCCCTCAACGGGCTGCGGCTTCTCGCGTACCGCTGGCCGAAGGCCCTACAGGTCCGCCCCGAAGGTGCCCGCCCGGCGCTTGCGCAACCCGATGGCCTGGCGTATACTCGAAGGCAGCGGGCGGATGTAGCGCAGTGGTAGCGCATCGGCTTCCCAAGCCGACGGTCGCGGGTTCGAATCCCGTCATCCGCTCCATTTTTATGCCTTTTCGCCCCATCCGGGCCGTGCGATGCACCCGGGCCCGCGCCTGACCGCAGTGCAGGGAACGCACCCGGCCAGTGCAGCCACGCAGCTACCGGAGACCACCGACGCAAGCCACCACGGACCGGCGACGCAGCCACCAACGGCGGGGGGAGCTGGAGCTGGCGGAGGGATTCGAACCCTCGACCTAGGCATTACGAGTGCCTCGCTCTGCCTGCTGAGCTACGCCAGCCCGATGCGGCAGCTGGGAAAAGACCGGCCAGGCACGCGAATGGCCAGCGGAGGTGGTGGGCAGGAAGGGATTCGAACCCCTGGCCTCTACGATGTGAGCGTAGCGCTCTAACCAGCTGAGCTACCTGCCCCCGGCCGCTGGCCCGTAGCAAGAGCCCGGCGAACCCTACTGTAAATGCCGGCGGGCCCGCATGTCAAGCCGGGCCCGGGTGGGCCCGGCCGGGTGGTGCGCCTGGAGACGGTCACCGCAGCGCGTGAAGCAGCAGCTCCAGCAGACCCTTGCGCCCGGAAGGCGTCGGCGCTGCGGGCGCCTTGCGGTTGAGGTCCGCACCGCATTTCTTGCAGTACAGGCTGCCCGAGTAGTTGGGCGTGGAGCAATCGGGGCAAACCACCACAGGTTCTCCCTTCCCATCTCGGGACGGTTAGAGTCCCGGCGGGTCAGTTTCTGACCCGGAGCCATCCTACATTGGCAAAGTTACGGTTTTGTAACAGCTCCGCCAAATGGCGGTGAAAGGGGCTGCGAGCGGAAGGTGACGAAGAGCGCCGCGGGACCTCAGCGCCCCGCGCCTAAGGCCGGAAAGACTCTGCGCCTACCGTCCGATGACGATTCCGGCGTGCCGCAGCAGCATCAACAGCAGGTAGAGCCCGATGAGGGCCGCCAAACGCCACAGGGCGTCGCCGGGGTAAAACGACGACCGCATCACCGGCCCGTCCCCCCATCTCCCGGGTCACCGTCTCGGGCTGTGACTCCGTTCACAGCATACCCGGTTCGGGTTACAGACAGGTGAACGGCCGATTAAGCTGGCGTTGCAAGCGGCCGGCCCGGCCCCTCACCCCGTGGGGCCGGGCCGTTCCCTCTTGTGCCCGCCGGTTCAGGCCCCCAGGAGCCCCGGCTTTTCACTTGCCACCTGCGGGAGCCTGAACAGGTCGAGGCT
>CAYQLT010000007.1:0-6759 GCA_964418425.1 uncultured Clostridia bacterium
GCCAGGCGACGCACTCGTGATCGAGCCGAAGGGCGCGGGAGTTTTCGAAGCCAGGGTGCTGCCGAGCTTCCGTTCCGTTGCGGAGTTGATCGAGCGATGATCCTCAAGGACCTCGAAGGTCGCCGAGCCGAGGCCTGGATCGACCCGGCCGTGCTACACGAATTGACGTATGTCAGCGCCTGGCGCCGAGAGGCAAAATGACCAGGGGTTCGAGGCGGGGTGAGCCCGCCCCTGCCAGCGGCGGGCCTCTAGCGCCTCACTGGCAGTCGACCGGCCAGGGATCGGGTAAGCACCACGCTGACGCTCACCGCCATAGCCAGCATGGCCCACACAGGGTGCACTCGCCCGCTCACCGCAGCCAGCACCCCGACCCCGTTAAAGGCCAGGGCGAGCGCGACGTTGGTGGCCGTGAGGCGGTAGGTCGCTCGGGCGAGCTGACGCGCTGCCGCCACGGCCGCCAGCCGTTGCCCCGTCACCACCACATCCGCTGCCTCGATGGCGATGTCGGCCCCGGTGCCGATGGCGATGCCCACATCCGCCTGCATGAGAGCGGGCCCGTCGTTGATTCCGTCGCCCACCATGGCCACCCGCTGCCCCCGGGCCTGGAGGTGCCGGATCACCGCCGCCTTCTCCCCGGGAAGCACCTCCGAGCGCACCTCCTCGATCCCGGCCGCTCGGGCCACGCTTTCCGCTGCCCGACGGTGGTCGCCGGTCAGCAGCACCGGCCGTACCCCCTGCCGGCGGAGAGCCTCCACGGCATCTCGAGCGTCGGGCTTGAGGGGATCCGCCAGGGCCAAAAGCCCCGCGGCGCGCCCATCTATGCCCACGAGCACGGCTGTCTGGCCGCCTTCCCGCGCCGCATCCGCCCACGCTCGCAGCGGCGTCAGGTCGACCCCCGATTCGACCAGAAGGCGGGACGTTCCCACCAGAACGCTGTGGCCTTCCACCTCGGCGCTGACGCCGTAGCCCGGGCGTTCCTCGAAGGCGGATGGCGACGAAAGCGAAAGATCCCGCTCCCGGGCGGCCCGCACGATCGCGGCGGCCAGAGGGTGGTCGGAGAGCAGCTCCGCGCTGGCCGCAAGCCGAAGGAGGTGGTTCTCCGCACCGTCAAGCGCCTGAATCCCCACAAGGGCCGGCTTGCCCTCGGTCAGCGTTCCCGTTTTGTCGAAGACGATCACCCGGACGTCCTTGAACACCTGAAACGCCTCGCCGGAGCGCATCAGGATCCCATGGGCGGCCGCTTCACCGCTGGCCCGAACCATGGCCAGCGGGGTCGCCATCCCAAGCGCGCACGGATAACCCATGATGAGCACGCTCAGGGCAGCAAAGCTGGCTCGCAGCAGGTCGGGTCCCCCGCCCAGCGCCCACGGCACGAAGAGCCACAGCAGCAGGCCCGCCGCGCTGGCTGCGAACACCGCGGGGACGTACACAAGCAGCACCCGGTCCACAAGCCGCAGAATACCCGGCTTCATGGCCCGTGCCTCGGCCACGAGGCGGGCCACCGCCCGCAGGAAGGTCTCTTCGCCCACCCGCGTCACCCGTACGAGCAGGCCGCCGGTTTGGTTCACCGTGCCGCCGACGACCTCGTCGCCCGGGCCGACGTCCCGAGGCATCGGTTCGCCCGTCAGCAGGCTCATGTCCACGGCGGAGGCCCCTTCGACGACGGTTCCATCCACGGGGATCCGCTCCCCGGACCGAACCCGCACGAGATCCCCCACGGCCAGTTCCTCGACTCGCACCTCCCTTTCCCCACCGTCCGCCTCTACCCGGCGGGCGGTAGGGGGCTGCAGGGCCATCAGCCGCCGAACCGCCTGGGAGGCCCGTACGTGCACCAAAACGGAGGTGTAGCCACCTATCAGGTGGAAGGCCAGGACGAACACGGCCGCGCCGAAAAACCCCCCGGCCGGCCATCCGGGCAAGAAGAGCCCCGCGATGCCCCCGGCCAGACCCCCCACCGCCGATGCCGAAGCGAGGACGTCCTGGTTGAGGATGCCCCGGCGCAGGGACTGCCAGCCGTTTTGGGCGATGACGAAGCGGCCCGGCCCCAACGTGGCGAACAGCGCCGCCAAGGCCATGGCGCCGGTGAGCCATCCGGTGGGGCCTGCCCACCGCTGGGCCAGCATGATGGCCGAGGCCGCTCCCAGGAGCGCGCCGGCGGCCAGCGCCCTGCGGCGGGCGAGTTGCAGTTCCCGGTTCTCCGCCGCAAGGGCTGCCGCCTCGTCGGGAAGTTGGACGCTGTAGCCGATGGCCTCAAGCGCTTGCTCGACTCGCGACGGCTGCAGCCGAGACGGGTCGTAGACCACCAGCGCCTCCGAATGGGCCAGGCTCACCTGAACCGAGGAGACGCCGGGGAGGCGTGCGAGCGCCTTCTCGATGGAGCGAGTGCAAAGCGAACAGTGCATCCCGCCCACCTTCAGGTGCAGGCGGCGGTATCGGTCTTCCGTCCCGGGCGCCGGCAAGGCCATCCGGGCGGCCCCTGGCTCCGGCATGGGCTGCACACCCCCGTCCTGCGGGCAAGCTACACCTTCCAGTGGGGGTAAGGTCAAGGCGGGCGTGTGACTACTCCCCCACCGAGCGCACCGATGCCCGGGCGGGCAGCCGCCAGGCCAGCAGCAAGGTTCCCAGTGCGAGCAAGGCCACCGCGACGTAGACGGTGTGCAGGGAGGTGGCCAGGGCATCGCGCAGGGCCGCGAGCCGTTCGGGGTCGAGCTGCGCCCGTGCGGCGTCGTCCATGAGGAGTTCAATGACCCGCCGGCCCGGGAAGCCCGAGAGCCCGCCGGAGGCTGGCTCGGCCCCCTGAAGCCCGGGCCGCAGGCCCATGGCCGCCGCAGCCCGGTCCAGAGCGGCCGCGAGTCCGTGGTTTAGGAGGCTGCCAAGCGCCGCCGCGCCAACCGCTCCGCCGAAGATGCGGGCGAACATGAGCGCGGCCGTCGCCGACCCCCGCTGCTCCCACGGTACGCTGGTCTGAACCGCCACCAGCAATGTGGTGGTCACAAGTCCCATGCCCGCACCGGTGAAGAAGGAGCCCGCGGCCGCCCACCAGGGGCTGCGGTCGGCACCGAGGGTCACGAACCAGGCAGAACCTGCGACCAGGAGCAGGCCGCCCAGGAGAGCGTTGGTGCGAAACGTCACCCGCAGGAGCAGTCGCCCCGCCAGAGTGCTGGCCAGCGGCCACCCCACCGACATCGAGGTCAGGCAGAACCCGGCCACGGCTACAGGCGCCCCCATCACCGCCCGAACATAGGTGGGCAGGAAGGCGGTGGCCCCCGTGAGCAGCCCGCCGGTGAGCAGGGAGACGGCCGTGCTCGACGCCACCACGGGGTGGCGCCAGCTGGCCAGAGGCAGCACGGGCTCGGAGGCTCGCTGCTCCCAGCGGGCCAACGCCACGGCGCCCACTCCCGCCGCCGCCAAAAGCCCGGCCGTAAGCCAAACTCTGGCCGAACCGGCGCCGACCGCACCGCCGTCCGCCCCGCCCCCCGTGCCCGCCGTGTCGGAACCGCCGTTAAGCGCCACCAGGGTGGCGACGGTCACGGCCAGCAACAGGCCGGCGCCCGCGTAATCGATCCGCCGCGACGATGGAGTGACCTGCTCGTGCAAAAAGCGCGCCATCGCCGCCAGCGCCACCAGCCCGATGGGCAGGTTGATCCAGAACACCCAGGCCCAGTGGCCGTAGGTCACGAACGCGCTGCCCAGCACCGGGCCGATGATGGACGAGATGCCCCACACGCTGGAGAGGTAGCCCTGGATACGGGCGCGCTGTTCGGGGCTGTAGATGTCGCCCACGATGGTGGTCACGGTGGGCAGGATGCCACCTGCGCCCAGACCCTGCAGGCCCCTGGCGGCGATGAGCTGGCCCATGGAGCGCGCCATGCCGGCCAGCAGGCACCCGACCAGGAAGAGGGAGGTGGCGGTCGAAAACACCGGCTTTCTCCCATAGAGGTCAGCGAGCTTGCCGTAGATGGGGATCGTGACGGCCTGGGCCAGCAGGAAGCTGGAGAAGACCCAGCTGAACCGGTTGAAGCCGCCGACGTCCGCGACGATCGCAGGCATAGCCGTGGCCACGATGGTCGCCTCCACCGAGGCCATGAACATCGCGAGCATCACCGCGCCCAGTACCAGGGAGCGGCGACTCCTTTCCCGAGCGCCCTGGGGAGGAGGGGCGGCGCCGGTGCTGCTCCGCGATCTCTCGATGTCCATGCGTGCGGCTTGGCGCGTTGCCTACCCCAAGGGACAGGGGTTCGGTGGCCCGGGCGGCCTCCCCTTCCGGGGACGGTGCGTGAGCAGCAGAACGGTGCCGCAGGCTGCGCAGGCGGGCAACGGCGGGTCGGTTAAGGGGAGACCGACGCGCGGCCCATCAGCCATGAGACCGCCGAGAGCAAGAGCAGGAGTGCCCACCAGACGGCTGCAGCCAGCAGCGCGCCGGCCCCCGAGCCGGGAAAACCGGCTCGCCGGTGAATTTCCGGGGGGCGGTGGGCCGGCATCGGACGCATACCCCTCCATCCGGGCAACGGCGAACTCACGTGCGGCACGGTTACTTGAGGGCCAACCGTAGGTTCCCGAAAACGAATCCTGATACCAGCATGCACGGGCCGGCCGAGGGCCGAAACGGTCGGATGCCCCGGCGAACCGGGGACATCCGTCCAGGGCGTTGCGGCCCGCGTGGGCAGACTGCGGGCGCGCGTGCACCTCAGGGCAGGCCGGCCGCCGCATGCCCTGGCGCCATGTCCGCGATCACCTCGCAGATGCAGGCCTGCCGGGCTTGCGGGCTCTCGGGATCCGGGACGGACATGGAGCGAGCCGCGGCGTACAGACCCTCCAGCTGGCGCTTGAGCGCTCTCAGGTTGTCGATCTGCTGGTCGATGGACTGAATCCGGGTGGCGATCCCCTCCAGCACGCTTTCGCAGGGGGGCCGGCCGCGATCCCACACCGCGAGGATCTCCCGGATCTCTTGCAGGGAGAAGCCCAGGCTCCGGGCGGCCCGGATAAACCGCAAGCGCTCCACCTGCTCGGGAAGGTAGACCCGATATCCCGACGGCGTCCGTCCTTTGGGCCGCAAAAGCCCCATCTCTTCGTAGAAGCGCACCGTCTTCGCGCTCACACCGGCCGCCGCGGCAAACTCGCCGACCCGCACCGGGCTCACCTCCCTGCTCACTTTAAACCTTCCCGCAGCTGGAAGGTCAACGGGGTCTTTGTGGAGACAGGCGCGGGCGAGGCCGGGTGGGGGCTTTAGGGCGGGGCCCGGCCCGGGGCAGCCGCGGGTCGGCGGGGCACAAGCAGGAGAAGCGGCCGCGGGGAGCGAATGCGGCCTGCGGGAAGCAAACGATTGCACCCCGGCGGCGCAGGGCGGGCGGTGAGCGGATCGATGGCCTCGGAGTGTGTGGTGGGCTGCGACATTGGTACCACCTCTACCAAGGCGGTGCTGATGAGCCGGGACGGGCGGGTGCTGCGGGAGGCCTCCACGGAATACGGAGTGCTAACACCTCGGCCCCTTTGGGCGGAGCAGTGGCCCGACGTGTGGCTGGAGGCGGCGGGCAAGGTGGTCCGGGAGCTTCTGGCCGACGGACGGGTGGCGCCGCAACAGGTGCGGGCCCTGGCTATCAGTGGCCTGTATGGGGGTTCCGGGGTCCCGTGCGGGCCTGACATGGAGCCGCTTCGGCCCTGCATCATCTGGATGGACCGGCGGGCGACGGCCGAGGTGGAGTGGGTCCGCCGCCAGGTGGACCTGGGGCGGCTCTTCGAGATCACCGGAAATCACGTGGACTCCTACTACGGATACACGAAGATCCTGTGGATCCAGCGCCACGAGCCCGACGTGTGGGCGAAGACCCGGGTGCTGTTGCCGCCCAATCACTATGTCATCTACCGCCTCACGGGCCAGGTCAACATCGATTATTCGGCCGCCGGCAACCTGGGCGGCGTCTTCGACATGGGGCGGCGGAGCTGGTCTTTGGAGATGCTGGCGGCGCTCGGGATCGATCCGAATCGGCTCCCCCAGGATCTGGTATCGCCTGCCCAGGTGGCCGGGCGGCTGCACCGGGAAGGGGCCAGCCGGACGGGGCTGTTGGAGGGCACGCCGGTGTACTCCGGCGGCGTGGACGCAGCGGCCGCCACGCTGAGCGCGGGGGTTCTGGGGGGCGGCGAGCACGTGGCCATGATGGGGACCTCCATGTGCTGGGGGTTCGTGCATGCCCAAAAGCCCCGCTCGCCGGGCCTGGTCAGCATGCCTTACGTGGTGCGGCCCCTGGAGCTTGTCTACTCCTTCGGGGGCGCCGCCACGGCGGGTGCGCTGGCCCGGTGGTACCGTGACGAGCTGGGCGGGCGGGAGCGGGCGGCGGCCGAGATGCTGGGGGTAAGCGCCTACCGCCTGCTGGACCTGCGGGCGGAGTCGGTGCCGCCGGGGTCGGACGGCCTGATCGTGCTGCCGTACTTCATGGGAGAGCGCAGTCCCATCTGGGATCCGGCCGCCCGGGGCACCGTCGTCGGGCTCACCCTGTACCACACGGCGGCGCACCTGTACCGGGCGTTTCTCGAGGGGGTGGCGTACGCGCTGCGGCACAACATCGAAACCGCCATGCAGGCAGGCTACCCCCTGCAGGCCGAGATGCGGGTGGTCGGGGGAGCGGCCCGCTCCCCGCTTTGGGTACAGATCCTGGCCGACGTGACGGGACGCAGCGTCCGGGTTTCCGAGGATGGAGGGGAGGCGGCCGTCGGGGACGCCATGCTGGCTGCCCTCGCCTGCGGAATGGTGAGCGAGAAGGA
>CAYQLT010000007.1:6859-11815 GCA_964418425.1 uncultured Clostridia bacterium
GTGGGCCTGTCACCGTCAACGGTGTCGAGAGCGCTCAACCACCCCGAGATGGTGGCCGCGCAGACTCGGGTGCGGGTGGAGGAGGCGGTTCGCAAGCACCGCTACCGGCCCAACACCATTGCCCGCAGCCTGCGGGTTCGAAGCAGCCAGACCCTCGGACTGGTGGTCTCGGACATCACCAACCCCTTCCACGCCGAGCTGGCCCGGGCGGTGGAGACGGTGGCGCGGGAGCGGGGCTACACGGTGCTGCTCTCCAACAGCGACGAGGACGAGCGGCAGGAGCGGCTTGCCCTCGACGCCCTGCTCAGCTGGCGGGTGCGAGGGCTCATCCTGGCGCCGTGCGGGCGCAACCGGCAACTGGTGGAGGAGAGCCTGCGCCTCGGGGTTCCCGTGGTGCAGGTCGACCGGGTCATCGAGGGGGTGGGGGCGGACGCGGTCTTGGTGGACAACCGCATGGGAGCGCGGCTCGCCGCCCAGCACCTGCTGGAGCTGGGACACCGCCGGGTCGGGCACATCGCCGGCCCTCCTCGCCTCACCACCGGCGCACAGCGCCTGGAGGGGTTCCGGGAGGCCATGGGGGCGGCGGGCGTGCCCCAGGAGCACCAACCCGTCGCCTTTGGAGACTTCCGGGAGGAGGGAGGGTACCGGGCCACCCTGGAGCTGATGCGGCGATGGGAGAGGCCGGATCTGCGCCCGACGGCGCTCTTTGTGGCCAACAACGAGATGGCCGCCGGCGCCATCCGGGCCCTGTCGGAGATGGGCCTGAGCATCCCCGCCGACGTATCCTTCGTCAGCTTCGACGACTCCCGCTGGGCCCGTTTGATGCGCCCCGCGCTGACGGTGGTCGCCCAGCCGGTGGAGGAGCTGGGCCGTACGGCCGCCGAGCTGATCATCCGGCGCATCGAGGCGGGTAAGGCCGGAACCACCGTCTACATGCTCCAGCCGGCTCTGATACGCCGGGAGTCGACGGCTCCGCCGCCAAAAGCCAGCTGAAGCCGGTTGACGGGTTGGCGGGTTGGTGCCACGGACCGGGATGCAATCGTTTGTGGCCGCCTCCCGGCAGCGGCTGCATCGTCTCGGGAAAGGTGGATGAACGGCAAATGAAGCGCCCCCTGGTAGGCATCCTGACCTTCTCCGACGGGCGCCCTTACTGCCACAGCCCGCAGGTGGAGGAGAACCGGGCCTTTGAGCGCCGTCTGCGGGAGGCGCTTGAGGCCCGGGGCATCGGGGTGGTGACGGGAGAGATCGTTTGGACGAACGAACTGGCCGTGCGGGAAGCCCGGCGGCTGGCCCGGGAAGGCTGCGAGGCGACCATCTTCAATTACGCGGTCTGGGCGTTCCCCCAGTTCACGGCCATGGCGGCCCGGTTCGCGCCGCGCCCCTTGATGCTGTTCGGCCAGATCAACCCCTCGAAGCCCGGCATGGTGTCGGTGCTGGCGGCGGCAGGCGCGTTGGACCAGATGGGGGTGCCCTACTGGCGGGTGTTTGGGGACATCCAGTCGCCGCAAGTGCTGCGCGAGGTGACGGCCTTCGTGCGGGCCGCGCATGCTGCCCGTCGGCTTGAGGGGGAGACCTTCGGCCTCATCGGTGGGCGTTCCATCGGCATCAACACCACGGTGGCGCCGGTGGACCGGTGGGTGACGCAGTTTGGCGTGGACGTGGAGCATATCGACCAGTGGGAGGTGGTGCGCCGGGCGCAGGCCATGGCCGGCAGCGAGCGCGTGGCCCGAGCCCGCCAGTGGTTGGAAGCAAGCGTGCGCAAGGTCCACTACGACGGGCAGCAGCTCACCCCTGAGAAGCTGGAGCGCCAGATCGCCTCTTACTTCGCCTTGCAGGAACTTGTGTCCGAGCGGGGGCTTCATTTCCTCGGCATCAAAAGCCAGCCCGAGCTGACGGAGCACTTCGTCACCACCGACGTCCCGGAAGCCTTTCTCAATGACCCGTACGACTTTGAAGGCCCTCATGAGCCGGTTGTCTGCTCCACCGAGGCCGACATGGACGCGGCGCTCACCATGGAGGTCTTCAAGCACCTGGCCAACACCCCTGTCCTCTTCGCGGACGTACGGCACTACTTCGAGGATCTCGACCTCTTCGACCTGGTGAACTCGGGCCAGCACGCCACCTACTTTGCCGGCCGCAGCATGAAGCCCGAGGAGAACCTTCCCCATGTGGAGCTGAAGCCCCAGGGTTTCTACTTCCCTGCCGGCGGCGCATCGGTCTTCCACGTGGCCGCTCCCGGGGAGGTGACGCTGGCCCGGCTGACCCGGGAGCGAGGCGAGTATCGCATGCACATCCTCCGAGGGGAGTTCGTGCGTCTGGGCGAGGAAGAAGAGCAGCGCCGCATCCGCATGGTTCAGGAGAACTGGCCGCACGCGTTCGTCCGGCTGGCCTGCCCTGCCGACCGGTTCCTGCAGTCCTTCCCCTGCAACCACATCCACGGCGTTTACGGCGACTTTGTTCCGGAGCTTTTGGCATGGTGCCGGATGACCGGCGTTCGGCCCATCGTCCTGACGTAGGCGGGCAGGGGGTGCCGGCGGGCCGAGCAGCGCCGGGCTCCGCCAGGGCGCGACGGCTTCGGGCTGAGCCCGGCGGCAAGGAGGTGGGAGCGGGAGGCCACGGCGGACTTCAGCGGTACGGGCACAGCGGGTTGAACAGCTGCCATGGAGAGGCGGGGGTTGGCCGATGCGATGCACGCGAGTTGTGGCCGTGGCGGCGGCGTTTTGGCTGGGACTGGCGGCGGTGGCGGGAGCGGCGCAGGCCCCCAGGTTTCGCCTGCGCCTGGCGACGGTGGCTTCACCGCAGCAGCCGCAGGTGAAGGGGTTCATGAAGTTCGCGGAGGTCGTCAAGGAGCTTTCCAGCGGTAACATCGTGGTGGAGGTGTTCCATTCCGGTCAGCTGGGCGACCAAAAGACCCAGGTGCTGGGCACGATGCGAGGCAGCATCGACATGAGCGATGGGTCGCCCACCTGGTTCGCGGACCTCGTGCCGTATCCGGAGATCAGCGTCCTGGAGGCAGCGTACGCGTACCGAAGCCTCGACCACCTCTACCAGGTCGTCAACGGCCCGGTGGGCAAGAAGTATTGGGATGAACTGCGAAAGCGCTCGGGCATCGTGGTGCTGGACACCTGGTATCTGGGGACCCGGCAGCTGAACCTGCGCCGCTCCGTCGGCGTGGTGCGCACGCCCGCCGACATGCGCAACGTGAAGCTGCGCATGCCGCCCAGCGAGCCGTGGATGGACATCGGGCGCGGGCTGGGCGCCCAGCCGACGCCCCTCGGGTTCACCGAGGTCTACCTCGCTCTCAAGACGGGGACCATCGACGGGCAGGACAACCCGTTGCCCACGGTGGAAGCCAACAAGTTTTACGAAGCGACGCACTACATCGTTCTCACCGACCACCAGATGACCATCATCAACCCCTCCATCAACGAGCAGGTGTGGAACCGGATGCCCGACGAGTACAAGGTCTACATGCTCAAGGCGCTGGAGGTGGCCCGTTACTACAACAACCAGTTGGTGCTGGAGCAGGAGGCCAGCCTGCTTTCCAAGTTCGTCAACGAATACGGGATGGAGGTCATCATCCCGGACAAGGCCGCCTTCATGAACAGCATGAAGGAGGTCTACAAGAAGAACGAGAAGGTGTGGGGCGCGGGCGTGTACGAGGCGATTCAAGCCATGGGAGCCGACCTGTATTCGGCTCGCTAGGCGTCGCTCGGGGGCGGCAGGGCTTTGCGCCGGCCCGGTCGCCCCGGGCCTGGTTGACCGGGCGCGTCAAGCGGACGAGGTAGATGGGGTAGGCAGATGGTCTCGAAGCCCTCAGGACAAGCCGGCCCGCGGGTAGGGGCTCCGTCCGCGCTGAAGGCCCGGGCTCTTCTGTCTGCCGTGGGGCAGGGGGCCGGGTGGGCGGCGGAATGGGCCTGGCGGCTGCTTGAAGAGTGGCTGCCGATGGCGACGCTGGTGGTCAGCGTGGCGGCGGTGCTGGTGCAGGTCTTTTGGCGCTACGTCTTGGACCGTCCGTTGACCTGGCCCTTCGAGGTCTCCATCTACGGCTACGTGTGGACCCTGTACCTTGGGGCCGCGTACGCCGCACGCCGGCGGGAACACATCCGGCTGGATGTGGTGTATGCGGCCCTGCCGGACAGGGTTCGGCGGGTGTGCGACATCGTCTTCAACCTTGTGACAAGCGCGGTGTTCATCTGGGCGCTTAAACCCGTATGGGAGTACCTGCTGTTCTCGTATCGCATCCGGACGGTGGGGCTGAAGCTTCCCTGGACGTACGTGCTCGCGGTGTTCCCCGCCTTCCTGGTGCTGGTGACGCTGCACAGCCTGGCCCGGGTCATCGAGGATGTGCAGGCCCTGGCGAGACGGCGGGATGGTTCGAGCGGCGGAAGCCTGCGGATGACCGGTAGGTGAACGAGCCTCTATGGCGCTGGCAGCATGGGCCGCCCTGTTCGTGGGGATGTTTACTTTCGGCTATCCCATCGCGCTGGGGATCGCCGTGAGCTCCATGGTGTACGTGCTCCTTTCGGGGATTGACCCGGCCGTCATCGTGGATCAGATGGTTATCAAGTTTGAAAACCAGTTCGTCCTGCTGGCGGTGCCCCTGTTTATCCTCGCGGCCCGCATCATGAACGAGGGGCAGATCACCGAGCGCATCTTTGCCTTCGCCAGCCGTCTTGTCGGGGCGCGCAAGGGCGGGCTGGGACACGTCAACGTGGTGGCGTCCATCATCTTTTCTGGGATGACCGGGTCGGCCATCGCGGACGCCTCGGGTCTTGGGCTCCTGGAGATCAAGGCCATGCGGGACGCCGGCTACGACCCCCCGTTCACGTGCGCCGTGACGGCTGCCTCGGCAACCATCGGCCCCATCATCCCTCCCAGCATTCCCATGGTGATCTACTCAGCCCTGTCGGGGGCGTCGGTGGGATACCTCTTCATCGGGGGCGTGGTGCCCGG
>CAYQLT010000007.1:11915-16561 GCA_964418425.1 uncultured Clostridia bacterium
GTGGTGGCCGCCACGGGGTTCATCTCCTTCATCGTCGCGGCTGCCTTTCTGTTCAGCTACGTGGTGGCCCGCGAGCGCATCGCGGATGTCCTCGCACAGGCCATGCTCGGCTCCGCCATCGTCAGCAACCGGTACGTGCTGCTTTTGAGCTTGAACGCCCTGTTTCTCGTGCTGGGGATGTTTCTCGATACGATGGTGATCTTGCTGGTGGTACTTCCCATCCTGCTGCCCGCGCTGGTCGGGCTGGGCGTGGATCTGGTTCACTTCGGCGTGGTGGTGGTGCTCAACCTCATGATCGGGCTCTCCACGCCGCCGTACGGGGTGAGTCTGTTCATCGTCAGCGGGCTGGCGAAGGTTCCGCTGAGCGACGTGATCCGGGAGATCTGGCCGTTTCTGGCGGTGCTGGTGGCGGTTCTGCTGGTCTGCACCCTGGTTCCCGAGACGGTGCTGTGGCTTCCGAGGCTGGTCGGGTACCGGGGGTGAGGGAGGCCGGGCGAGCGACGGGCGCCGGGCACCGGTGGCAAGGGCAGGGGTGTAGCGGAGGCGAGGCAGCATGGGGGCAGGATCCGCGGGGAGACAGGGACGGCTGAGCGGGCTGGTGGCGGCTACCGTGACGCCCATGGATGCCGGGGGGATGCGCGCCGACCCGGGGGCGATGCGGGAGCTGGCCGCCTTCCTGGCCGAGCGCGGCGTGAACGGGCTTTTCGTGGCCGGCACGACCGGGGAGGGGCCGCTGCTGGATGATACCGAGCGGCTGAGCATGGCGCAGGCCGCTCTGGAAGGGGGCGGCGGGCGAGTGGCGGTGGTGCTGCAGGCCACCTTGTCCACCACCCAGGCAACCCTGCGCCTGGTGAGGGAAGCAGGGTCGCGGGGCATCGAGGCGGTGGCCGCGGTGACGCCGTGGTTTTATCCGCTCGGGGAAGCAGCCCTGGAGGCTTTCTATGACGCGCTGGCCGAGAGCGGCGGTGACCTGGCGATCTACCTTTACAACATCCCCCAGCGCACCGGCAACACGTTGGCGCCTCGCCTGGCGGAGCGTCTCGCCCGACGGCACCCGCAGGTGGCGGGGATCAAGGATTCGAGCGGCGACATGGAGTCGCTGCTGCGCTTCCTGGAGGTGGCCCAAAGGCTTCGGGCCGGGCACGAGGGCTCCCCGGAGAAGCGGCAGACGGTCGGGACCAGGGAGTTTGCCGTCTTTGCAGGGGCCGATCACCTCGCGTTACCCTTCTTGCGTGCGGGTGGGTCCGGCATCGTTTCCGGAACCGCCGGGGTTGCGCCGGAGCCATTCGTCGCGCTTTTCCGCGCGGTCGAATCGGGCGACCAGCGGCTTGCGGAGCGATTGTTCGGCGTGGTGCGAAGGGTTTGCGAGCTTTTGGGGGGCGGCCTGCGCCTTGACTATTACAAAGCGGTGCTGGAGGCCCGGGGCCTGCGGGCCGGCCGGGTCCGGCCGCCCCTTGCCCACGGCGACCCGAGCGAGCTTGCCGCCGTCGTGGGCCAGCTGCGCGAGGTGTACGAGGCCGAGGGGTGGCCGTGGCGGTAGGGGGCGCTACCCGCTCACAGGCCCAGGCGGCGGGCCACGTCTTCAAAGCCCGGGTCGCGGGCGTAAACCCACTCCAGGTCCCGCCGGCTGCGGGCTCTTTGGCCCAGGGCTTCATACGCCAGCGCCCGTTCATACCGCAGGGCGCAGGTGAGGTCGGCAGGGTAGCCTGCGGTGCGGCGCAGGGTCTCGGAGAGCAGCAGGCGGGCGGCGTCCGGCAGGCCCAGTTTCCGTAACGCCCGGGCGCGGTACAAAAGCAGGGCGGCGTGGATGGGGGTGGACGGCTGGACCCCCTCGCCCAGCTCCGCAACCTTCCGCCAGAGGTCGGTGGGGCTGTGCGGGGGCGCCGGGGCGGCGGCACGAAGGGGCAGGGTGCCGGGACCGGCGCCCGCAGACGGCAGGGCGCCGGCGCTGGCGGCGGGCAGACCCCCGGCGGCGCCATCGGGGGCGGGTGCACTCGCGGCGAGGTCGTGTAGCAGCTCCGCGTATGAGAGGCGCACGACCGGGTCGTCTGGAGAGAGGGCGTAAAGCCGGCGAACGGCCTCCAGCGCCTCCCGGGGGCGGCCGAGGGACTGCAAGGCCTCGGCCAGCGCGAGAAGACATCCTCGCTCGCCGGGAGCGATGATGGCCGTCACCTCCTCGGTGATGGGAAGGGTCAGGGTGAGCTGAAGGCCATAGTTTTCCAGCCGCCTCCCCAACTCGCCGGCCCGCGCGGCGGCCGCCTGCAAGTGGCCGACCCCTTCGGCCACGTGGCCGTGCTTGAGGCAAAGCATACCGGCGAGAAAGGCGCCGTCGGGCAGTTCGGCGGCCTCGCGCAAGCGCTCCAGGGCCTGGCGCTCGTCCCCCGTCGCCAGCTCCCGAAGGCCATCCACCAGGGCCTGTTCGGCGGCAGGCACGACCAGGCGCTGAAAGAAGTTCAGATGCAGCCGCCTCCGGGCGGGAGTCCGAAGCCCTGCCCGCTCCGCCGTGGTCTGGGCGCCGTCCGGCCTGCGCGAGTGTGCGGCACCGCCCCCGCCGGCCGCTGACCGGCGATTTCGGGAGCGGGCGCCGAAGGTGGTCGTGTAAAAGAGCCCGGTGCCGGGTATGCCCAGCGTCAGTCGGGAGCCCCGCGGCCCCGCGGTGAACCACAGGCCCCGCCGTCCGACCGACACCGACGCCCCCCGCTTCGATAGGTTCAGGCGGACTCCCGGCAAAAGCGACACCCGACGCCAGAACCGAAAGCCCACGACGCACCCTCCCCGGCGTCCCCTCCTTCGGGGGGCTCCCACATCGCGAACGGCGGCGGCTCGCCGGCCCCGCAGGGCCTCGCTCAGCTCGTGAAGGCTGAGCGCCGGGGCGCCACCCGCGGGTGCCCGCGAGGCCTACACCTTGAAGGCCTCGATGGCCTTCATGAGCCGGTCGGCCAGCTGGGCCAGACTGCGGGCCGAGGCCGCCACCTCCTCGACGGCGGCAGCCTGCTCCTGGCTGCTGGAGGCCACCTCTTCCGCGGCGGCGGCGCTCTGCTCCGTGACACTGGCGATCTCCTCCACCGCCCGTGTGGCCTGCTCGCTGGCGGTCGCCATTTGCCGGGCCGCCGCGCTGATCTCCTGGATCTGCCGAACCATCACGTCCACGGAGCGGCTGATCTGCTCGAACGTCTCTCCGGAGCTTCCCACGGCGCCGGCTCCTTCGGTAACCGCCCTGCTCCCGGCGGCCGTGTGCTCCACCACCCGGTCCAGCCCCTGGCGGATTTCGCCCACCAGCCCGGCGATCTCGGAGGCGGCCTGCCGGGACTGCTCCGCCAGCTTGCGCACCTCCTCTGCCACCACCGCGAACCCGCGCCCGTGCTCCCCTGCCCGGGCCGCTTCGATGGCGGCGTTGAGGGCCAGCAGGTTGGTCTGCTCGGCGATGGTGGTGATGACGTCCACGATCTGGCCGATGCGTTGGGACCGCCGATCCAGATCCTGCACCGCTTTGCCGGCCTCGCCCACGGTCTCCCGGATCTGCTCCATCTGCCGGGAGATGAGGGTGAGAGCGGAACGGCCGTCCTGCGCAAGGCCCGCAGCCAGCTCGGCTCCCGCCGCCAGCGTCTGCGTCGCGTCGGCCACCTGGCGCACCATCTCTCCCACCTGCCGAACGCCGTCGGCGGCCGTGGTGGCCGCCGTCGACTGGCGTTGGGCTCCTTGGGCCATCTGGTCCACGGTGTCGGCCACCTGCTGCACGCCGGCCCGTACCCGCGCTGCGGCATCCGCCACCTTTCGGGTGGCCGCGTGCACCTCGGCGGCGCTCTCCCGCAGCGTGCCGAACAGAGCCCTCAGGCTGCGGGATGCCCGGTTGAGGGCTTCCGTGGCTGCTCCGATCTCGTCTTTCCCGGCAGACGCCACCTGCCGGGTCAGATCGCCTTCGGCCAGAGCCAGCAATCCGGCGCCAAGGCGCTCCTGTAGCGGTCGGATGACCACCTGGCGCAGCGTCACGCCAATGACCATCAAGAGCACCGCCACGACGCCCATCCCGCCCAGCCCGAGGGCCAGCTGCTGGTCCCGGGCGTCTTGAAGCATGCGGTCCATGGGCACGCTGACGGCGATGGCCCCGACCACGTCCCCCCGGCGCACCCCGGGGTGGCAACCGGAGCACCGCTCGTCCGGGGCCACGTCGGCGACGATGCGCCAGAAGGTTGCAGTGCTGCCCGTGCCCTCCACCGTCTCCAGTTCGGTCGCCTCACCTCGACGGAAGCTCTCCAGCGCCGCGCGCTCCACCGCGGCCTGCGCCCCGTTGTCGGGGTTGAGGAGTTCGAGGGCGATGAACCGGACCGCATGCTCCCCCGCCTGAAACATGCTCCGCGCGAGCTCCGCGGCCGCCGCCTCCGGCGCAGCCACCTCCAGCGCATCGGCCAGGTACTGGCGAGCCGCCCGGATCTGGGCCTCCGCCAGCCGGGCCTGGGTGCGAGCGGTCTCCACCGCGTCCTTCTGCTGGCGGGTCACCAGGTACCCCGTCACCGCACCCATCACCAGCACCACGGCTGCTCCGGCGGGCACGAAGAACTTCACCGCGATGCCAGACCGACCCAAGGCCATGGGAACTCTTCCTCCCCAGAACCGGCCGAGCAGAGGACCCGGCCGAACCTTCGAAG
>CAYQLT010000007.1:16661-29203 GCA_964418425.1 uncultured Clostridia bacterium
GTCCAGCCGGCCGCCGCGAACAGGAGGCCGCTCGCCAGACCCACCAGAGTCAGCGCGTTGGGCAACGTGCGGTGCCTCAGGTCGACCGCCGCCAGGGCCACCAAGAGGGCCATCAGGGTGGCATAGGCTGCCCAGGGGCCGGGCTTGCGCAAAGCCAGCCACAGCAGGGCGAATCCCGCCGCGCACCCCGCCTCCACCAAAGGGTACTGCCAGGAGATGGGGGCCGCGCAGTACCGACATCGTCCCCGCGCCCACACGAAACTGACCAGCGGAATCAGATCCCGGGGTGCCAGGCGCCGCCCGCAGTGCGGGCACGCCGACGGCGGGCTCACGACCGACAGGCCCCGGGGCACCCGGTGGATGAGGACGTTGACGAAGCTCCCCGCGGCCAGCCCCAGCACGAAGGCCACCACGGCACCGACAACGGGCGGCAGGGCCAGCATGGCAGCGGTGGGGAGCGCGATGGCCAGGGCCCGAACCGGGTCGCTCACAGGTTCCTGGGCACCACCTCGCTGGCCAGGGTCCAGCTGAGACTGCCCCGGGCCCGTGGCAGCGTCACGGTAAGCTCCACTCGCAGCACCGTTCGCCCGCCCAGGGTGTAGCGCTGCACTTGAAAAGCTTCCACGCCGGTTGCCAGCGCCCGCGCGCCGCTGCTCCCCACCGTAAGGGTGAGCCTGCCGGGCGGGCCGACGGAGTACCGGTACTCCTGCCCGTCGACCGTGTATCGCAGCTCGGATGCCGTGGCGCCGGGGGCCGGGACCGTGACGGCCTCGGCCGCGGCCGCACCGGGGATGAGCGCGCTGCCCAGGGTCATCTGGGCCATGGCCAGGGTGGCCTCGCTCTCCCTTGCGGCCCGCTCGCCCAAGACATCCCCCAGGTCGGCCAGGTTGACCGCCGTCAGTGCCAGGGCGCTTCCCAGCACTCCCAAGACGGCGGTGGCCACCAGCACCTCCACCAGGGTGAATCCGGCCTGGCTCCCGGCTGCCCTCCTCACACGGGCCCTCCCACTCCCGGGAGCCTGCACCCGAGCCAGACCCTCTTCTTGCGCCATCGCAGGCCCCTTCGTGGCCACCATGGGTTCCCCGCTACCAACCGTTTTCCGCCACGAGAAACGTCATCTGTGTGCGGACCGCACCGGCCGTGGTGACGGCCTGCAGCGTGACCCGAATGAGTCCCGGGGGCATCCCCGCTTCGCTGACGCGACGGGCGCTTCGCTGCACCGAAAACCCGGTTCCCTCGTAGGGCGTATCGCCAAACACCTGGCCGGGCGCCTGGTCCACCTGCTGGCTCCACCAGCCGTACCCCATGGCCCGGCTCTGCTCGGCCGCCCGCACCATCTGGGTGCCGATCTCCGCGTCCCGGCGACGGCGCTGGTCGAGCTCGCCCAGAGCGGATTGCAGGGTGAACAGGCCGGCCAGGGACACGGCCAGGATGAGGGTGCCCACCATGGCCTCCACCACGGTGAACCCGCCGCTGTCCCGCAGGCGGGCGAAGTGGGCCGCCAGGCCGGCAAACCGCCGAACAGGCCGAGGCCGCCTGCTCCTCCTCACGGCACCCTCTCCTCCCGCCAGCTTCCCCCCACGACGCTCCAGCTGCCCAGCACGAAGTCCCGCAGGGCCTCGTCGTAGGTCAGGCTTCCGCATCCGCCGGCCCCCAGACATTGCACACCCGACCCCACGATGGCCCCGTAGAGCTGTTCGGGTTGCGGATTGTTGTTGGTGTGAAGGGTTACGGTGCGGGTTGGCGCATAGATGCCGGCCTGCAGGTCGAAGTCTTGAAAGAGGCTCACATCGCCGGACCCGCTCGTAGACAGGAGGAACACCACCGCCCGCTGGGTGTACCCGGGCGCCTTGCTCACGGAGCTATCCTGCATGAACTCCAGGCCGCCACGGACGGAGAAGATGACCCAGTCCTGCACGGCGAACTCCCATGCGGCGCTTTGCCAGACCCTCAGGCTTCCCCAGACGTAAAGGCGCACCCGGGCGTCGGGGGACGAGGAGATGCGCGAGTTCTGCTTGATGTCGACGTCGCCGTTTACATAGACGTTGACGGGCCCGCTGGCTGCGAAGTCGACGAGGGTACCCTGCATGAGGGTCAGGTTCCCGTTGATGACCAAATTGAGCGCCTCGCCCGGGGGGATGCTGCCCGTAAAGGTGATGCTGCCGTTTCGCGCCACCGTCCAGGAGCCGTCCACGTAGTAAGCGCCGGGGCCCGTGAAGGTCTCGACGCCCCCCGGAACTCGCACCACGCAGCCGGGCCCCGGGCAGGGCCAGCTGGAAGGAGGGGGGACGGTCACTTCCGGCGGCTCGTAACCGGCACACTCAGGCTGGCTGAGGTCCACCAGCGCGCCCGTGAAGAGGATCTGCCCGCTCACCAGAACCCGCACCCGCCGCAGCCGCTCCCCGCTGCGCCCGTCGGCCAGCAGCCGGTACGAAGCGCAGACCGGGTTCGCCGTGTCCACCCAGAACCGGTACTCCTGCCCCTCCCCCAGCGTGCTCCACGGTTCCCGGTTCGGGTTGGCGGATGCCAGCTGCGATATGCCGGCCCCCTGCGCGATCAATAGCTGAAGCGCGTGGTGAAGGCCGGATTCGGCCGCATAAAGCGCCCGGGCCCGGTCGAGCTCGATCCGCGCCGCCCGAAGGGCGGCCGTTCCCATCATGGCAAGCCCCGAGGCGATCACCAACAGGATGGTCGTGACCGCCAGGGCCAGGACCAGAAAGTAGCCGTCCTCCCCGTTCAGAATGAGACGCCGAGATTCACGCCCGCCCACAGGCCTGGTCTCCACCGATCCAGTTGCAGGCCGCCCACGGAAGAGGACGTCAGCACCACCCACCGCACGTACGGCTCGAAGAAGAGGGGCGTCGGCGCGAGTGCCACGCGGGCGCCCCCATCCAGGCGCAGCAGCCACACCTGACCCACGGTGCTTCCCGCCGCCCGTTGGACCCAGAGCCCGTCGGCCCCCAGCCCCACCCAGAGGGCCGTGGGACGGGCTGGCCAGTACCAGCGCCACTGCAGGCCGATTCCCCAGGCGTGGCCGCGCTGGCCGTCCACGGTGGCCGGCAGCGCGCTGAGGCTGGTGGAGGCGCCCTGCCCGTCGGCTGCGGCCCGCTCCAGGCTGAGCTGCCAGGCGCTTTGCGTCGCGTCGGAGATGGACAGGCGCAACCCCGGCCTGGGCACCGTGGCCGGCCGCCGGGGCGGGCGAAGCGGAGCCCTTCCGGGCAGGTCCTCGGGGAGGGGAAACGGTTCGGCGGGCGCTCCTGCCACCTCCGCCGCCCGCTTCACCCCCGTTGCGTCGGAGGCTTGGGAGCTGGTAGCCGTGGCAGCGTCGTCGGTTCGAATGAGGCGGGGGAACAGCAGGATGTTCATGTCCGTTCGCTCTTCCTCCACCGCCTCGGAGGTGAAGATGGGGCCCAGCACGGGGAACTCCTTGAGCACCGGAAGGCCCACCCGCGTCTCACCCTCCTTCTGGCGAGTGAGGCCCCCGATGAAGATGGCCTGGCCGTCCCAAACCCGCACCCGGGTGGTGGCGGAGCGGCTGCGGATCTGGGGCAGCTCCTGGCCGGCGGCCCGGACGGTGCCCACCTTGTCGCTCACCTCGGTGCGCACGTCCACGGTGATGGAACCGTCGTCGGCCACGACGGGGGTGATCTCCAGCTTGATGCCCACGCTGATGGTCTCCAGGCGCTCGGCGGCGTCGGTGCCGCCGCCCAGCACCACCGGCGTCTCGTCGCCGATGAAGATGCTGGCCGTCTGGCCGCTTACGGTGGTCAGGCGGGGTCGGGCCAGCAATCGAGCCAGGTTGCGCTGTTCCAGCGCCTGCAGCTGGGCCATGGCCTGGCTGGGGGTGACGCGCACGACCCCTGCCCCCGGCTCGATGGAGAGCACGAACCGGGAGAGGTCCAGCCACGATTGCCGGCCTATCTCGCTCACGAAAAGCTCCACCACCAGCGCCTCGATGGCCACCTGGTCGGGGGGAGGCTGGCGGGCGGGCTGACCCGGGCCGGGCGCAGGCAGCTCGGGCCGCACGGCGGCCGCCCCGAACCGGGCCTCCAGGGCGTCCCGGGGTCCGGCCACCAGGGTGGAGGCGGTCAGCACGTAACCGAACCCGGTCGCCCGGGCGACCAGCTCCAGGGCCTGCTCCACCGTGAGGCCCTGCAGGGCCAGGCTCACCGGCCCGCTCAAGCCCGGTAACGCCACAAAGCTCAGGTTGGCAGCGTCGGCCAGGGAGGCGAACACCTCCCGGACGTCGGCCCCTTCCAGCTTCAGCCGCACCTCGGCCGTCGGCGCCGCCTGGGGCGAGCCGGCCTGGGCCGGTGCGGCCGCTGCGACCGGCGCGGCCAGCACCGCGCCGACCAGCAACCCTGCGCCTGCTCGACCCAGGCGGCGGCCAGCCCTCGCCCGCGGGCCTCCGTCTCGGGCGGCCATGGGGCCGGCCCGCACCGCCCGGCCGGTGGCCTGCGCCGGCGACCCGGCACGGGTCATCCGGTCTGCGGCTTCTTTCAACGGGCGCCACCTCCGGCCGCAACCCGCACCTCCTGGCCGTCGATGAGCGCGGTGATCCCTTCCGGATCGATGCCGCCCACCTCCAGCGCCCCTATGCGGCTGCCCACCCGCACCACGTGCACCGTGCCGTTGACGTCCAGAAGGGCACGGAACTGGTTGCCGACCTGGATCACCCCGACGGCCCGAAGAACCGGGCGGTCGTAGCCCCCCAGAAACGCCACCGCCGCTTCCAGCCGGCTGGCGCTGCCCCGCAGCAACAGGGCCCTGCGCTCCTCCACCGCCGTCACCTCGACGTCGGGGAAGGCGGAGGCGAGAAGCTGCCGAGCGCTGCTAAGGCTCAGGAACCGGGGCTCGTACCCTCGAAGCTCCATGGCCAAGGTCTCCGGGGCCGGGGGTTGTGCCGGCTGCGCGCCGGCAGCCCGGGTGCCTGGAGCCGGCACGGCCGGTGCGCCCGACACCACCAGCAGGGTGGGCGAGTCGAATCGGTACTCCACCCCCGTCTGCCGGGCCACCGCCTCCAGGGCGTCTTGCACCGGCGTCCCCGCTCGCAGGTACACCGTGACGGAGATTCCCTGCAACTCGGACGGGAGCAGCAGGCTGAACCCCCCGGCCCGGGCCAGGGACTTGAGCACCTCGGGCAGCGGCGCGTTCGCAAACTCCAGCTCAGGCGTGACGGCTACATCCTGGCGGGCGAGCAACTCCCTGGCACTCTCCACGGCCGCCGAGGGCCCTCGCAGCCACAACGTGCGCGAACGGGCCAGGCTCGCCACCTGCACCTCCGGGACCACCGCCCGCACCAGCCGCTCCGCGTCGGCCAGGTCCAGGTGCTGCAGCTCCACCGTCGCGATCCGCTCGTCGGCGAAACGCTCCTGCAAAAGCTGCGAGGTGGCCACCACCAGGGTTCCGTTCACGATGCGGTACGCCAATCCGCTGGCACGGGCCACCAGGTCGATGGCCTCCATGGGTGGGATGCGGCGCAAGAAGAACGTCACCGTACCCGACGCCGACGGGTCCACCAGCACGTTGAGGCCGGCCAGCTCGCCCAGGATCCGGAACACGTCGGCCAACGCCGCGCCCTGGAAGGCCATGTCCGCGATCTCCCTGGCCGAAGCCGGTCTCGCCTGCCCGTCCGGCGCCGCCTGGGGAGACGGCCCCGATGGGGCCTGCCCCGCCGACATCGGCGGTGTCAGCACAAACACCGCTGCCAGCAGCCCGATAGCCCATGACTTCCGATGCCTGCCCATGAGGCTGCCCTCCCTGTCCATTCCCCCAGGGTGTTGCGTGTTCAGCGAAGCGGGATCTCCAGGCGCCGCCCTTGCAGCTCCGCGAGCACGCCGCCGGCGTCCACCCGGACCACCTTCAGCGGCCCGACCTGGTCTCCCGGCCGCACCACGTGCGAGCGGTCGGCAAGCCGCAACACGGCCAGAGGGCCCTGCGCGCCCAGCACCACACCCGTCACACGGGCCTGCAGGCCTTGCAACACGGCCTCTGCCTGCGCCGCGGCCGCACGGGTCGGTACCAGAGACGGCCGGAACGGGTTGTCGCGGCGCACCGGAGCAGCGGTCACCTGCGGTGCGCTCCAGGCCACCTCGGGAACCCCCGAGCCGTCCACACTCTGGCGCAGGGGCACCGTGAAGCTCAGTGAAGCTCGCACCCCCGGGCTTCCCGGTAATTCCTGCGAGGAGAGCCTGCGGTCGACGGGCGCCTGGCCGCCGGAACCCTCAAGGGCCATCCCCACGAACTTGAGGGCGGGGAAGTGGGACTCCAGCGCCTCGGCCAGGGCGAGCACGCCACCATAAGGGCCCTGCACGTCCAGATCCAGCCGAACCGACGTGGCCGAGCCCGGAGGCCCCTGCAGGGTGTGGCGTACGTTTTGGACCTGCAGATCCCGGACCGCCGCCAGCTGCTGCACAAATCCCACCGCCCGGGGCAGGTCGTCGGGCTGCAGCACCCGGGCGGCCAGTTGCTCGTAACGCCTGCGGGCCGCGTCCCGGGCCTCCGTGGCGGCTGCCAGTTCCTGCCGGGCCCGGCCCAGCGCCTGGAGTTCCCGCTCGAGCTTGTGAACCTCTCGAAGCGCGCCCTGGGAGCGTGCCCACAGCGGCCCCAGTACGGCGAGGTAATACCCGATCAGCAGAACCAGCAGTCCCAGGGAATATGTGAGGACGCGGCCCCGGGTGCTAGCGAGCGGCGAGGGAAGCCTTGCCATCCCCGTCCACCCCCAGCACCCGCAGTTCCACTGAAAACCGGACCCACCCGGCCGTCTCTCCCTCGGCGAGCCCCACGCCCCCCTCGGCCATGCGCAGCCGCGCATGGCCGGTCAGGTGGGACAGGAAGTGGGCCACCGCTCGGGCGGAATCCCCACGTCCTTCCACCTGCAGGCGATCCTGGGTGAGAGAGACCCGGTCCAGCCAGACGGTGCCGGCATGCTCGGCCATGGCCGAGAGATACTGCAGCAGCCAGGCGACGCCCGCCCCTGCGGACTGCTGGGCCAGCCTCTCCTCCAGCTCCTTGGCCTGCCTGTCCAGCTCCCGCGTCTGTTGGCGCAACTCGTTGAGCTGCTTGCGATACGGCTCCAGGCGGGCCACCGCCTGCTTGAGGTTGCCGACCCTGCTGCCCGCCATGCTCCCCTGTTGCAGGCTGAACACCGTGGCGGCCGTCAGCATGGCTCCCAGAATCAGAAACGTTACCACGAACAGGGATTCCGGGCGCACCGGGCGGGGCCGGTGGCGGTCTTCCGGGGGAATCAGGTTGATCTTCACGGCTCCGTGACCCCCCGCAGCGCCAGCCCGAGCGCAGCCGCGAAGGCCGGCCCCGCCTCTCCCGCAAGCGGGCCGGGCCCTTCCCCCAGCTGCAGGGCTGTGAGAGGGTCTATCACCTCGGCCGGGTAGCCCAGCTCTTCGGTGAGCAGTTGCGCCATACCCTGCTGCAATGCGCCGCCTCCTGCCAAAAGCAGCCCATCGACGGCAGGTTCGCTGGCCGCCGACGGGTTGCGCGGGCGAAGGTACTCCAGGGTCTGAACCAGGGCGTCCAGCAAGGTTTGCACCGAACCGGAAAGGGCCGAGCGGCCAACCGCTTCCTCAAGAAGCTCCCCCAGCGGCCGCTGGCGCTTGCGGGATTCCGCTTCCTCCTTGCTAATCCCGAAGGCGGCGGCGATGGCCTCGGTCAGCCGGTCGCAGCCGAGGGGCAGCAGCCGGTGCAGCTCGTAGCGGCCGTCCGTGGTGACGTAGAGCTCGGTGTACACGGCGCCCAGGTCCACGTAGCAGACCCTGCCCGGACGGGGCAGCAGGCGGGCCACCGCGAAGGCGTTCACCTCCATTATCTCCGGGGGCAGGCCCACCTCCCGCAGCAGTTGCACCACCTCCCGGACCACCGAACGCCGCACCGCGACCGCGCCGACCACCCCTTCCGACCCTCCCTGGGCCGGGCTCAGCACGTGGTAATCCACGTACACCTCGTCAGCCTGTTCGGCGGGCAGCTGCAGGAGGTCCATCATCTCCCAGCGCACCGCCTCTTTCAGCTCCTGCGGCGACATGGCGGGAAGGCGCACCGTCCGGACCACGAAGTCCGGGCTCTTCATGCCGACCACCACACCGGGTTGCTGGCGGCGGGCCACCGCGCCGGCCTCGGCCAGGGCCTGTCGCAGGGCTTCTCGGGATGCGATGCGGCCCGATTCCACCGCGCCCGGCGGCACCTGCACCCGCTGGGCCGCCTCCACCCGCAGGGCACGCCGTTCCCGCACCAGGCGGACCACCTTCACCTGCTGGTGGCCGATATCCACTCCCACCGCAATGCGAGCCACGCGCCCTTTCCCCCCGACCCACCTGCACCTGGCCGGTCGCCGCCCCGTCCGGCCAAGCCGCACACCGGACGCCGCCCGGCCTGCTTGCCCGCAGGGCTGCTAGATCATCCCTGCAGACTGGAAGAGAGGCAGCATGACGGAGGAGACGATGAGCAACACGACCCCTGCCAGAATCACGATGATGGCCGGCTCCACATAACCCACCAGCACCTTCACCGCGCTCTCCACGTCCGCCTCGTACCGTACGGCCAGGTGGCGCAGCATGTCCTCCAGACTGCCCGACATCTCCCCGATGGTGACCATCTGCACCAGAAGTTCGGGAAAGACCTTCTGACGCCCCATGGCCCGGGCGAGGCTGGAACCCTGTTCAACGCCGGCCCGTACCGCGGCCAGCGCCTGCCGCACCGCTTCGTTCCCCACGACCCGCTCGGCCGCCTCGAGGGCGTCCACCATGGCCACGCCGCTGCGCAGCCCCAGGCTCACGGTGCGGGTGAGCCGGGCCATGACGGACCGGACGACCACCGGGCCGATCAGGGGCGCATGCAGCAGCAGGCGGTCGCGGGCCAGCCGGCCCTTGGGCGTTCGCAGGTAGGCGCGCATCCCCAGCCAGCCTGCAAGCGCCGCTGCGCCCAGCAGGTACCACCAGTCGGCCACGAAGCGCTGGAAGCCCAAGAGGATCCGGGTCGGAAGGGGCAGGGGCATACCCGAGCGGTCGAAAAAGGCCACAAAGGTGGGCAGCACGAAAAACAGCAACACGGCTATGACCCCCAGGGCCACCACCGCCACGACCGTGGGGTAGGCCAGGGCCTCCCGGATCTTCGACCGCAGCTCGTGCTCACGCTGAAAGTAGGTGCCCAGCTGCTCCAGAACCTCATCCAGCGAGCCGGTCATCTCGCCGACCTCGATCATCTGCACCATCAGCGAGGAGAACATGTCCGGATGCCGCCCGAAGGCCCGCCCCACCGAGATACCGGCCGCGATGTCTCGCCGAACCGCCTCAAGGGCTGCCTTCAGCCGTCCACCGGGGGTCTGCTGGGCCAGCAGGCGCAGGCTTTCCACCAGGGTCAGACCGGCCCGAGACATCATGGCCAGCTGACGGCACAGCAGGGCCATCTCGCCAGGTTTTGGCCCGCGCCGCCAGAGGGAGCGCCCCGGGCTCGACGGCCCGCGCCGGTCGGCACGGGTCACCGACGCCACAAACAGACCGTCCTGGCGCAGCCTGCGCACCACGGCATCGGGGCTGTCTGCCTCCATCACGCCGCGCACGACGCGGCCGCTTCGGTCCCGGGCCCGGTATTCGAAGGTCCCCGCCACCATCCCCGCCCCCGCTCATTCCCGGCGAAAGCCGGCCAGCGAATGGGGGGAGATGACCCCCTGGTCGGCCAGCGTACGAAGGGCGCTTTCGAAGGTTCGCATCCCGAAGCGGGCGCCGGTCTCCATGGCCGCGGGGATCTGGTGCCATTTGGACTCCCGGATGAGGGCGCGGATGGCGGGGGTGCCCACCAGCACCTCGCACGCCACCACCCGGCCCCGGCCGTCCGCCCGGGGCAATAGCCGTTGCGCGATGATCCCCTGGATGGTGGAGGCCAGCTGCAGGGTGACCTGGCGCTGTTGCTCGGTGGGGAACATGTCCACGATGCGCTCCACCGTCTCCGCCGCGCCCCGGGTGTGCAACGTGGAGAGCACCAGGTGGCCCGTCTCGGCCGCCCGCAGGGCAGTGGCCACCGTCTCCAGGTCCCGCATCTCCCCCACCAGCACCACGTCTGGGTCCGCCCGCAGCGCCCCGCGCAGGGCGTCGGCGAAGGAGGCGGTGTCGCTGCCGATCTCTCGCTGGTTGACGATGCTGCTCTTGTGGCGGTGCAGGTACTCGATGGGATCCTCCAGGGTGATGATGACCGAGCGCCGCCGCTCGTTGATCCGGTCGATCATGGCCGCCAGAGTGGTGGACTTTCCGCTACCGGTGGGACCCGTTACCAGGATGAGGCCGTCCTGACGCTCGCACAGCTCCAGCACCACCGGGGGCAAGCCCAGCCGGTCGATGGGGGGGATCTCCCGGGGGATCACCCGGGCCGCCAACCCCCAGGAACCTCGTTGCCGAAACACGTGGCAGCGGAATCGGCCCACGCCGGGCACGCCATGGGAGAAGTCCACCTGCCCCCGGCTTTCGAAGAGCGCCCGCTGCGGCTCGGGAAGGATGGGGCGGATGAGGCCCTCCACGTCGGCGGCAGAGAGCGCCGACAAGCCCTCCAGCGCCTTCAGCTCCCCGTGCACCCGAACCATGGGCGCGGCCCCCGCGGTCAGGTGAAGGTCCGAAGCCTGCAGCTCCACGGTCTGGCGCAGCAGGTCGTCCAGCCGCAACGCATCCGGGCCGACGGCAGGCCGGGCTTGCGGGTCGGAAGGGGGGATGTCTCGGCCCATCATGACCTGCCCCCGCCTTCGGCCGCCGGGCGGGCCGCCTCGGCAGGCTCCAGAGCCTGTTCCAGCTCCTCCAGCCCGTACAGGGCCTGGAAGACCTCGTCGATGGTGGTGCGCCCTGCCATCACCTTGGCGATCCCTGTCTCTTTGAGGGTTCGCATGCCGGCCTGGACGGCCAGCCGGCGGACCTCGTCCTCCGAGGGGTTGCGGGAAAGGCACTCCCGGATCCGCCGGTCCACCAAGAGCACCTCTTCCACCACGATCCGGCCCCGATAACCGGTTCCCTCGCAGTGGTGGCAGCCCCTGCCCACCGGCACGGGGTGGTCGCCCCAGGCGTCGCCCACGAACCGGCGCTGGGCAGGGGTCAGCTCCCGCATCTCCAGCTCCGCGCATCCCGAGCAGAGGCTGCGCACCAGCCGCTGCGCCACCACCCCGATGAGGGTGGCGCTGAGCAGGTACGGCTCAACCCCCATATCGGTCAGGCGAACCACCGTGCCGGCCGCCGAGTTGGTGTGCAGGGTGCTCAGGACCAGGTGGCCGGTGAGGGCCGCCCGCACGGCGATCTCCGCCGTCTCGGCGTCCCGGATCTCTCCCACCATGACCACGTCGGGGTCCTGGCGCAGCACGCTCCGCAGCGCCGAGGCAAACGTCAGACCGGCCTTGGGGTTCACCTGCACCTGGGTGATGCCGTCGATGCGATACTCCACCGGATCCTCCACGGTGATGATGTTCCGTTCGGGCACGTTGAGCGCCTGCAGGAAGGCGTACAGGGTGGTGGACTTGCCGCTCCCCGTGGGGCCGGTCACCAGGATGAGGCCCTGGCGCTGGCGCAGCATCTCCTCGACCCACTGCCGGGCTCGAGGGAGAAAGCCCAGCTGGTCCACCGAGATGAGGCGGGCGCTTCGGTGCAAAAGCCGGATCACGACCTTCTCGCCGTAAATGGCGGGCAGCACCGAGACCCGCATGTCGATGTCCGCGTCGCCCACCTTCAAGTGCATCTGCCCGTCCTGGGGCCGCCGGTGCTCGGCCACGTCCAGGCCGGACATGACCTTGACCCGGGAGATGACGCTGGCCTGGAGGCTGCGGGGAACCGCAGTGACGTCCCGCAGCAGGCCGTCGATGCGGAAGCGCACTCGCAGCCGATCGGGCTGAGGCTCCAGGTGGATGTCGCTGCAACGGCGCTGGACGGCGTCGCTCAGGATCAGGTTGACCATGCGCACCGCCGGCGAGTTGGGATCGATGATGTCCTCCTCGCGGACCGGCTCGGGCTCTTCGTCGACCTGCTGCACCACCTCCTCGGTGGACAGCGCCAGGGTGGACAGGCGGCCGCGGGCGGCCTCGATCTCCTGGGGCGTGGCCACCAGCGGCACCACCCGAAACCCGGTGGCAGCCCGGATGTCGTCGAGCAACACCACATCCAGGGGGTCCGCGGTGGCGACGTAGAGGGTCTCGCCCTCCAGGCGCAGCGGCAGGACACTGTGGCGGGCGAAGCGCTCGGGCAGCAGGCGCACCACGTCGGGCGAGAGCTCTACCTCCTCCCAGCGAACCCTGGGAATGGCGAGGTGAGCGCTCAGGGCGTCGGCCAGCTGGGCCGAGGAGACGTACCCTTTCTCCACCACGATCTGGCCGATGCGCTGCCCCGTGCGCTGCTGCTCGGCCAGCACTTCGCTCAGTTGCTCGGGGGTGAGAACTCCCATCTCGACCAGGGTCTGTCCCAGGCGCTTGCGGCCGAATGGGCGAAGCTGAACCGCCACCGTGACGTCCCCCCTTTCGCTGCCGACCCAGCCGGGGTGGGCAGGGGACCAGAGCCCTGCCCCTGCCCACC
>CAYQLT010000007.1:29303-92830 GCA_964418425.1 uncultured Clostridia bacterium
CCCGCCGGGGTGCCGATGTCGCTCTCGTACAGGCGCACCGCCGTCTCCATGGTGGTCTTGAAGTTGGCCGCGTCCGAGTTGACCGCCCTCTGGATCAGGAACCCGTACCCTACCACGCCGCCGGCCGCCAGGATGGCCACAATGACTACCACGATCATCAGTTCCATGAGGGTGAACCCTCGCTCGTCGGTTCCCAGATGCCGCAATCCGTTCACCAGCCTCTTCCACATCGCCTGTTCCCCCCAACTTGGGATGTCTGCGCCACCCGGGTTCGAGTAGCGCTTTCGACTCTATGGATCACCCGGATGGCCGGTGGCTTGTATGAGATCTGTCACACAAGGGCACCCCTGCTTCGCGAGGACGGTCGCAGCCGGCGCGAGGGAGACGCCCCGGGCCCGCTACCTGCCGGGCGGATTTACGGCAAAGAGGCAGGCGGCGGCCGAGCCGCCAGGCCGATCAAGGGTTGAGGGCTTCCCCGGAAGTGACGGACAGCAGGCGTTCCCGATCCACCCAAATGCTCGCATGCCCTACCCGGACGATGACACCCTGGGACTGCAACGCCCCAACCGCGCGCCGGATGGTCTCGTCGCTGCACCCCACCAGGCCGGCCAGCTCCTGAAGGGTGATCCTCAGCCGCTGGGACCCCCGAGCTGCGGCTGGAGCCGTGCCGATCACGGCCAGACGTCGCAGGGTGCGCAACAGCTCGCCGGCCACTGCCTCGTACCCCTGCGGTTGCTCGGAGACGCCCGAACCGCGGCGCCGGCGGGCCGGAAGCTCGCTGAGGGCCACGAGGAATCCGGGGTCGCTCTGAGCCAGGGCGAAAAACCCGGAACGATCCAGCCGCCAGAGCCGGGCGGGCTCCAGCGCCTGCACGCTGGCCGACCGGGGGGCGCCGTCCAGAAGCCCCATTTCTCCTACCAGCTCGCCCGGCCCGATCTCGGCCACCGTCGTCTCGCGGCCGTCATCCCCGACGCGAAAGACCCTCAGACGGCCAGATTCGACCAGGTACAGGGCGTCGGAGAAATCCTTTTCCCGAAACAGCAACTGGCCGCCCTCCAGCATGGTCGGCTTGAGCTGGTCAGCGAGCGCCCTCTGGGTGGAGCCGGACAGCGCGCGCAACAGGGGCGAGCGCAGGATCGCAAACAGCCGTTCCTCCTCGGCCGCCGACGGCCGGGGCACCTCCCCACCGCCCGACACTGTTTGGGAGCCTGCCGCCAGTTGCGGGTTGGCCGCAGCGTGCGACGCCATCGTGTCACCCCCCGGGCGACACCGCCCCCCGTCGACACGATTTCCCGTCGTGGCAACCGGAACTTCTACGGCGAGGGCGGCCCTCCCTTTACGGCACGCAGGCCCGCCGGGCGTCCAGCTCTGGGGGGAGGGCCGTGCTGCCCATGACCTAGGACGGGGAGGCTCTTGCTGGGGCCGGATGGCAGCCCCCGACGAGCCAGCCGGAGACGGGCCGGGGACGGCCGACGTAGAAGCCCTGGGCGTAATCCACCCCAAGCCGGCGCAGCATTTGGGCGACGCGGGCCTGTTCCACAAACTCGGCGATGGTCTTCACCTTCAGGCCGGCGGCCATCTGGACGATGGCCCGGACGATGTGGGGGTCGGCCGCGTCCCGGTCGAGGCTGCGGATGAACGCCCCGTCGATCTTCACGAAATCGACGGGCAAATGCTTCAGGTAGTAGAGGGAGCCGAAGCCCACCCCGAAGTCATCCAGGGCGAAGCGGCATCCCATCTCCCGCAGGCTGCCCACGAAGCGCTGTGCCTGCCGGATGTCTTCGATCGCGGCCGTCTCGGTGATCTCCAGCACCAGGCGTTGGGGCGGCGCGCCCGCCGCTTGCAGCTCCTGGCGGATGAAGGCCAGCAACTGCTCGTTTTCCAGGGCCAGCGCCGACAGGTTGACTTCCAGCAAGAGCTCCACGCCGGCGCTGGCACAGGCGGCGATGAGGCGGATGGCGTGGCGGACCACCTCCCGGTCGAGGCAGTGGACAAGTCCCGTGCGCTCCGCCACGCCCAGAAAGCAGCCCGGCCGAATGATGCGCCCCCGTTCGTCCACCAAGCGCACGAGAAGTTCGTACTGGGAGATCCGCCCTGCCCGTAGGTCGAGGATAGGCTGCATG
This sequence comes from uncultured Clostridia bacterium, assembly GCA_964418425.1. Taxonomy (GTDB): domain Bacteria; phylum Bacillota; class Limnochordia; order Limnochordales; family Geochordaceae; genus CAYQLT01. Next base: position 31,427 of record CAYQLT010000007.1, read on the forward strand.
TAGAAGACCAGCCGGTCCTCTTCCAGCGCCTGCCGAAGCCGCCTCTCCCAGACCCTTTCGGCGGGCGTCAGGGGCGCACAGGCGGCGGAGCGCGCGTCGGAGGGCGGCCTGGCGGCTGCGAAGGCGCGCCGCCGGGCGGCTGCGCGCACGGTGTGGCGGCGCCGGGCCACCGCCACTGCCACGGCCGCCTGCAGAGCCACTACCTGCAGCTGGCGCAGTGCCGGCGGCCCGAAGTGCTCGGGCTGCGCGTCAAGGACGGCGAGCGCGCCCAGCACCTCCCTCCCGGCGACCAAAGGGAGCGCTGCCACCCACCGCAGCCGTCCCTCCCCCTCCAGCCCTGCGGGCCCGACGCTGTCCGAGCCGGTGACGTCCTCGGAGGTGACGGCCTCTCCCGTTGCCACAGCGCGACGGACGACATCCCCCGCGTGGCCGCCCGCCCGGAAAAGCCCGACAAGACGAACCGGTTCCGCCAGGCCGCACGCCGCAACGGGGCGCAGTGTCCCGTCAGGCTCAACCAGGGCCACGCATGAGGCCGGGTACCCAAGACGGGTAACGGTTTCGAGGAGGGCCGAGAGGGCCTCCCGCAGCGGGCGGCCGTGGAGCACAGCATCGTGGACGGCCTGGACCGCGGGTTCCATGGGAAGGACGTTGGGGGGAGGCAGGGGGGTCGCGGATGCGCCATGCCCGCTCATGCGCATGCCTCCAACCGTGTTCGGGCCGGGCCAGCCGACGCTTGCAGACACTTCAGCGGACGAAAAACGCCTCTCCCCGGCCGCCAGGACGGTGCTCGCGCGACAGGGCCTTCCCCACGCGAAACGCCCAGGGGCCTGCCGGCTAACTCCCCTGCGGCACCGAGCCAGGGCCCCCCCGGGGCGATCGGGCCAAGGCAGTCCACTGTTGCCTGCGGCCGGAGTGACCGGCTGCTACCTCGGGTACCGACAACCAGACTTTTGCGTATCGACACTTTCCCGGGACATCCGTGACTTTTCGGCGCGAGCCCGCCTGATCCTCCCCCGTCGGCCGGGGGGAGGAGGTGCCCGGTCCACTTCGACCAACGGCCTCGCACGGGAAGCTTCGCGCCCACCCAGCGGCTTAGTCTCAAAGCAGCCTGCGGGCCCTGCGGAGGATCTCCTCGAGCAGGTGATCGGAGATGTTGGCACCGCTGATGATGACGCACAGGCGACGACCGAAGCGGCCGGGACCGTAGCGAGCGATGGCTGCCAGCCCCGCAACCCCGGACGGCTCGGCCACGATCCGCTCGTCGGCGAGAAGCGTCGCCACGGCCCTCATCAGTTCCTCGTCGCTGACCTCAAGCACTGCCTCCACGTGGCGGCGCGCCAGCGCAAAGGGCCACTGACCGGGCTGGCGGGCGGCCAGACCGTCGGCGATGGTCCTTACCCGGGCCAGGGTGACGAGCTTCCCCTCCGCCAGGGAACGAGCCAGGGAGTTGGCGCCCTCGGGCTGAACCCCGAAAACCCGCGTGCCGGAGGCAAGGTGGCTGGCGACGGTCGAGACGCCGCTTACCAGACCACCGCCGCCCACTCCGCAGAGTATCGCGTCAAATCGGGCCGTCTCCAGCACCTCCAGCCCGACCGTCCCCTGGCCGGCGATGATATCAGGGTCATCGTAAGCGTGGACCAGGACCAGCCCCTCCCGACGGGACCGCTCCACGCACGCTTCGAACGCCTCGAAATAGTCTTTTCCGGTCTCCACGACCCGGGCTCCCTCCGCCCGGATGGCAGCCACCTTTTGGGGGTTCGCCCCCTCGGGCACGCAGATGGTGGCCGGGTGACCCGTCAGCCGGGCGGCGTGAGCCACGGCCAGCCCGTGGTTCCCGGTGCTGGCCGTGATGACTCCCACCCTTTCCGGAAGGCGGGCGAGCTTGTTGAGGGCTCCGCGCAGCTTGAAGGCACGGATGGGGGTTACGCAGTCCAGCTTGAGGTGGATGTCGGCGCCCAGGCGCCGGGACAGCCGCGGGGCAGCCAGAAGCGGCGTGGGCGGGAAGACCCGGCGCACCACCGCCAGGGCGTCCCGAAACGCCTGCAGGGGGATCTCGGGGCTCGTGGGGGGTGACAGATCCTTCACGAAGCGACTTCGCCTCCTGACGGGCCGCCGTTCGCCAATCCCCAAATACCGTTGGGAGCGTTATATGTGTGAATACCGAAACCGGTGGGGGCCCCGCAGACGGAGCACCCGCCGGGCCAGAGAGGTGAGCAAGCGGTGCGTGCGGTCCGTGCCCTACCGGTGAGCCGACGGGATCTTATCCGCGTGGCCCTGGCCGCAGCCGGAGCGACGGGGGGTGGATGGCTCTTAGGCCCGGCTGGGCGAACGACGGCTATTGCTTTGCCGGCTTCCACCATGCCATCCGGCACGCGAGCTGCCGGCCTGCCGCCGGGCGGGCCCGGGACGACCCAGGTTCCCGGCCTGCTGGATGGAATTGTCGGGCTATCCCCATGGCTGACTCCCACGAAAGAGTTCTACACCGTCAGCAAGAACCTTTTTGACCCTCGGGTGATGGAGAACCGGTGGTCGCTGCGGGTGGACGGCCTGGTGAAGCGGCCCCTGAGCTTCAGCTACCGCGAGCTTGTCGGTGCGGCCGGCCAGGTGGAGCAGTACACGACTCTATCGTGCATCAGCAACCCCATCGGGGGCGACCTTATCGGCAACGCTCTGTGGCGAGGCATTCCTCTCGCCCGTCTGCTGGAGCACGCCGGATTGCAGGAGGGGGTCGTGGATTTGCGCTTTGAAGCGGCCGACGGGTATACCGACAGCATCCCTCTGGCCAAAGCGCTGGAGCCTACGACCCTGCTGGCCCTGGAGATGAACGGACAGCCGTTGCCGCCCGAACACGGCTTTCCGGCCCGGCTCGTCGTACCGGGGATCTACGGGATGAAAAACGTCAAGTGGATCACCCGCATCGAGGCGGTGCCGTACGATTACAAGGGGTACTGGGAGGTGCGCGGCTGGAGCGACACGGCCGTTACCCGGACGCTGTCCCGCATCGACGTCCCGCCAGACCGAGGGCGACTGCGGCAGGGGCGCATCGAGGTTGCAGGGATCGCCTTCGCGGGGGACCGGGGGATAGGGGCCGTCGAGGTCAGCTTTGACGGCGGCCGATCCTGGGAGGTGGCCGAAGTGGAGCCCTCACCAAACGCCATGACCTGGGTGCGGTGGCTCAAGGTCTGGGAGCCCGGGCGAGCGGGCCCGTACACCCTTGCGGTGCGGGCATATGACGGGAGGGGGCAGGTGCAGGAGGATGCGGAGGCGCCACCGCTTCCGGAGGGTGCCACCGGCTACCATCGCATTCAGGTGACCGTCGGGTAACACTGCCGCTCCGCTGGCGCCGGCGGCGTGAGTGCCTTTCGATGTGCCCGCCAGGGCTCCTGCCGCCCAGAGGCGGGCCGCTTTTTGTGCCACCAGCGACTCTCGTCGCCCTGCGGCGGCCCGGAGCTGCGTTGACCGGCATGCGTGCTTGTGGTAACGTCTGGCAGAGCCCCGGAGGGGTAGGGCCGGTCGGGGCCGTCCCGGAGGAGATGGCCGGAAGACGGCGGGGTACGGGAAAGGGGCGGGCAGGACGGGCGCCATGGGACGAGAGCGACGAGGGAATCCCGGACGGCTATCTGTGATCTGCGGCCCGATGTTCAGCGGCAAATCCAGCGAGCTTCTGCGTCGGGTACGCCGGGCCCGCAGGGCGCACATTCCGGTTGTTCTGTGCAAGCCGGTCACCGACAGCCGTTCTCCCACGGTACGCAGCCATGATGGACTGGAAGGGGAGGCCATCCTGGTCCGCCACGGGGCGCAGATCGTGCAAGCGGCAGGGGAGCTCTCCCCGGGCTCCCTGGTGGCCGTGGACGAAGCGCAGTTCCTCGATGGAATGGCGGAGGCGGCCCGATCCCTGGTGGCCTCGGGGTATTTCGTCGCTCTGGCAGGGCTCGACCTGGACTACCGAGGGTTGCCTTTCGGGGAGATGCCGCTGCTTTTGGCTCTCGCTGACGAGGTGGTGAAGCTTTCGGCGGTTTGCGTCCAGTGTGGGGCAGAAGCCACCCGAACCCAGCGGCTTGTGGGCGGCCGTCCGGCGGGGCTCGGGGAACTGGTGCTCATAGGGGGAGCGGAGGCTTACGAGCCGCGCTGCCTGGCTTGCTGGGTGGACCCGCTGCGGGTGGAACTCGAATCCGCTCAAGCCCGCTCCCTTGTGGCCGACGGGCGGGTGGACGCTGCGGGTGAGGACGGCGCTTCCGTTCCTCGGGGCGATGGGGTCGATAGGTGAGCGAGCCCCGGCGGGTCCACGTACGCGACGGGCCGGGCGGGGGCCTCGAAGGGGTTCGTTTTTTGCGAAAGGCCCGGGTCGTGGCGGCCTTCGGCGGGCCTGCATGGGAAGAGACCCGGTGATATAGTAAGGGTGAGCCTGAGCATGCGGGCGGGGTCTGCGTCCGGTTCCTGCGCGGCGATAGGCGGCAGGGGCATAGGGTGATGCGTTTGTCCACCGTGCCGACCGATCGGGAAGAATTTACACGCTGGCTGCGGTCGACGCTACCGCGCCTTTTACGCGAGGATCCGTCCTTTTACTCCGAGGTCGTGGGCCTGCTGGTGCAGGCGCTCGGCTCGCGAAGCGACTTCGACCGGTTGCTCGAGGAGAGCAAGGCCTTACGGGAGCAGGCGGAGCGGGCCTTGCAGGAGTCCCGGATGCGCTTCGAAGCGGCCGAACGTCGCTTCGAAGAACTGGTAGAGCGCCTGAAGGCCGGCGACCACCGGTTCGAGGAGATGGGCCGGCGTCTGGATGAGATGGGCGGGCGACAGGATGAGATGTTGCAGCGTCTCAAGGAGAACGATGCCCGCTTTGAGGAGACCTTCCAGCGTCTCCGGGAGAACGACCGGCGGTTCGAGGAGATGGGCCGGCGTCTGGATGAGATGGGCCGGCGGCAGGATGAGATGTTGCAGCGTCTCAAGGAGAACGATGCCCGCTTTCAGGAGACCTTCCAGCGTCTCCGGGAGAATGACCGGCGCTTTGAGGAGATGTTCCGGCGGCTGGAGGCTACTGAGCGGCATGTGACCCGCCTCGAGTTGGGTCTCGGCTCATTGGGAATCCGGGTCGGACGTGGGCTTGAGGCGGTCATTCGGGACGTCATCGCAGATTTCTCTGGCATCGGCGACCTTGAGGCGCGAAAGTTGGTCTTGACGGATACGGCCGGCGAAGTATACCAGCCCGGTGCGGAGGTGGAGATCGACGCTTACGTGTACAACGGCCACAGGTTCTTGGTGGAGGTGAAAAGTTACGCGAAGCCGGTGGATGCCAGCGCCTTCGCGCGCAAGGCAAGCTTTGCCGAGCGGGAGCTGGGCATCACGGCTGAAAAGGTGCTTATTGCCCTTGCCGTAGCACCGGGCACCCGCGAGCGTGCCAGCAAACTTGGAATCCGTCTCATCACCTATGGCCGTCGCTGACGCCCGGCCGGAAAGGCCCCTCAGGTAAGGAGGCGTTTCCTTGGAGACTTTCGGTGTGCCTCCACAGGCCGGGCCTGCGGGCGGCCGCAGGTCATCGGCGGACTCGCAGCGGCTTCGCATTCTCCTCATCAAGCCGGACATCTCCAACGTCAGCATCGGGTTCACCAGCCTGGCCCGGGTCGCGCCGCTGGATCTCTTGATGGTGGCCGCGGCCGTGCCGCAACACGAGTGCCGCATCTTGGACATGCGCCTGGAAGAGGACGGAGCCCTGGAGACGACCCTCCGGGAGTTTCGTCCTGCCGTGGTGGGCCTCACCGCGTATACGGCCGAGGCCTGGTCGGCCAAGGCACTGGCCAGGCGCGTGCGAAGTACCCTGCCGGATGCCCTCATCGTTTGGGGTGGCTATCACGCGACCATGGATCCGGCCGACGCGCTCTCGGAACCGGCCGTTGACCTTCTGGTCGTGGGGGAAGGCGAGCAGACCTTTGCGGAACTCGTGAGGGCCGTGGCGCGCGGGCGTGACTGGCACGCCATCCCAGGGCTGGCCTTCCGCGGCGAGAGTGGCGTGGTCTTCACCGCTCGCCGGCCTCCCATCGCCGACCTGGACAGCCTGCCTCTCCCAGACTGGTCGCTGGTGGAGCGCTACCACGACCGGTACTACCTGAACGTCATGGGTGTGGTGGGCTCGGTGGAGACCAGCCGGGGGTGCCCGTACGACTGCAGCTTCTGCTCGGTATGGGTGTTCAACGCCCGTCGGTACCGGACCAAAAGCCCGGAGCGGGTGCTGCTGGAGCTGGAGCGCCTACCTGAGACGGTTCAGGTCGTCGCGTTCGTGGATGACGAGTTTTGGGTGGACTCCGCAAGGGCCCTGGAGATCGCCGCCCGCATCCAGGCCCGGGCGTCCTCGGATCCCACCTGGAAAGGCCGCCGGTGGAAGTACTGGGCGCAGGTGCGCACCGACGACATCGCCCGGCGCCCTGAGTTGGTGGAGCAGTGGGCCCGGGCCGGGATGAAGGTCCTTCTGCTGGGCATTGAGTCCCACAAGGAGTCGGAACTTCAGGAGCTTCACCACAAGCGCAACCGGCTGGAGCACGCCCTGTGCGCCCTGGACGTGATGCGCCGCTACGGGGTCGAGGCCTGGGGCTGCTTCATCGTGAACCCTGACTGGACGGAACAAGACTTCTTCGAGCTGGCCGAGTTCGTCCGCAAGCTGGAGATCGCTTTTCCCCAATACACCGTGTTGACCCCGCTGCCCGGGACGGTGTTGACGGAGCAATGGGTGCGCCAGGGGGTCCTCAAACTGGCAGAATGGCGCCACGAGCTTCTGGACTTCCTTCACACCACTGTAAGGCCCCGCCTTCCGCTCCGCAGGTTCTATGAGCTGATGGCCATGCTGTACTCCACCACCTCGATGGGGAGCAATCTGCGGGTTTACCGGCGGGCACTGCGAAACGGCGTGATATCCAGGGAGTGGCTCCAAAGCGAGTTGGGACGGCGGGTCAGGGCCTTGCTGGAACCGCTGAGCGACCCGGACTCCTACCTGAAGGCCCACCGGGCGCTCGGGGAGAAACCGTGAACGGATGCCTGCTTGGGCAGACCACAGTCGGGCGGAGGCGAGGGTGGTTGGTCAGCCGACGTGTTTCGGGGCTGACGCCACTCCCGCCGCTACGAGGGAGGAGCCCTGGCCCCCCCGGCCTGCGGTTCGACCGCGGGGGAGGCTGCCTTTGGGTGCCCGGGGGCCTACCCTAGCGGTCGGCTTTCGTCTAAACTGTGCCCCGGGTGGGCCGCCCGCGCTACGCTATCCGCCGGACTCTGCGGCCACCAGGAGCGACCGTTTGTGGCAACCAACCACCTGCCGGACCACCCGACGTGGTACAAAGATGCGGTCATCTATGAAGTCCACGTACGGGCCTATTATGACAGCAACGGCGACGGAGTCGGGGACTTTCGGGGCCTCATCGAGAAGCTGGACTACGTGCGAGACCTGGGTGCCAATGCCATCTGGCTCCTGCCGTTTTACCCATCCCCGCTGAAGGATGACGGGTACGACATCGCGGACTACTTCAAGATCCACCCGGCCTACGGCAGCTTGCGGGACTTCAAGGTGTTCCTGCGGGAGGCTCACCGCCGGGGGCTGCGGGTCATCACGGAGCTTGTGCTCAACCACACCTCGGACCAGCATCCCTGGTTTCAGCGCGCCCGGCGTGCACCGCCCGGCAGCCGGGAACGGGACTTCTACGTCTGGAGCCAGACGCCCGACCGCTACCGTGAGGCCCGCGTCATCTTCAAGGACTTCGAGGCGTCCAACTGGACGTGGGACCCGGTGGCAGGCGCCTATTACTGGCACCGCTTCTACAGCCATCAGCCGGACCTCAACTACGACAACCCGGCCGTAGCCCGGGCCATGTTGCGGGTGGTCGACTTCTGGCTGGGCATGGGGGTGGACGGGCTTCGCCTGGACGCCGTCCCATACCTGTACGAGCGGGAGGGCACCAGCTGCGAGAACCTCCCGGAGACCCACGCGTTCTTGAGACGCCTTCGCCGTTACATCGACCAGCGTTACCCCAACCGGATGCTCCTCGCCGAGGCCAACCAGTGGCCCGAGGACGTGCGGGCGTACTTCGGGGACGGCGACGAGGTCCACATGGCGTTTCACTTCCCGCTCATGCCCCGGATGTTCATGGCCATCCACATGGAAGACCGCTTTCCGATCCTGGACATCCTGGCGCAGACCCCGCCCATCCCCGATTCGTGCCAGTGGGCCCTGTTTCTGCGCAACCACGACGAGCTCACCCTGGAGACCGTCACCGACGAAGAGCGGGATTACATGTACCGCGTCTACGCGAACGACCCCCAGGCCCGGGTCAACCTGGGGATCCGGCGGCGCCTGGCGCCGTTGCTCGGCAACCACCGGCGCAAGATCGAGCTGATGAACGGCCTGCTCTTCTCGCTGCCGGGTACCCCCGTGATCTACTACGGCGACGAGATCGGCATGGGGGACAACATGTACCTGGGGGATCGCAACGGCGTTCGGACCCCGATGCAGTGGAGTTCGGATCGCAACGCCGGCTTTTCCCGGGCCACGCCGCAGAGGCTGTGCCTTCCCGTGATCATCGACCCCGAGTACCATTGCCAGACCGTCAACGTGGAGGCCCAACAAAACAATCCCCACTCCCTGCTGTGGTGGATGCGCCGCCTCATCGCTCTCCGCCAGCGCTTCAAGGCCTTCGGCCGGGGGACCCTGGAGATGCTGTACCCGGACAACCCGAAGGTTCTGGCCTTCGTGCGGCGCTACGGCGAGGAGACCATCCTGGTGGTGGCCAACCTCTCCCGGTTCGTGCAGTATGCGGAGCTGGATTTGAGCCCGTATGCGGGGTTCACCCCCGTGGAACTGTTCGGCCGCAGCCGCTTTCCCGTGGCGGGTACCGCCCCCTACCCCTTCACCCTCGGTCCGCACGCCTTTTACTGGTTTGCATTGGAGCGGCAGGCGCCGGTGGAGATCGCACGCGACGGGGCTGCCGCGGAGATGCGGGCGCCTTTGGTGGAGCTGGGGGCTGCGCCTGCCCGGCTGTTCGACGCCGAGAACCGGGCGGAGCTGGAGAGGCTTTTGCCCGGGTTTCTGAAGTCCCGGCGCTGGTTTGCCGGCCAGCGCCGGGAGCTGAAGGCGGCCGTCTTCGCTGACGTGATACCCCTCAACCACGGCGACGAGCCGCGGGCCCTGGCCCTGGTACGGGTGGAGTACACTGACGGGGATCCCGAGCTGTACGCTCTACCCCTCGCAACCCTCTGGGGCGAGCGGGCCGAGCGGCTTGCCGCCGAGCTGCCCCATACCCTTCTGTGCCGGGCGCGCTTTTCGGACGGGCGCGGCGGGGTCATCTACGACGGGCTGTGGGACCGGGCTCTGTGCCAGACCCTGCTGGACGTCATCGCCCGCCGCCGGCGGCTGAAGGGCATCCACGGGGAGCTGGCCGGCTGCTCGACTTCAGCCCTCCGGCGGCTTCGGGAAAAGCTGGACGGCGGCGCCGAGCCGTCGGTGCTGCAGGCAGACCAGGCCAACTCGTCCGTCCTCTTCGGCGGGCAGCTGGTGCTGAAGCTGTTCCGGCGGATGTGGGATGGCATCAACCCGGAGTGGGAGCTGGGCCGCTTTCTCACGGAGCGGGTGGAGTTTGAGCATGTGCCGCCCACCGCCGGGGCGCTGGAGTACCGCCGCTCAGACGGGCAGCTGGCGACGGTGGGGGTGCTGCAGGGCTTTGTGCCCAACCAGGGAGATGCCTGGCAGTGCGTCGCCGATGCCCTCAGCCGCTATTTCGAACGGGTGGTGGCGGCCCGGCCGCCGCTTTCCCCCTCCTTTCTCCCGGGGCGCCCTATCCTGGAGGCGGCCGAGATGGAGCGCCCGGAACCGGTGGGCGACCTCGTGGGCTCATCCCTGGAGACCGCGCGGGCGTTGGGCGTGCGAACCGCCCGGCTGCACCTGGCTCTGACGTCTGCCTCGGACGACCCGGCGTTTGCGCCGGAACCCTTCTCCACCAGCTACCAGCGCTCGCTGTATCAGTCCACACGCACATTGGCCCGCAGGGTACTGGAGCTGGCCCGACGGCGTCTGCCTCATTTGACGGGGGAAGAGCGGGAACTCTTGAGCCGGGTCGTGGCGTCGGAGGATGCCATCCTGCGGCGGCTTCAGTCCATCGCCCAGCGCCCTATCGGCGCCGAGCGCATCCGCTGCCACGGGGATTACCACCTCAGGCAGGTGCTGTTTACGGGCAGGGACTTCGTGATCGTCGACTTCGAAGGGGAGGTCTCTCGACCCCTCAGCGAGCGCAGGCTGAAGCGCTCCGCGCTGCGGGACGTGGCCAGCATGCTGGAGTCCTTCCGGCGGGTGGCCCATGCCGCGGTAGACGCCCAGGTCTCCTCCGGATTGCTGCGTCCCGATGAGCGTCCGGCGATGGATCCGTGGGCCCGTGTGTGGAGCTATTGGGTCTCGGCGGCGTTCGTGAAAGCATACTTGGACGAAGCCGGCCCCAGCCCGTTCATCCCGCAAAGCCGGGAGGAACTCTCGGTGCTTCTTCGCTATCACCTGCTGGCCCACGCCCTCGCCCAGCTGGGCCACGAGCTGGCCGGTTCCGGTGGCCAGCTCCGGGTGGCCTGCGAAGCCGTCGTCGAGCACTCGGCGCCATGACGTCCCCTTGGCGCCGTGACGCCTCCTTGGAGCGGTGGCGTCTCCTGGGCGCCGCGCCGACTCCCCGGCGCCTCAGGCGGGCGTGTCCGGCGAGGAGGTGGCCCGGGAAGGCCGCTGGAGAAGCCAGATGCAATTGCCGTCGGGATCCCGCAGGCAGGCGGCCCGAGCTCCCCATGGGTAGTCCTGCGGTTCCCGTTCGACGGCTATCCCCTGCGCCTTGAGCGACGCGCAGGCCGCATCCACGTCGGCGACCCTGAAGCTGAGGTGGTCGATGCCCATGCCAGACAAGCTCCGACTGCTGCGGGACAGCTTCCGGGAGCTCCGGCGTGGCCGGGGCAAGCTCGAGTGCGGTGTTACAAGAAGGTGGCGGCCGCCGCCGTCGGGTAGTAGGGAACGTGCAACATGGGCGAGGGATGCACCAGGGGGAGGAGAGCCCACGTGTCCAGGCTTCGCCTTCGAACGGTCTGCCCGCACGATTGTCCCGACACGTGCTCGGTGGTGGCCACCGTTGACAACGGGCGGCTGGTGGCCGTGCAGGGCGACCCGGAGCACCCGTTTACCCGGGGGTTCTTGTGCGCCAAGGTGAACCGGTACCCCGAGCGCGTCCACTCCCCGGAACGCATTGTGACCCCACTGCGAAGGGACGGCCCCAAAGGATCCGGAAAGTTTCGCCCCGTTTCCTGGGAACAGGCGCTGGACGAGATCGTCCAGCGCTGGGAGGCCATCCGCCGGCAGTGGGGATCCGAGGCCATCCTGGCCTACGTGTACAGCGGCCACATGGGCCTGGTGAGCCGTAACCTGCCCCGGGCGCTGTTTTGCGCCCTGGGAGCCACCCAGGTGCGAACCGGCACCGTCTGCGACACGGCCGCGGAGGCCGGGTGGGAGGCGTCCTACGGTCCCGTCGCGCCCGTTGACCCGGAAAGCGTGGAGCAGGCGGACCTCATCGTGGCCTGGGGCAGCGACCCGGTGACCTCCAACGTCCATCTGGTGCCGTTCATCGAAAAGGCTCGGCGCCGGGGCGCACGGCTGGTGGCCATCGCACCGTATCGTAACCGCACCGCCCGGAGGGCCGACCACTTCATCCCGGTTCGGGTGGCCACCGATGGGGCGCTGGCTCTGGGGCTGGCCCACGTGCTGTTCCGGGACGGCCTGGCGGACCTGGCGTTTCTGCGCCGGGAGGCGGAGGGGTGGCAGCAGTGGGCCGACGAGGTGGTCTGCCGTTACCCGCCCGAGCGGGTGCAGGCGCTCACAGGCGTGCCCGCCGGCCAGGTGGAGGAGCTGGCGCGGTGGCTGGCGCAGGCCCGAGCGCCATTCATCCGCATCGGGGCGTCCCTGGGCCGGCACCGCTGGGGGGGACAGACCGTGCGCCTGGTGGCGCTTCTGGCCGCGGTGCTGGGGGCGTGGGGGAAGCCCGGGGCCGGGGCTTTTCTCGAGAGCGCGCAGGCGTTTCCTCTGGACTATGAGGCGCTTCGCCGGCCCGACCTGGCCCCCAGGCCCTTGCGCGAGGTCAACCAGGCACAGCTGGGCCGGGCGCTGACCGAGCTGTCCGATCCGCCCATTCGGGCTTTCTTCGTGATGGCCAACAACCCGGCTGTCACCTGCCCTCACGCCGGCCTCATCCGGCGGGGGCTCTTGCGCGAGGACCTGTTCACGGTGGTGCACGATACCTTCATGACCGATACGGCGGAGCTGGCCGACATCGTCCTGCCCGCCACCACCGCACTGGAGAGTGACGACGTCTACCGCAGCTACGGCCACCTCTACATGCAGTACGCGCCGGCCGTGATTCCACCGGTGGGGGAGGCCCGACCCAACGCCTGGGTAGTGGGCCGCCTGGCGCGACGGCTGGGCCTGGCGGACCCGGTCTTCCAGAGAGGCACGGAGGACCACGTCCGGGCCCTTTTGCCGACCCACCCGGACCTCGCCGAGCGGCTGCTGCGGGGTGAAATCGTCAAGTTTGCCCCCACGGGCGGCCCGGGGCGGTGGGGCACTCCCGGGGGTCGGATCCGCTTCACTCCGCTACCCGACTACATCCCCGACGTCATGCCCGAGGAGGCAGCCGATGCGGCGGCCGTGTGGGGCGCAGGGGCTCAGACGGGTGCGCCGAACACGGCGCCCCCGGCGAAGGCGGCCGACGCCCCGCTGCGGCTTTTGACAGCCCCCGGCCACTGGCTCAGCCACACCGGCTTCGAGGGGGTAGAGGCGTTGCGCCGGCGGGCCGGACCGCCCAGGTGCTTCATCCATCCCGAGGAGGCACGGGCGCGGGGCATAGGCGGCGGGGAGGCCGTTGAGCTTTTCAATGCCCTCGGCTCGGTGGGCCTGTACGCGGAGGTCAGCGAGGACGTGCCACCGGGTATGGTGGTGGTGGAGGGGCTGCGGCCCGGCCGTGCCTACCTGACGGGCGCCCCGGTCAACGTCCTGACGTCGGACCAGCTGGCCGACATGGGCGGCGGGGCCACGTTTCAAAGCACGTGGGTGCGCCTTCGCCCGCTGGCCTTCGATGCGCTCTCGGCGGGTGGAGCGTCTGGAGGCCCCCCGCCGTCGCCCCTTTCGCAGCCCCCGGACGATGAACGGTCCTACACTGGCCTCGACCGCCCGCCGCCCGGGCGCAAGGATCGAGGTGGGGTGGCGCCGTGAGTGGGTCTTTCTCCCTGGCAACCCCGGCGGGGCCGCCGTGGACGGACCGGCGGCACCCGGTGCGAGATGACGACCCAAGGGACGCCTTCAGCCGCGACCGGGACCGCATTCTGCACAGCCAGGCGTTCCGCCGGCTTCAGCACAAGACCCAGGTCTACATCATCCACGAGGGGGATTTCTACCGAACCCGCCTGACGCATACCCTCGAGGTCGCGCAGATCGCCCGCTCTCTGGCCGTTCGCCTGGGGCTGTGCGAGACCCTCGCCGAGGCCATCGCCCTGGCCCACGATCTGGGCCACGTCCCTTTCGGCCACGCCGGGGAGCGTGCCCTGGACGAGTTGCTGCGGGGCGCCGGCGACCCGGACGGGTGGGATTCCAACCGCCACTCCCTGGAGGTGGTCGATGAGCTGGAGGAGGCGTACCCCGACCACCCGGGCCTCAACCTGACCTTCGCGGTGCGCCAGGGTATCGCCCGCCACCGCACTCCCTTCGATCGGCCCGCGCGGCACTTCGACTCGTACTGCCAACCGACGCCCGAGGCGCAAGTGGTCAATCTGGCCGACATCATCGCGTACTGCGCCCACGACATTCAGGATGCCATCGAGATAGGGCTGCTGCAGCCCGAGGCGCTCGCGGCCTGCGCCGCGATGGAACTGTGGAGCCAGGCCTGGTCCCGGGCGCAGGGGGAGCTGGGCACGTCTTTGCGAGCCGCCGCACTGCAGCCGGCGGTGCGCGCCAGGCTCCTGGCCGTCCGGGCCCGCCGCCACCTGATCGACTTTCTCATTCGGGACGTCTGGTCCGCCTCGTTGCAGGCGGCCGCGCAGGCAGGGGTTCGGTCGTGTGACGACGCGGTTCGGGCGTCTGAGCCGGTGGTTCGCTTCTCGCCGGATGTGGAGCGGAAGGTGGGGCAGGCGCTGGAGTTCCTGGTCGAGTCGGTGTACCGAAGCCCCATGGTGGCGCGCCTCAACTACCGCGGAGAGTACGTGCTCAGGCGTCTTTTCGACGCGCTCGTGGCCCGGCCGGAGCTTCTTCCCCTGCCGTACCGGGCGCTGGCGTCCCGACCCCGGGCGGTGGCCCTGTACCTGGCCTCCCTCACCGACCGGGGTGCCGTGGACCTTTTCCAGGAACTCTTCGATCCTGCCGAACGGGTGGTCGGACGTCACCGCGCCTGACGCCGTCGCCCTGGCCCGGCTCCCGCAGCGTCAGGCGCGTAAGGCCGCTCCCCCACCCCCGCGCCGTACAGCAGCCGGTAGATCTCGTAGGAGCGCAGAACCTTCTGGACGTATTCTCTCGTGGCCGCGAGGGGGATCCACTCCACGAACCGCTCGGCGTCGTCGATTCTCGCGGAAGCCAGCCACCGGCTCACCCGCCCCTGCCCTGCGTGATAGGCGGCAACGGCCAGGGCGGGCTCGGGGAAGCGGTCCAGCAAGAAGCGCAGGTAGGCGGCCCCCAGGCCGACGCTGACGGCGGGGTCGTAAAGCGTTTCCACGGTGGGCGGAGGCTGGCTCTGGCTGGCGGCCATCCATCCGGCGGTGGACGCCAGAAGCTGCATGAGGCCAAAAGCGCCGGCAGCCGAGCGCGCCCGGGGTTCGAAGGCGCTCTCCTCTCTCATGACGGCGAAGAGGAGAAGGGGATCGATCCGGTACCGGCGGGCTTCAGACTCCACCACCTCCCGGAAGGGCCGGGGAAACAGGGCCTCCATCAACCACCGGGGAAAGGGGTCGCTGGGGCCGCCCGGTTTGGCCGCAGCCAGGCGGGTCAGGCGGCCGAGTGCGGCGGCGTGGCGCCCGGCTTGCAGTTCCCGGAGGGCCAGGGCGGCGGCCGGGGGCTTCCCGGGGGTGCCGGCTTGAGCCAGCGGGGGCGCCAGCTCGGGCCATCGCCGCCGGGCCAGGACGGAATGGTAGGAGAGGGGGTGCAGCCCGTGCAGGCGCGCCACGAGGGCTTCCACGCCGGATCCGGGCGCCGCGTCGGGCCCCCGGACGCCGCCATCTCCGGCGGGGCGGAAGTCATCCAAAAGCCGGGCCTGCCAGTACAGGTACGCCGGATCGGAGCCGGCTTCGCTTGCCAGCGTGGCCAAAGCCCACCGGGCCGTATCGAGGTCGGGATGGCCCTCGGCGGGGGGCGCGTGGGTGGGGCGGGTGGCAGGATAGGTAGCCGCCAGGATGGCCAGCAAGGCGTCTCGCCAGCCCCGGGTGCCGGCCGCGGCAGGGCCCAAGGCCTCCACCCGCAGGCGGGCAAGGGCCGGCGAGGTGCCTTCCAGCTCCATGCGCACCAGGGCGTACAG
This sequence comes from uncultured Clostridia bacterium, assembly GCA_964418425.1. Lineage (GTDB taxonomy): Bacteria > Bacillota > Limnochordia > Limnochordales > Geochordaceae > CAYQLT01. The sequence continues at coordinate 46,963 of CAYQLT010000007.1, forward strand.
GGCCTCTCCAGCTTCCGACGTGCGGGGGGCCTGGCCCAGCACGGCGAGGTACTCTTCTCGGGCTTTGCCGGTCTGGCCCCGGTTCATCCACTCCTCGGCCAGCTGCAGGCGGAGCGCGCTGATGATCGCCGCCGGCCATCCCCGGGCCTTGCCTTCGGCGAGGGCTCCACGCAGAAGCTCCAAGCGCCGCAGACGCTCTCCGGTGGCGGCCAGCCCTCGGGCCAGCTCCACGACGACCTCCGGTCGCCGTTCCTGCCAACCCCCCCGGGAGAACAGAGCCACCCCCTCCGCATACCGCCCCATCCGGTAAAGCGCCCGACCGGCCTGAAGCAGGCTGGCCCGGATATCGGGGGAGTCCAGCGGCAGGGACATGGCAGTCTCGTACAGGCGCCCGGCCAGCTCGTCCCACAGGTCACCCCGGTAGGGGAGAAAGGGGGAGCCGGCCGCGCGCAGCCACGCGTCCAGGGCTTCGAGGCTGCGCCCCATGCGATGGAGAGCATCGCCCAGCACGAGGGCCGCCTCCAGCACGGCCTCGTCCGCGGCCAGGGCGGCAGCTGCGCGGGCGGCCACCAACGCCTCCTGGGGGCGGTCTTGGGCCAGGGCCAGGCGCGCCGCAAGCCACGAAGCCCGAAAGGCGAGGAAGTCGGCCCCGTCGGGGGCAACGCCGGCTCGCTCAAGCCAGAGAGCTGCCGCAGCCAGGTCGCCGCCGGCCAGCGCCCGCTCCGCCTGCGTCAAGGCGTGGTGGGAGTCGGCCAGGTCCTGGGAGTCGGCCAGGCCCGTCGCCGGCTGGGCCCCGAAACCGGCGGGATGGGCGGGGGCAGGGCTGATGCGGGCAGGCCGGGTCACGGGGTGGATCGGCGCCGCCGGGGCAAGGTTGAGGTAAGCTGCCGCACAGCCGGCCAAAAACGCCACCCAACCTGCAACCAAGGCCCAAAGAGGCCTGTAGGCCCGGGCGAACAGGGTGATGCGCCCGGTCCTTTTGACGCCATCCTTCGCCACCGCTGCGTCGTCCACCTCAAGTTGCACGGCCCGGCATGGGGGGCGGACGAAGCCGGGGCCCTCTCGCGGGGGCACCGGGGCTTCGGTTCTGTGGGCGTGCCCGTGCTGTCATAATAGAGGACCGCCGAGCCCCCGTGGGTTGGGAAACTTTCACTTCTCCTGCCCCGCACACCGGCCGGAGGCGAGAAAAAGAGAGCGAGTGAGAATGCAGGAGATCGGACAAGATCCGTCCAGGCCGGTTCGGTCGGTCAACTGAGGCTACCTGTGCGGGGTTGCTGACCGCGAGCGCCGGCGTTGCCTGGCCCTTGGCCTGTGCTATGTTGAGGCCGAAGCGAAGGGACTTGACAGGCCGCCTTGAGGGTCGCGTCGAGAACAGGGCGGTCCGGCGGGAGCGCCGGGACCGGAGGGAGGTGCGGCCTGTGAAGAAGCCTGAGGAGAAGAAGCCGAAGCCGGCTCCCGGCAAGGGAACCAAGTAGGCGGGTACTGTCGGCTCCTCAAACAGACGACGATGGCAAAGGCCCGGGGGGCACCCCGGGCCTGTTCGTTTTCCCCGGCCGGGGATGGGGTCGGTGTCGGCGAGACGGCCTCAAGGTTCGGGGCCCTCGCCGGCCGCAACAGCGCTTTCATCGGCCGGGCCCTGGGCGGCGTGCCGGGAGCCGCTCTGAGCCGCCGACCGCAGCTCGGCGAGCAGTTCACCGGCCCGCTCGTTGACCCAGTGGATGCCGCCCCGCCGGTTTATCGCTCGCAGCAGGTATTCGTACGCCTTGCGGGTATCGCCGGCCTCGTAATGAAGCACGCCCACCAGGTACGCCAGGCGCTGGTCTTCCCCTTCCTTGCGGCTTTGGGCGTACGCCTCTTCCAGCTTCTCCAGGGCTCGAAGGCGAGCCTGGCGGCTGGCCTCGGCGTCGTTCAGATCCGCGAACATCCACGAGAGGCACATCCAGAGGCGGCCGACCCGCTCGGCGGGCAGCCGAGCTAACTCTGCGCACATGAGGGCCAGGCGGACCCCGTCCACGGCTTGACCCGCGGTCTGGGGTGATCCGCCGGAGGGGTTGACCCGCAGCTTCTGGCGCATCCGCTCCGCGCGCCCGGCGTCGAGTGCCTGCCGGGCTCGGCTATGCAGCGCCTCGAAATCGGAGCGCAGGTTGGCGTACCGGCAGTTGGGGCAGACCCAGACCTGAAACCACAAGGGATCAAATCCGTCGTAGCGAACCCTCAGATCCCGATCCATGCCGACCATTCGAAGCCGCCCGGCCCGCAGGTTGTATGCCTCGAACTTGTAATGGCAGACTGGACACTGAACCCGCTTCTCGAACAGGTATTCGCGGCTTGCGTACCCCGCCAGCACTGCGTCCGGGGCTTCCGGAGGGGCGCTGGCGGAACCGAAGGAAGAGGCGCCCTCGCCGGGCTCGGCGGGCGGTGCCTCCTCGGGGCCCGGTGGGGTGGTAGAGCGCGCGTCCTCCGCCGGCGCCGTCTCGGTCGCGCGGGCGGCGGACTCCATCTTGCCGGCCGCATCCAACCCAGGAGCCGTCGGCTCCAGCGGCCGCCCCGAGACCAGAGCCTCTTCCAGCCGACGGATGCGGCCCGATAGAACCTTCATCATCCGCAACGCCAGCTGGGGCTCGGCGCTGAGCGCGGCCAAAAACCGCCCTTCCCCGATGGCGATCACGTCGGACGGCTCTTCCGCCACCACCGTGGCGCTGCGGGCCAGCTTTTCCAAAAGGGACATCTCGCCGAAAAAACTGCCCGGTCCCAGTGTGGCGATGGTCACAGGCCCGTGGCGGGTGCGGCGCTGGACCCGAACCCTGCCCGACAGGACGATGAACATCTCCTTGCCGGGGTCTCCCTCCCGGAAGACCACCTCGCCGGCGGCCAGATGTCTCACCTCGCCGATGCGGGCGAGCAAATGAAGCTGCACGGCCCCCAACCCCCTAACCGGCTGCCGGTTCGCCGCGACGGGCAAGCCGGCGGTTTACCCTCCACCCCGAAGGCCGTGTGCGGCCCCGGCCTACGCGTCTGCCGGCGGTTTTCGGAAGATGAGGATGAACTCGTGGGCCTTGTTCACACGGAAGCGGTAGGGATAGCCCAGCGGCCGCATGTGGTTATACTCCTGCCGGCGGTCCCAAACGATCAGGTCGTCGAACTCAAAGCCGATCTCCGTCATCCGTCGCGCCAGATCCATGTGGTAAGGGTAAAACCGGTCCTTCTTCCGGAGATCCATCACCACCACGATGCAATACTTGCCCGGGCGAAGCGCCTGCAGCACCCCTCGGAAGACCTCCCCGAGCGAGTCGAGGAAGGCCTCGTAATCCGGGATCTTGCCCAGGTCTGCCGCCTCGTTGCCGTAATGGCGCACCTGCTTGCGGTCGGCGGTCCGCTCCCGCAAAAGCACGTCCCAGTACGGTGGGGAGGTGACCACCAGATCCACGCTCTCGGGCTGGACGAACTGCAGCAGCCGCCGGGCGTCTTCGTTGAGTACGATCCGTCGCCCCTCCCCCGTCGCCTCGCCGCCGGCCCCAAAATCCAGCGGCTGAATCAACGGCCGGCTGCGAGCCAGTTCGCAGTATTGCGGGTGGATCTCCAGCCCCACGCCCACCTTGCCCAGGGCCTGCGCGGCCACCAGGGTGGCCCCCGAGCCCGCGAAGGGATCCAGGACGACCCGATCCTCGCGGGTGGTGAAGCAGCGGATGAGGCGGACCACCAGGTCGACGGGAAACATGGCGGGATGCCCGAGCCGTGCCTCCTCGGGCGTCTTGCGCACGTCGCTCCAGACGCTGATGGAGTAGCGCTCCCAGGTCCGGCCGTCGAGGTCGTTGGCACGCGGCCGATGGCCGGGGTGCTTTCGCCCGGGCTCGGCCGGCACTCGGGGCCGCCGCAGGCCAGGCGAAGTCGGGCTGTGTCGCCCCGGCCTGTCGGGCCCGGGCAAGGTGCCGCCGGGCGAGAGGGACTCCTCCAGCCCGTCCAGGGTGGGCTGCTGGGGCTTCATGTCGGCCATGGGATGTGAGCCTGCCCCCATCTTAGCCGGCCCGGCCAAACCCGACAACGGCAGGCCGACACTTTAGGGCCGACCGGCGCGGACCGGGCCGTTGTCCTTCGGAGCTGCGTTGGCCATAATGGTCCTATGGGGAAGGCAGGTGGGTGGGCGTTGGACGGGGCCATCCAGGTGTTTCACGAGTCTTCGGTGCCCCTCGAGCCCTCTCCGGCGGGGAACCGGGTGCGACTGAAGTGGGTCATCGGAAAAGCCAACGGGGCGCCACGCTATTCCATGCGCATCTTCGAGGTGGAGCCGGGCGGGGAGATTCCGCTTCACCACCACTGGTACGAGCAGGAGATGTACGTGCTCGAGGGGCAGGGGGTGGCGGGTGATGCCGACACGGAGCACCCCATCGGCCCGGGCACAGTCATGTACGTGCCTCCCGACCATCCTCACCGCCTGCGCAACACCGGCGACGGGGTGCTGCGGTTCATCTGCGTGATCCCCCACGCCCGGGAATGAGCCGGCTTTTGCCACCTTCGCGGCCGCCGCCCGTGATGGAGGGGTGAGCCTCTCGACGCCCCGGGTCTGGGGTCCGGTGGTACCGAAAGAAGGCCTGCTTTGGCCCTCCTGATCCGCAACCGGGAAGCCGCGCTGTTGTTCGCCACCCTGCTGCTCAATATGGTGGGGTTCGGCGTGGTCTTCCCCCTGCTTCCTTTGCTGGTGCGGGACATGGGCGGTTCCTCGCTGGCCCTGGGTTTCATGGTGACCGCATGGGCGGCAGCCCAGTTTGCCTTCTCTCCGGTTTGGGGCGCCCTGTCGGATCGCTTCGGGCGACGGCCCGTCCTGGTATTGGGCGTGGCCGGAATGGGGTTGACCTTCATCCTGATGGCGTGGGCACCCAGCGTGGGGTGGCTGGCGGCGGCCCGCCTTCTGGGCGGGGTCCTGTCGTCGGCGACGCTGCCGGCCGCCCAGGCGTACCTGGCAGACATCACGGCCCCTCACGAGCGGGGCGAGGCCATGACCACGGTGGGGGCCGCCTTCGGAATCGGTTTCATCCTCGGCCCCGCCCTGGGCGCCGTGCTGGCTCCCATCGGGGTACGGGGAACCTTCGTGGTCGGCGCCGCCATCTCCGGGCTCAACCTGCTGGCGGTGCTGGCTCGGCTGCCGGAACCTGCCGAGCGCGACCCGGACGCCGGCGCCAGGTCGGGGCGGCTGCGGGCGGGCTGGCGGGAGGCCTGGCGGGAACCGTGGGCCGTCTACATGTACGTGGTGCTGCTCATGGCCTTTTCCGCCTCCAGCCTCTTCTCCATGCTGGGTCTGTACCTGCTGGACCGCCTTTCCCTGGACCCTGCCCGCATCGGGCTTGCGTTTGTGGTGCAGGGTGCGGTCTCTGTCACGCTCCAGCTGTTCGTGGTGGCCGCCGCCATGCGCCGTCTGGGCCACGACCCGACCCTGGTGCTGGCCTGCGCCTTAGGGAGCGCAGGGTTTGGAGTTCTGGCCGCATCCCGCACGGTGGCCTGGGCGTTTGCCGGGGTCGCGCTGGTGGCGGCCGGGGTCTCGCTGGTCCGTCCCACCGCGGCTGCGGCGGTTTCGCTTCGGGCAGGCCTCCCGCAGGGCGCCGTGATGGGTGCCCAGACGGCACTGGATGCGCTGGGCCGTGCCCTGGGGCCGCTGTGGGCTGGGCTCGCCTACCGCTGGCACCCGTCGCTGCCCTTCCTCAGCTCGGCCATCGTCTACGCTCTGGCCGGCATCGTGGTGGGAGCTTGCCACCGGTCCGCCCGCCATGACAGAATTCGGTGCGAGGCCATGGAGAGGGAGCAAGAGGGAGGGCAGGCACGGCGGTGAGGGCGGCCTGGCCGGACAAACCGGGTGTGGAGGTGGCCCGGGTGGTGGAGGTGGCCGGCGACGGGGCCGTCCTGGAGCGCGAGGACCTGCTGGCTCCCGAGGCCCCTCTGGAGATCCGGCTGGCGGTGCCCGCGACCGGCGGCCTGCAGGTGCGGCCGGTGGCCGTCACCATGCGCACCCCGGGGCGGGACCGGGAGCTGGCCTGCGGGTTTTTGTACACGGAGCAGGTGTTGCGGGATCCGGGTTCGATCGAGTGGGTGGGGCACCTGGACGATCCCAGGGTTCACTGGGCGCATCGCTCGCATGTGGTGCAGGTGCGCCTGCGGCCCGGGGCGTCGTTGGATCTGGGCCGGCTGGAGCGACACTTCTACACGGCCTCCAGCTGCGGCGTGTGCGGCAAAGCGGCGCTGGAGGCGGTGGCGGCCACGGGCGTTTGCGCGCCGCGGGGAGCCATCGTGTGGAGTGCGGACTGGATGATGGGTCTGCCTGCTCGCCTGAAAGCGCATCAGCAGATGTTCGGGTGGACGGGGGGGATCCACGCCGCCGCTCTGGTGGGTGCCAGCGGTGAGTTCGTGGACGTGGCCGAGGACGTGGGGCGGCACAACGCGGTCGACAAGCTGGTGGGACGGGCGGTGCTGGAAGGCCGCCTGCCGCTGTCGGACACCATGCTGCTCCTGAGCGGACGGGCCGCCTTTGAGCTGGTGCAGAAGGCGTTGGTGGCGGGGGTTCCCGGTGTGGCCGCGGTGGGGGCGCCCACCAGCCTGGCGGTGGAGCTCGCGCAGGCGTACGATATGACCCTGGTCGGCTTTTTGAGCGAGAGCCGCTTCAACATTTACAGCGGCGCGCACCGCATCGACCTGGGCAGGCGGGATGGCCACCAGCTATCCACCCCGGAGGGGGGCGGGCCCGAGCCGGCAGCCCGGCGCTGACGGCGGGGCCGGGCCTCCCTGGTGCTCACAGCGGGAGGCGGCAGCGGCGGCGAGACCGGGGCCCCCTTGCGGGGCCCGGCTCTTTTCGGTATGGTGCCTTACAAGTCCCCCCGGGGGGAGGTGGCGGGCCATCTTCCGGCAGGTGGACGCCCTGGAGCTTTTGCTGGAGGCGTTGCCGCTCTTTCGGGGAGGGCTTACCGTGACCACCGCAAGCCGGGCGGCGGCGCTGCTTTACCAGAGACTGCAGCTGGACGCCGCGGCGGTGGTGGACACCGAGGTGGTTCTGGCCTTCGAAGGAGCCGGGGCCGATCACCACCGTCCCGGTGAGTCCATATCCACCGCGTTGACCCGCCGGGCCCTGGCGGAAGGCCGACCGGTGATGGCCACAGGCCCGGCGGCCATCGGCTGCAGCCGCGCCGACTGCCCCCTGGGAGCCGCCCTGGTGCTTCCCCTGCGGGTGCGCAACCGGGTGGTGGGAGCGCTCAAGCTGTACCGCCGCCGGCCGGGGCGCATCGGCGCCGCCCGGGTGCGGGCGGCCACTGCGGTGGCGCGCCTGTGCAGCCTCTACCTGGAGCTGGCCGAACTGGATGCCCGTGCCGCCCGGGTGACGCAGGCGGAGCTGGAGGCGCTGCGGGCCCAGATCTCGCCCCATTTCCTGTTCAACACCCTCAACACCATCGCGGCCCTGATCCGGACCCAGCCGCAGCGGGCCCACGAGCTGGTGATCCGGTTCGCCGAATTCTTCCGGGAAACCCTGGCCAGCCACGGCGAGCTGGCGACCCTGGAGGATGAGCTTGCCTACGTGGAGCAGTACCTGGAGTTCGAGCGAGCCCGGCTTGGCTCGCGCCTGGCCGTCCACTTCGAGATCGACCCGCGCGCCCGGCGGGCGCTTTTGCCGGTGCTGGTCGTCCAGCCGCTGGTGGAGAACGCCATCAACCACGGCATCGAGCCCCGCAGCGAGCCCGGCTGGGTGCGGGTGACGGCTTCGGCGGAGGGGGACGGCTACCGGATTGTCGTGGAGGATAACGGCGTTGGGATACCCGAGGGGCGGCTTGACGGGATCCTGGAGCGGGGTTATGGAACCGGGCTCGGCATGGGACTGAGCAACGTGAACCAGCGTCTCAAGAGCCTGTTCGGACCGCAAAGCGCCTTGCGCGTCGCAAGCGCACCCGGACGGGGAACGACGGTCACCTTCTGGGTTCCCGCTCGGCGGGACGCCAGACAGGAGGGCGAGCCATGGGACTGCGAGCCCTGATCGTGGACGATGAAGAGCCAGCCCGAGTGGAGCTGGTTCACCTGCTGCGCCGGGTGACCGACCTGGAGCAGGTGGACGAGGCAGCCACCGCGGTGGACGCTCTGGCCAGGCTGCAGGAGCGACGCTACGACCTGGTCTTCCTGGACATCCGGATGCCGGACCTGAGCGGGCTTAAGGCGATGGAAGTGATCAACCGTCTTCCGGAGCCCCCGCCCGTCATCTTCGTCACGGCCTACGACGAGTACGCGCTGGCCGCCTTTGAGGTGGCCGCACGGGACTACCTGCTCAAGCCGGTCTCGGAGGCCCGGCTGCGCCTGGCCGTGGACCGGGTGGTGGGGCGGCGTCATCTGGAGGAGTCGGCCGCGCGGGTGGCCCGGGACCGGCTTCCCGTGGAGCAGGATGGCCACACGAAGCTGGTGCGTATCGCCGACATCCGGTTTGTGCACGTGCAGGGTCATACGGTGCACGTGCGCACCTTTGATGCGGAGTACCACAGCCGGGCCTCGCTGGTGGAGCTGTCCGAGCGGCTGGCGGCCCACGGCTTCATCCGGGTTCACCGTTCGTACCTGGTCAACCCCGAGCACGTCCTGGAGGTGCACCCCTTCTTTGCCGGCACCTACATCCTGCGCATGGACGACAGGGGCAAGAGCGAGGTTCCGGTGAGCCGGGGTTGCGCCAGGATGGTGCGGGACCTGTTCGGCCTGTAAGCCGCGCGGGTGGGCTCCCGGGATCCGTTCACGCCGTCGGTTGACCGTTCGTGTCGTGCTTCTTGCACTTCAGGACAAATGTCTGGCCGGGGAGGAGCGCACCGGGTAGCCTGATGGGTGCCTGGTGCATCGGCCCGCCACAAAACAAGAATATTAGCCCAGACGTCAGAGTCCCCCTCTGGCGCATCCCCCGGGATCTGCCGCATCGCCTCCCCCCAGGCGATGCGGCGTTTTTATGGACCACACGTCCGACATCGGCCGCCCTTTGAAAAAAGGGCGACGGGCCACCGGCTTTGGCAACTCAGGCTCCATTTGCGACGGTTCAGGACACAGTGGTCGATGGCGAGCCTTGTGGCCGATATGCTGGAGTGTAAACAATCGGCGGCCGTGGCCACGGCGGGCCTGCTGCGGTGGGAGGGAGCCTCATGCACCAGCTGAGCATCGGAAAATTACGGGGGCTCATGCAGATTTCCGACGAGAGGGGAATTATCGCGGTAACGGCTCTGGACCACCGTGGCTCGCTCAAGGAGTCCCTTGAAATGGCCTTCGGGCGTCCGGTGGGTTACGACGACGTGGTGAGGGAAAAGCTTCGCATGGTGCGGGTGTTCGCGCCGCACTCCTCCGCCGTCCTGCTCGACCCCATATACGGCGCGGCGCAGGCGGTGGCCTGCGGGGCCGTTTCGGGACGCGTGGGGCTTTTGGTGGCGGTGGAGGAATCCGGGTATGAGGCGACAGAGGAAGGCCGGGTCACCAGGCTCGTTGAGGGATGGAGCGTGGCGAAGATCAAGCGGATGGGCGCCAGCGCCGTGAAGATGTTGCTGTACTACCATCCCCAGAGCCCCACCGCACACCAGCAGGAACAGCTGGTCGCCCGGGTCGCCGAGGAGTGTCGCCAGCAGGACATCCCGTTCTTGCTGGAGCCCATGTCCTACCCGATCCAGGCCGGCCAGAAGAAATCCAGTCCCGAGTTCGCCCGGGAGAAGCCTCGCATCGTGCTGGAATCGGTTCGAAGGCTGGGGAGGCTTGGCGTCGACCTTCTCAAACTGGAGTTCCCCGACGATCCCCATTTTGAAAAGGACGAGGCGCGCATGCGGGAACATTGCCGGCAGCTCACCCGAGAGTCGCCGGTTCCCTGGGTCATCCTGAGTGCAGCAGAGACCTTCGAGGTCTTTCAGCGGCTGGTGGAGATCGCCTGCGAGGAAGGCGCCAGCGGGTTCATGGTCGGCCGGGCCATCTGGCAGGAGGCGATGCGGATGCCCGACGAGCGAGATCGGGATCGCTTTCTCAACACCATCGCCGTGAGCCGGCTGGAAATCCTTCGCGCGGTGGCCAACCGCCGGGGCCGGCCCTGGCATGAAGCCGCCCGGGGCCCGCAGGTGACGGAAGGCTGGCACACGCGCTACCCGGCGGCGGACCAGGCTGGAGAGTGAAGGAGGGCATCGAGATGCTGGATGGGGACGGGCGTCCTGTGCTTGTGGCCATAGGCGGCGACAGCGGCAGCGGCAAGACCACCATCGCCCGGGGGCTGTGCCACCTCTTCGGGCGGGAGAACGTGCTCAGCATCTGCCTGGATGACTACCACAAGCTGGATCGGCGCCAGCGCGAGCAGGCCGGGGTGACGGCGCTCAACCCGGTGGCCAACGACATCGCGTTGATGGAGGAGCACATCTGGGCTCTTCGAGACGGGCGCCCCGTACGCAAGCCCGTCTACGACCACTCCACCGGCACCTTCGGCATGCCGCAGGTCGTGGAGCCCAAGCCCTGGATCGTGGTTCGAGGGCTCTTCCCGCTCTTCTCGCTGCGGTTGCGCCAGGCTTTTGACGTACGGGTATGGCTGGACCCTGAAGACGAACTGAAATACCACTGGAAAGTGCAACGGGACGTCGCACAGCGGGGCTACACCCTGGAGCAGGTGATCCGCCACATCGTGGAACGCCAGGACGACTTGCGCCGCTACATTCTTCCCCAGCGAGAGCATGCGGACATGGTGGTTCGGTTCTACACCCCTCCGGGGTACTTCCACGCCATCAAGGAAGGCCGAACCAACGGTTCGTTACCCCAGTTGCCTGTGAGGGTGAGTCTCAAACCGACCGCCCCGGCCCCGGGGGTAGCCGAGATGGTGGCGGAGCCGGCCACGCACCTGGAGAGGGAGGGGGCCGACGGATGGGTGGTGCTGGAGATCGACGGCGCCATCCCCATCGAACAGGCCGAGAAAGCGCAGAGTCGCCTGCTCAGCCTGCTGAGCCCGGCCGACGGGCCATCGGAAGAGCTGGGAGTTTTCCTGGCCAACGGCCGGGAAGCCCGGCGCAGCTGGACGCTTACCCTGGCTCAGCTCATCATCGCCTGCCAGATGGCGGCCGTGCGGGACGGCCTGCAGCGCGCGGCGCTGCAGCCGACCGGCCGCCGAAGCCGGGGCGGCGTCGGCGCGCAGGAGTGAGGCGAGTGCGCGGGGCCGTCGGGCGGGGGCAAAGCGCCCCTGGCGGGGGTGGAGCCCCATGAAGCTCTTCGCCTCCCTGCTCAGCGCGGACTTTGGTTGCCTGGCCGAGCAGGTGGCCCAGCTGGAGGCCAGCGGGGTCATCGACGGGCTGCATCTGGACGTGATGGACGGCTGTTTCGTCCCCAACCTGGCGATGGGCCCCCAGGTGCTGCGGGCCCTGCGGCCGCGCACCCGGCTTCCCATGGAGGCGCACCTCATGGTTCACGAGCCCGCGAGGGTGCTGGGGCACTTCCTGGAGGCGGATCGGGTCATCGTTCACGTGGAGGCCTGCTCGCAACTGCACCGGGAACTGGAGACCATCCGCCGGGCCGGCTGCGCGGCGGGGGTGGCTCTCAACCCTGCCACGCCCATCGAGTCCGTGGAGTGGGTGTTGGACCAGGTCGACACGGTTCTCTTGATGGGCGTCGACCCGGGATTCGGCGGCCAGCCGTTCATCCCCTCCGTGCTGGGGAAGATCCGCCGCCTGCGGCGGCTTGTGGAGCGGCGCCGCTGCGCGGTCTCCATCTCCATCGACGGCGGCGTCAAGGCCGACAACGCAGGCGCCATCCTGGCTGCGGGCGCCGATGTCCTTGCCGTTGGCTCGGCTCTCTATGACCCGCCCGGGATCGCGGCGAGCTGTCTGCGGCTGGCCCGCGCGGCCGGGCGGTTGGGCGAGCAGGCGCCGGTCGGGGGGCGCTGACGTGGGGCTCGCCCTGCTTGCCGGGCCCAGGCCGCCAGCAGCGGAAGCGGCGCCCGTCGCCTGGCTCTTGGCCGAGGTGCCCGCGGACCAGCGCTTCGCCGGCTTGCGCCGCGCCCTGGCCATGAGCCCCGAGGCGGTGATGGCCGAGGTGGAGGCGGCGCACCTGTGCGGGCGCGGGGGCGCAGGCTTCCCGACGGCGGTCAAGTGGCGCACTGCCGCGGCGGGTCCTGCGCCCCGCTTTGTGGTGGTCAACGGCGGCGAGCACGAGCCGGGAAGCTTCAAGGACCGGCTGCTGATGGAGCGCCATGCCCATCGGGTCGTGGAGGGGGCGCTCATCGCCGCGCACGCCGTGGGTGCAGCCGGCCTTTTCTTCTACGTCAACGGCACCTTCCCGCAGGCGGCAGCCGCCCTTCAAGAGGCGGTGGCGCACGCCCGGGCCGAGGGGTTGCTGGGGGAGCTGGCCGTGCGAACGGTGGAGGCGCCCTCGGTGTACGTGGCCGGCGAGGAGACCGCGGCCCTGGAGGTCATCGAAGGGCGCCCGCCGAAGCCGCGCCGCAAGCCCCCCTATCCAGCCCGGGCCGGGCTTTGGGGCTGCCCCACGGTGGTGAACAACGTCGAGACCCTGGCGCAGGCGGCGGTGGTGCTGCGCCTGGGGGCCGAGCGCGTCCGGCGCCTCGGAACCCCCGACAGCCCCGGGACCCTCCTCGTCAGCGTCACCGGGTGGGTGAATCGGCCTGGGGTGTACGAGGTCCCGTTTGGCACGCCGCTGCGGGAGGTCATCGAGGGCATGGCCGGGGGAGTGTGGGGCGGCCGTCGGCTCAAGGCGGTGCAGCCTGGCGGCCCCTCCAGCGCGTTTTTGGGCCCGGCGGCTTTGGATACCCCGCTTGAGCCGGCGGCGCTGAAGCTCGCGGGGAGCCGGCTGGGTTGCGGGGCCATTCGGGTGGTGGCGCAGGGGGTTTGCATGGCCGAAGAACTGCTTCGCATCGCGGCCTTTTTCGCGGGCGAGTCCTGCGGGCAGTGCGGCCCCTGCGTGCAGGGAACCCGCAGGATGGAACAGCTGCTACAGTCGCTGCGCCTGGGCATCCGGGGCACCGGCGCGCTCGACCTCCTGGGCCGTCTGGGAACCCGCCTTCCGGGGAAGGGGATCTGCGGTCTGGTGTCGGGCGCGGCGGCTCCGGTGGCCAGCGCTCTGGCCCTGTTTCCCGCAGACTTCGAACACCATGCGCGCTACGGCGTCTGCCCGCAGCTGGGCCCCCTGCCGCGCCGGGGAGATCGGGGCCGGCTGTGGCAACCGGCCGGTCCGGGGCCGACCTGGCGCCGCCTGCGGGGAAGGCGGCGCGGCCGGCTCTGAGCGTTTGAGCCCAAAGTCCGCGAGAGCGAAGTGCCCCGCCCGGCCGGGCGGGAAAAGGCGGGAGGATGGGAAGGGGCGGTGTCGACGTTGGCGCGACCTCTGGATCGCAACCTCGCGCTGGAGCTGGTGCGGGCTACCGAGGCCGCAGCCATGGCAGCGGCCCGATGGATGGGACGGGGCGACAAACAGGCCGTGGACCAGGCGGCGGTGGACGCGATGCGAAACGTCCTGCAGACCGTGGACATGGACGGAGTGGTGGTCATCGGGGAAGGGGAGAAAGACCAGGCCCCCATGCTGTACATCGGGGAGCGCATCGGCAACGGGTCGCCGCCGCCGGTGGACGTGGCCGTCGATCCCGTGGACGGAACGGGGCTGACGGCCAACGGGCTTCCCGGGGCCATATCGGTCGTGGCCCTGGCGGAGCGCGGAAGCCTCTTCGTCACCCGACTGGCCTACATGGAGAAGATCGTGGTGGGGCCGAGGGCCCGGGGCGCCATCCACCTGGATGCCCCGGTGGCGGAGAACCTGGAGGCGGTGGCGCTGGCGCTGGACCGGGAGGTGCGGGATCTCACCGTCGTGATGCTCAACCGGCCGCGAAACGCTCCTCTCATCGAGGAGGTCCGCGCCGCGGGGGCCCGCATCCGGCTGATCCAGGACGGCGATGTGGCCGCGGGCATTCTGGCGGCCATGGAGGATTCCAGCGGCGTCGACCTCCTGATGGGCATCGGAGGGGCGCCCGAGGGGGTCGTGACCGCCTGTGCGGTGAAGTGCCTGGGAGGGGACATCCAGGGCCGGCTATGGGCCAAAGATGAGCGAGATCGGGCGCAGGCGGAGCAGGAGGGGATCGATCTGGATCGGGTCCTCACGCTGGATGACCTTTGCTCGGGTGAAAACGTGTTCGTGGCGGCCACCGGGGTGACCGACGGGGAACTGCTGGATGGCGTGCGCTACTTCAGCAACGGGGCCATTACCCAATCCCTGGTGATGCGCTCGGCATCGGGAACCGTCCGATGGATCGACGCGCGACACGATTTCACGCGCCTGCGCAAGCTGGCCGGCAGCCGCTACGAAGGGCCGTCCTGAGATAGGGACAGGGCGCCTGGGGGCGACCTGAGGCGTGCGGGGGACCACGGACGGGGCCGTCGCGCCTTTCCCGGCGCAAGCGCCCCATCCCCCGTAAGGAGGGTATTGACGCTGCAAATTGTAACCGTTTAAATTAGCAGCCAGCACCTTGTGCGGTAGGCTGAAAACAGCCGGGCCGGGGGATGGCAAGAGTTGGGAGGAGGGATGCGCGGGTGCAGGTCTCCAGGCGGGGCTTGCTCAAGCTTACCACCGCGGCGACCGCCGGGGCGGCTGCGGCCTCAGCGTTCGGGTTTAACCTGGCTCCAGCCCGGGCGGCGGTGCGGGAGCTGAAGATCAACCGCACCCGGCAACTTCACAGCATCTGTCCGTACTGCGCGGTGGGCTGCGGCATGATCGCCCACGTGGGGTACACAGGGGGGCTCAACACCGCGCCCAGCATCGTCCACATCGAAGGCGACCCGGACAGCCCCATCAACGGCGGCACCCTTTGCCCCAAAGGGGCCAGCGCCATGCAGCTGCACCTCAATCGCCACCGGCTGCATAGCCCTCTCTACCGGGCCCCGGGAGCCACTGAGTGGCGAGAGGTGAGCTGGGACTGGGCGATGGACCAGATCGCCGACCGCATCAAGTCCAGCCGTGACCGTACCTTTACGGCGCGCAACGCCAGGGGCCAGGTTGTCAACCGCACCGACGGCATCGTGGCCTTTGGCAGCGCGACCATGTCCAACGAGGACGCTTACCTCCTCGTGAAGACCTTCCGGGCGCTGGGGGTTTACTATTTCGACCACCAGGCCCGTATATGACACAGCCCGACGGTGGCCAGTTTGGCCGCCACCTTCGGGCGGGGCGCCATGACCAACCACTGGCGGGACATCAAAAACGCCGACGTCATCCTGGTCATGGGCGCCAATCCTGCAGAAAACCATCCCTGCGGCTTCAAGTGGGTCGTGGAGGCCCAGGCCCAAGGCGCCACCCTGGTGGTCGTGGATCCCCGATTCAACCGGACGGCGGCTGTGGCAGACATCTATGCGCCGATCCGGGCGGGGACGGACATCGCGTTCCTGGGCGGTCTCATCAACTACACGCTGCAAAACAACCTCTACCACGAGGAGTACGTGCGCCTGCACACCAACGCCTCCTTCATCGTCAAAGAGGGGTTCGACTTCCGGGACGGCGTCTTTTCGGGCTTCGATGAGGCGGCAGGGACGTACACGGATCGTTCCTCATGGGATTACGAGCGGGACGCCAATGGGTTCGCCCTGCGGGATCCCACCCTGCAGCACCCTCGCAGCGTCTTCCAACTCCTCAAGCAGCACTTCAGCCGCTACACGCCTGAGGTCGTCTCCCGCATCTGCGGGCTCAGTGTGGAAGACTTCCTGCGGGTCGCCCGGGTGGTCACCTCCACCGGGCGGGCGGACCGGGTGGGCACCATCATGTACGCGGTGGGTTGGACCCAGCACATGCACGGCGCCCAGATGATCCGCACCGGCGCCATCCTGCAGCTGCTCTTGGGCAACATCGGCCGGCCGGGGGGCGGCATCAACGCCCTGCGCGGCCACGCCAACGTGCAGGGGGCCACGGACCTGGCCGTGGTCGCCGATATCCTGCCGGGATATCTCAGGATGCCCATCGCGGGCCAAGATACCCTGGAGGCGCATCTCAAGGCGTCCACGCCGGTGGCGGTAGACCCGGACTCCGTCAACTACTGGAGCAACTACCCCAAGTTTTACGTGAGCCTGTTGAAGACATGGTGGGGCGATTACGCCACGGCGGACAACGAGTTCGCCTACACATACCTGCCCAAACGAGAGCCCAACGTCGACCCCACCTACCTGGGCGCGTTCGACGCCATGTACAACCGGCAGATCGAAGGGTTTGTCACCTTCGGCTTCAACCCGGTGCTGGCGGGCCCCAATACCAACAAGATCATGGAGGCCCTGGGCCGGCTCAAGTGGCTGGTGGTGGTCGATCCCTTCGACAACGAGACGGCCTCGTTCTGGATGAGGGAAGGCGTGGATCGCTCCAGCATCCAGACGGAGGTCTTCTTCCTGCCGTCCACCCACTGGATCGAACGCTCCGGGTCGTTCACCAACAGCGGGCGCTGGATCCAGTGGAAAGAGGCGGCAGTGCCGCCGGATCCGGCAGTCCGCTCCGACGCCTGGATCCTGGCAGGCCTGGTGCATCGGCTCAAGGAGCGCTACACCCGGGAGGGCGGGGCGTTCCCGGAGCCCATCCTGCATCTGCAGATGAACTACGCGAACCCGCTGGAGCCGTCCGAGGTGGAGGTGCTCAAAGAGATCAACGGGTACGACCTGAACACCGGGAAGCTCCTCAACTCGTTCGCGGAGATGAAGGCGGACGGCACCACCACCGGCGGCAACTGGATCTACACGGGGGTCTTCACCGAGGCGGGTAACCAGTCGGCCCGGCGGGGCCTGGAGGATCCCACCGGCATGGGGTTCTACCACAGCTGGGCTTTCAGCTGGCCGGCCAACCGGCGGGTGCTGTACAACCGGGCCTCGGCCGACGCCGAGGGGCGGCCATGGGATCCCCGCAGGCCTGGTATCCAGTGGAACGGAAGCCGATGGGTTGGGGACGTCCCTGATTACGGCGTGACGACGGCCCCGTCAGCCCGCAAGGGTGCCTTCATCATGACCGAAGAGGGCGTGGGCCGGCTGTTCACCCGGAGCCTGGTGGACGGCCCGTTCCCGGAGCACTACGAGCCTCTGGAGAGCCCGGTGGAAAACGTGCTGCATCCCAGCCGCCGGACCAACCCCATGGGCCGGGTGTACCGGGCGGACATCGACCGGGTGGGGAGCGCCTCCGAGTTCCCCTACGTGGCCACCACCTATCGTCTGACGGAGCACGAGCACTTCGTGACGGCCTGGGTGCCCTACCTGGTGGAGGCGATGCCGGAGTTCTTCGTGGAGATCCCCGAAGAGCTTGCCAGGGAGAAGGGCATCCAAAACGGTGGCCGCGTCCGGGTGCGGTCGGCTCGGGGCGAAGTGGTGGGGGTGGCGCTGGTCACCAGGCGCATCCGCCCTCTGGTCGTGGACGGCAAGCCCACCTGGCAGATCGGGATTCCCATCCACTGGGGCTTCCGAGGGCTGATGGTGGGGCCGATGGCCAATCTGCTGACGCCCGGCGCCGGCGACGCCAACACCCGGGCACCGGAGTTCAAGGGCTTCTTGGTCAACGTGGAGAGGGCATAGGGAGGGGGCGACCGAGATGGCCAACCTGCTCACGCTCAAGCGGGTATCGGCGTCCTCCAGCCCGACGCCCATCAACACCGACGTGCCGGAGGTCACCAAGCTCATCGACGTCTCCCGGTGCATCGGGTGCAAGGGCTGCGAGGTCGCATGCAAAGAGTGGAACGACCTCCCGGCCGAAAGGACCAGCAACTTCGGGAGCTACCAGAGCCACCCGGACCTGTCGCCGCACACGTGGACCCTCATCCGGTTCCACGAAGAGGAGATCGACGGCCGGCTGCAGTGGCTGATGCTGAAGGACGGCTGCATGCACTGCGAGCAGCCCGGCTGCCTGGAGGCCTGTCCGGCCCCGGGAGCTATCGTGCAGTATGCCAACGGCATCGTGGACTTCAACCAGGACGCCTGCATCGGGTGCGGCTACTGCATCACCGGCTGCCCCTTCGATATCCCCCGGCGCAGCGCCACCACGGGGAAGGTGTACAAGTGCAACCTGTGCGTGGACCGGGTCAGCGCCGGGATGGAGCCGGCCTGCGCGAAGACCTGCCCGACGGGCGCCATCCAGTTCGGCTCCCGGGAGGCCATGCTGGCCCGGGCGCAGCTGTCCGTGGCCAGGCTCAAGGAACGGGGGTTTGAGCGAGCGGGGGTTTACAATCCGCCCGGGGTCGGCGGAACCCACGTGATCTACGTCCTTCCGCACGCCGACCGGCCGGCGGATTACGGCCTGCCGGAGGCTCCGACGATCCCGTCCTCGGTGCAGGCGTGGAAGGGAGCTTTGCGAACCATCGGCAACCTGGTGATGGGCGTCGGGCTGATCGGCACGGCGCTGCACTACCTGATCTACGGGCCCAAGTGGGCCGAGGCCGAAGAGCGGGAAGGGCCGGGGAACTGACCCGAAAGGAGGTGGCCGCCGTGAGGGACAGCGGGGATCGCATCATCCGGTTCAACGTCTTCGAACGGGTCGTGCACTGGATCGTGGCGCTCTCGTTCTTGGTGACGGCTCTGACGGGGATGGGGCTGTACATGCCCGGGCTGTTCTGGCTCACGGGGATCTTCGGCGGTGGAGCGGCGTCCCGGTGGCTGCATCCCTGGGCGGGCGTGGTCTTTGCAGCCTCCCTGGTGGTGATGGCGCTGATGTGGGCGCGCCACATGGTACTGGACTCCCAGGACATGGCGTGGCTGCGCCGGGTGGGGGCCTACGTCGCGCACCGCCCGGGCGTTCCGGAGGCGGGGCGGTTCAATGCCGGCCAGAAGTTGCTGTTTTGGCTCGTGATCCTGCTGGGCGCGGTGGAGTTTGTGACAGGGCTTTTCATGTGGTCTCCCGACCTCTACGGCGGCACCACCGCCCTGCGCATCTCCTACCCGGTGCACAGCCTGGCGGCGGCCGGGTACGTCGCGCTTTTCATCGTTCACGTGTATATGGGTACCATCGCTTTGCCGGGCACCTTTGAGACCATGACCCACGGCCGGATCACCCGCAGTTGGGCCAGGGTGCACCATCCGAGGTGGTACCGCCAGGTCGTGGCGCGGGAGCAGGCCCATGCGGCGGTGTCTTCCGCAGGCGTGGACGTGGGAGCAGCGGCGCGCCCGCGCCGCTGAGCTGGCCAGGCGGCGTCCGGAAGCGAGGGAGCTTCTGGAGTTTTACCGCGAGCTGGCCGCCACCCAGGCGCTGTTGGCCGAACGGGCGAAACCGACAAGCGACTTGCTTCGGTGCCACCGGGAAGCCCGGGGGGAGATTCCGCAAGGGCTCCCGGTGGGCCGGTTTTGGGTGGTCCTGCGGGCTGTGGCCGGCTGCGGGCCGCAGGTGCTCGCACAGGCCGCGCAGGGACTGCTGGAAGCCGAGGCCCCGCGGCAGCAGGAGCTTCTTCGCCGGTTTTTCCGGGGCTCGAGGCCCGTCGGTCGGGACGTCTTGGTGCGCCAAACGCAGGCGGCCGACCCCGAGTTGGTTTTGGCAGGCCTGTTCGTTCAGCCCTATGCCGAACTGGAGGCGCAGGCCGTCTGCACGGGCGGCGGGCCTGCAGGTGCGGATGGGGCGGGAGGGGCTTCGCCCAAGCCCCACCCAGGCGAGGCTGTCTGTTGGCCGGAGCAGCCTGGCGTCTGGTGCCCCCTGTGTGGCAGCGCCGCGCAGGTGGGGTACCTGGTGGACCGCGAGGGGGAGCAGGGAGGGCTTTTCCTGCAGTGCGGCCTGTGCGGGGCCTCGTGGCGGCGACTTCGCCTGGTTTGCCCCAGTTGCGGGGCTGCGGGGGAGCGGCTATCCTACTTCCAGGCAGAAGGTTTGCCCCACCTGAGCCTGGGCGCATGTGAAGGCTGCGGGTACTATCTCAAGGTGGTGGATCTCCGCAAGGACGGGCTTGCTGTGCCCTGCGTGGATGACCTGGCCAGCGTGTCGCTGGATCTTTGGGCGGCTGACCAGGGACTCCGCAGGCCCTACGTGGGTCTTGCCGGCCTCTGAGGTGGACCCGTCCTGATGCCGGTGTGCCCTTCTCCCGCGGAGCGCGCCGTCGGCCTCGAAGAGGCTCTCGATTTGGTGCTGGCCGGGCTCGGGCCGGGCGGTGCCGAGTCGGTGCCGCTGGCTTCGGCCCGGGGGCGGCGGGTGGCCGTGCGCCTTGTCGCCCCCTTTGATGTGTGGCCTTTCACCCGGGCCGCCATGGACGGCTTCGCCGTACGATCCGGCGATACCCGTACGGCCTCCCCGGGGCAGCCCCTGGTGCTGCGGATCTGCGGCGTGGCCTTCGCCGGCGACCCGGGCGGCCGGTCTGCCGCTCCGGGCTGTGCGGTTCGGGTGATGACCGGGGCCGCCATGCCGGGGGGCACCGACGCGGTGGTTCCCCTGGAGGAGGCGGAGGAGCTGGCGCTACCCGATGGGGCGACGGGCATCCGGTTGCGTCGGGCCGTCAGCCCGGGGCGCAACGTGTTTCCCAGGGGGGAGGACGCGCAGGCCGGACAGGCGCTGCTGGAGGCGGGCCATCTCATCACCCCCGGCACGGTGGGGCTTCTGGCCGCCCTGGGGATGGCCGAGGTGACCGTCTATCGCCGACCAAAAGCGGCCGTCCTCTCCGTGGGAGACGAGCTGGTGGCCCCCGACCCGGCCGGGGAGAAGGGGCGGTGGGGCCTGGTCCCCGAGCCGGGAGCGGTCTACGATGCCAACTCCCCTTCCCTCGCCTGCGCCCTGGAAGAGCTCGGATGCGAGGTGATCCGGCTGGGGGTCGTGCCGGACAACCTGGCGGCCGTACAAGAGGCGGTGGCTAGGGGGTTGGAGCACGATCTCTTGGTGGTCTCCGGAGGCGCCTCGGTGGGGGACCGGGATTTCACCCTGGCGGCGCTGGCGGGGGCGGGCGCACAGGTGCTGTTCACCCGGCTGCGCGTCAAGCCGGGCAAGACCGTCGCCTTCGCGCGGCTCGGTCAACACCTGGCCTTCGCGCTGCCGGGCAGCCCCGGCGCCGCCATGACCGCGTTCTGGCTCTTGGTTGCGCCGGCCGTACGCGCGCTGGCCGGGGCGCCACCCGGGGAGAGAGAACACCCCACGCTGAGGGCCAGGCTCATGGCGCCGGTCAAGGTGAGGCCCGGTCGGGTTCATTACCAGTGGGGCCGCGTGGTGGTCTGCGGCGGCCTCCCTGCGGTCTGGCCGGTAGGGCCTTCCAGCACTGCTGTGGTGCGCCCGCAGGCCATGGCCAACGGGCTTATCCGGGTGCCTGCACAGACGGGGGAACTGCGCGAGGGTGAGGGGGTCGACGTGTTGTGCTTCGGCCCGCCGGGGCCCGGCGTGGAGTGGATACCTGTCCCCGCCATCTCCGTGGTGGGGCCTCATAACGCGGGCAAGACCACCCTCCTCGAGGCCCTGGTGCCCGAGCTGGCCGCCCGGGGGCTGCGGGTGGCCGCACTCAAACACGACGTCCACGGCTTTCAGATGGATCGCGAGGGGAAGGATACATGGCGCCTGAGCCGGGCCGGGGCCTGCCAGGTGGGGATCTCGGGGCCTCCTGGAGCCGCCGTGCTGTGGCACGGGGGCGAGCGGGATCTGGTGCGAATGCTCGCGCTGCTGGGAGAAGGGGCCCACCTGGTGCTCACCGAGGGCTATAAGTCGGCCCGCACACCCAAGATCGAGGTGGTGCCCGAGGGCCACGAGCCGTTCTCGCCCCCGGATGAGCTGTTGGCGGTCGTCACGCGCACGCCGCGCCCCGATAGGCCCGGCTGGCTGCACGTGGGGCAGGTGCCGGAGTTGGCCGACCGAGTGGTGACCTGGCTGTCCCAATGGCACCTGCGGGCCCGGCAGGTGGTGGGGATAGCCTGAGGGTTACGCCGGGCGCCGGCGAAGCGGGCGGCCTGAACCCCGAGAGAGCGGGCTGGCTCGTGCTGGGGGCCGGCGCTCATCCTTCCGGGCCGGGCGATGGCGCAGGGCTCTCCTTTCCGGCGAGCCGCAGGGCTACATCCAATGCCTGCGGGGTGTTGACGTTGAAAAACAGCCGGCCCGGATCCCCGAAGACGGCCAGCTCCGCCTCCGGGACCTCCAGCCAGCGCAGGCGCTCCAGGATGCTTCGGATGGCACGCTCCCCGCTTCGCAGGCTCCGCTGGGCCACCTCCGCCACCCGGCCGTGGTAGACCGCGTGCAGGACCTGAAGTTTCCCGCCCACCCGCGGGACGACGGCGTCGGGGCCCGCCGTGCTGCCCGACGGCTCGGCAAATGACGCCGGACGACGCTGCGGCGAAGCGGGTGCGGACGCCAGGCTGGCCGCCGCACCTCGCCGGGGTGGCGACGGCTCCGCCCGGCGCAGCAGGTGCCGGACCAGCGCAGGCTCCACGAAGGGCTGGTCGCAGGAGATGACGAAATGGTAGCCGTCGCCGGCAGCGAGCAGACCGGCGTGCAGGCCGGCCAACGGCCCCCCATGGGGGAACCTGTCGGCCACCACCCTCAGCCCCAGTGACTCCAGGGCGGTTCGGCGCTCCTCGGGGGCGACCACCAAGACGGGGGGGCATGCCTGCTGCACTCGCTGCACGATCCGTTGCAGCAGGGGCTCACCCAGGAAACCCACCAACGCTTTGTCCTGGCCCATTCGCCGGCTCTGGCCGCCGGCGAGCACGATGCCCGCCATCGTCCGCTCATGCGGGCAGGGGTTGCCCGCACGCCAAAGCCCGGGCCAGCTGCTGCGCCGCCGCTCCGGGATCGGCGGCTTGCAGGATGAAGCCCCGCACCGCCACCCCTGCGGCACCGGCCCGGATCACCTGCGCCAGCCGACCGGGGAGGATGCCGCCGATGGCCAGCACGGGCAGCCCTGCCGCCGCCTCCACGATGGCGCGCAGGCCCGCCGTGCCGAGAGGGCGGGCCTGAGGTTTGGAGGAGGTGGCGAAGACCGGGCCGGCCACCAGGTAGTCGGGTCGCTCGGCCGCAGCCTGGCGGGCCGAGGCAGGGCTGTGAACGGAGCGCCCCCACAGGGGCAACCCTCCCGGCTGGGGGCCGGGGCCGGCGTCCTGGGGCAGGTGCAGCCCGATGCCCAACGCGAAGGCCAGCTCGGGTCGGCCGTTGACCACCACCTGGGCGCGCCCCTGGGTCGCGCGACAGATGGCGCGCAGCAGCTCTTCCAGGGGGCCGTCGGGCAGGTCTTTCTCCCGAACCTGCACCGTATCCACGCCCCCGTCCACAGCCCGGGCCACCACCTCCACCAGCCGGCCCGGCGCCACCAGGCGCCGATCCGTCACCAGCATGAGGCGGGGAACCGTCCCTGCCTTCACCGGCCGGGCCCTCGCGCCGCGGCGGTCTCCAGCCGCCCCGCCAGCGGGCTGGTGGGCTCGGCCAGGAAGCGCCTCGGCATCCTTCCGGCCAAAAACGCCTCCCGCCCCGCCACCGCAGCGTGGCGGATGGCTCGGGCCATCCGCACCGGGTCCTCCGCCCGGGCGATGGCGGAGTTGAGCAAGACCCCGTCGCACCCCAACTCGAACGCGATGGTCACGTCGGAGGCCGTGCCCACGCCGGCGTCCACCACCACGGGCACCTGCACCCGGCTGCGGATGAGCGCCAGGTTGTGGGGGTTGCGGATGCCCAGCCCGGAGCCGATGGGGGCAGCCAGCGGCATCACCGCCGCGCACCCCAGGTCCTGCAGTTTCACCGCCGTGACGGGGTCGTCGTTGGTGTAGGGTAGGACCGTGAAACCCTGCCGCACCAGGATCCTGGCCGCCTCCAGCAGCTGTTCCACGTCCGGGAGCAATGTCTCCTCATCGGCGATGAGCTCCAGCTTGATGAGGGGGGTTCCCAGGGCCTCCCGGGCCAGCTCTGCCGTCAGCACCGCATCCTTGACGGTGTAACAGCCGGCCGTGTTGGGAAGGATGTGGTAGCCCCGCTCCCGCAAGATCGCATAGAGGTTCTCCGGGCCCGCCTCCACGCTGACGCGCCGCAGGGCCACCGTCACCATCTGCGTTCCCGACGCTTCCAGCGCCTCCAGCATGGTCTGCAGGCTGGGGTAGCGGGCGGTGCCCACCACCAGCCGCGACGTGAGGGTCACGCCGCCCAGCTGCCAGACGTCTTCGCCGCTCATCGGCCATCCCACCCGTCCCTGCACATCATCCGCCGGCCACCGCCCGCACCACCTCCACCCGGTCGCCCGCCGCCAGGCGGCGGCCGGCCCACTCCGCCCGGGGCACCAGCCGGTCGTTGACAGCCACGGCCACCCCGGCGGTCTGGGGGCCGATGCCCAGGTCGGCCAGAAGCGTGCTCAACTTCCCGTCCGCAGGAAGCGGGCAGGCCCGACCGTTGACGACAATGGTCGGCTCGCCCTGCGCGGGCTCGGGCGACTGCGGGTGGCTTGCGCACTCAGCCATGGCCTGGCGCCCCTTGCCCGCGGCGGGACGGCCAGAAGGGTTGAAGAAGCGGCGAGCTTTCGCCTCGGGCGATGAGGTCGGCCAGAAGCGCCGCGGTCGATGCCGCCAGCAGGATGCCGTGGCGGAAGTGTCCCGTCGCCACATACAGCCCGGAGATCCCGGTGGGCCCCACCAGCGGCCGGTGATCCCGGGAAGCCGGGCGGAAGCCCACCCTCACCTCCGCCATCTCCAGGTCGTATAGGGCAGGCAGAACCCGCCATGCGTTCCAGAGAAGGTCCATGACCGCTCCGGCTGTGACCGCGGCGTCGAACCCCCGTTCCTCCACGGTCGCGCCCACCACCAGCTCCCCGCCGGCCCGGGGCACCAGGTACACCTGGGGCGTGCGCACCACATGGCCCAACAGGCGAGGCCCCTTCAGGCGCACCACCTGGCCCTTGACGGGCCGGATGCCCAAGGGTTCCGCGGGCCAGGCCAGGCCCGTGCTGCTCCAGGCGCCGCACGCCAGCACCGCCGCCTCGCAGCGCACGGAGAAGGGCTGCTCCCCCCCATCCGCCGCCTGGATGCCCTGCACCTCCACCAGCCGGCCGTCGCGGGTGGTAAAGGTGGTCACCCGGGCCCGGGTGGCCACCCGGCCTCCGAGGGCCTCCACCCCGCGGTGCAGCCCGGCCAGAAGAGAACGGGGTTCAAGCTGGTAGTCGTGGGGACAGTGCAGAGCCCCCAGCACGCGAGGGGAGAGCTGCGGCTCCCGTTCGCGCACGGCCGGCGCCTCCAGCCAGGCCGGATGCAGCCCGAGCCGCTCCTGAAAGCGGGCCAGCCGCAAAAGCTCCTGGACGTCGTCCTGGGTGAGGGCTACGAGGAGGGTCCCGTCGCGCCCCAGGGGGCAGTCGATGCCGCTGGCCTCCCGGACGCTTTCTACGAAGGCGGGCGTACGCTGAACGCTGTCGAGGGCCAGCTGCAGAAGCTCCGGATCCTCGTGCTCCGCCTCCGAGACAGGGGCCAGCATCCCCGCCGAGGCGACCGCGGCGGCGCTGGCTCCCACCTCGTCCCGCTCCAGCACCAGCACCTCGACCTGCCGCCGGGCCAGCTCGAAGGCGACGCTCAGGCCAATGATGCCGCCTCCGGCCACCACCACCCGGGCCTGGTCCGGCACGGGAACCGGGCCCTTGCGCGACAGCGGCTGACCGCCGCGCCCGACCTCGCTGTGGGAACCGCCGTCGGTCTTTCCCATCGGCAATCCCTGCGCTGGCATTACCCAGATCAGGTTCAAGGGGTCGGCAGCGGGTTGCTGCCCTCTCAGCCGCCCTGCGGCTCCCCCTGCCGCAACCTGATTCCCTTCTTGGCCGATGCTAAGCCACGGCCACCCCGCCAGTCAAGAGCCAAACGCCCGGCGGCCTTCCCATACGGGCCACCTTACAATATCCGGGGGTGGCAAGGGGCATGGAACGGCAGAATCCTCCGGCGGACGCGACGCCATCCGGCGCGCTGTCCCGCTTTGTGGAACTCTTCGATGCGGGCCGCCATTGGGACGCCCACGAGGCGCTGGAGCAAGCCTGGCGAACGACGCGCAGCGACTTCTTCCACGGCCTCATCATCTACGCCAGCGCTTTCGTGCATGCTCGCCGGGGCAATCCCAGGGGCGTGGTGCGTCAGCTGGCCAAGGTGCCCCGCTACCTGGCCGCCTACACGCCCTCGTACATGGGTATCGACGTGGCCGCCATCCTCCGGGACGCCGAGGTGACGGCCGCCCGGGTGCGCGCCGCCGGCATGCCCGAAGGTCCGGCCCTGGCCGCCCTCATCGACTGGCCGAAGCTGGGCCCGCCTGCCCCCCGCGACCGGGGGTGAGCGGCCGGCTCACGGGCCGCCGGGTCACGGTGCCAGCAAAGGCGCCTCAGCTCCGCCTTTGGGGAGTGAGGCGCAAGGGCGAGTGGGGAAACGCACCTCCCCCGCGCGAGCTTCTTTTGCCGCCGCAGGCTCTCCGCCGCCTCCAGGGCACCGCCGGATTCGAGGGGGGCGGAGGCGCCCGCAAGCCCCGAAGGGATCCGTGGCCTTCCGTCGAACCCCGGTGGTTGCCGTGTCACCGGTCTCAGGAATCCAGGCCCGCGTCGGGTAAAGTCGCAGCGGGGGACGGTACGTTTGAGTATCATTTTGATACTTTTCCGTTTTGAACGCAACCGGTTTGCGGCACCCAATGAAACCCCTTGGCGTACAGACACCGAGGATAGCTTCTCCAGGCTCTTCCGCCCGTCCCGATGCGCGCTCTGGCGTGATAGACGTTTTCGGCTTCCGGGTGCGGGCCACTACCTGCCACCCCTCGGGGCCGGACTCCTATGAGTTCCCAGGCGGAGCCCCAGCCGCTGCGCCGGCTCTTCGGGCGCCGGGTGCGGGAGGTGCGCACTCGCCTTGGCCTCACCCAGCAGGAGCTGGGCCGGCGGGCAGGGATGCACCCCGCCTACGTGGGAGGGGTGGAGCGCGGGGAGCGTAACATCACGCTGGAGGCCGTGGAGCGGCTGGCTCGGGCCCTGGCCGTGGCACCGGCCGACCTGATGCTGGAAGAGCCGCTGGCCGGCCCTTCGGCCACCGCCACCGAGGCCCGCATCCGCGCGCTGGCGGCCCGCGCGCAGACACCCGGCGACCTGGCGGCCGCCCTGGAGGTGGCCGCCCTGTTTTTAGATCAGCTCAACCTGGCCCGCCGCAGCGCGTGGGCGGCAGAACCGGCGCCCGGCTACGCTGACAAACCTTAAGCCAGCTGGCGCAAGGCCTCCCCGAATTCCCGGGCGCGCTCGGCCGCCGGTCGGGTCAGCAGGCTTACTCCCACGAAGAGGCCGGTGGCCACGATCAGTCCCCAGACGCCCGGCCACATCCCCAGCGGCCGCAGCCCTGTGAGCTGCGTCACCAGTACGACGGCGCCGCCGCCCACCACGCTGGCCAGAGCCCCGGCGGCGGTGCCCCTGGGCCAGTAGAAGGCCCCCACAATGGAGGGGACCGTAACCAACAGCCCGGCCGATGAGGCGACGGAGAGCACGGCGATCAGGCCCAACCGAAGGCTGGCGAAGCCCAGGGCCATGGCCGCCACCACAGGTATGGCCCATCGACCCACGGCGAGCAGGGTGGCCTCCGGAGCCTGCGGGCGCAAGGGGCGGAACAGGTCCGACGCCACCATGGAAGAGAGGGTCAGCAAGATGGAGTCAATGGTGGAAACCGCCGCCGCCGTGATCCCCACCATGGCGAAAAGGGACACCACAGGGGGAATTAACCGTGAGGCGAGGAGCGTGGGCGCAGCCAGGTCGGGATTGGAAAGCTCGGGAAACAGCAGCCGCCCCGAAAACCCCCAGATGACGGAGATGAGGGTGTAGAGGAACCCGAAGGCGAGAAACCCCAACAGCATGACCCGCAGGCTGCCCAGGCTGCGAGGTGCGAACAGCCGCTGGGAGACCTGGGGGTTGGAGATGGCGAAGAAGAACCAGGGAACGGACAGGCCGATGAAAGTGTGAGGGGTGAAAAACCCGTTGCCCGGGACGCTCAGCCACTGTGGCGCCTGCTCCTGCAGCCGGGCGAACATACCCCCGATCCCTCCCAGATGGCCGAGCACCGCCGCCACGACCCACAGGGCGGTGACCAGCATCACCAGCGCCTGCAGAGCGTCCGTCCACGCCACCGACCGCAGCCCTCCCAGCCACGCCCAGATCACCGCCACCGCCGCTGCCAGCACCAGCCCTGTGGCAAACGGGATGGCCCCGCCGCTGAGCCCCTGCATCAGCAGGGCGATCCCGCTGAGCTGGACGCTGCTGTAGGGCACCAAAAAGAGCACCGACGCGGCCGCCACCGTCGCGCCCAGGGTGGGGCTGTCGTAACGAAACGCCAGCAACTGGGCCGGCGAGACGAGGTGAAAGCGCCGGCCCACCTCCCAGAAGCGGGGCCCGAAGAAGACCACCAGGGCCAGACCGGACAGGTAGATGAGTTCGAAGCCCAGGGCCCCCACCCCGCCCCGGTGGGTGAGCCCGGCCAGGCCCACCATCATAAACGCGCTGTACGTGGTGGCCGCATAACTGAGGGCCAGCACCACTCCCCCCAGGGAGCGGTTGGCGAGAAAGTAACCCTCCAGCCCGGCGCCCAGGCCTCGCCGGGCCAGGACCGCCACCAGGGTTCCCAAGGCCACGTAGGCGAAGAAGGCGGCGTACACGCTGAGGGCGCTCATCCGGTTCGTCACCCTTTCCTCAGCCGACCCAGTCTCGGGTCAGGTGGACGATGATGGCGATGACGGCCAGGGCAAACAGGGACCAAAACAGAAAACTCCCGTACCAGGCATGGACGTTTCGGAGCAGGGTAAAGGGGACCACGTACGCAGCCAGGATCAGCACGGCCAGCAGTGCCGGCCAAAAGCGGCTACCTCCGGCCACGGACAACGCCTCCTCGACCTGTGTATGATCAGGTGTCTAGTCAGCCTGGATTGTACCATAACATCGACGGGGCCAGACAGTGCCCCAGCCGTTGGGGTGAGAAGGCAGATGGCGGTGCAGGTCGGTTGGGGATGGCCGAGAAGCGGGCGGGCGGCCGGCGGGCCGGGTTGGTAGAGACCACGGCCTCGCCCGGGCAAAAGGAGCGGGGACCGCAGGTCCGGCGGGACAAGCTTGTGGCGGCGCTGAAGCAATCCCGCGGCCCGGTGCCGGGCGCCCGGCTCGCCCAGTGGCTGGGGGTCACCCGCCAGGTGGTGGTCCAGGACGTGACGGTGCTGCGAGCGGCCGGCGTTCCCATCCTGGCTACCCCCCAGGGGTATCTGTGGGCGCAGGAGGATCGGCGGGACCCGGCCTATCGATGCCGGCGGGTCATCGCGGTCTCCCACGGCCCGGAAGCCATCGAGACGGAGCTAAACGCCATCGCCGATCTGGGCGGCCGGGTGGTGGACGTGATCGTGGAACACCCGGTCTACGGCGAGCTGCGCGGCCTGGTCATGACGGCCAGCCGGGCGGACGTGCAGGAGTTTGTGAGGAGGCTGAGGGAGCGGGGCGCAGCGCCGCTTTTGACCCTGACCGGGGGGCCGCACCTGCACACCGTGGAAGCGGCCAGCGAAGCCCGGCTGGATGCCATCGAGCAGCGCCTCAGGGAGCTGGGGTTTTTGATGGAGAGCCGGCGGGTGCGGTCTTCCCGGCGGCGAGGGCAGGGTTTGCGCCGGGACGGGTAGAGGAGCGGGCGGGCAACAGGACTGTACCGGCAGGCAGGGGTGGGGTCGAGGTCGGGACATGAGCCGATGGGCGATGCTGGTGGGTCTGACCCTGGTGCCCTGGATAGAGCTGCGGGGAAGCATCCCCCTGGGCCTGGCGTGGGATCTGCCCTGGGCGGCGGTGGCGGCGGTGGCTATCGTGACCAATTCCCTGGTCTTCGTGCCCGTCTACCTGGCTTTGGCCTTCGCCTACGAGCGCTGGCTCAAGGGGACTTTGGCGGGAGGCCTGGTCGAGCGCGCCCGCAGCCGGGGTCAGCGTTTGGTGGAGCGCTACGGGGCGCTGGGTCTGGCGCTGTTTGTGGCCGTTCCGGTGCCGGGAACCGGAGCATACAGCGGCACAGCCCTGGCGTTCTTGATGGGGGTTCCGCCCTGGCGCGCCTTCGTGGCCGTGACGGTGGGCGTGGCCCTGGCCGGGCTGGTGGTCACCCTGTTGAGCAGCGGGGTGCTGGCGGGCCTGCGCCTGCTGGGGTAGCCGCTGCGCACGGGGTGGTCGCCATCTTTGGGTTGGCAGGGGGAACCTGGCTTCAGGGGCTGCAGGTGGCGTAGAGGACCCGATCTCCGCCATCCAGTCGGCGCAGCTGGCCCGCCTGCACCAAAAACTCCAGGTGGGCCAAAGACTCCCCCATGGCAAAGCGGATGCTGAAGGGATCTTCCAGACGCCCGAACAGCCGCAGGTTCACTTCCCAGGCCGTGGGCGGCAGGGCGCCCCGGCGGGTGGCGTCCTCCACGATGCCGGCCACGCGCCGCAGGCGCTCCCGGTGATGATCCATCAGTTCCTCGGTGCGCTGCCTCAGGTTGTACACGGGGTCGCGGTGACCGGGCAGTACCAGGCGGGCGGGAAGCCGCGCTACCTCACGCAGGGAGGCCAGAAACTGTTCCAGCGGGTTGGAGCCGTCTTCGCCCCACAAGCTCACGTTGGGGGTGATGGTGGCCAGGATCAGGTCGTCGGCGATGAGCAGCCTCTCCTGGGGCTCCCACAGCACCATCAGCCCCTCCGCGTGGCCCGGCGCCCAGATGGTCTGAAAGCGGCGCCGGCCTGCCACCACGACGTCGCCAGGTTGCAGCCACCGCACGCGGGGCAGGGGCTGAACCCGCTCCACCTGCTGGCGGAAATGCCCCGGGATGATGGCGGTCACCTCCGGCGGCATGCCGTGGCGGTCGAACATCGCGGCGATCTCCTGACCGGCTTCGCTGGAAGGAGCCCAGAACCGGTCCACCTGGGGGCGCTCCTGCTCCAGCATGAGTACGGGGGCTCCCGACAGACGCTGCAGCCAGCCGGCGCACCCGAAGTGGTCGGGATGGTAATGGGTGACCACGATCTGCTCGATGTCAGAGGCGCGGATGCCCAGCCGGGCGAACACCTCATCCCAGCGCCGCTCGGACGGCTCGATGTGGAAGCCGGTGTCCACCACGGTCCAGCCCCAGCTGCCCCGGATCAGGTAGCTGTTGACGAAACGAAGCGGCACCGGGATGGCGATGGGCACCCGAAACAGGCCGGGCGCTACCTCTTCGGGCGGCGGATCCGGCAGGGAAGAGGCCGGATGGATTTCCAACGGACTCCCTCCTCGGCGCATGCACTAGTGTACCATTTTCCGGGGCCAGCCGGTCGGGTACCGGCGGTTGGGGCCCGGGCGGCAGGAGAGGGTGGGTCGCCTTGGTTTTGCGGGAGCTGGGCTCCACAGGCGTGCAGATCCCGGCGGTGGGCCAGGGGACGTGGCGGATGGGCGAGGATCCGGCACGGGATCGCCAGGCCATCGAAGCGCTGCGCCTGGGCGTGGAATTGGGCATGACGCTCATCGATACGGCGGAGATGTACGCCGGGGGCAGGGCCGAAACGCTGGTGGGGCAGGCGGTGATGGATATACGGGAGCGGGTTTTCATCGTCAGCAAGGTGCTGCCCGAGCACGCCTCCTACGAGGGGGTGCTGCGGGCCGCCCGGGCCAGCCTGAGGCGGCTTCGAACGGGCTGGATCGACCTGTATCTCATCCACTGGCCCAGCGAGCGCCACCCCGTCGAGCAAACGATGCGGGCCATGGAGAAGCTGGCCTGTGACGGTTTGGTGCGTTACGTGGGCGTCAGCAACTTCACGGTGGAGGAGTTCGAGCAGGCCCAGCAGGCCCTCGGGGGGCGGCCCCTGGTCTGCAACCAGGTGTACTTCTGGCTGGGCGAGCGGGCGGTGGAGCGCCACGTCCTGCCTCACTGCGAGCGTCGCCACGTCACCCTGATGGCCTACTCGCCCTTTGGTAGCGGCAACTTTCCGCACCCCTCGTCGCCCAAGGGACAGGTGCTGGCCCGCGTGGCCGCCCGGTACGGAAGGACACCCCATCAGGTGGCCCTCAACTGGCTGGTGCACCGAAGCCCGGCCGTGGTGGCCATCCCCAAGGCGGAGCGGCCCGAGCACGTGCGCGACAACGCCGGCGCCGCGGACTGGCAACTTGCCCCCGAGGATGTGGAGGAGTTGGAACGGGCCTTCCCGGCCCCCGCCGGAAACCCCCCGCTTCCCATGCTCTAGCCGTCCCGGCCACGCCGCCGGTGCAAGGCAAATCGCTGGCTCTCTTGCCGAAGCGGCCCCGCCTTGCGGTTTTGGGGGCGGCGGCCTGCCTACCTGCGGCCTTGCGCCCGCCTCCTGGCAGCCCATTCGAGGCCGATGAGAGGAGCCGCCTGGCCCGAGAGCAGCTGCACGCCCACCCGCAGGGTAACCTCCCGCTCACCTTCGGGGTCCAGGGTGTAGCCCGCCCTGCCTTCCAGCGAAGCCACGGGGCCGGGCTCGCCCACCGACCCCGAGGGTATCGCCAGCACCGCCCAGGCGGCAAGGCTCACCCGGTCGTTGGCCAGCAGCCCCAGCCCCAGCGCTGCGGCCAGGCGCCCGGCGGGCGGGTGGCGGGCGGCGCTGTAGGTGAGGGCGGCCGACAGGATCACGGGATCCCGCAGGATCTCCCCCCTCACCGACACCCGCATGCCCTCCGGATAGATGGCCTCCGCCGAAAGGGCAGGATCCACAGGCCCCAGGGAGGCAGGCCGGTACTCCAGGCCCACGGCGGCCCCGTGAGTGGGAGCCGCCGTCGGCGCCGCCGGCTGGTCGGGTCCGTTTGCCGGCGGAGCCCCGGGTGTGACCAGGGTGGTGGTCAGGCGGGCCAGCAGGGCCGTGGAGGCGGTCAGCTCCGCCCGAACCGCTTGCGAGACGGTCAGGGTGTGCGCCACAATGCGGCCGAGCCGGGGCTGGCCATTGCCGTCGAAGCTCACCTGCCAGCCCTCCTGGGGCCAGTAGCTTACCGTCAGGCGCTGCTCGTACCCGGCCGGCTCGCCTCGCGGGTGGGCTGCTCGGCGCGCCCACGCAAGCTCGCGACCCGGCTGCGGTGCCTGCCGGGCAGCAGCGCCGACCGGCAGCGCGGGCGCTCCCGCCACCAGCCCCAGGGCTACGAGCGCGGCCACGACCCCCCACCGGCTCACGGGCCTGCCGCCCCCAGGGCCCGCAGCCGTCGGCGCCGCCCCGCAACCTCGTTCAGCTCCTGGAGCTGGCGTCGGGAGGCAAGCCGGGCCAGGTCCGCCGGAGCGCGCGGTACCAGGGTGACGCCTTCGTACCCTCGGGCCTGCGCCCATTCGGTCAGGGGCGCCACCTCCCGGCCCCACCAGGGGTCATCGGCCACCATCTGGCCTGCCACGTACCCGACGCCCACCACGAAGTGAGCCCGGGGCCGGCTCACATGCAGGATGACGGGCAGGCCGCCCCGGCGAAAGTACCCGGCGAGCGCCTCGAGGCTCACCCGGTAGCCCGAAGACGGCATCCCCAGCACCTCCATCGCCTGGCTCAGCGCCTTCAGGGTGATCCCGGACGGCGGGCCTGCCCGGCCGGGGTCAAGGTTCATGAAGGCGACGGCCAGCTCCACCACCCGGGCCTGGGAGACGTTGAGCCCGAAATAGCGGCTCAGGAGCGTGGCGGCGGCAGCCGGGCCGCAGGTGAACCAGTCGGATTGCTCCACCACCGCCCTGTAGCGCAGGTCCCGCAAGG
This sequence comes from uncultured Clostridia bacterium, assembly GCA_964418425.1. GTDB lineage: Bacteria > Bacillota > Limnochordia > Limnochordales > Geochordaceae > CAYQLT01. The sequence continues at coordinate 80,528 of CAYQLT010000007.1, forward strand.
AGGCTCCAACGGCCCCGGGCGCGCCCGGCCAGGCCGGCAAAGCCCCGAGCGCAATGCCCAGAGAGGTCGCCAGACCCAGGGCCGTCAGCACCACTTGCCGGCACCTCTTCCAGGCCGGGGCCCCGTCAGCCACCGCTGGGCGGGTCCGTACATCAGCACGAAGATCCCCCCGGCGAGAAGCCCTCCCGCCAGCGCCCGCCCCAGGGCTTCACCCCGCCACGCCGAGACCAGGGCGTACACGAGCGCGAAGATCGCAAATCGGGCGAGAGCCACCGCCTTCGGCAAGGGAGTTCTTCCTTTCTCTGGACGGCTTTTCGGTTCTCCGGACGCCTTTGCGGCAGGGAGTCCGGGCGAGGGCAAGGGCCCTCGCCCGCGGGGCCTACGGCCCGGTGAGAGCGCCGGCCACCGCCCCGCTGATGGCCCCCTGCAGGGTCTGCTTCCACGCGCTGCGCCAGCTCCAGGGACGGGGCGACCCTCCCAGCCATCGCCCCCACCAGTAGTCCGTGACGTACGAGGCAAACCCGGTGACCCATCCCGTGGCCGCGCCGATGAAGGCTCCCAGCAATCCCTCGCCCTCCAGGGCCGCCATCTCCGCCTCCGTGAGCGGCACGCCCTCGGGCAGCACCCAACCCTGCCAGCTCTGCGCTGCGCCCTGGGCTTCCCGGGAGAGCACCTGGGCCCGAACAGTCGCCGGGCCGACCGCCATGAAAGCCACGGCGACGGCCAGTAAGACGAGCCGGCGCATCCTGGCACCTCCTCATGGTAAACTCCTCGCCGGCGCACCCCTTCCGTCTCGTGCGTCCGAGGCGCCCCCCGGCCCGACCGGTTCGCCACCTCCCTTCACAGGCCGGGGAGCGCCCGGCTCCCTGGCCCGCCACCGGGACGCTGCCACCGGTTCTCCGCCCCGCCGGGGTGCGCCGGCGGTGGAAATATACCCAGACTATCCCTTGCAAGGCAACTTCTGTCAGACGCCTCCGGAAAGCGATCTCCGGCCGGTTACTCGCGACGGCCGGCCTGCCCGCCGCCTCCTCAGGCGCCTTGCGCGCCCCAGGCTCTTTCCACAGCTTGACAGTCGGCGCATCTGAGGCTCCCGCTGACAGGAAGGGTCGAGACGCCTTCCCGGGGATCCTTGACTCCCGGGCACGGAACAGAGGAGCCGAACCGCTCCCGGTCGGCAGGGAGGCCGCCTGCACCCACGAACCCAGCCCGGGCGATGCTGGCGAGCCCGGCCGATGCGGCCGCACATCCGGCGCCGGCCGGCGCACGAGGGAGGCGACGGGCGGTGGCAACAAGGTTTCCCGAAGGATTCGTGTGGGGCGTGGCCACCTCGTCTTACCAGATCGAAGGGGCCGTCGGGGAGGATGGACGCGGGGAATCCATCTGGGACGTCTTCAGCCGTCTTCCGGGCAAGATCGCCGACGGCTCCACGGGGGAGGTGGCCTGCGACCACTACCACCGCTATCGCGAGGACGTGGAGCAGATGCGCCAGATGGGCGTGCAGGCTTACCGGTTTTCGGTGGCCTGGCCGCGCATCTTCCCGGCGGGGCGCGGCCAGCCCAATCCCGCGGGGCTGGACTTTTACCGGCGGCTGCTGGACGAACTGGAGCGGGTCGGTATCGTCCCCATGATCACCCTCTACCACTGGGACCTCCCCCAGGCCCTGCAGGAGCGCGGCGGTTGGCCAAACCGCGACACCGCGTACCGCTTTGCCGACTACGCGGCCTTCCTCTTTGAGCGTCTGCAGGGCCGGGTGCCGCTTTGGGTCACCATCAACGAGCCCTTCGTGGCGGCGATCCTGGGCCACATGACGGGAGAGCATGCGCCGGGCCTGCAGGATCCGATGGCCGCCCTGCACGCCGCCCACCACCTCCTTGTGGCGCACGGCCTGGCGCTGCAGGCGTTCCGGCAGGGAGCGTACCGGGATGCCCGCATCGGCATCGCGCTCAACCTTTCGCCGGTTCATCCCGCCACGGACTCGGATGCGGATGCCGAGGCCGCCCGGCGACTGGACGGGCTGCTCAACCGGTGGTTCCTGGACCCGCTCTTTCGGGGCAGCTACCCGGCGGACATGTGGGGGTGGTTCGGCCGGATTTTACCCATGCCCGCCTTGCCGGACGCCGACTTCCCCCTCATCGCCGCGCCCGTGGACTTCCTCGGCGTCAACTACTACACCCGGCAGGTGGTGCGTCACGATCCGGCGGACCTGTTTCTCCAGATGCGTATCGAGGCGCCGCCGGGCCCCGTCACCAGCATGGGCTGGGAGGTGTACCCTCAGGGATTGGGGGAGATCCTGCGCAGGCTCAAGGCCGAGTACAATCCCGCTTCCATCTACATTACCGAGAACGGCGCGGCGTACCCCGATGTCGTCTCCGAGGACGGCCGCGTCCACGACGCCGACCGCATCGCCTACCTGCGGGAGCACCTCATCCAGCTTGCCCGGGCGGCCGCCGAGGGGATCCCCGTGCGGGGCTATTTCGTCTGGTCGCTCATGGACAACTTCGAGTGGGCGCACGGCTACACCAAGCGGTTTGGGCTGTTGTACGTGGACTACCCCACCCAGACGCGCCTTCCCAAGGACAGCGCCGCCTGGTACCGCGAGGTGATCCAGCGCCAGGAGGTGGAAGGCTGAGCCATCCCCCTCCGGGCTCCGCCAAAGGGAGTCGCCCCGCTCAAGCCGTGAGAGCGGACGGCAAGACGACGGGCAGGAGCCGGGGGCCCAAAAAGGGGCCCCGCGCGGCTGGCCCGATGCCGCGCGGGGCCCATGCAGGTGAGCAATACGCTGGCGCTCGCGTCAGGCGCCGGCCGCAAGGGCCTACGTCGACGCGGCTGTCTGCGAGGATCCGGCGAAGATCCGGCGCAGCTGCTCGGCCACCTCGGGGTTGCGCAGCGTGGTCACGTCGCCCAGGGGGCTCCCGTCGGCGATATCCCGCAGCAGCCGCCGCATGATCTTGCCGCTCCGCGTCTTGGGCAGGTCGGGCGTGAAGACCACCCGATCCGGCCGGGCGATGGGGCTGATGACCTGGGCGACCTTCTCCTTCAGCTCCTTCTCCAGTTGCGGCGAGCCCGAATAGCCGTCCTGCAGGATGACGAAGGCGACCGGCACCTGCCCCTTGATGGAGTGGTTGGCAGCCACCACCGCCGCTTCGGCCACCGCCGGGTGCTCCACCAGAGCGCTCTCGATCTCCATGGTGGAGAGCCGGTGGCCTGCGACGTTCATCACGTCGTCCACCCGCCCCAGAATCCAGAAATCGCCGTCCTCATCCCACTTGGCCCCATCCCCGGGGTAGTAGACGTCGTTGCGCCACCGCGACCAGTACTGCTGCACGTAACGCTGGTGGTCGCCCCAGATGGTGCGCAGCATCGCCGGCCAGGGGCGAAGGATGGCCAGATACCCGCCGCCGCCCCGGGGCACCTCCCGTCCCTGCTCGTCCAGTACCGCCGCCTGCACGCCCGGGAACGGCCGGGTGGCCGAGCCGGGCTTGGCGGTGGTGATGCCCGGAAGCGGCGTGATCAGGATCATGCCCGTCTCCGTCTGCCACCAGGTATCCACGATGGGGCAGCGCTCGCCTCCGATCACCCGGTAGTACCACATCCACGCCTCGGGATTGATGGGCTCACCCACGGTTCCCAGCAGGCGCAGGCTGGAAAGGTCGTGGCGGCGCGGGTAGGATTCGCCCCACTGCATGAACTGCCGGATGGCGGTGGGAGCGGTGTAGAAGATGTTGACGCCGTAGCGCTCCACCATCACCCACAGGCGGTCTTTGTCCGGCCAGTCCGGTGAGCCCTCGTACATGAGGGTGGTGGCGCCGTTGGCCAGCGGCCCGTAGACGATGTACGAGTGCCCCGTGATCCAGCCGATGTCCGCCGAGCACCAATACGTGTCCGTCTCCTTGAGGTCGAACACCCACCGGGTGGTGGCGTAGACGCCCACCAGGTACCCGGCCGTCGTGTGAACCACGCCCTTGGGCTTGCCGGTGGTGCCGCTGGTGTACATCATGAAGAGCATGTCTTCGGCGTCCATCGGCTCCGGCTCGCAGCGGGCCTCGGCGGAGGCCACCAGCTCGCCCCAGTAGACATCACGGCCCGCGCGCATGGGCACCTCGGCCCCGGTGCGGCGCACCACCACCATCTTCTCGATGATGCCCACCCGCTCGGCGGCCTCGTCCGCCCGCACCTTCTGCGGGATCACCTCGCCCCGCCGGTAGTAGCCGTCGCACGTGATGAGCACCCTGGACCCCGAGTCCTCGATGCGGGAGGCCAGGGCCGTGGGGCTGAACCCTCCGAACACCACCGAGTGCGGGGCGCCGATCCGGGCGCATGCCAGCATGGCGATGGGGAGTTCGGGAATCATGGGGAGGTAGATGGTCACCCGGTCGCCCTTTCGCACGCCCAGCCGCTTGAGGGCACTGGCGAAGCGATTGACCTCCCGGTACAGGTCCCAATAGGTCAACACCCGGCTGTCCCCGGGCTCGCCCTCCCAGATGATGGCCGCCTTGTTCTTGCGGGGGGTTGGAAGGTGTCGGTCCACGCAGTTGACGCTGGCGTTGAGTTTTCCGCCCACAAACCAGCGGGCATCCGGGGGATTCCATTCAAGAACCCGATCCCACCGCCGGTACCAGGTAAGCTCCTCGGCCCAGCGGCCCCAGAACCCCTCCAGGTCTTGCTCCGCCTGGCGGTACACGTCGGGGTCGGAAACGTTGGCCTGTGCCCGGAAGGCCTCCGGCGGCGGGAAGCGTCGCTGTTCCTGGAGCAGGGTGTCGATGGATCCGGCCATACGGCTTGAGCCCCCCCAGTCTTGTGCTTGCAACCACAAGTACGCTTTCGGGCAACATCCTTCTTACTATCGTTAGCGGGCTGTGCGCCGACTTCCTCCTGCCGTCGGCCCCCGGCCCGCAGGCGCCTGCCCGCCACCAGGCGTAACCCGCAGGACTCTCCCCGGGAGCCTCGAAAGCCATCTCCTGTCTGCTCTGCGTCAGCGGCCCGGCCCACCGGGCCGGAGGGAGGGCGCCCTCCTGTGACCCGAGAGGTGCTGCGAGAGCTGGTCTCCGCGCTCACCCGGATGCGCCGGGGCTCCATCGACGCGCGGCAGGTGGACCTGTGGGCACAGCGGCTGGAGCCGCACCTGGCCGAGATCGAGCTTCTGGCCGCCGTGGCCCTGGACGACCGCGTCGAGCCGGCGTTTCTCGCCACGCCCGTGGATCTCAGCCCCTCCTGCGGCCCGCCGGACCGGGCGGCCCACCCCGCCCCCGCTGCCCGGGCCCGGGCGGGTGGTGCGCTGGCCCCACCTGCAGGCGCGGGTTCGACGGGCGCGGCGGCCCGGGCCACTTCGGGAAGGGGAGCTTCCGGAGGGGGCGTGCTCTCCCTGGCGGCCTGCATCCGGCTCCTTCGCTCGGGCGCCACCACGGCCTCGGAGCTGGTGGATGCGAGCCTCTCGCGGCTGGCGAAGCTCGGCGGCCTCAACCTCTTCATCGCCGTCTTCGAAGCCGAAGCCCGCAGGGCTGCCGAGCAGGCCGACCGGGCCCTGCGCGCCGGGCAGGCAGGGTTACTGGCCGGCGTCCCCCTGGCGGTCAAGGACCTGATGGCCATCCAGGGCTACGCCTTGACGGGAGGCTCCCGGGCGCTGACGGGGCCGCCGGCGCAGGAGGATGCCCCGGCCCTGCGGCGGTTGCGGGAGGCCGGCGCGGTGGTTTTGGGCGCCGCCAACCTCCACGAGCTGGCATACGGCGTCACGTCAGAGAACCCCCACTTCGGCGTGGTGGGCAACCCCGCCGCGCCGGGCCGCATCGCCGGCGGCTCCAGCGGGGGTTCGGCCGCAGCGGTGGCGGCCGGCGTGGTGGCGGGGGCGGTGGGAACCGACACGGGTGGATCCATCCGGATTCCGGCGGCTTTGTGCGGGGTCGCGGGCCTCAAGCCCACCTATGGGGCGGTCTCCCGCGAGGGGGTGCTGCCCCTCTCCTGGAGCCTGGACCATGTGGGCCCCATCGCCGTGACGGCGGCCGACACCGCCTTGCTCTTCGCGGCTATGGCCAGCCAGCCCTCTTTGCGGCTGCAGGCGTTTGCCCGTGCCCTTGCCGCGCCCGATCCGGGGTGCGGTGAGGATGAAGGGGAGCTCCCCGAGGAGCTGCGGGCTGCCTGCCTGCTTGCGCGCAGCCTGGACGAGGGCGGGCCGGTAGAGGCTGCCGCCATCTCCCGGGCGGCAGGCAGGATGCGGGTGGGTTGCCCGGTGCCCGACTGGCTGGAGCCCATGGAGGAGCCGGTGGCCCGGGCCTACCGGGACGTGCAGCAGCGCCTTCGCGAAGCCGGGCTGGCGGTGGTCGAGGTGCAGCCTCCTCCCATGGCGTGGGTGCGGGCCGCCCAGTTCGTCATCCTCCAAACCGAGGCGACCGCCGTCCACCGGGAGCGGCTGAGGGGGTTCGCAGACCGCCTGGGAGAGGATGTACGGCTGCGGCTGCGGCTGGGAGAGTTCCTGACGGCGGTGGAGTACGTGCAGGGGCAGAGGTTGCGGCGCCAGATAGCCGACAGCCTGCGGGAGCTTTTTCACACCGTGGACGTGCTCTTGCTGCCGTCGGTTCCGGCCTGTGCGCCGCCCGTAGGTTCCCGCACCGTGGAAGTCAACGGCCACGTTGAGCCGATCCACCGCATGCTGACCCGCTACACGGTTCCCTTCAACCAGGGAGGACTGCCTGCCCTCTCCGTCCCGGTGGGACGCTCCGGGGCTGGCTGGCCGTCGGCCCTGCAGGTGGTGGGTCCCCCGTCGGGCGAGCTGGAGGCAGTGCGGCTGGGCATCGTCTTGCAGGCGCTGTGTGGGCCGACGTGGCCCGACCGCGTACAGTGATGGGCAGGGCGATGGCGCGCTATCCTGGAAATCCCGACCGCATCCATGTGCTGGGTCTGCAATCCTGCTGCCGGCGGCGGCGCCTGGGGCCGGGCCCGGTCCGGGTGGGGGCGCGCCGCTTCTGGGCCGAGGAGGTGGAGGTGGTCATCCGCTTCGCGGTTCCGGCGGTGTGGCGCCCTGATCCTCGCCGCCCGGAGCCCAGTCCCGGCGCTCGTCGATGACGTGCAGCACCGAAAGCCCCCGGCGGGCAAGGGCTCGGGCGATGAAGCGGCGATGGCAACGCCACGGAAGGCGTTCGCTGCACATGAAGGCCACAAGGCCCCCCGCCTGACGCTCCTGCAGTGCCCTCTCGATGAGCGCTTCCAGGCCCGCCTCAAAGCGCGCGGTCTGCATCCACGCCTCGTACCCGCCGGTTCGGTAGCCGCCCAGGGTCTCGCCCATCTGCACGTACTCCACCCGGGCCTCGGCCAGCCAGCGGCGCATGGCGGCGCCGGCAAAATGGGGGAATTTGCGGCTGGTGGGAAACCGCCGCACATCCACCACGCAGGTGATGCCCCGCGCCTGGAGGATCCGCAACATCTCCTCCAGGGTGCGCGAGCCGTGGCCGATGCTGACGATGTCGAACCCCCGGGGCGCCACGGCCCGGTTCACCCGGCCGGGCCTGCCCCGCTGCCGGAGGCCCCGTGGGGGGCGGGGCGGGCCACCTCCAGCACCAGCGCGGCATCCACCTCGGCGCGCTTGAGCCTCGCAAGGGCCTGGTTGGCCGCCTCGAAGCCGACCGCCTCGGCGTGCACCCGCAGGGGCAGCCGCCCCGCCAGGGCCATGAACTCCCGGGCATCCTGGCGAGTGAGGTTCGCCACGCTGGCGATGCGCCGCTCCCAGTAAAGCAGGCGGTACTCCATCTCGGGCAGACGATCCAGGTGAACCGCGTTGATGGCCAGCGTTCCTCCCCGTCGCAGCACCTCCAGCGCCCGGGGAACCAGCCAGCCGGCAGGCGCAAACGTGATGACCCGGTCCACCTCAAATGGCGGCGCCTGCCCGGCCTCGCCCGCCCAGACCGCACCCAGCGCCACCGCCAGCCGGCGGTGGCGTTCCTGCCGTGAGAAGACCAGCACCTCGCATCCCCAGGAGGCGGCCACCTGGAGGGTGAGGTGGGCGGAGGCGCCAAACCCAAACAGCGCCAGCCGCTCGCCGGGGCGCACCCCCGCCACCTTCAGGGAACGATAGCCGATGAGACCGGCGCACAGAAGGGGCGCGGCCTGCACGTCGCTGTAACGGTCGGGAAGGACCACCACCGATGAGGCCGGCGCCACCACATACTCGGCGTAGCCCCCGTCCGCGTGATAGCCCGTGAAGCGCGCCTTTTCGCACAGGTTTTCGGCGCCCTCCTGGCAGTAGCGGCACTGCCCGCAGGAATCGAAAAGCCAGGCAAGCCCTACCCGCTGCCCGACCTGCAGCGGCTGCGGCCCGGGCCCGGACGGCGGGCCCAAGGCGTCCACCACCCCCACCACCTGGTGTCCGGGAACCACCCGACGGCGCACGGGAGAAAGCTCGCCCTCCACGATGTGGAGGTCCGTGTGACACATACCGCAGGCCCGAACCCGCAGGCGCACCTGCCCCGGGCCGGGCTCCGGCACGGGCAGGTCCCGCAGGACCAGGGGGCTTGTCTCCACCGGAGCGGGCTTGTCCAGAACCCAGGCTCGCATGGTAACGGTACCTCCGCCACGGCATCCCGCCCGCAGGCCCCCGTGGCCCGCACCCTGCCGGACGGCCGGCTGCGCCGGCAGCGGGGCGTCCCAGCGCGGCCCGAGAGGGTTCGATCGGCTTTCGGGGAGCAGGCGGCCGCGCTACAATAACTACTGTACCACAACCCGAATTGGTTGCCTTCGGGGCAGGGTGAGGGGTAGGCGCCTGCAGCGGGGTGACGCCCGGGCAGGAAGGCGGCTCCAATTCCCGACCGGCGGTGATGCCAGGCCGGGTGCCGGCGGCGGGTGCCGGCACGGCCGGGACGAGCCCGTCAGCCTCAACGGTGGAGCCGGTGCGAACCCGGCGCCGACGGTACAGTCCGACTGGGAGAAGGCATGGCGCGCACGCAGGTGACGCCCTTTCCCGCCGGCGGCCTCCTCCGCCGGGCCGGGCGTCGCCCGCCCGGTGCCCGCCTTCCCTGACCCCGAGGCGGCAGCCCTCGGGGTTGAATGTTTTGGGGCAGGAGGCGTTGCGAAGGTGGAAAGCGGACGACCGGGTGAGGTACAGCAGGGGCTTGCGGGCGGGCCGCTCACCGGTACCTGGACCGTGAAGGCCGGGTTGGCCCGCATGCTCAAGGGCGGCGTGATCATGGACGTCACCACACCCGAGCAGGCCCGCATCGCGGAGGATGCGGGGGCGGTGGCGGTGATGGCGCTGGAGCGGGTGCCGGCGGATATCCGGGCCGCGGGCGGTGTGGCCCGCATGGCCGATCCGGACATCATCCAGGCCATCCAGCGGGCCGTCAGCATCCCGGTAATGGCCAAGGTGCGCATCGGCCATTTCGTGGAGGCGCAGATCCTGGAGGCGCTGGGCGTGGACTTCATCGACGAAAGCGAAGTCCTCACCCCCGCGGACGAAGAGCACCACATCGACAAGCACCCCTTCAAGGTTCCGTTCGTCTGCGGGGCCCGGGACCTGGGGGAGGCCCTGCGGCGGATCGGTGAGGGGGCGGCCATGATCCGCACCAAGGGCGAGGCGGGCACGGGAGATGTGGTGGAGGCCGTTCGCCACATGCGCCGCATCATGCGGGAGATCCGCGCCCTCACCACCCTGGGCTCCGAGGAGTTGATGGCCACCGCCAAGCAGCTGGGCGCTCCGTACGAGCTGGTGGCCCGGGTGGCCCGGGAGGGAAGGCTGCCGGTGGTCAACTTCGCCGCAGGCGGCGTGGCCACCCCGGCCGATGCCGCCCTCATGATGCAGCTGGGAGCCGATGGGGTGTTCGTGGGGTCCGGCATCTTCAAGTCCTCCAATCCCGCGGCACGCGCTCGGGCCATCGTCCGGGCGGTGGCCCACTTCCAGGATCCCGAGGTGCTGGCGGAGGTCTCCCGCGGCCTGGGAGAGCCCATGCCCGGACGCTCGGCGGCCCGGCTTGCTGAGGGCGAGCGGCTGCAGGTCAGGGGATGGTAGGGGTGGCGACCTCAGGGGTCATCGGCATCCTGGCCCTTCAGGGTTCGGTGCAGGAGCACGAGGCGGCGCTGCGGGATCTGGGCAGGCCCGTGCGGCTGGTGCGCCGCAGCGACCAGCTGGAGGGTCTGGCCGGGCTCATCCTGCCCGGAGGCGAAAGCACCACCTTCCGGCGATTGATGCAGCAGGGCTCCCCCAACCTGCTGGAGGCGGTCCAGCAGTCCGCCCGCTCGGGAATGGCCCTGTTTGGCACCTGCGCGGGGTTGATCCTTCTGGCCCGGGAGGTGCTCGAGCAGGCCGAACCCGGGGTGGAGGTGCCCGAGTCGGCTCTGCAGTCGCTGGGGCTTTTGGATGTGGCCGTGGAGCGTAACGGCTTCGGCCGCCAGCGGGCCAGCTTCGAGGCCCCGGTGACGTTGCGGGGCGCCATCGCCCGGGAGGGGGACCGGGTGCCGGGCGTCTTCATCCGGGCGCCCCGCATCGGCCGTCTGGGGGAGCATGTGGAGGTGCTGGGGGAGCTGGACGGGCAGCCGGTCCTGGTTCGCCAGGGCAGGGTTCTGGGGGCCTGCTTCCACCCCGAGCTGACCGAGGACCGGCGCGTCCACCGGTTCTTCCTGCGCATGGCGGACGAGGCCCTGTAGGCGAACCCGCGGCCTGGTCGGGGGCGCCGTCCCGAAAGTTTTCCAGGCCCCAGGAGGCGGCCGGCCTGGTGGCGAACCGGAAGGTTCCGGGAGGGCCGGCCGGTGTCAGCCTGGCGGAAGCTCTTGTACAGCTTCGGTTCGCTGGGGGCGTCACTGCCAAACCAGGCCTTTAGCGCCTACGCCATCTATTTTTACGTGGATCAGTTGAAGGCCCCGCCCGTGGGCCTGGGGGCCATCATGACCCTCTACGGGCTGTGGAACGCCTTCAACGACCCGATGCTGGGTTACCTCTCCGACCGGACCCAAACCCGCTGGGGGCGGCGAATCCCGTACATCGTGGCGGGGATCATCCCCCTGGCGGTCTCGTATGCCCTGCTGTGGGCGCCGCCGGCGCAGCTGGTGGCCAGATCAGACCGAGGCGGGCTTTTGCTCTATTTCGCGGTGGCGGTCTTTCTCTACGACCTCTTCTACACCATGGTGGTGCTCAACTGGACGTCGCTCTTTCCCGAGATGTTTCCCACCTTGCGGGAGCGGGCCTCCGTCTCCGCCATGCGTCAGGTGTTCGGGCTGGTGGGGGCCATGCTGGGGATCGGGCTCACCACCGCACTGGTGGCGCTGAGCAGCTGGGCGGCGGTGGGGACGGCGTTTGCGGTGGTGGCCGCCATTTCTCTCGCCGTCTCCCTGCTGGGCTCCCGGGAGGACCCCCGCTTCGCCCGGGCGCAGGCGCCGCCCCTGGGGGCCGCTCTACGTTACACGCTGGCCAACCGAGCCTTTCTCACCTTCGCGCTCACCAGCTTCACCACCCAGCTGACCTTTAACGTCATCATCGGCTCCATCCGGTTCTACACCCGCTACGCGCTGGGGCTCGACGAGTTCCAGAACTCCCTTGTCACCCTCAGCGCCATGCTGGTGATCGTGGCCATGCTGCCCGTTTGGGCCTTGCGGGCGGCCGCCGTGGGGCCACGGCGCAGCATGATGGAGGGCATCGCGCTGTTCCTGGTGACCTTAAGCGGCTTTTGGGTTGCATCGGACCTGGCCAGTGCGGCTTTGGCCGCCGCGGTGGCCGGAGTGGCGATGGCCGGTCCGGTACTGCTGTGGGACGTGCTCATCGCCGACGTCATCGACGAGGACGAGGTACGAAGCGGGGTCCGCCGGGAGGGCATGTACTTCGGCATGCACGCCCTCATCCTGCGGGCCGGCATCGCCATCCAGGGGCTGCTCATCACCGGGTTGCCCTCCGCCCTGGGCTACGACCCCGCGCTTCCCCAGCAGCCGGCGTCGGCCGTGCTGGGCTTCCGCCTGTTGATGACGGCCGTGCCCGCGGCCATCCTCCTGGTGGCGCTGGTTTGCATCTATTTCTACCCGCTGCATGGCGAGCGCCTGCGCGGGGTGCGGGAGGCGCTGGCCCGCAAGCGCCGGGACGAGCGGACCGTCCCCGCCGCGGCCGCCCCGGGGGGCCGATCCTGAGCGCGCAGCGCCGTAGGGCGCCTTCTCGCTCCGGAGCACGGGTCCGCCACCGGGCACGGGCGCTGCTGGCCGTGGCGATCCTGGCGGCTGTGGCCGCGGCCGCGATGGGCTATGGCTCCGCCCTGGAGGCCGCCGGACGTTTCCTGGTGGTGGCCGACGAGCCGGCGCCGGCGGATGCCATCATCGTGTTGGGGGGAGACTGGAAGGGTCGGA
>CAYQLT010000008.1:0-2806 GCA_964418425.1 uncultured Clostridia bacterium
ATCATCTCACGAGACCGCGCCTACCACGGTGTCACGCTGGGTGCGGTGAGCGCCACGGGACTTGCGGCCAACCGGCGGATGTTCGAGCCTCTCGTGCCGGGCTTCCGGCACGGCCCGTCGCCTTACTGCTACCGGTGTTCGTTGGGGCTTGCGCCCGAGCGGTGTGGCCTGGCGTGCGCGGACTACCTGGCCCGGATGATCGACATGGAAGGCCCCGATACCGTCGCGGCCGTCATCGCGGAGCCCGTCCAGGGGGCGGGGGGCGTCATCGTCCCGCCCGAGGATTACCTGCGCCGGCTGCGGGAGATCTGCACGCGCTACGGGGTGCTGCTCATCCTCGACGAGGTCATCACGGGCTTCGGCCGGGTGGGGGAATGGTTTGGAGCCCGTCGCTGGGGCGTGCGGCCGGACATCATGACCTTTGCCAAGGGCCTCACCAGCGGATATGTGCCCCTTGGCGCGACGGCGGTGACGGACGAGATCTACGACGTGTTTCGGGCCAACGAGGATCGTATGGGCGCCTTCCGGCACGGCAACACCTACAGCGGCCATCCGGCGGCGTGCGCGGCGGCGCTGGCCAACCTGGACATCCTGGAGCGGGAGGATCTGCCGCGCAATGCCCGGGAGGTGGGCGCGTACCTGCTGGCGCGGCTTCGGGAACTGGAGTCGCACCCCATCGTGGGCCACGTGGACGGCGTGGGCCTTCTGGCCCGGGTGGAGCTGGTGCGGGACCGCCAGAGCCGGGAGCCCTTTGCGCCGGGGCTGGGCGTGGGCGACCGGGTGGCACGGCGCGCCCGGGAGCTGGGCGTCATCCTGCGGCCGATAGGGGACGTGCTGACCTTTTCGCCTCCCCTTTGCCTGCAAAAGGAGGATGCCGACCGGATCGTCCAGGCCGTGGAGCAGGCCATCGGCGACCTCGAGCGAGAATTGGAGGCTCAGGGGCCGGCCGCAGGTTCGTGAGGCGGCGTGGACAGGGGTGTTGAGCCTGGCGGGCGGGGATGGCCTCCGGTCGCCGGGCGAGGAAAGGGAAGCGGGCCCCAGATTCACTGCCGGGGGAGTGATGCCGGTGAAAGCGAGAGCAATGGGGCGGCGAGAGCTGTTGAAGGGCGCACTGGCGGCCGGTTCGGCCCTGACGGTTGGTGGCTCCTGGGTCAGGGCGCAGGCCCGGCCGCTCATCGTGGCCGTCTATGGGGGAATCTTCAAGGACGTTTTGGACAAGGTGCTCTTCGAGCCGTTTCGCAAGGAGACCGGCATCAGCGTGGAGTCCCGGCCGCAGCCGACGGGCCCGGTGATGTACGTGCAGCTGAGCCAGGCGGCCGCTGCCGGGCAGGCGCCGGTGGACGTGGCGATCATGTCCGCGACGATGGTCATGAAGGGGATGAGGGAGCGGCTCTGGCTACCCTACGACGAGAGCCGGATGCCCAATCTTCAATACGTGGAGCGGCCCTTTTTCCGGCGCGAGGGCACGACGCTCTACACCGTCACCGCGCTGGCATGGTACATCAATCTCGTTTACAACAGCCGCTACATCCGGACCAACCCCACCGAGTGGGCCGCCTTCTGGGATCCCCGCTATCGGGGGCAGCTGGGGCTCTTGGGCCTGGCCAACAACAGCTTCCTGCTGGACATCACCGCCAGGGTCTTCTTCGGCGGCAACCAGGCGCTCCAGACCCGGGACGGGATCGAGACGGTGCTGAAGAAGCTGGCCGAACTGAAGCCCAATGTGAAGCTCTGGTATCGGGACGAGGCGACGTTTGAGCAGGCCCTGCTTTCCGGTGAGGTGCCCATGGGGCAGCTGTACAACGATGTCACGCAGGTCATGGTGGATAAAGGCGCCCCGGTGGTATCCGTCTTTCCCAAGGAAGGGCCCGTGGTGGATCGGGGCGAGTGGGTCGTGCTCCGCACCACCCCCAAGGCCGCCGATGCCTTCGCCTTCATCGATTACGCGTGCCGGCCGGACGTCCAGCAGCGGATCACCGAGAACCTGTACACCATCCCGACGGTGCGGCACGAGTACATCCGCCTGCCCCAGGCTCTCGCCGACCGGGTGCTGGGGCCCGGGCCGGAGGGGGCCATCATCCCCGAGTACCGCATCTACCTGGACTGGGAGGACTGGATCAACGAGCGGTGGACCGAGACCCTCATCGGGTAGAAAGGGACGCCCGAGCAGGCGGGGCCGGCGGCGCGGGCAGGTCGCCGGCTCCGCAGCCATCGCCGCCGGGTTCATGCGCATCGCAGGATGAGTTGCCTACGGCTCTATGAGCTGCATACGCATCGTCGAGCTGGAGAAGCGCTTCGCAAGCGTGGTCGCGGTCGGTGGGATCTCCCTGACGGTACGGGACGGGGAGTTTCTCACGCTTCTCGGCCCCTCCGGATGCGGCAAGACCACCACGCTGCGGATGGTGGCCGGCTTCGAGAGCCCGACCCGCGGCCGCATCTATTTCGACGACACCGAGGTCACCCACCTTCCGCCGTACCGCAGGGAGACGGGGATGGTGTTTCAGTCGCTGGCCCTCTTCCCCCACATGACCGTGGCGGAGAACATCGCGTACGGCCTGCGGATGCGGCGCACGCCGCCGACCGAGGTGAGCGCCCGGGTTCAGGAGATGCTCCGCTTGGTCCGGCTGGAAGGTCTGGAGGAGCGCAGACCTCACCAGCTATCGGGCGGGCAGCAGCAGCGGGTCGCCTTCGCGAGGGCGCTGGCCATCCGCCCCAAGATCCTGCTCCTGGATGAGCCGTTTGCGGCGCTGGATCGCAAGCTGCGGGAGGAGATGCAGGTCGAGCTGAAGCGGCTGCACTCCCAGCT
>CAYQLT010000008.1:2906-31430 GCA_964418425.1 uncultured Clostridia bacterium
GCGGGCCACCCTGATGGTCCGGCCCGAGTTCATCGGCATCGAAACCGGCGAGGAGGGCGGCATCCCGGCTCGGGTGGACCTGCTGCGCTTCGTGGGAGAGACGGTGGAGGTGCGCCTGCTGACCGCGGCAGGCCGGGAAGTGGTGGCATCCCAGCCGTATGCGGCTGCACGCCACCTGGCAGCGGGCGCGCAGGTTCGACTTCGCATCGATTCCGGTCAGGTGCGGGTGTTGGAGGAGGGCGCCTGATGCGCTGGGCACCGGCCTGGGTTCGAGCGCTCGTGGTGGGCTATCCGCTGGTTTTCCTTTTGCTTCTGTTCGCCGTTCCCATGGTGCTGCTGGTGGTGCTGAGCTTTTACCGCAACATCCCGGGAGGTTCCTACGAGCCCGCCTTCACGCTGGAAAACTACGCCCGCTCGCTGCGGCCGCTTTACGTGAAGCGCCTGGGGTTCACCGTCGGCATATCGGGGCTGACCGCCCTCACGTGTCTTGTGCTGGCCTTCCCGTACACCTACTACGTCGCCCGCATCGCTTCGCCCCGTGTGCGCAAACTGGCGTTGTGGCTTGCCGTCAGCACCCTGTGGCTCACGTACGTGGTGCGGGCGTTCGGATGGTCCGTCCTTCTCTCCCGAAGCAGCGGCATCGGGCAGCTTTTAGCGTGGCTGGGCCTGGTGGAGGTCCCCCCGAGTTACACGCCCGGCTTTGCGGCGACGCTCGTCGGTTTCGTTTACGTGTACCTTCCGTTCATGATCTTCTCCCTTTACGGAACGATGCAGAGCATCCACCGGGAGCTGGAGGAGGCCTCCATGAACCTGGGGGCGAACCGGTTTGCGACCCTTCGGCACGTGGTGCTGCCCCTGGCGCGCCCGGGGATGGTGGCAGGTTCGGTGCTCGTCTTCCTGCTGGCGATGGGGACCTACGTCGTTCCGGCCATCCTGGGAAGGCCCCAGGAGTGGACCCTGCCCGTCCTCATCACCGACCAGGTGGCCTACGAGAGCAACATCCCCTTTGGAGCGGCCCTCTCCATGGTGCTGGCCGTTATCATCGGCTTCCTGCTGGGCCTGGCCGGCAGGCTCTTGGGCGGCAGCGCGGTGCTGGTGCGGCGTGGGTAGGGGCGAGCGGGCGGTGACGGTGCGGCCGGACGGCGCGGTTCGGGTGCTGGGCGCGGGCTTCTGGGTGGTCGCCCTGTTTTTGATGGCCCCCCTGGTGGTCATCGTGGGGGCTTCCCTCACCCGCAGCCAGTTCATGGGCTTTCCGCCCGAGGGGCTCTCCTTGCGCTGGTATGCGGAGCTGGCCAAAAGCCGCGATTGGATGGACGCGATTCGTGTCACGCTGATGGTGGCCCTGGCGTCGGCGGTCTTGGCCACCTCGGTGGGGTTCACGTTGGCGGTGGCCCTGGAGCGGATCCGGCCCCGGGCCGGCGGGGTGCTGTTCGCCCTGGGCGTCCTGCCGGTGCTGTTGCCGCCCGTGGTGGCCGGGGTGGCCTTCGTCATCTTCTTCTACCAGGTGGGGCTGCGGGCCGGGGTGGCGAAGTTGATCCTCGCCCACGCGGTGATCCACTCGCCCTTCCCGCTGGTGCTGATCCGAAGCGCCCTGGAGCGGATCCACCCGGAGATGGAGGAGGCGGCCATGAACCTCGGGGCCGGCCCGGTGGCCGTGCTGCGCACCGTCACGGTGCCGCTTCTGGCGAGCGAAGTTCTGGCGAGCTTGCTCTTCGCGTTTGTGCTGTCGCTCAACGAGTTCATCGTCGCCTTCCTGGTCTCCACCTTCACCGTGACGACGCTTCCGATTCAAATCTTCTCGTCTCTGCGGTACTCGTACTCGCCGGTCATCGCTGCCGCCTCCACGCTTTTCATCGCTGCCACTTTCGCCATCGTGTACATGGTGGATCGGTTCACCCGGGGCCTGTGGCGGTGAGGGCGGCGAGGCGGCGGGGCGGCAGGCTGCCGGCACCGGCCGGGACGGCACGGCGGCTACGCCGCGCCGGGACGGCCCACTGGCGGGACCGCCCGACGAGCGGGCCGGATGGCAGGGCCGCCGGCGCAAGGAACCCTGGACGGCGGGCTTGGGGGGAGCGACGGAATGGGAAAGTATCGGCCGGCCAGTTCGCTGGAGTCTCCCCGCTTTGCCGGGGTGCGCACCTTCATGCGCCTGCCCCATGTGCGTACCCTGGAAGGCGTGGACTTCGTGGTGGTGGGCATCCCGTGGGACGATGCGGTCACCAACCGGCCGGGGGCGAGGTTCGGGCCGGAGGCGATCCGGCGTGCCTCCATCATGCTGCGGCCCTTCAACCTGGCGCTGCAGGTGGGTATCTTCGACCACCTCTCCGGCGTGGACTACGGGGATGTTCCCGTGGTGCCGGGCTACATCGAGGACACCTACGCCCGCATCGAGCAGGAGTTCGAGAATATAGCGAGGGCGGGCGTGGTGCCGTTTGCGCTGGGAGGCGACCACTCGGTCAGCCTCGGAGAGCTGCGGGGTTTGGCAAGAGCTCACGGGCGGCTGGCGCTGGTCCACATCGACGCGCACCTGGATACTCTGGATCAGTACTTCGGCAAGCGGTACAACCATGGGACTCCTTTCCGTCGCGCCGTCGAAGAGGGTCTGGTGGACCCCCAAAGCAGCATCCAGGTGGGCATCCGCGGCCCGGGATACGGCCCGGACGACTACGAAGCGTCACGAGGTCTTGGGTACGAGCTTTTGACCATGGCGGACGTGGAGGCGATGGGGCTTACGGCGGTGCGGGACCGCATCCACCGCCGGGTGGGGGCGCGGCCCTGCTTCATCTCCATCGACGTGGACGCCGTCGACCCGGCGTACGCACCCGGCACCGGCACCCCGGAGGTGGGGGGCTTCACCAGCCGGGAGATCCTGGCGCTGGTGCGGGGGCTTGCGGGCCTGCGGTTTGTGGGGGCCGACGTGGTGGAGGTGCTGCCGGCCCTTGACGGCGCGGAGGTGACGGCCACCCTGGCGGCCAATCTCGTCTACGAGCTGATCAGCCTGCTCGCCCTTGGGAGGAAGGAGAGGCCATGACGATGGCCCCCGCCCGCCCCACCGGGTCGCTCAAGGCCCGGCAGTTTACCGAGTCGGTCATCCGGCGCATGACCCGGCTGGCGGATGCGACAGGGGCCATCAATCTGGCCCAGGGCTTTCCGGATGTCGACCCGCCGGGCGCCCTCAAGGAGGCGGCCGTCCAGGCCATCCAGGGCGGCTTCAACCAGTATGCGACCACCTTCGGGGACGAAGCGCTGCGCCGGGCCCTTTCGGCGCACTACGCCCGCCTCGGGCTTGAGTTCGACCCCGAGACCGAGGTGACGGTGACCTGCGGGGCGACGGAGGCCATGGTGGCCACCATCTTCGCCCTGGTGGACCCCGGCGACGAGGTGGTGGTCTTCGAGCCCTTCTACGAAAACTACGGCCCAGCGGCCATCCTGACGGGCGCCAGGCCCCGCTACGTGCGCCTGCAGATGCCGGAGGACCCCGACGGGCCCTGGTGGTTCGACCCGAAGGAGCTTGAGAGCGCGTTCTCGACGGCCACCCGGGCCGTCATCGTCAACACGCCCCACAATCCGACCGGGAAAGTCTTCACCCGTGCCGAGCTGCAGCAGATCGCGGACCTTGCCTGCCGATATGACGCCTGGGTCTTCACCGATGAGATCTACGAGCACATCCTGTACGACGGCCGGGAGCACGTGCGCATGGCCACCCTGCCCGGCATGCGGGAGCGCACCGTCACGGTGTCGGGAGCATCCAAGACCTTCTCGGTGACGGGATGGCGGGTGGGATGGGCCATCGCACCCCCGCAGGCCACGCAAGCCATCCGCAAGGTTCACGACTTCCTGACGGTGGGGGCTCCGGCGCCGCTGCAGCAGGCGCTGAGCCACGCGCTGAGATGGGGCCCGGGCTACACCCGGCAGCTGGCCGCAAGCTACGCCGCCAGGCGCAGGGTGCTGCTGGAGGGTTTGCGCGGCCTGGGGTGGGTGGCCTACCGCCCGCAAGGGGCTTACTACCTGCTGGTGGACGCCTCGCCTTTGGGCAGCGACGACGTGGCCATCGCCGAGCGGCTGGTGCGGGAGGCGGGCGTGGCCACCGTGCCGGGATCCAGCTTCTACCACTCCCGCCCCCCTCGCCCCTTCCTGCGCTTTGCGTTCGCCCGTTCGGAGGCCACCCTGAAGGAGGCGTTACGCCGGCTGCATGCGGCCTACGGGTAACGGCCCCGGTGGGCGGACTGTTTGGGTTGCCCATCCTCCCCGCCCGAGCCCTTGCCGGCCCGTCTCAGGGATCCAGGCCCAAGATGTCCACGGCGATGCGGTCGGAGAGCTTTCGGCAGAATTCCTCGACGGCCTCCCAGCTATTCCACGGAGCCTGGATCCCCCGGTACTTGCTGAGGTCAACCGACGTCCGATCGTAGGGCTTCGGTTCCGCCAGCTGCTTGCAAAGTTGCCGGGTGACCGTCTCGCCGCTTTGCTGAGGGTAGAGCCGGTCGAGGGGCCGTAGAGCGTCGGTCGCACCTTCCGCCAGCCGGTAGCAAAGCGCGCACAGATCCACGTAGTCGCGCGTGGCGTTGCGTGTCACCACAAGCCAGGCCTTGATTCGAGCCATTTCCTGCAGCGTCGGGACCCGGATGCCCTGTATGACTACGGTTTCCAAGGGCTCCGTCCGAATCAACTGGCGAATGCCGGTGTCGATACCCTGAAATCGGCCGAGAATCATGACCGGGGGGCGCAGCCGGCTGGTTTGCCAGCCGGCCAGAGACTCAAGCGCTGCCGTTCCGCCCACGAGCACCAGTTCGGGGAAATGAGACTGCAGCAACCGCTGCGCCTCCAGCAGCCTGGCCCATTCTGCCTCGCTCAACCGCGACACCTCGAAGCACCGCGATCTTCTCGCTGTCAGGCGCCCCTTACATGATAGTCGTGGCGGCGAGCGAGCACAATGCAACGACTGCAGCCCCCTGACCCACAACGCCCCGGCGGCCTGCGTGCCGGTGGGGGTGCAGAAAACCCGATCACGAGGCGGGCACGTGGGTTCGCCCGATCCGTTCGATGCGCTCCCTCGGAACCCCCCAAATGGTGTCAGGGGCGCGCTCCAGCACCGACGGGTCGCCGAGCAGCGTCACGGCAAAGCGGTTCGGGTCAAGGTGGCGTCGGATGGCCGCGTTGATCTCCGGCACGCTCAGGCGGTTCAGCAGCACCGGGTAGTCCGACACCCAGGCGAGCCCCCGGCCCAGCCAGAGGGCCTGGAAGATGCTTGAAGCCATGCCCCCCAGGGTTTCCAGGCGCATGGGGTAGCCGAAGATGAGAAACCCCTTGGCGTCCTGAACCTCCTGCTCGGTCACGCCCTCCCGCACGAACCGCTCCAGCTCGGACTCAAGCACCCGGAGCGTCTCCCAGGCCAGGTCGTTGCGGGTGAACGTGGACAGCCCGAAATGCGAAGGGAACCGGTACCCGGCGTAGCTGGTGCGGACATCATAGGTCTGCCCCAGCCGCACCCGAACCACATCCATCAGCCGGGAGGCGAAGGCGCCCCCGCCCAGCACGTAGTTGAACAGCTGCACGGCCGGCCAGTCCTCCACGGTCGCCGCCGGGCCCGGCTGGCGCAGCTCGATGCGCAGCTGGGTCTGCCCGGGCCACTCCACGAAGCGCACCCGAGACGCCGAAAGCTCGGGTGTCGGCACCGGCTGGCGGGTCGGCGAGCGGGCCTGCCAGCTCCCCAGATGCCGGCGGGCCAGCTCCATCACCTCCTCGGGCCGCACGTCGCCCACCACCAAGAGCAGCGCACCCTGGGGGGTATACCGCTGCTGGTGAAAGGCGACCAGATCGTCCCGGGTGACGGCCCGCACCGCCTGTTCGCTGGGGAACAAGCCCAGGGGATGCGAGGGCCCGTACAGCCAGGTGTCCGCGTGCAGCCGCGCCAGGGTCCCCGGGTCGTCGAACTGGCTTCGCACCTCGGCCAGCCACTGGGGGCGCTGGATTTCGATCTCGGCGTCAGGGAACGTGGGGTTGACAGCGATGTCGGCCGCCAGCTCCACCGCCCGCTCCAGATCCCGGGCGAGCACTCGAACCGTGATGGTGGTGGCCTCCACGCCGGCGGAGGCGCTCAGGGAGCCCCCCACCGAGTCGATGAGGGAGTCGATCTCCCGGGCGCTTCGGCTCTTCGTCCCCTGCCGCAGCATGTCGGCCACAAAGCCCGCCAGGCCCGGACGCTGGGGCGGGTCGTGGACGTGGCCCCCGGGGATGGTGAGCAGCACCTGGGCCAGCGGCCGCTGGGGGCGCTCCACCACCACCACCTGCAGCCCGTTCGCGAGAAAGCCCATGGTGACCGGGGGAAGGGTGATCGGCTCCACCCTCTCCGGCAGCCGGGGCTCCGGTATGGGCGCAGCCTCAGCGGCATGAGCGGTCAGCCCCGCCAAAGCCACGACCCCCAGGGCCGCCAACGCCAGCGCTCCCCATGCCGACACCGCCAGGCCGGCCGCCCGCACGGCCGTGGCGACCCGCAGAGGCAGGCCGCTTGTCGAGTTGCTTTTCACGGCTCACGACCCCCCATCCGGGCCCGGCAGCACGCTGACCACCGTCAGGTTCTCGGGACGGAGGTACGTGCGGGCGACCCGCTGTACGTCTTCGGCCGTCACGGTCAGGTAAGGTTCGATGCCCTCGCGGAAGCGCTCCAATCCTCCTTCGATGACCACCGCCTGGCCGATGAGGTTCGCCACCCCGTCCAAGGAATCCAGCTGGAAGGCGAGCGCGGCGGCCAGCTGGTTGCGTGCCCGGTCCAGTTCGTCAGGGGAAGGCAGCTCCTCGGCGAGCCGCTCCACCTCCTGCCGCAAAGCCGCCAGCACCGCCTGCGGCGAGCGGTCGGGCAGGAAGAAGGCCACGATGAAGAAGGCACCGGCCTGCTGGTAGGGGTAGCTGACCCCCGCTGCCACCACCGCGATCTGCTGCTCCCGCACCAGGCGCTGGTAGAGCCGCGAGGAGCGGCCCCCGGACAGGATGTAGGTGGCCACCCCGAGCGGGTACTGGTCCGGGTGGGAGGCACCGGGGATCGCGTAGCCGCCGATGACGCCGGGCAGTTGGATGGGAAGGCGCATGACGTGCTCCTGCGCCTGGCCGCTGCCGGCGGTGTCGGCCGTACGAGGCGCCTGGAAAGGCACCGCCGGCCGCGGCGGCGCCGGCCCGCCTTCGATGGGCCCGAAGTGGCGCCGGGCCAGGGCCTCCACCTCCTCCAGGCGGGTATCGCCGGCTACCACCAGCACCGCGTTGGACGGGCGGTAATGGCGTCGGTAGAACTCCTGCAGGTCTTCCACGCTCACCTGGTCGAGGTCCTCGATGGCGCCGCCCGGGGTCCAGGCGTAGGGCGTGCCGGCGAACATCCAGGCGTGAAACCGATCCAGCGCGTGGCCGATGGGGTTGTTTTGCAGGGCCGCCCGGAACTCTTCCTTGACCACCTCCCGCTCGGTGGCCAGCTTCTCCTCGGTGATCTCCAGGTTGGCCATGCGCTCCGCCTCCAGGGCCAGAGCCAGCTCCAGCTGGGAGGAGGGCACCTTGTCCCAGTAAACCGTCGCATCGGTGGTGGTGTACGCGTTGGAGAAGCCACCCACCCGCTGGATGATGCGGGCGTGCTCCTCAGGGGCGACCCGGGCCGACCCCTTGAACATCATGTGCTCCATGAGGTGGGCCATTCCCCGCCGCCCCACCGGTTCGTCCCGGGAACCCACCCGGTACCACAGGTTGACGCTGACCAGGGGAGCCGACGGATCCTCGTAGACGTAGATCTCCAGCCCGTTTTCCAGGCGGGTATGGGCCACCTCGGGAACCCGGGAGCTTCGTTGGGCCCCGGCCTGCACCTCGGCCGTGGCGCTCGGCAGGGCCCCCAACACCCCTATGAGGCCCGCGCTCCCAAGAGGGCCCGCCCGGGAGAACCCGGCGCCCACCAGAAGGACAACGGCAACCGCAACGACCAGGCGCAATCGTCCCATCCACCCAGCACCCCCGCCGGGAGAATACGCCCCTGCTCCCGGCCGCTCCCCCCGCCCCGCCCAAACTTCTTCCGTCTCCCTTAACACGAAATGTGCCGCGCGCTCAAAGTTGGTGAGAATGACGCAGCGCCTACTCTCAAGTTCGGTTGGAACCTCGCTGCTCGTACGCCGGCTCGAACAAAGCCACGGCAGGCAGACACAACTCGCACCCGCGACTCTGTTACACGGTAACCTCCAGCCGAATCTCGCCGCCCGCGATGGCGTCCACGAAGCCGCTTTCCCGAAGCAAGGCAAGCACGCCTTGGGACAGGCCGTCTCGGCCGAGCGCCAGATCCGAAAGCCAGCGGTCCACGAGGTACGCCAGGCTGGCATGAACAAGGCCCGGGGTTTGCCGCAGACCACCGTAGCGCTGAACGACTTCCTCCATGGGGAAGGAGACAGGTGCCCGTAATCTCGGAGGCTCCTTGTGGACGTGCCAGAGGTATCCTCGCGTCGGCGTTAGCACCAAGAAGTACCTCACCGAGGGAGGGGCGCCAGAGGCCATCTCCAAGACGTAGCTGGCGACTTCGCGGGCAGCCGCCTCCGATAGGTCCCGTCTGCTTTTGACCTCCACCAACGCGACGGGCTGACCGTGCCGGTCGAAAATCACAATGTCGAACATCTGGCTCGACCACTGCATGGTCATCCGCCTACCTTCACGAACGGAACTGTGTCCGCCCCGAGCCGATTATAGGAAAGCGGGCGCCAGGCCACAGCAGCGGCTCCCAAGGGCATGTCAGTGAACGAACTTACAGCACCCACTAATAGGTTCAGGTCACGAAGTCCGGGCGGTCACGGCTTTGCGCCTCGCGCACCGGCATCAGGTTCCCGTCGAGGATGGACTCCACCGGTGACGCCTCGTCAAACCACGACCGCGGCGGCACGTGCCCCCAGAAGGTGGCCCGTCGGGGGTCGTTGAGGCTCCAGCGGATGGGCGGGAAGTCGGGGTCGGCGATGAGGTAGTCGCCGGTGTACAATTCGATGCGGTTTCCGTCCGGGTCCCGCAGGTAGACGAAGAGCGCGTTGCTGAGCCCGTGGCGGCCCGGCCCCCGCTCGATGGCGGGCCCCAGCCCCGCCGCCGCCAGGATGTCGCAGGCCCGCAGCACGCAGGAGGCGTCCTGCACCCAGAAGCCGGCATGGTGCAGCCTGGGGCCACTTCCCGTCATGAGGGCCAGGTCGTGGACGTTTTGCTTGCGGTGCAGCCACGCCGCCCAAAGCCGGGGCGGGTTTTCGTCCGTTTCGGTGTACTCCGAGCAGAAAAACCCCAGCCGCCCCACGTACCAGTCGTAGGCCGACCTCACCTCCGGAAGCTGGCAGTTGAAGTGGTCCAATCGCATCACGTGGGGCCCCCGGTAGCGGTCGAAGCGCTGCAAGAGCCGCTCCTGCAGCTGGGTCTCGTGATAAAACTCCAGGGGAAGCCCGAAGGGGTCCTGCATCCGAAGCGCCCGCCCCAACCCCCGCTCCTCCCCCGGCTCCACCCAGCGAACCGGCAGGCCGGCCTGCTGCCCGAGCTCGAATAGCGCCTGCAAATCGGCCGGCGAACCCACCCGAAACGCCATGTGGCCCAGGCCGGGAGAGCGGGCCGCTCGCAGTACCAGGCTGTGGTGCTCCCGCTCCTCGTAGCCCCGCAGGTAAAGCCGCTCGCTGTCCCGCTCCGTCTCCACCAGGCCGAGGAGGTCCACATAAAAGGCTCGTGCCCGCTCCAGGTCAGTCACCCGCAGCTCCACGTGCGCGGCTTTGAGGATGTCGATCGGGCCTGGGGCACCCATCCGCCCACCTCCTCCTCGTCCATGCGCTCGAGAAACGCCCGCACCCGCTCCATGTACGGCCGCCGGTCGTAGGAAGCGAACATGGCCCCCGCCATGCGCACCGGGTCGCCAAAGAAGAACCGCTCATACAGCACCTGCCGGGACCCAAAGGCCGACAGCGCCGTGTCCCAGGCCAGCCGGAAGAGCTTGATGCGCTCGACCGCCTCCATGCGGGCCGCCTGGTAGTACCTGCGGACGGTCTCGGCCAGCGGCCCGCGCACGTCGGCCTCCTGGGGGATGGCCATCAGCCCGCTTGCCCCCAAAAGCTGCAGGATCTCGATGAGCCGGGGGTAGACGCGGGGATAGAGGTTTCGGGCGGCGTTGAGCGGCGGCCACGCCGGGGTCATGTGGCCCCAGGCGTCCGGCTGCGCGTCCGCCTCGGCCGCCCGCAAAAACGCCCGCATGGCCTCCAGGGCGATGATGATCTCCGTCACCTTCTCCTGCACGTGCTGGTACGGCTCGATGGCGATGGCATCCACGATGAGGCAGGCAAGCCCCAGGATGAACTCCGTCTTGGCCACGTTTTTCACCACGACCTGGTGTGCCATGTGCACCACGGCCCCGGTCTCGGCGTAGGCCCGGTTGCAGCGCTCCACGTCCCGCAGAAGGAAGATCCGCTCCCACGGCACCTGCACGTCGTCGAAGATGACGACGCAGTCCATCTCCTCGAAGCGCGACCCCAGGGGGTGGTCGAAGGCGCTCTTGCCGTAGTCGAAGCTCTCCCGGGCGATGAACTTGAGCCCCGGCGTCGAACACGGGATGGCGAACGCGAACGCGTAGGGGGCGTCTTCGGAGGCGCCCTTGAGCAGCGTGGACGGGAACACCAGGATCTCGTCGGCCATGGGCAGCGTGGCCAGCATGCGAGCCCCCCGAACCACCACCCCCGAGTCGGTCTCCTTGACGATCCGGGCGGCCAGAAAGGGGTCCGCCTGGCCGGAAGGGCCCACCGAGCGGTTGGCCTGCGGGTTGATGAGGGTGTGCGTCAGGCAGAGGTCGTTTTCCCGGACGTACTCGTAATAGCGCCGGACGTTGGCCCCGAAGCCCCGGCCCGCCTCCTCGAACCAGGGGCTGGCCATAGCAAAGGCCGTGAGCGCCCGGTTGAGGTAGTCGGGGGAACGCCCCAGCATCCCGAAGGAGGCGTCCGCCCACCGCTTCATCATCGCCCGCACCCCGACGAGCTCCTCGCCGCTTTGCGCGGCCAGAAAACTCCGGCCCACCCGCTGGCCGGAGGTCGGGGAGATGTAGGTCATCTCCTCCACCAGCTCCGGGAGGTGCTGCATGTCGTACAGGGCGGCCACGCTTTTGGCCGTGCGGCCCAGCGCCGGGTGGGCGGTGATGTCGTCCACCCGCTCCCCGCCCAGCCACAGCTCCCGGGGCTGGTCTCTCAACCCTTGCAGGTACTGCTCGCCGGTGCGTGCGCCCATCTCGCCTGCCTCCTCCAGCGCCTGCCCGCCCGGGCGCCCTGCCCGCCCGCCGCCGCCTGGCTGCCCGCTGGGGCTTGCCCGGCCCGCTCCGCCTGCTCCTGCGGCGGCCGCAGCGTGGCAACAAGCGCAGGCCGGCCTACCGCGCTGCCCCCATCCGAGGGGTCCCGGGGTCTTGAAGCGCCACGTGAACGGTCTTCCACTCGGTGTAAAACTCGAAGGAGTGAAGCCCGCCCTCGCGCCCGATGCCGCTCGCCTTCATCCCACCAAACGGCGTGCGCAGGTCCCGGACGTTGTGGGAGTTGATCCAGACCATCCCGGCCTGCAGGCGGTGCGCCAACCGGTGGGCCCGGGCCAGATCCCGGGTCCACACGTACGCCGCCAGGCCGTAGGCCACGCCGTTGGCGATGCGCACGGCCTCCTCCTCGTCCTCGAACGGCAGCACCGCCACCACCGGCCCGAAGATCTCCTCCTGCTCCACCCGAAAGCCCGGCCGCACGTCCACCAGCACCGCCGGGGTCAGGTAGTTGCCGGGCCGGTCCACCAGGCGCCGGCCGCCTGCCGCCAGCCGGGCCCCCTCCTGTTGCCCCACCTCCAGGTAACCCGCCACCCGCTCCAGGTGGTCGGGATGGATGAGGGGCCCGAGCTCCGTCCGCTCGTCCATGGGGTCGCCCACCCGGATGCGGCGGGCGCGCTCGGCCAGCCGCTCCACCACCGCCTCGTAGACGGGGCGCTCCACCAGCACCCGGGAGCCCGCCGTGCAGCGCTCGCCGTTGAGGGAGAAGACCCCAAAGACGGCCGCATCCACCGCGCGCTCCAGGTCGGCGTCGGCAAAGATCACCACCGGTGACTTGCCCCCCAGCTCCATGGAGAACCGCTTGAGGGTGGCGGCCCCGTTTCGCAAGATCTCCCGCCCCGTGGCCGTCTCGCCGGTGAAGGAGATGAGCTGAACCCCCGGGTGGCGCACCAGGGCCGCCCCGGCCACCTCCCCGATCCCGTGAACCACGTTGAGCGCCCCCGGCGGAAGCCCGGCGTCCCGGGCGATTTCGGCCAGCGCCACCGCCGAGAGGGGTGCCCACTCCGCCGGCTTGAGCACGCAGGTGTTGCCGGCGGCCAGGCACGGGGCCACCTTCCAGGTCTCCAGCATGAAGGGGGTGTTCCAGGGGGTGATGAGCCCCGCCACTCCCACGGGGCCGCGCACGGTGTAGTTGAGGAAGCGCTCGTCCACGGGATAGCTCTCGCCGGTGAGGCGGGTGGCCATCTCCGCGAAAAAGAAGAAGTTCTCCGCGGCCCGGGGGATCTGGCCCCGCCGGGTCTGGGCGAGGGGAAGCCCGGTGTCTGTGGACTCCAGGCGGGCCAGCCGGTCGACTCGCTCCAGGATCAGCTCGCCCATGCGGCGCAGGATGCGGGCCCGCTCCGTGGCCGCCATGCGGGGCCAGGGCCCCTCGTCGAAGGCCCGGCGGGCGGCTTGCACGGCCGCCTCCACGTCCGCCTCGTCTCCTTCGGCGACCTGCGCGAGGGGCTCGTTGGTGGCAGGGTTGAGATCGATAAAGAAGCGCCCCGAGCGCGAAGGCCGGAACTCCCCGTCGATGAAGTGCAGCGCTTGGTGCAAAGCCGCCTGCGACCCCGGCCCCGGCCGGCCGGTTGCCTGTGGGCCCGGCGAGGGCGGGCCACCCTGCGGTCCGGGCGGATTCAGCCGAGCGGCCGGTTCGGGCGCCGCCGGCGGCCGGGCGGTCTTGCGAAGCTCGGGCGGCGGGCCGGTGAGCTGCGTGACGGGGGGCATCCGTTGCGACTTCACGGCTGCACTTCCCTCCTGCGGCTTCAGCCGTCGTCGGGCTGCACGGTGTTTTCCAGGCTCCCGATGCCGTCGATCTCCAGGCGCACCACGTCACCCGGAGCAAGGGGGGAGATCCCCCGGGGCGTCCCGGTCAAGATCAGGTCGTCCGGCTCCAGGGTCATGAAGGACGTGATATGCTCGATGAGCTCCGGGATGGAGTAGCGCAGGTGGCGGGTGTGGCCGCGCTGGCGCAGCTCCCCGTTGACGTACGCCCGAAGCTCCAGGGCGTGGGGGTCTTCGATCTCGCCCTCCACCACCACCGGCCCCAACGGGCATGCGGTGTCCCACCCCTTGGCCCGCACCGGGGGCCGATAGAAATTGGTGATGTAATCCCGTACCGTCATGTCGTTGGCGATGGTGTACCCCCGCACCACGTCGTAGGCCCGGGCCCGGGAGACTCGCCGGCACCGGCGCCCGATGACCACCGCCAGTTCCACCTCGTAGTGCACGTAGCGGGCGCCGGCCGGGTAGCGAACCGGCGACCGGTGGCCCACCAGGGCGGTCGGCGGCTTGAAAAACAGCGCGGGCGCCTCGGGTTCGGCGACGCCCAGCTCCTCGGCGTGCTCCTTGAAACCCAGGGCGAGCCCGATGATCTTCCCCGGCCGAACGGGCGGAAGCCAGATCACCTCGGTTTCGGCGTACGCCCGCCCCGACTCGTCAAACAGTTGGTGGCCGTCCCAAACGCCCTCGTGCACGACGCCGCCCGCCACAAAACGGGCCCGCTTCACCTCGCTTCCGCCTCCTCCGCCACCGGCAGGCCCAGTTGCCGAAGGACGTCGGCGAGCCGGCGCAGGGTGGAGGGCTGCACCGGCGCCAGGGGCAGGCGCACCTCCGGTCCGATGCGCCCCATGAGGGCCAGGGCGGCCTTCACGGGAGCCGGGTTGGTCTCCAAAAAGAGCGCCTCGTTAAGGGGAACCAGGCGCTGGTGAATCGCCCGGGCCTGCTCCCACCGCCCGGCAGTCGCCAGCTCGTACATGCGGGCCAGCTCCGCCGGAACCACGTTGCCGGTGGCGCTCACAAATCCCGCGCCTCCCAGCGCGAGCACGGGGAAGCAGAGCATCTCCACGCCGGAATAGACCGCAAAGTCGGGATCGCAGCGGGCCAGCAGGCGCACCACGTGCTCGAAGTCCTTGTTGGCCTCCTTGACGCCCACGATGTTGGGGCAGCGCTCCCGCAGGCGCAGGATGGTCTCCACCTCCAGGTTTTGCGCGGCGCGCCCGGGGATGTTGTAAAGGATGACCGGAAGGGGGCTGGCCGCCGCCACCGCTTCGAAGTAGCGCAGGAGCCCCTCCTGCGTGGGCCGGACGTAATAGGGCACCACGACCAAGACGGCGTCGGCTCCCGCCTCGGCGGCAAAGCGGGTCAGCTCCAGCGTCTCCTGGAGGTTGTTGGTGCCCGTCCCCGCCACGACGGGGATCCGGCCGGCGGCCGCCTTCACGGCCAGCTCGATGAGCCGCCGCCGCTCGGACGGGCTGAGGGCGGCCGGCTCGCCGGTGGTTCCGCCCACCACGATCCCGTGGGAGCCGCTTCGGATCTGCCAGTCGATGAGTTCCAGCAAAGCCGGCTCGTCCACGACGCCATCCCGAAAGGGCGTCACCAGGGGCACCAGGGAGCCCCGCAGGCGCTTTGGCCCGGGCCGCACCGGCGAGCGGGCGGGAAGGTCCGTCATGGGTATGCACGCTCCCCCGGGCCCGTGGCCGCCACCGCGCAGCGGGCCTCGTCGATGAGGGCCGAAAGCCGCGACCGGGGCAGCAGGATCTGCACGAAGGTTCCGCGGCCGATGCAGCCCCTTGCGTTGCGGGCCTCGACCCTGCAGATGATCTTGGGCAGTTCCAGGCGGGCCAGCGTGGCGGCCACCGTGACCCGGTCGCCCTGCGCCGTGGGGGCGATGTGGCGGATGCGAAGGGAGGCGCCCACGGCCTCCTCATGGGGTTCGAGGAAGGGCAGGATGACCCGGCGGCCGGCCCACTCCATGAAGTGGATCAGGTTCCACGTGGAGAGCACCGGGTGGACGACCTGACCTTCGAAGGCGGCCAGGTGGCCGGCCTGCACCTCAAACTCCACCTCGGCCCGGGCGCCCGGCACCAATCCGGGCTTCACGGGTCCCCCTCCCCCCTTGGGGCCTGCGTTGGAAGACCTCCGATGGCCTTGATGGACTCGAACGGATTGCGGCAAGCGGTGCAGTAGTGCAGGCTGCGGCAGGCCGCAGGCCCGAACAGGTTGTCCAGCACGCTCTGGCGGGAGCCGCAGTAGGGGCAGGCCGGGCCGCCGGGAAGCGGCCGGGCGATGCCCGAAGCCCGCAGGCTCCGCCAGCCGGCCTCGGTCACGTCCAAAACGGTCCACACCGGTTCCAGGGTCCACCGCACACGTACCGCCCGCACCCCGGCGAGCCGCCCTACCTGCCGGCGCACCTCCTGCTCGATGGCGCCCAGGGCCGGGCAGCCCACGAAGGTGGGCCGCAGCACCACCTCGGCCTGCCCGTCCGGGTCGCACCGCACCGACTGCACCATGCCCAGGTCGCCGATGCAGACGGCCGGCATCTCGGGATCCCGCACCTGCTCGGCCGCCTGGCGGATACGGGCGGCCAGGGCGAGCGGCTCCGGTGCGTCCCGGCCGGTGGCTTCCGGCGAGGCGGAGGGGGCGCCGGCGCCGGCGCAAAGGGCTGGGTCGGGCATGGCTACCAGATCGCCTCCCGGTCGGACCGGATGACCTCGCCCATGGTGTCGAGAAGGGCCACCAGGTGGGGGCTGTGGCGCCCGCACCGCCCGTTGAGGCCCATGCCAGCGCGGACCTCCCCCTCCCCGTGACCCGCCGGCCGGCCGGGGAGAAGCAGGTCGGCCCCTTCACCCAACCCCGCCTCCTGTAAGGCGGCACGCAATCTCGCGCACCACCGCTCGCGAAGCACGGTGGAACTGGCCGGCACCAGCCCTGCCGCCACCAGCTCGGCTTCGTGTTGGCCCAGATCGCACAGATCGGCGGCCTCCTCCAGCACCCGCCGCAAGGCCAGCTCCAGGCGGCGCCGGGCCTGCGGCGGACCGGCGGCGAGCCGGGCGAGCCACGTGTGGCCGTAAAGCAGGTGGTAGCGCTCCTCCACCTGGATCTTGCGGGCAAGACGGGCCAGGGGCGCAAAGGTGCTGGCGGCAAGCGCTTCGAGCCGGATCGACTCAAACAGGTCGTAGACGTAGTGCCGCACCACCGCGAAGGCCCAGTCAAACCGGGGGGCCTCCAGGTAGGTGCCGGGGCCGTTGGGCAGCTCCAGGAGGACTGCGTTGCGAAACTCGCCGGGGCTGCGCCCGAACGCAAGCCGGTCCGGCGCTCCCAGGCCCAGCTCTTCCAGCAGGCCGTAGAAGGCCGCTGCGTGCCCCACCTCGTCCTGGGCGATGGAGGCCATGGCCACGTCCGGCTCCAGATCCGGCGCCAGGCCCAGCCACTCCGAGTCGCGATGGCCCAACACCAGGTCGTCGTCGGCCAGCTGCAGCACCAGATCCCGAACCGCCACAAGCCGCTGAGCCGGCAGGTCCTGCGTGTCGCAGCGCTGTGCCTCTTGTGCCGTGCCTGCCACCGTCTCGATGGGCTCCATCCCCTACCCTGCCCGCCTTCACACAAGGGTTTTGCGATCCATTGCCTCCAGCATGTAGCGGCGCCAACGATCCCCCAGGTGCCGGTACCCCGCCGGCTCCCGGTAGCTCCGATCCAGCGTGCGCTGCGGCCGGGCCGGATGGCCGCCCGACGCCGCCACCACCGCGCTGCGGGGCACCACCCAGACGCTCACCCACTGCTCCCGCCGCAAGAACAGCTCCCTGGCCAGCGCCAGGGCCATCTCCGGGGAGCCGGCCCGCAGGCTGAACTGGTGGATGTGGTGGCGCCCGTGATCCGGTTGGGCGAAGACCTCGTAGATGTCGTCGGCTCGGTTGCCCATCCTGCGTCGCCCCGCGTCGGGCCCGCCCGGCTCCGGCGGGCGTCTACGCCGCCCGGGCGCCTGCCAGGCACTCCCGTACCCAGCGGCCTTCCTCGTAGGCGAGCCGCCGCAGATTCATGCGCGCCTCGGATCGGGGACCCCGCCCGCTGACGATCTGCCGGAACAGTTCCCAGTCCGGCTGGCGGTAAACCCACATGCCCTGCGACTCGTCGTAGCGCAGCGTCTCGTCGGGAATGCGCAGGCCCAGCGCGCGGATGCGGGGCACGTACTTGCTCAAAAACCGCTGGCGCAGCTCCTCGTTGGTGCGGGTGCGGATGCGGTAGCGCAGATTGCGCTCCTGGTGGGTGCTCAACCGGTGCCCCTGGGGCGGCCCGAAAAACATGAGCAGGGCGTCCCACCATCGCTCCAGCGCCTCCTGGAGCATGCGGCGCTGGCCCGGGGTCCCCTCGGCCAGGGCCATGCAGATGCTCTCCCCGTGCTGGATGTGGAAGACTTCCTCCGCGCAGATCCGCTCCAGCGCTCGCGCGTACGGGGCGTAAGAGGTCGAAAGGAGCATCCCCTGAGTCACGATGGCCGCCCCGTCCACCAGCCACCCGATGATCCCGGCGTCGGCCCACGTGGGGGCCGGCATGTGAAACACGTTGTGGAAGCGGATACGCCCGGCAAACAGGTCGTCGAGGAGGTCCTCTCGGCTCTTGCCCAAAGGCGCGGCCAGGTCCTCCGCCACCCGCATGAGGATCTGGCCGTGGCCCGCCTCATCCTGCACCTTGGCCATCAGTGCCAGCTTGCGATGCAACCCCGGTGCCCTGGGCACCCACTCCTTCTCGGGCAAGACGCCCATCAGCTCGCTGGCCGCGTGCATGGCCACCAGCCGGATGAGTTCCTGGCGGTAGTCGTCGGGCATCCAGTCTCCCGCCTCGACCTTGCCGCCGGCCTGCACGTGATGGACGAACTCCAGGGTGCCATCGTCCGGCGGCCCCAAAGCCTCCCCATCCGACACCGCCGCCGGATGGCCTCCCCCTCTCGCCTCGCTCACCCGCAAGCCCTCCCCTCGTCTTGCCGCGCCCGGCAAGCCACCCCGGCGCCGACGCCTCGTCCGGCGCCCCGCTCCGCCTGTCGTCCGCACAGCTCAACTCTCCCGGCTGCGTGGCGACGCCGCCCGGCGTCGGCGCCTGCCCCGCCACCCGCCTGGTGGCCACCAGCCCGCCCAGCAGCAGGTCGGCGAAGCGCTCGGCCACCTCGTCGGGCCCCAGCGGCCCGTCGGGCCGAAACCAGTGGTAGGTCCAGTTGGAGACCGAGAGCACGAGAAGCCGCGCGAAGGCGGGGTCTGCGGGTCGAAACTCCCCGGAGCGGATGCCGTTTTGAATGATGCGGTCCCACAGGGCCTCGTAGGCCTCCCGCAGCCGCCGAACCTGCTCACTGCGAGCCGGGCTCAACGCTTTCCACTCGTGCAGGAATACGGTCGCCTCGTCGATGGAGCCGGCCACCACTCGCAGGTGAGCCGTGAGCGCTTGCCGAAGCTGCTCGGGCGCCGGCCCGTCGCCCGAGGCTGCGGCCTCCACGGACTGGATGAAGTGCTGGCCTGTGCGCGTCACGATCTCAAAGAGGAGGTCCTCCTTGGAACGGATGTGCGCGTACAGGCTGCCCGACAGCATCCCGGTGCGTCGGGCGATCTCCCGGACCGTGGCACCGTGAAAGCCCCGCCGGCTGAAGACGTGGGCTGCGGCCTTCAGCATCTCCTTCTTGCGAGCCAGCCTGCCCAAGGCGATCCCTCGCGCCTTCAAAACAAGCGCACGCTTGGTAAGCTGGCAATACCCTATACCAAGCGTGCGAACGCTGTCAACCCCTCGCGGCCTGGTTCCATCCGAGCCTCTTCCCGCGCCGCGGGGAAACTCAGCTCCAGGGCCACCGGCAGACATCGAAGCGGGTGTCTCGCAGCCCGCCCGCTTCTTGCCTATGGTCTACGATTTCCAGGAGCGCCTGGTGGAAGAGGGACGCTGTCACGCCCTGCGGGTGAACGCCCGCGTGGAGAGCGAGCGCCCCTGGAGAGCCTCCGTCGCCACGGCACCCAGGCGCTCGTAGTGCTCGTCAGAGAGATGCCAAAGCTCGGCGCCCGCGACGAGGGCGGCGGCGGCAATAAGCGCGTCGCTGACCGGGGCCTTGCTCCCGGCTCTGCCCAGGGCAAAGAGCAGCGATGCGGCGACCCTCGTCACTTCCGAGTCCAAGCTCACCATGGGGCAAGCTCCGAGGTCGCCAAGGATCAGGTCCAGGTCCCGCTTCGTACGCGCTCCTTGGGCCACCTCCGCCACGACGATGGCAACGGTGACGACCTGATCGGCGGCGACAGCTTTCGTGACGGCCGAACGTACCGACGGGTCACCCCGGGGATGGTAGTACTCGATCCACAGCGACGAGTCGATGAGGACCGGCCTCAGCCCTGCTCCCGTAACTTCCACAGCTCTTCCACCGTCAGGTCCAGCTCGATCTTGCCGGCATGCTCCAGCATGCGTCGAAGCCGAAGCCTGCGCACAAACTCCCGCAGCGCAAGCTCGACAGCTTCCCGCTTCGTACGTGCACCCGAGAGCCGCAACGCCTCTGCCAGGAGGTCATCGTCGAGACGCATCATGGTCCTCGCCATGCTGTGCTCCCCGGGCATCACGGTACTCGCTGGCCTTAGACATGTCAAGGAGGTGTTTCTCCGAGACACCTTGGAGAGCCATCCGGCTACCAAACCAGGCGCGGGTTGCTCATGCTGGCAGCAGAACAGCCCGCAACCGGCGAAGCGCCTCGCAGAACTACATCGAGCGGACGAAGCGAGTCTTTGGCCTGGACCAGGTGCTGAATCCGAGGCCTGCTGATGAGTAGGATTCCGCAATGATGTGATACGGGCTTTCGCCGGAGTGCGGGGACTCGACGGTGCCCCTCCCGGGGCCTGTACCGGGCCCGGCATGCGCCGAGCCAGGGACAGAAGGGAGGCGGCGGCCCTCAACCAGGCCGGCGCCGCACCATGAGGGTGGATGTCCCCTCCTGGACGGCCTCCCCCCGCTGGTTGATCAGGCGGTGCTGGCGGACGACGATCCCCTGGTCGGGACGGCGGGTTTCCCGCTTGTCCGAGATGACCACCTCCACATGCACGGTGTCGCCGATGAAGACAGGCTTGACAAAACGGGTGTGAATCTCCAGCAGCGCGGTCGCGGTCCCATCAAACAGACCGAGCCGGTTGAGCAGCCCCGTCACCACCGCGACGCCCAGCGCGCCGTGCGCGATGCGCCGCCCAAACGGCGTCTGCCGGGCGAACTCCTCGTCGGTGTGCAACGGGTTGTAGTCGCCCGAAAGCCCGGCGAACAGCACCACGTCCGCCTCGGTGATGGTACGCCGCGGCGTCACGTAGGTCTTGCCGACCTCCACGTCCTCGAAGTACAGCCCCGGCATCTGCCCCCCACTGCCCTTCCCCTGGAGAATTACCAGGATCCGCCTGCCCCCGCGGCCGTTTCCCCTGCTTGTGGGAGCACCCCGGCGGCCACGGCCCGTACCCAGGCGATCTCGTCCTCCGACAGCGGAGGGGGCGGCTCCTGCGAATAGTCGATGCGCCTCCCGTAGCCGCCGTGGTCGTAAACCGCTTCCAACGCCGCCCGCACCGAGACGGCAGGCTCGGGCTCCCCCTCGCCAAGAGGTAAGCCGAATACGGGGATCGGCTCGCGCACCCCGAAGTCGAAACGTTGCGCTTGCGGGAAGCGATCTGCGCGGGCCACCAGGATGCTGTAGCGGCCCGGCTCGGGCGGGGGATCCGAGGGCATGGGCCGCCCCGCCCGGAGCAGGTCGATCTCCACCAGATGGACGCCGGCCGAGAAGACCGCCGCGCGCTTGTCCAGGTAGGCCCGCCGCCCCTCTCCCGGGCCCTTGCTGGCCGGCGACAGGATCTCGAGAACGCAAACCACCGCTCCGCTTTGGCCGTCGCGGACTTCCAGGTACAGCTCCCGCTCCTTTCGGGGAAGGGGCAGCCTCACGGTCTTCGGTGTGGCTCCCGGCTCTTGCCCCGGCACCCCGTAGGCAAGCGGCTGCGCCTCATACGCCAGCGTCAGGTCCGGACGGTATCCCGCACGACCTGGCCCATCTTCGTCCTCCGGCCCTATCGCGTACAGGCGCTGCTCCACCTCCACGTGGTAACGTGGCCGCACCAGGGGCTCGATGCGGTTGGCCATCTCCACCACCAGGCGGTGATGAAAGCCCGGCCATAGAGCCGAGCGCTCCAAATACGGATCCATCCCGGGAAACGGCGGCGGCAACGGCGAACACCTCCTGCACGGGCGAGCCAGCCCTGACCCTGGCGCCGCTGAGAGGGGAGGCTCGGGCGGCCCCTCGCCCCCGGTCGCGGCGAGGCTCCCGGTTTCTTCCATCCTATCATGCCCGAGGCAGGGTCGCCAGCCCGAGTTCCGGCACGCCGCCACCGGCCGGCCGACGGCCTAACCGGATCGTGCTCGCGCCCCGCCTCCGGCCTCAGCCGCCCAGGGGGATGCGGGCCTGCAGGCGGGTTCCCCGTCCCGGGGCCGCCTCGATGGCGAGCCGCCCGCCGGCCAGCTCCACCCGTTCTCGCATGCCCACCAGCCCGAGGGGCGGTGCGTCTCGCCTCTGCATCACCGCGGCCGGGTCGAACCCCTGCCCGTCGTCCTGCACCACCAGCTCCAGCTCCTCGCCGGCGCCGGGGCCGTCGGCCGGCACCCGGGCCAGGCGGATGCGCACCCGCCGGGCACGCGCGTGGCGGATGACATTGGTGACCGCCTCCTGCGCGACCCGGAAGACGGCCGTCTCCAGGGCGGGCGCCAGGCGCTCGCCGTCAAGCCCCGAGACCTCCAGCTCGACGCTGATCCCCGCCGGCTCCAGGTGGGTGCGGGCAAACCACTCCACGGCCGACGCCAGGTCCAGGTCGTCCAGCGCCGAGGGCCGAAGGTCGTAGATCATGCGCCGAACCTCGCCCAGCGTGTTCTCCGTGAGCGAACGCAGGCCTTCGAGGGCCTCCCGCAGGGCGGCACCGTCGGGCGGCAGTCCCTGCAGCGCCAGGTCGATGCGCAGCATGAGGGCCGTCAGCGACTGGCCCACCTCGTCGTGCAGCTCCCGGGCAATGCGGCGGCGCTCCTCCTCCTGCGCCGCCATGGCCCTCGCCAGAAGCTGTCCCCGCACCATCTCCTTCTCCCGCAGCTGCCCGAACAGCCGGGCGTTTTCCAGCGCGATGGCCACCAGGTGGCCCACCGCCTCCAGCACCGCCCTATCATCCTGGCCGAACGCCGGCCCCTGGCGGCGCACCACCACCAGCCTCCCCAGCCGCCGCTCCTGGATGGCCATGGGAACCGCAAGCCCGAACGGCGGGCCCTCCCCCGCGCCCGGCTGCAAAAAGCGCTCCACCAGCTCTGCGGAACCCCAGCTGCGGGCCGTGCCGTCCTCCAAAAACAGGGCGCACCCGTCGGCGGCCACGAGCCGCGCGGCCTCCTCCACCACCTCGTCCAGGGCACGCTGGGCGGCCGACACCTCGGTCAGGGTCCGGCCCAACAGGCTGAGGCCGGTGAGGCGGCCCGTGAGGCAGGCGATCTCCCGGTTGAGGCCGGCGGTGTAACGCTGGATGCGTTCGGCCATGTCGTTGAACGCCCGGGCCAGCAGGCCCATCTCGTCGTTTCCGTGCCATTCCACCCGGGTTGAGTAATCCCCGCGGGCCAGCCGGGTCACCCCCGAGGCCAGCGCCCGCACGGGGCGCAGCACAAACCGGGAGAGAGGGAGGCTCAGCACCAGCATGGCCGCCAGCGCGGTCAAAGCCAGCAGGCCTTCGAGCAGGCGGGTGCTGGAGGCCACCTGGCGGTTGAGGCGGGTGGTGTCCAGCGCCACCGACACCACGCCCAACGTGGGAACGTCGGCGGCGTGGCATCCCTGGCAGGCCGGTCGGTTGACGATGGGCTGCAGGGCCAGAAGCTCACCGGTGTGGGGATGTTCCCGCACCAGCGGCCGGCCCTCCCGTACGGCCCGCTCCAGGTCCGCAGGGTCCAGAGCCACTCGGGGCCCCGAGCCGTCGGAGGAGGTCCAAAGCCGCCCGTCGGCCGCGAAGATCTCCACCCGGCGCACCATCGGCTCCGACTGCAGGCTTTGGATGATCTCCCGCATCTCGTCGGGGTTGTTGCGGATCATGGAGACCTCAAGGCCGTGGTAGATGGCGGAGGCGAGCGTCTGCGCGGCCAGCTCCGTCTGCTGAAGCCCAGCCGAGCGCTGCAGCCGGACGGCCGCCACCACCGAGGCCCCTACCACAAGCCCGATGACCGCCGCCACGGATAAAAGCAGCTTGACGCTGAGCCGCACGCGTTGCCCTCCCCGTCGCCACGACCGCCCGCGCCCGATCCGGCCGCTGCCACCCGGCGCGGTACCGAGGCGGTGTGCCCCGGCCGCCCTTGCGCGTCGGGGGTTTGGGGGCAGTGCCCCTCAGGTGCGGGCCGGCTCGTAGCGGCTGGGGCACTGCACCATGACCTGGGTGGCGGCGAGGGTGCCATCGGGCTGCAGGCGCCCCTCCACCACCACCTGCCGCCCGGCCTCCAGCCCGTCGGGCCGGGCCCCCCGGTAGCGCACCGGAAGGCGGCTTTCACCCTCCGCCACCTCAAAGCTCAGCTGGAAACTCTCCAGATCCCACCGCACGGAACCGTCGGCCACCGTCCCGTGCACCCGCACCGCCCGCCCCTCCAGCGCCGGCGCCCGGGCCTGCACCTCCGAGACGGTCAGGTAGTAGGTGGCCGATCCGCCCAGGTTGACCGCCACCAGGTAGAGGGCCGCCCCGACCGCGATCAGGGCGGCAAGAAGGTTCTTCCACCGCCTCACGACGACATCCCCCCGTCGGGACGGCCGCGCCGGATGCACCCGTGACGGCCCATGAGCAAGAGGCGGGGGTCGGGCCCCGTCGGGCTGCAGGGGGGAAGGGAACGCAGGAGGCTCAAAGGTGGCGAGGCGCGCACAACAGCAGGGCGGACCAGGCGGTGCACACCAACACCCAGGCCGCCATCCAGGCGACGGCCATGACCAGCGCTCGGCGCCGGGCCCAAGCCAGCCTGCCGGTCCCCCCGGGCCCGGGGCCCGCCCATGCGGCCATGGCCCGCCGGCGGCGCAGCCAGCTCTCCGCTTCGGGTCGGATGCGACGGTAGGCGAAACCGGCCCCCCAGGCCGCCACAACCGCCCAGACCAGGCGGCTCATCCACTCCGCCACGCCGCACCGCCCCCCGCCGCCAGCGCCACATACGGGGTGGCGTCAGTCCAGGGCCCGGGCCAGCTTTGCGGCGGCCACCAGGGAAAGCGAAAGCCCGTACGCCCCTACGGCCTGACCGCTCGGCCCCAGGCATCGGCCGGCCGCCATGAGAGCCAGCCCCAGCCCGACCAGAACGCCCACGGCCAGCGCCTTCTCCCCAGGCGTCGCCTCCACCGCTTCGCCCTGCGCCGGCCGCCGGCCGGCCCTGCCCGGTGCTGCCATGGGCTGCGCCACCCCGGTTCCACCCTACCGCCTTCCGGGCGGCGGGGCCATCGGTGCGGCCATGGAAAGCGGGTCGGGTGCGGGTCGGGCCGGGGAGGGGCGGAGGACCGCAGGCGGAGAGAGGGCGCCACGGTAGGGCGCAACCCGCATTCAAGGCTCGATCAGCCCCGTCCGGATGGCGAAGCGCACCAGCTGTACCCGGTCGCTGATGTTGAGCTTCTGCATGATGTTGGCCCGGTGAGTCTCGACGGTCTTGAGGCTGATGTTGAGGCGGCTGGCGATCTCCCGGTTCTTGTACCCTTCGGCGATGAGGCGCACGATCTCCCGTTCCCGCTCGGTGAGAAGGGGCTCCTCCTGGCCGTGTTCCATGCGCTGCAGGTAGCCGCCCAGCACCACCTTGACGATGGAGGGGTGCAGGTACGACTCGCCCCGGGCCACGGCCCGGATGGCGGAGAGCAACTCGTGGGCCGCCGCCCGTTTGACCACGTATCCGTTCACCCCAGCACGAAGCCCGTGGGCGATGTAATCTTCCGACTCGTGGATGGTTAAAGCGAGGATTTTCACCGGATTTCCGGCCTTGCGTAAGCGCCGGATGGCCTCCAGGCCCGACAGGACCGGCATCGAAAGGTCCATCAGCACCACATCCGGCTGCAGCCGTTCCACCATGGCGACGGCCTGCTCGCCGTCTGCCGCCTCACCCACCACCTCCACGTCCGGGGCCGACTTGAGGATCATGACCAGCCCTTCTCGCACCACGTGATGGTCGTCGGCCACCAGCACCCGGATCCGCCCGCTTGGCTCGCCGGCGGTCATCGGGACACCCCCTCTCCCCGGCAACCCGGAAGGGGCGGGGCCCACCCGCCCCCGCAACGTGCCCGCGCGTTCCGTCTACAATCCCTTTACCGACATGCGGCCGGTTTCAGGATCCAGCTTGTGGCAATACGTGCACTGGCCCTGGTAGTTGGTGATGAAGTGGTTCTCTGCGCCCCCGGTCAGGTGGGCCTTGTGCAGCACCTCGGAGAAGGGTTGCTTGCCGTCCGGCTTGTGGCAGCTCAGGCACTGCTTGGGCAAGTCGGCCAGCATCCGGTCCGAGACCTTGGGGTGTGTTCCGGCCTGGATCATGGCCTTGATTTCGGTCGCCAGGCTGTAGTCCCTGGTCTCGTCCACCTTCCGGTGGCAGTCGTTGCACCCGTTGGGCTTGGTGTCCGCGACGGTGATGCCCGGGATCTCAGGCACCTTGGG
The DNA here is from genome assembly GCA_964418425.1 of uncultured Clostridia bacterium. Classification (GTDB taxonomy): domain Bacteria; phylum Bacillota; class Limnochordia; order Limnochordales; family Geochordaceae; genus CAYQLT01. The sequence goes on from CAYQLT010000008.1 coordinate 28,635, forward strand.
CTGGTCGGCCGCCGTCGCGGCCATGACCGATGCCATCGCCCAACCCAGCAGCGCCACGACCATAGTCAACACGACCCCACTGCGCCTGCGCATCGTGACCCCCCTTTCCAGCCGCATGGGCGGGAATCGATGGGCCTGAATCGCCCCTTCCGGACACGCGTGCGACCGCCTCCAGGGGATGCTCGTGCGCCCACCGCTCGTACGGCATCCGGCCCGTGAAGATCACCGTGTCAAGAGGAAAGACCTCCGGGCGGAGGTGGGCGTTGTACATATGCCAGACCAGCACGGCCACCACCGCCAGTACCGCCTCGCCGCCGTGGGCGGCCCGGGCGGCCGGCACGACGACGCCGGGGAAGAACCGGGTGGCCACCTCGGGATACAGCAGGATGAGACCCGTCAGACCCATCACCACCGTACCCCACACCAGGGCCCAGTACTCAAACTTCTCCTTGAACGAGTATCGGCCGAAACGGGGTGGCCGCGCCTCCAGGTCCAGGTAGTGGCGCAGCGTGCCCAGCAGATCCTGGAAATCCTTGCGTCCGGGCCACATGGAGCTGGAGAACCCGTAGCGCCATCCCCGCACGACCAGGCCCGCCACGTGAACGACGCCCAGGCCCAGCAAGGCAAAGCCCAGGATGTGGTGGGCCGCGCGCACCGCCTCGATGCCCCCCATGACGCCGATGGCCCACCGGGAGATGCCGAGCTGGGCGTATTTTTGCGGAAGCCCCGTGAGGGCCAGCCCGGTGAACGTGACGATGAGCACCCCGTGCTCGAACACCTGCCAGGGCGTAAAACGCTGAACCCATCCTCCAGACGCTCTGCAGGCATCCCGGCTTAGCCGGGGCAGCACACGTTCGGCGGCGAGGCGCTGCACGCTTGTATGGCGAAACAGTCTTGGCCGCTCAGACACCGGCATCCCTCCCCCGGCCGGCGCGCCAGCGGTTTCGCCGCCGGTGGCGCAGCTCCAGGCCGATGTATCCGGCAAATCCCAGCAGAGCTGTGGCGATCAGGGCTCGGTAAAACCACGCGATGGCCCGCACCAGAGGGTGGGATTCGGGGTCGCGGTGCATGCTCCAGGCGGTGGCGAAAGCTTCGGTGGCATCCGGATGGCAGCGGCGGCATGTGCGGCCCAGGTTGGTGATGTAGACGGTGGAGGAGGGATCCGTGGCGGGCAGAATGCGATGGGCTCCATGGCAATCCGCGCAGACCGCCACGGGCACCATCTGGGAGCCCTCTTCCTGGAGCAGCCGGGCCGTCAGCCCGTGGAACTCCGACAGGTACGTGGAGACGGTGCCGGTCCGCACCCCATGTTTTTCCATCAGCTCGTCGTCGCCGTGGCAGCTGGCGCACACCCGCACCATCCGGGTGCGGCGCTCCCGGGTGCCCTCGTGCACGATGGCATGCGCGTCGCCATGGCAGGTGGTGCAGTCGGGCACGTCGGGGTCGCCCCGGGTAAGGGCCCGCCCGTGGATCCCCAGGTCGAAGTCCTCACCCTCGGAATGGCACCAGGCGCACACCTGCTGCTGTTCGATTCGCCACTGCCGGGCCGTGGGCGGAAGCTCGGGGTGAGGGTACTCTTTGATCCCCAGGTGGCAGGTCTCGCAATCGAAGCCCAGCTCGGCGTGGATGGAGCGGGCGAAAACCGCCGGATCGACCCCCACGTCCATCTCGGTTCCGTCGTCGAAGACAGCCACCATGCCCTCGGATTCGTGGCAGTCCAAGCAGGACTGGGCGCCGGCGATTTGGGATGCAAGGCCAGGGAGGGCGAGAAAGGTGGCCATCGCAAGGGCGGCGATCCGGATGGCTACTGCCGCCCTCGCTGGCTCCTGTGCCGGGCGCGCTCCATCGTCGTCCACGGCCGCCGCCCCCCATCGCCCCCTGCCAGCCGTCGGCGTTATCGCCCAGCGTCCCTTGCGGCTGCGGGCCCTGGCCGGACCCACGCCGGGAAGACCGCGATTGTGTTCGCGAGATCCGCTCAAGACGATTGTAGGCGGGCCGGCGCGGTGGCCCGCAGGGTCGAATGTCCTCAGCCGCCGGGCCGGGAGGCTGAGGCGTCACGTCCAACCGTCACGCCCCTAGGGGAAGCGCCCCCTTACGGTCCTCGCCCCGGGCATACCCCATCTTTACGGCCTAGCGGCCTCGGAAGACGGGCGTCCGCTTTTCCAGGAAAGCCTGAATCCCCTCCCGGGCGTCGCCGGTGGCGCCCGCCAGGGACTGCAGCCGGGCCTCCTCCTGGAGGTGCTCCGCAAAGCTCCGCCACGCCAGGCCCCACATCAGGCGGCGAGTGTAACCCACGGAGCGCGGCCCGGCTGCCAGCTGCCGGGCCAGCTCCTGCCAGGCCGAGGGAAAGCGGTCGTCGTCCACCACGCGACTGACCAGGCCGGCCTGCAGCGCCTCCTCCGCCGACAGCGTGCGCCCCAAAAGTAACCATTCCATGGCGCGGCCCAGGCCCACCATGGCCGAGAGGGTATAGGTGAGCCCCCCGTCAGGCACCAGGCCGATGCGTTCGAAGGCGGTGACAAAGCGCGCCGATGCGCAGGCGATCCGTACATCGCACGCCAGGGCCAAGCTTAACCCCACGCCGGCGGCCACCCCGTTGACCGCGGCAACCACCGGGATCTCCAGGTCCCGCAAGGTGAGCAAGAGAGGATGGTAGCGCTCTCGTAAGAGCTGCCCCGCATCCCAACCTCCCAGCGCCGCCACATCCTGCCCCGCGCAAAACCCCCGCCCTGCCCCGGTGAGCACCACCGCCCGCACCCGACCCCGGGCCTGGATGGTCTCCAGGCGCCCGCGCAG
>CAYQLT010000008.1:31530-42538 GCA_964418425.1 uncultured Clostridia bacterium
GTCGTCGCGTTGGGGTTGGCTTGTGAGCACGGTATGGGCAGCGGTTCTCGTCGCGCTGGTCGCGGGAGCCGGTTGGGCGCAGCAGGCACCCGGTGGCGCCGCACCGGGAGCCCCGCCATCCGGCCAGGCCGCCCCGCAGCAGCCACAGGAGGCTGCCCCGGAGCGGGAGCCCCTGCCGGAGCAGTGGCAACGCATCGGGGAGCTTTTCGTGGAGCTTCTGGACTCTCGCATCGGCGAGCGGTTGACCCGAGACGTGGACCCTCTCATCCGCCAGCGGCTGCAGGAGGCGCTGGCGACGGTGGACGCCCGCCTGGCGGGCTTCGAGGAGCAGCTTTCAGCGACCCGGCAGGAGCTGGGAGGTCGGCTGGATCAGCTGGCACCGCAGGTGTCGGCACTGGATGAGCAGGTGAAGGCCCTGCGAGCCGAGCTGGATTCGGCGGCATCCAGCCTCGCTGCGATCCGTCAGGAGCTGCAGGCAGCTCGGGCCGCCGGCGAGCAGCAGCAGGCGGAGATACGCCAGCTTCGTAACACCGTCAACCAGCTGACGACACGATTCTGGATCGCCACGGGCGTGGCGGCGCTGGCCCTGGTCGTGGGGCTGCTACGCTAGCCGGCAGGCCCCGCAAAAGCCAGCACCCAAGGCGTCGGGCGCCCGCGTGGCCGAAGCCTGTGCACCCGAGAGAACGACCGGGCTTCTTGCGCGGGGGCACAGCGGCGAAGTCAGCGCTCCGGCGGCAGCCCGGCTGCGAAGTTGTCTCAGGTGTCGGCCGAGCTGCGGTAGAGGCTCTGCTCGTATGCGCGCAACATGCGGGTGACGTCAAATCGCCCGGCCACGTCGGCGATGCTGGCCTGCATCATCCGGACCCAGCGAGGGCGGTCCGTCTCGTAGACGGGTAGCACCTGCTCCAGGAGGGTCCGGTAAAGGCTTTCGGCGTCTTGCTCGTCGGCATCGGGGCGGGGTTCGACTTCCCCGATGGCCCAGCCGTTTTCACCGTGGCGACACGCCTCGGGCCACCACCCGTCGAGGATGCTGAGGTTGAGCACCCCGTTCACCGCCGCCTTCATCCCCGACGTGCCGCAGGCCTCCAGGGGGCGCAACGGGTTGTTGAGCCAAAGGTCGCACCCCCGGGTGACGCGGCGTGCGACCTCCATGTCGTAATCGGGCAAGAAGACCACCCCCCGAGGATAGCGCCGGGCCATGGCCAGCAGGACCTGCACGATCTCTTTGCCCCGATCGTCCAGGGGGTGAGCCTTTCCGGAAAACACGATCTGGATCCGGCCCGACTCCAGGTACGGCCCGATGACCTCCGGCCGCCGGAAGATCAGGTCGGCCCGCTTGTAGGGGGCGGCGCGCCGGGTGAAGCCCACCACAAGGCCTTCAGGATCCAGGCGCACTCCCGACCTCGCCTCGACGAAGGCGAGCAACTCCCCCTTCAGCTCCCGGTGCACGGCCCACAGCCGGTCCGCCGACGAGCCGGCCCGGGCCACCCGTTCGTCCTGCCAGGTGGGTAGATGCACCCCGTTGGTGATGGCCTGGATGGGGGCGGCGCCTGTCACCCCCGCCCACATGGAGCGGGCGGTACGCCCGTGCAGCTCCGACACGCCGTTGGCGGCACGGGCCAGGCGCAGGGCGGCAACCGTCATCTGAAAGGGGTCGCCGCCCAGGCGGATCATCTGGCGGCGGTTGAGGCCGTTGAAGGCGCCCATGTACTCCAGCAGCTCCAGAGGGTGGACCTCGTTTCCCTCCCGAACGGGCGTGTGGGTGGTGAAGACGATGCGGCGCCGGGCCGCCTGCCACGCCTGGTCGAAGGGCATACCCTCCGCCATGTGGCGCCGGATCAGCTCCAGTCCCGCCAGCACCGCGTGACCCTCGTTGAAGTGGTACACCTCGGGCTCGATGCCCAGCGCGGCCAGCGCCCGCACCCCGCCGATGCCCAGCACCATCTCCTGGGCCACCCGCTCCTCGGCAAACCACCCGTACAGCTGGCCCGTGATCCAGCGGTCCGCGTTTTCGGGCAGATTGGTGTCCAGCAGGTAAAGGGGCGCATGGGCCAGCGGCCGACCGGCCCGATCCCGGCCCCTCAGGCGCCATACCCTGATGGCCACGGGCCGGCGGCGGATCTCGACCGTCACCCGCACCCCCGTCTCTTCGAGGTCCTCCTTCAGCTCATCGTAGAGAGGATAGGCGTCCACCACCCGACCGTCCTCGATGCGCTGCTGGACGTACCCCTGCCGCCATAGGATGCCCACACCCACCAAAGAAAGCCCCATGTCGTGAGCGCCTTTGAGGATGTCCCCGGCCAGAATGCCCAGCCCCCCGGCATACAGCGGGTAGCGGGCGTCCAGGCCGAACTCCATGCACAGGTAGGCCACCCGGGCCCGGGTCGCCTCGGGGTGACCCGCGGACCGGGTGACATCGGGCCTTCGACCTTCGTGCGATCCCTGAAACACCTCGCTCACCTCCCCAAGCCGCTGCGGGGTCGGCGCCCCGACCCGCCAAAGCGAAGGAGTCCACGCCGGCAGAGCGAACCCCGTCCGCCACGGTATCTATGCCAGCAAGCCGCCGGCCAAGCTCCTGGCGGCCGGGAAGCGGTGGGAGACGCTGCAAGTGCCAGATCCCGCATATGCGTATGCTATCATGGCCCTTCGAACCGCCCTTCTTGTCTTCGTGGTGTACGGTTGGATACGCTTTTGGGGCGTCAGCCGGCGCTGGCCCCATCCCCGGTGGCTGTGGCGGATCTCCGTGGCGGGCATGGGACTGGCTGCCGCCACCCTGGCCGCCGATGTGCTGGACGATCTCTTGGGCCTGTTCGGCGGCCAGAGCCCGGTCGTGACCCGGTTCACCTATGGGGCCGCCGGCTTCCTCATCGCCTTCGCCCTGCTGCGCTGGGTGTTGCAGGCAGACCGGGTGCTGCGCCAGCTGCAGTCGCTGGCCGTCACGGATCCCCTGACCGGACTTGCGAACCGGCGCGCCCTGGAGAGCCGGTTCCACGAGGAACGGGCCCGCTCCCGTCGAAGCGGTCGCCCTTTTACCGTCATGCTCCTCGACCTCGTTCACTTCAAGGAGGTGAACGACCGCTTCGGGCACCTGGTGGGCGACCGCGTGCTGCAGGAGGTGGCTCGAGCGCTGTCGGGCTGCGTGCGAGCCGAGGATCTGGTGTGCCGGTTCGGGGGCGACGAGTTCGCCATCCTGTGGGTGGAGGCGGGCCCGGCCCAGCATGAGGCGTTCGCCCGGCGTACAGCCGACGCCCTCCGGCATGTTAAGCTGCCGGTCCGCGGCAGCTCCCTGGAGGCGACCTCCGGCTGCGCCACCTGGCCCGAGGACGGGGACTCCCTGGAGGCCCTGCTGGCGGTAGCCGACCGGCGGATCTACGAGAAGCGTCTCGATGGGCAGGGCCGCCGCACGGGGTGAGCTCGGCGGTCCTCGCAGCCGCCGGCCGGGCCTTGCGCCAGGCGGCCGGCTACGACGCCAGCCGCCCGGCCGACCCCATCAGGTGCCGTCGTGACAGCTCCAGCACGTGTCCGGTTCGGTCATCTCCGACTCGTCCATGGGGTGCAGGAAGTTCAGCCCCCGGGGGTCCCACTGAAGTTCTCCGGCCGGCCCCTGCGCCACGATGCGATGGCACACCTGGCAATCGGCGGTGATGGTCTGCCCCTGCGGGCTGACGTGCTGGCCGTCGTGGCATCGCATGCATCCGGGCGAGTAGAGGTGCCCGATGTTGTTGGGGTACGAGCGCCAGTCGGTTCGCATCTCGGGGAAGAAGTTGGCGCGGTAGATGGCCGTGAGCGCTTCGATGGCGCTTTCGACCAGGGACGGGTCAGCGGCCACCCGTTGGGGGTACTCCTTGCGGTAAAATTCGCTCACCCGCATACGAATGCCCTGCTCGGCCGCTTCCCGGGTGGGATAGTCGGCCAGCAGCGCCTGCGCGCCCACTTTCCGGATGTACGGCAAGGCCGGGCTGATGGCCCCGGCGGCCAGCGCCTCGTCGATGGCCCGTCCGGGGGGCCGGAAGATGTGGCTGGGCTGGTTGTGGCAATCGATGCAGTCCATCTGGCGGATGGAGGCGGACGCCAGCTGGGCTTCGTCGAGCCGGTTGGCCGGATCCTCGTAGACGACCTGGCTTCCGTCGGGTCGGGTGACCCGCACCCACGGGATCACCTGGCGGGCCGCATCGGCCGCCACGTACTCCACCCGGTTCTCGGGCAGCACGTGCCAGTGCACCCCGTGCGCAGCCAGCGGCCCCTGCCCCCCGCCCACCGGGATCTCCAGGTGAATCTCCCAGGCCCGGTTGGTCTCATCGGGCGCGTAGTAGCGGCGCCGGCGCAGGATGGAGTCATAAAACTTGGCCGGCCAGTGGCACTCCTCGCAGGTGTCCCGGGCCGGCCGCAGGCTGGCGATGGGAACTGACAGGGGGCGCTCGTAGCGGTCGAAGGTGTACGCGTAGACCTGGTAGGCGCCGGAGAACTTGCTGCGCACCCACCAGCTGGCCCCCGAACCGATGTGGCACTCCGTGCAGGCGACCCGCGCGTGGGGCGAGGTCTGGTAGGCGGTAAAGGTCGGCTCCATCACCCGGTGGCACGTCTGGCCGCAGAAGTAGACGGACTCGGTGAAGTGATACCCGCTGTACGCCACGAAGGCCACCATGACCACAAACACGAAGCTGGCCAGCCAGAAGCGCACGAAGCGGGCACGGTGCAGCGCCACGTTGAGGTCGAGCACGGGGAGCGAGGCTACCCCGCCCCGGCGCCGCCGCCGCACGGCCTCGATCCACATCCCCAGCGGGATGCCCACCAGCCCCAGCAGCAAAAAGACGGGCAGCACCAGGTAGGTGAGCACCCCCAGGTAGGGGTTGGGACGGCCCAAAAGCAGGTTGGTCAGGTGCAGGATGGCCATCAGCGAGAAGGTGTAGCCGGCCATCCCCGTGGCAAACCAGCTGATCCGGTTGTGATACAACGACGGCGGAGCGGTCTTCCGTTGCGGCGGCTCTGGATGTGCCATGACGACCCCCCCACTACACCGGCGGTGCCGCTTCGCAGACGGGCCGCTCAGGGCCGGCCACGTTGGGGGGGATGCGGGGCACCGCCTATCCAGCCCTTCCAGCTTATCCTGCATGCAATGCCCGTGTCACGGGTCCGATATCCGCCGGGGTCCGGCGGGCTTGACCCGTGCGGGGCGTCAGCCCTGCACCCGGATGCGGGCATCCACCACCCGACAGCCCTGGCCCGGCGCAAAGGCCTTGAGAGGGTTGATGTCCAGCTCGGCGACCTCGGGCAGCTCCTCCACCAGGTGCGACAGGCGCAGGAGAACCTCCTGGACGGCTTGCAGGTCCGCCGGCGGGTGGCCCCGGAAACCCTCCAGCAGCCGAAAGCCCCGGATGGCCCGCACCATCTCTTCGGCGTCCAGGTCCGTCAGGGGGGTGATCCGGAAGACCACGTCCCCCAGCACCTCGATGTGGACGCCACCCAGCCCGAAGGCGATGAGCGGCCCGAACAAGGGGTCATGGGTCATGCCCACCATCAGCTCAACCCCACCGGGCACCATAGGCTGAACCCAAAAGCCGTCCAGCTCCTGGAGCCGGCCGGCGGCAGCCAACCGCCCCCGTATGTGCCGGCAGGCCTCAACCACCGCCTCGGGCTCGCCCAGATCCAGGTGCACGCCGTCCCACTCGGTCTTGTGAACCAGCGTGCGGGAGGCGAGCTTCACCGCCACCGGGAAACCCAGGGCCCGGGCCGCCTCCGCCGCCTCCTGCGCATCCCGCGCCATGCGGCCCTCGACCACCGGGAACCGGAAGGCGCCCAGAAGCTCGCATGCCTCCTGCGGGCTCAGCCAGCCGCCCCCACGCTCGCAGGCTCGCCGGCAGATGGCCCGCGCGGCATCCACGTCGGCGTCGGTGAAAGCCAGCACCTCGCCCGCAGGACGACCTCGCCAGCGGGCGTAGGCGTAAGCTTTTGCCAGCGCGTGCGCGGCCGACTCCGGGAAGCGATACGACGGGATCCGCTCGCCTGCGGCCGTCAGCGAGGCGCGCAGGTTGTTGGCGCCCATGAAGCAAGCCAGCATCGGCTTTCGGATCCCTTCCCGCCGCGCCCGCTGCACCTCCGCGCGCACCCGGCCGGCCACCTCCTCGGCGCTCTGCAGCCCCACGGGAATAAAGATGACCATCACCGAATCGATGTCCGGGTCCTCCAGCACCACCCGCAGGGTCTTCTCGTAGTGCTCGGCTCCCGCCGAGGCGATCATGTCCACGGGATTTGCCACGCTGGCGGCGGCCGGGAGAAAGTTTCGCAGGGCCTGTTGGGTCGCCTGGCCCAGCAGCGGCACCTCAAGGCCTCTTGCCGTCAGAGCGTCGGTCGCCAGCACCGCCGGGCCGCCGGCGTTGGTGACGATAGCCACCCGGGGACCCGCCGGAAGCGGCTGGTTGGCCAACAGGGCCGCCACATCGAACATCTCCTCCAGCGAGTCGACCCGGATGACGCCCGCCTGCTGGAACAGCGCCTCCACGGCCACCTCGCTGGCCGCCAGCGCCGCCGTGTGCGATCCCGCCGCCCGGAACCCCGCCGCCGTGCGCCCCGCCTTCACCGCCAGGATGGGCTTGCGCCGGGCTACCCGTCGGGCCAGGCGGGCAAAACGCCGGGGATTTCCAAAAGACTCCAGATAAAGCAGGATCAGCGCCGTCTCGGGGTCCTCCTCCCAGTACTGGATGAGGTCGTTGCCCGAGACGTCCGCCTTGTTGCCCACGCTCACGAAGGTGGAAAGCCCCAACCCCATCTGCCGGGCGTACTCCAGAATCGCCAGCCCCAGCGCTCCCGACTGGGAAGACATCGCGATGCGCCCGTGCGGCGGGAAGACGGGCGAGAAGCTGGCGTTGAGGCGCACGTCGGGCGCGGTGTTGATGAGTCCCATGCAGTTGGGCCCCACCACCCGCATGCCGTAGCCTCTGGCCCTCTCCACCAGCTGGGCCTGCAGCTGCGCCCCCTCAGGACCGGTCTCGGCGAACCCCGCCGTGATCACCACCAGCGCCCGCACCCCTTTTTCCCCGCACTCGTCCACCACGGAAAGCACGGCGTCTCGGGGTACGGCCACCACCGCCAGGTCCACGGGGCCGGGAATCGCCCGCACGGACGGGTAGGCCGGCGCCGATCCCACCACGGCCGCCCTGGGGTTGACCGGGTAGACGGGGCCGTTGAACCGGTTCATGACCAGAGCCTCGAAGATCCGGTACCCGATGCTGGTCGGGTCCCGGGAGGCGCCGATGACCGCCACGCCGCGGGGGCGGAAAAACGGCAGCAGAGAGGCCACCGTGGCCACCCGCTCCCGCATCTCGGCCCGGGCCACCAGCTCAGGGGCAGGGGTGACCGAGAGGCTCACCAGGACGTAGCCGTCTTCGGGGTGTTCTTGCAAGGGAAAACCGCTGTCCCGGAAGACCTCCAGCATCTCCCGGTTCTCAAACTGGGTCAGCGCCCGAAAGGTTCGGATGCCATGGCGGGCGGCCACCAGGGCGAGCCGCTCCAGTAAGATGGTTCCGATGCCCCGGCCCCGGTGCTCGTCGTCGACGAGAAAGCTGATCTCCGCCATCTCCGGATCTTCGCCGCTGCGTACGTAACCGCCTGTGCCCACGATGCGGGGGTTTTGGGGGCCTCCCTTGAGAACGACCAGGGTGAACTCCCGCAAGGGGTCCCCGCATCGCAAAAGCCGGTTCACCGCCACCTCGCTGGAGATGCTGGCGAAGAACCGGCGGGTTTTGGCTTCGGGAGACGTGCGCTCCAAGAGTTCCAGGAAGAGTTCCCTGTCCTCGGGCCGGGCGGGGCGAAGGTGGGCCACGCTGCCATCCTTCAGGATGATACGGCCCACCTCCACCGAATCCTGGGGAATGGGAGCTTCGTAGCGGGGAACCGCCATCACCTGCATTCCGGCCCACCCCGGGCCCATGCTAGAGCCAGGGTGCGCACGGCGGAAGGGAAAGATGTACCCTCCTCGCAGGACGGAGCGCCCGCAACCTCACCAGCGCAAGGCGTACTGCGCCTGGGCCGATACCGCCGGCTGGAACTGCCCGCCCGATCGGGTGCCGCCGGCCGATACACTGATCCCCACCGAGCCACCCAAGAGGGGCAGCGAGGCGGTACCCTGCACTTCAAGGCGCTCCGCCGGCTCACTGTCGGGCAGTTGCGGCTTCTGGGTGCGGCTGTAAGCCCCCCCGAGGCTCCACCACCCGAACGAACGGGACAGCCGGGCGCTGTACGTCAACGTGGCCTGGTCGGGGCTGGCTGCGTCCGGCCGCCGCTCGGCACCCAGGCGCACCGAATTGGGCCCCAAGCTGACCCCGATCTCGCCGGCGTACCCCTCGTCCACCCCCTGCACCGAATAGCCGCCGGCCCCGCCGCCGTCCGGCGCCCCATACGCGGTCTCCCGCATCCAGGAGCCCCGAAGGTCCACCACCGCTGAACCGACCGGGATACGCCGTAGTGCCGCCCCTGCCTCCAGCTGCTGGCGTTGCGGCACCGGAACCCCCTCCAGCGCGCCCACCGGCTGGCCGGTCAAAAGCGCCGGAACCAGGCCGGCTTGAGTGGACTGGCCGCTCAGCGACCACGTGAGAAAGGGCGATAGCGTCACCGAACCCAGCCGGCCATCCAGCCCCGCCTTGAAGGTAAGCCGCCGGGCGCGGGGGCTTCCCGCCGAACCGCCGCCGGACGACCCGTCCGTGCCGCTGGGGAGGTTCAGGGCCCGAGAGATCGCATCCCGGGCCAGCACCAGGATCACGTTTTCCCTCACCTCCCGCTCGTCGGCCGCCGAGAGCTGAAGGCGGAAGCGTTCGCCAAGCCGTGCCCTGGCGCTTAAGCTCAAAACCTCCTTGCCCGTGGGAGCTGATGCGGCCAGGGGCCGATACCCGGAGTCGGCCAGAAGGTAACCAAACTCCGTCTCGCCGGAGGAACGCAGGTCGGCCGCAAGGGACCATCGCAACGCGGTGCCGATCGGAAGGGGCAGGAGATTGGCCGGGCTCAAGCGGGGCACCGGGAACAGGCTGTAAAGCCCCCGCGGGTCGACCCCCGGAATGCGGGAGTAGAGAACCGACGGGTACAGGCGCAGTCCCGAGCCTTCGATCACCTCGCCGCCTTCGGCGTACGGAACCACATCGGTGATGTTCGAGAGAGTCGCCGAGGCGGCCACCTCTGTCTCGCTGCGCAGGCCCCACAGGCGGGTGCCCAGCTGCAGCGAGGCCACCAGGTTCTGCCAGGCGCCGACCACGCTGCCATCTGCTTCGATGAGCTGAGGCTGGCCCTGCGAGCTCAGGAAGGCGTCGCTGATCCAGGCAGCCCCCAGCCGTAGCCACAGCCGCTCTTCCCAAAGCAGCGGCGCCCACTGCAGGCCCACCACGTGCCGGGCGTAGCTATCCTCGGTGGAAGAGGCCAGGCGGCCGAAGAAGGCCTCCGCCTCCGTGAACCACAGCCGCAGCCGCAGCTTCCAGCCCTCTTCGACGCTTCGGCCCGACAGCGTGAGATCGGTGAGCCGGGGGGTGAACTGGCCTGCGGCTCCCTCCAGCACCAGCTTTCCGTCCAAAAACCTCAGGAGGGCTGACAGGGCGTACAGGTTCGCCGAGGAGGTGGCCGCACCCGAAAGCTGCGACGTCAGCCCCTGCCGGGTTTCCACGCTGGCCCGCACCGCCAGGGGCCCCACCTCGAGCCAGGCGCCCAGGCGGGAGGTGAACCGGGAGGCCGTCTGCCCCGGGAGGGCCGGTTCGCTGACCCGGTAATCGGCAGAGGCCCGGGTGGCGAACTCGCCGCCCCAGTTCACCTTCAGGGGGCGGTAGGCCTGGAGCACGAACTCCTGACGCCCCGAGTTACCCGCAGGGTCGCGGGCCTGGACCACCAGCCGATGCGGGCCCACCTCCTGCAGCCGCACGCTGACCGCGATCAGGTCGGGCACCGCCATCACGCCCGAAAGCGGCCGCCCGTCCAGCTCCACTCTCACGCTGGCCGTGTCGATGCCCCCGGAGTCGTCGATGGGACGGATGGCCAAGGTCACCCGCTCCCCAACCGCAAAGCGGCTCGGGGCCCCCACCACCTGGAAGGTGGGGGGCGTGCGGTCGGCCTGCATGCGGATGCGCGCGGGGCCCCCCGGCCCGGTCGCCGGAACCCGCACACGCCCTCCTCGCTCGTCGGTCACGTCCGCATACACGAGCAAAGACTCCTCCGTGCGGGGAAGCGAGCGAAAGGGTATGGCCAGCGAAAGGCGGGTGCCGGCCGGCCTGGCTGCACCCGAAGCTTGCGCCGGCGGGCGGATGTGAAAGGCCGCGTAGCTTGCGCCCCCGTCGCCGCTCAGGTACACGACCGCCGAGCGCAAAGGCGGGGCCGCCTCTTGCCCTGCCGCGGGAAAGCTGACCAGCGTCACGTTGAGCGGCTGGCCCGCCACCAGCCGTGCGGGCACCCAGAGTTCGACGTACCCCAAGCCGTCAAGGCTCTCGCGCACGGTCAGGGACCCCGGAGGTCGCGCAAAGCCGGCCGCCGGCCCGGTACCCGCCCCGGCCGCCTGGCCGCCGGCACCGGGCGCTGCGGCGACCGCCCGTGGGGTTCCTGCCACGCCAATCCCCAGGAGAAGCGCCAGGATCCCCGCCGCCGTAGCCCGGCCGACTGCGGCCGAGCGGGCCCGCCGACCCGTGCGAGCCGGCGGGCGGCCGAATAGCCGCCCGCCCGTGCCGTCTGTTGGCTTGGTGCGCTTCACGGGCCACCTCCCTGCTATTCCTGCTCCCCTTGCACCACGTACGTGAAGCCGGCCCGCAGGGCCAGGGCCTCACCCGAGCCGAGGCTTCGAACGGTCGCCCCGTCCGGGCTGCCCGTGCGAAACTCCTGCACCGTCGCCGCCCGGGTCATCGTGGCCTGGGCCACCTGGACGCCGGCCCGTACCCCCGGGTTGCCCAGGCCGCGCAGCGTCCAGCCCGACAGCACGATGGCGCCCTCCCGCAGCCGGGTCTCGCCGCCGCCATCCAGCAGCCGCAGCACGGTGCCCCGGGCCGGA
>CAYQLT010000008.1:42638-60339 GCA_964418425.1 uncultured Clostridia bacterium
CAGCCGGGTCTCGCCGCCGCCATCCAGCAGCCGCAGCACGGTGCCCCGGGCCGGATCTGCCCACTGGATGACCGCCACCGCCGGCTGCGGCGCCTCAAACACCTCGAAGCGCACCGAGGCGGACAGGGTTTCGCCTTCGGCAGTGAAGCTAGCGGATACGGTGTAGCTGCCCTCCGCCAGCTGAAGCTCGAAGCTGGCCCCCCGGCCAATCTCCTGGCCGGCGGGCTCCAGTCTCCAGACCAGCTGGTCGGAGACCTCGTCACCGTACGGGTTCACGGCCCGCCCCTGGAACAGAATGGGGGAGGCAGCGCTGTAGCGGCCCGCCACGGGCGAGAGCACCTCCACGCCGGCCCCGGCCACCCGGGCCCGCATCACCCGAACCCCCCACGGCTGCGAGTCGAAACGGCGCCCGGCCTCGATGCCGGCGACCTCTGCTGCCTCCACCGAGCCCCGCACCGAGTACCGCCCTGCCGGCAGCGACAGAACGCCGGAGACCCGTCCGGGCAGCTGGTCTACCATCACCTGGAACTCCCCTACCTCCACCTGCACCGCCGCCCCGCCCGCGGGAGCCCCTCCCTCGGCCCCCTCGGGAACAGCCTCCAGCCAGCCCCGGTAGCGTCCCGGCCGCCCCACCAAAAGCTCCACGGGAACCTCCGCCTCCAGCGCCCCGGCGGCAAGCTCGAAGGCCTCGCCCTGCGGGAAGGCCAGGTCCACAGGCACCACCGCCTCCGCCACCCGGACGCTTGCGAGACTCTCGTCCACCGGCGCCCTCGCCGGCTGCAGCAGCAGCCGCAGCGAAAGGGCCACCTCCGCGCCGGGGCCGGCGAACGCGCCCGCTGAAAACCGCAGCCTCTCCAGGTCCTCGGCAGAGGTGGCAAGCAGCTCGGGCCCACCCAACGGCCCGGCTCCCACCAGCTCCACGGCGTAGAAGGGGAAGGCACGGAGGAAGTCCGCCAGTCGCCGGACGTCCCCGCCGGCAGCCGTCCAATCCACCGACGCCCCCACGTGCAAAGCCTCGTCGCCTTCCACCACGGTGCGCTGCAGGCCCGCCTCGTCCAGCACCGCGAAGCCGGTAAGGCGGGGCGCCTGCACGGAAAACTCGGCCACGCCGGTTCCCGCGGTGTTGGAGGCCGCATCGGTCACCCTGGCGCTCAGCCGGTGGATGCCGGGGCCCAGATCCTCAAGCTGGAAGCGGGCCGGCGGTCCTGCGAGGCCTTCCTGACGGGCTACCAGCTGCCCGCCGTCATAGAGCTCGACGGTGAACGGCGCCTGCCCTTGCTCCGAGAAGCGCACCTCCACAGGCACCGCCGAGCCCAGGAGATAGGCCTCCTGCAGGACGCCCAGCTCGGGCGCGAGGTCCGCCGAGGCGACAAAGAAGGTGAGGCTGGCGCGGGCCAGCTCCCCCACCGCCGGGTGGGTCAGCACCAACTCCGCCTCCACCCGGCCCCCGGGAAGCTCGCCGGGCGCGAGGGTGAGCGGGGCCGGCTGGTCGAAGCTTTGGCCGCCTACCTGCCACGCATATGCAAGGGGGAAGGCGGCGGCGTCCAGTTCCCGCCCCCGCACGGGATCGCTCAGGGTCAGCTGCAGGATGAGGGTGTCCGTCATCAGGAAGTTCAGGCCGGTGATCCCGTCGGCGGTGATCGCCCGAAGGCTGGCCAGCGGAGCGACCGCCTCGAAAGAGCGCACGGTCTCCCGCTGCTCTCCCCGGGCGTCCTCCACCACAGCGCGCAGCTCGTAGCGGCCCGGCGCCAGGGGCATGAGATCAAACTGCACTGCCGTCCCCGCCTCCAGGCCGCTCCATGCGGCTAGCTCCTGACCGTCCCCGCCAGGCCCGCTCAGCAGCAAGCGCAGAGAGTAGGGGGAAAGGCCCCCGATGGCCTGCGGCAGCTCCACCGTGAGCGTCGGAGGCTCAAGCAGCACGAAGCGCTCTTCGATGCCCGTCAGCACGGGTTCGGCCAGCCTTCGCGCCACGTTGAAGACCACGGGTTCGCTCTGGCTTCGAATCCCTGGCAGGCCCGGCAGAAAGACCTCGGCATGGACGACGTGCTCACCCGGGTCGAACGGCCGGCTCAGCGACGGCCCCGATCCGATCCGAAGCCCTCGGTCGAACCACTCGACCTCCAGACCCGGCGACCAGTCCGGCAGCTCGGCCAGCTCCAGGCCGACCGTCTCCCCCTCGGCAAAGGTGGCGCCGGGCTCGGGCTGCACAAGGCGGACCTCCGGCAGCTCTTCCACCCGTAGCTCCCGAACGGCGGAGGCCGCCGCGTCGATGGGCACACCCAGGCGGCTCAGGGGCGCCACCTGCCAGAAAAGAGAGGCGCCGGGCTGCAAAACCCGGGTTGCGTCCGCGTAGCGATACGACGTGGACAGCCCCACGTCCACGCTCCAGGCGCCCTCCATGGAAGGCGCCTCGCTGAAGCTCACCCGGTATCCCGAAAAGGCGGCTCGCACACCGCCGGGGTTGGGATCGCTCCACTCCAGCACCGGCTCCAGCGAGCGCACGCCTTCGTCATCTTCGGGCCGCTCTGCCACCAGGGGCTCCACCGCCACGGAGAACTCCACCATCTCCCCTTCGCTGCGGGCCCCCACCCCCACCACCTTGCCCGCCGGATCCACCAGCCGGGCGACGGCGCGGTACGTGTGGCCAGGGATCAGGTCCGCCTCCCCGGGAGGGTACGCCACTGCCAGGGTGCGGTTGTACTGGGCGCTGGACAGGGAAAGGCTGACCGGTGAGCTCCACGAACCCGCCGGGTCGGTGCGATCCTCCACCGACAGGGTCAGGGTAAGGGAGGAGATGTCCGTCGGCACGTCCGGGATGGCAAGGCGCCACGACGGCCGCACCGTCTCGACGGCCTCCCCGTCGCCCGGAAACTCAAACGTCACCGGCTCGGGGTTGCTGTTGACCAATACGACTGGCGGGGCAGACAGGATCGTCTGCTCGTTCTCCGCGTTGATAGCCGTGAAATCTAGAGCGATGCGGAACGCGGGCAGCATGCCACCCCGGGCCAGAATATCGTCGAGCAGCTGCTGCACGGTAGGCAGATCCCGGTTTGTCTCCACACGGCTCGTCACCGGAGGGTCGGCCTGGTCGATCTGGCCCTGTTGGACCAGATCCTGAAGCTTGCGATCGAAGCCCTCCTTATTGAGCCGCCGCTCGGTCACGTCGATGCCAAAATCCAGGTTGCTGACACATAGCGTGTCCGTGTACTTGTCGGTGAAACGGATGGGCCCTACCTTGAAGGAGGCGTTCCCGGAAAGCTCGGGGTCGAGTTCGACGGAGAAGTTTACGTCGATGTCCACCCTCACCCGCTTACCCTGCACCATGGAAGGGGGAAGGCAAAGCTCCAACACCTTGCGCTGCTCCACGTCCGCCAGGCCGATGGTGGCCAGCTCCGCCGCCGACACAAACTGCGGTTCTGCCGCCCGCGCGACATCCGGGGCCGCGCCGGCAAGCGCCCACGCTGCCAAAAGCCCAACTGCCGCAGCGAGCCATGCCCGGCGAAGCAGAGGAGCTGCAGAAGTCCCAACTCCGCGGAGAGCTCCACCCCCGGGCAAACCACGTGGCAAGCCTCGCTCCGAACCCATCGCCTGCACCTCCGAACCGGGATAACCGCCCTGCGCCCACCGCAGGCCCGCTGCAGGCGGTGCGCTCTCCCCGGATGTCCTTTCCAGCAGGGATGTTTCCGCGGAATGTCCGGGCCTTCCTGTCGGGTCCTGTCAACTCCCAAAACCGGCGACCCAAATGCCGGAGCAGGGGAAAAGGCTCGCGTAGAAGCGAAGGTCAGAATACGCCGTGTTGGCGTCTCGGGTGGGCGTGCTGGATGCCCGGAACGTGGCTCGGCCCGTGGGTCCGGCGCTGGCTACACCTCTCCAAACAGATCGCCAAGCCGGCAGGTGAACCCTGGCAGGACCGGCTCTTCGATGACGGCTCCGGGGGTTGACCAGACGTGCGGCGGTTGCGCTGCAGCATGACGGGTCAGGGTGCGAGCCTGCGGGTCCACCCCCCACACCGCGCGCACGCCGGCCTCCAGGTACTGCTGGATCTTCCGACTCAGGTCGGGCTCCGAAGGATCCCGGACCTCCACGGCCAGACCCGGCGGAACAGACGTAAAACCGCTTGCGTCTCCGACGTGGGCCGCCCGTTCGGCGGAGTAGAACGCCACATCAGGAGCCCGGAGTACGTCGGGGCCCCGGCGGACGAAAAAGCCCGACCCGCCGACCACAACCTCACCCAGCTTCTTGGTGATGACGTCCACGGGCGCGGACCTCCTTTGTTCCCTGCCGTAGTGTACCATGGCCACGTCAGGGCGCTGGCCCGGCACTGGAAAGACGGCCAGGACCGGGTGCCTTCTCCCACCCGCCGGCCGGCAGATCCTCTCGGCCCGGGCGGCAGGGAGGCGAGGCCCGGCCTCGAACCCTGTCAGGGTGCCTCCTACGAATCGCATCGAAGACGACCCTCTGCATGACGGCAACGGCTTCCAATCCCGGCGGCTGCGGCTGGCCCGCCTTCTCGGAACCGCCATCGCCGCTGCGGTCTCCGGTTTTCTGGCAGAGCGAGCGGGCGTGCCTGTGGCCTGGCTGGTCGGACCGGTGGTGGCGGCCGTCGCCCTTAACTGGGTGGACCGGCTGTACCCGCCCCCGGCAGGCGTCCTGCGCCTGGCGCAAGCGGTCATCGGCCTTTCCCTTGGATCCGCGTTTCGCCGGGACGTGCTGGCGGTGCTGGCGGACGCCTGGCCCGCCGTTTCAGCTTCGGTTCTGGCCACGCTGGCGGGAGGCGTGGCGGCGGGTCTCGTGCTGGCGGCCCGGGCACGCATCGACCGGGTAACCGCCCTGCTCGGCTTCGTTCCGGGGGCGGCTTCGGGAATGGTGGCGGCAAGCGCCGACCTGCACGCCGACCCCGGGGTGGTAGCGCTGGTGCAGTACCTGCGGCTCATCCTGGTGGTCCTGTCCGCGCCCGCGCTGGTGGGCACCGCCCGGCTTCTGGAGGAGGGCCCGGTAGGCGCGCCGCCGGCGGCCGTGATCGGGGAGTCCCCGCCCGCAGCGGCGGGAGGGGGAACCACCCTCTCATCGGGCGGTGGGCTCGTCGGCGAGGTGTGGCAGGCCCCGCTGCCCCTTCTGGCCGGCCTGGCCATCGCCGCCCTGGGCGCTGCCGTGGGTAAGCGGCTGCCCCTGCCCGCCGCCCCTTTGCTGGTGGCGATGACCCTGGCCGCTCTCACCTCGTCTGCAGCCGGGCTCCCTCTGATGGTGCCTGGCCTGCTGAGCGGGGCGGCCCTGGCCGTGCTGGGAACGTGGGTCGGCAGCCGGTTCGAGCGGGCGACGGTGGAACGGGCCGGCCGGGTGGCAGCTGTCTCGGCCGCCCTGACCGTGGGCCTGTTCGCACTGTCCGTTGCGGTCGGCTGGAGCCTGCACCGGTTCAGCGGGATACCGACCCTGGCCGCGCTCCTGGCCACCGCTCCGGGCGCCATCGAAACGATGACCGCGATCGCGGTGGCCACAGGAGCGCATCCCGAGCTGGTCCTTGCCGTGCACGTCGCCCGCTTCGTGGTCGCACTTCTCGTGGGGCCACCGCTGAGCGCGGCCCTCTCCGGCCGCCCCCGCCGCCGCGGCTCGCCCGGGCTGTTACACCCGGCCGGCGGGCCCGGGAGCATTGCGCCTCGGCTCTGGCGGCTCCGCCCTCCTCGCCCGCGCCCGCGGCGATCAGCGGGGGAGGGGATGCCATCGACCCGAAGGCTCCCCCCGCCGTGCGCCGGCCGAAGTTAAGGGCCACGACCTGTTCCGAACCGGCCGCATCACGTGGCCGATGCGCAGGATGGTGATGCGGTCCTCTTCCCGCAGGCTTCCGAACCGGCCTGGAAGTGGGTGCGCGCGTCCATGCATACGCGTTATACTCCGTAGAGGAGGGGATCGCATTGAGGACGACCATCGAACTGCCCGAAGAGAAGCGAGCGCTCCTCGTCGCCCTGGCAGCCAAACGTGGCTTGCGGGGATATTCTGCCCTGATCAACGAGGCTATTGACTTTTATCTGCGCGAGCACGCCCGTTCTCGAGCGGATCTCGAGGAAATCCAGCGTCTGGCAGGCACCTGGTCCGATGACGACGTGACAGACTTCAGGCGAAGGGTCGCCGAGGTATGGAAGAGCTGGCCGCGGTAGTGGACACCTCCGTCCTCGTGGACTTCTTTCGAGGCGACGAACGGGCAGTCTCCGGGGTTATGCGTCTTCTGAGCGAAGGGACGCCGTATACAACCGCCGTGACACTGTTCGAGTTCTTTGTCGGCGTTGACCCAGCTTCTCGCCGGGGCCAAAACGCGCGCAAGCTGTTCGACCGGTTGAGCGTGCTTCCCCTGGATTCGAATGCGGCGCTGCTTGCGGCATCCATCGCTCGCGACTTGAGCAGGGCGGGCCGCCCCATCGGAACCGGGGACGTCCTCATCGCCGGTATTGCCCTGGCCAACCGCCTCCCCGTGATGACGTCCAACGTAGATCACTTTCGTAGAGTCGGCAGGCTGAAGGTACTCAGCCCCGGTGATCTTGCCCTCTAGCCGGTGCCCGGCTCCACGGTCAGCTCATGCGCCCGCAGCAGCCGAAGGCGACCGGAAATCGGGGCCGGGAGGCCGGCCGGCGGCGAGAGACCTACGCGGCGGCCTGCTGGGAGGCGGCAACGGCCTCCGCGTCGATGGTGAAGCTGACCTCCTCGCCCACCAGCAGGGCCCCGAACTCGAGAACCTGGTTCCAGGTCAGCCCCCAGTCCTTGCGGTTGAGTACGCCGCGCCCCGTCACCCCTGCCCGGAGGTTGCCCCACGGGTCGCGGATGGGCTCGGTGACCTCCACCTCGAAACTCACGGGCCGCGTCACGTCCCGGATGGTGAAATCGCCGTGGATCCGGTAGCGGCGCTGGCCGAGGGGCTCGATGCGGGTGCTGCGAAAGATCAGATGGGGATGGCGCTCGGCGTCCAGGAAGTCGGGCGAACGAAGATGGGCGTCACGCTGGGGCTCGCCGGTCTCGATGCTGGCCGCCTCGATGGTCGCCTCGATGCGGCTCAGCTGCCCGCTGTCGTCGGTCTCGGCCAGGCCGGACACCTTCTTCATCTGGCCCCGCACCGTAAACAGGCCCATGTGCTTGACCGAAAACGCCAGGCTGGCGTGGCTGGAGTCCACAGACCACCTCATCGGCTCTCGCCGTCCCCTCCCGCAAGACCTGTGTGGGATCACGCTGCAGGGTCGTGTGCATCATAAGGTGTAGCGCTATCCTTTGTCAAGCGCTTTTGCGGGCAAAGTTATCGCCCCGGCCGATCTCTCGGGCAGGCCGGCGAGCGGACTGCGCACCCGCTGCGACGGGACGGGCAGAACGAAAAGGGGGGCGTTGCTGGCGGCGGGCACAAAATGCTACCATGAATCCGGCATGGACCACGAGCCCGCCTTCTGCCCGGTGCAGGCGGCCATCGACCTCCTGCAGGAAAAGTGGACGCTTCATATCATCCGCGGGCTTCTGGACGGCCCCAGGGGCTTCAACGAGCTGGCCCGGGCCGCAGGAGGCTGCAATCCCGCCACGCTCTCCCAGCGTCTGGAACGGCTGGTCGAGATGGGCATCGTGGAAAAGACCATCCAGTCCCACATGCCGCCCCGCACCAGCTACGCCCTCACCCGCTCCGGACAGGAGCTGAAGCGGGTCATCGACGCCATCGAGCGGTGGGCTCGCCGCTACCTGGTCGTCCCGGAACCTGGCAGGTCCGCCAGCCGGCCGGCCGACGCCGATGCGGTGCCGGAGCCGCACGGAGCTTCCGCGGCCCCAAAGACGCGAAGCGGCGCCCCCTAAGCCTGGAAGAAGCCGTATGGCCGACTGGACCTCCGCGTCGGGCCCGTTTTTCGTCGCCGGCATCACGGCCTCGGTGGTGCTGTTCAGCGCAGCCGTCTCCTGGTACGCCCGCCGCTTCGCCCGCACCACCCTGGAGTTCTACCTGGCCGGCCGCACGGTGGGTCTGTTCACCAACGCCTCGGCCATATGCGGCGACTACTTCAGCGCGGCATCGTTCCTGGGAGTGGCGGGGGCCGTCTACGCGTGGGGGCTCGACGGGATGTGGTTTGGCACCGGCTACGCCGCCGGCTTCGTGCCGCTGCTGTTGTTCTTTGCCTCACCCCTTCGGCGCTTCGGGGAGTACACGCTCCCCGATTTCCTGCACGCCCGTTTCAACAGCCGGGCAGCCCGGCTGCTGGGAACCGTCATCGTGCTCCTGGCCACCACCCTCTACCTGGTTCCCCAGGCCATGGGCGTGGGAACCATCTGGAGGCTGATCGCCGGCCAGGGCATCGGTTCCCTGGACGCGTACAGTACCGGGGTGCTGGTGACGGCGGCCGTGATGGTGATCTATTCGGCCGTCGGGGGCATGCGGGGCACCACCTGGAACCAGGCCATCCAGTTCTGGATCCTCTTTGGGGCCATCGTGAGCGTGCTGACGCTGGCGGCAGCTTCTGGCTTTCACTACAGCCGGGCGGTGGGTGAACTGCGGGGCCAGGTCCTGCTGACCGCTCAGCCGTGGCGGGTGCGGGACCTTCTCCAGGTGGACCCCCGAACCGGCCAGGCGCCCGTGCAGCGGGCCCGGCAGGTGATGAGCCCCGACTACTGGGAGCGCCGCGTGGCCCCGCACCTGGACAACCCCGAGGCGCGGGTGGTGGTGCTGATGCCCCGCACCAGCCGCCTGGAGCCGCAAACCCCGGTGACCTTCGCACGCCCCGGGGCCCTGTACGGGCCGCTTGACCAGCTCTCCCTCTTTTTGAGCCTGGTGCTGGGCACCTCGGGGCTGCCGCATTTGATCATGCGGTATTACACCCACCCCAGCGGCCGGGTGGCCCGCTGGTCGACGGTGGGGGTCCTGGCGCTCACCTTCGCCTTCTACTCCGTCGCGGTGGCGGTGGGGGTGGCGGGGCGAGCCCTGGTGCCCGCGCTGGCCGAGCGCTCGGCTTCCGGCGAGCCCACTTTCGCGGTGGCCGATGGGGTTTTGGTGTCGGCCGACATGCTGCTGCCCTTCCTCGCCCAGTCGCTGGGAGGGCCGGCCTACCTGGGCGTGGTGCTGGCAGGGGCCATCGCCGCCATGCTCTCCACCTTCGGCGGGCTGCTCATGGTGGGAGCCGCCTCCATCGGGCATGACCTGTTCGAGCAATTCATCTGGCCGCAGGCCCCGGAGACGGTGAAGGTGCAGGCGGGCCGGCTGGCGGTGATCTTCATGGCGGCTGTTTCCGCGCTGCTGGGGTTGGCAGCCCGCCAGGTGGCTTCCTCCCCGCCTTACCCCGCGCTGATCGCGATGCTGGTGCTGTGGGCTTTCTCCCTGGTGGCTTCCGGGCTGGTGCCCGGGCTGTTCCTGGCCATCTGGTGGCGGGGAACGACCCTGGCCGGTTTCGTGAGTGGCGTGGGCCTGGGAACCCTTCTCGCTATGGCCTTCCTCGCGGCGAATCTGGCCGAACTGACGGGCCGGACGCTGATCCCCGGGTTTGGAATGGGAGGGCTGCGCTTGACACTTCCCACGCTGGTATCTGCTCCCGTAGCGCTGCTCACTACCCTGGGCGTTTCCCTTTTAGGCCCCCGGCACACGCCGGCCTACCTGGAGGCACTCTGGGTGCGCATCCACGGCACGGCGCAGGAGCGGCGCCTGGCGACGGTGGCTGCAGCAGGAAGGGGGAGGCGCCGGTGGCTGGACCGACCATCCTGACCCTTGACCTGGGCACCACCGCCTGCAAGGCCGTGCTCTATGACCTGGACGGCTCGGTGGCCGCGGTGGGCGAGGCGGAGTACCCGACGTCGTATCCCGGGCCGGCCCGGGCCGAGCAGGACCCTGAGGACTGGTGGCGCGCGGCCGTCCAGGCCGTGCGCCGGGCGCTGGACGGGGCCCCCGGCGTGGACAGGCAGAAGGTGGCGGCCATCGGCCTCAGCTCCCAGAGGGAGACGGTCGCGCTCGTGGACGCCACGGGCCGGCCGTTGGGCCCCGCCATCTCGTGGATGGACCGAAGGGGGGCCGAGGAGATCGCCGAGCTGGCGCGCCAGGTGGGCTTTGAAAACCTGCACCGGCGCACCGGGATGGTGCCGGATGCGACCTTCACCCTGGCCAAGCTCTTGTGGTTGAGGCGAAACGACCCCGAGGCCCTGAAGCGGGCTGCCTGGCTGCTCCAGCCAAGAGATTTCCTGGCAGCCCGCCTGACAGGCGAGTCCATCACCGACCCTTCGCTGGCTTCCCGGACCATGCTGTGGGACGTGCAAGCCGGCAGCTGGTGGGAAGAAGGCCTGCAACGGGCAGGGGTGAAGGCAAGCCAGCTGCCCCGGGTGGTGCCGTCGCACGCCGTGGTGGGGGGCCTCACCCGACAGGCGGCCGACGCCATGAACCTCGCCGCGGGTATTCCCGTGGTGGCCGGCGGTGGCGACCGCTGCTGCGAGGCGCTGGGTGCGGGATTGATGCCCGGGGAGGCGATGGAGTCCACCGGGACCGCCTCCAACCTGTCGGTGGTGGTCGCGGGGCTACCGGAGCGGCGGGACCCCCGCCTGGCCTACACCGCGCACGTCCTTCCCGGCCAGTGGCTGGTGGAGCAGGGACTCAACGCCACCGGCGCGCTGCTGCGCTGGCTGCGGGACCTGGCCTACGGCGCCCAGAGCGAGGCGCGGGTCTACGAGCGGATGGTGGAGGAGGCGGCCCGGGTGCCGCCGGGCGCGGACGGGCTGCTGGTGGCCCCGTTTTTCATGGGAGCCCGCTCGCCGCGGTGGCAGGCGGGCGCAAGGGGCGGGGTAGCCGGCCTCACCCTTCAGCACGGGCGCGCCCACCTGGCCCGGGCTGCCATGGAGGGGGTCGCCTTCGAGCTTCGGGCCTGCCTGCAGGTCCTGGAGCAGGCCGGGCTGCCGGTGCGCGAGGTGGTGGCCATGGGCGGCGGGGCCCGCAACCGCCTGTGGCTTCAAATCAAGGCGGCCGCCCTGGGGGCGCCGATTTGGACGGCCCGCACGGAGCTGGCGGCCTCCCTGGGGGCGATGGCCCTGGCCGCCTGGGGAACCGGCCTCGTGAACGACCCCGCGCAGGCCGTCCGGCGATGGAATCCCCGGGGCGAGCGCCTGCAACCCGACCCCTCCCTTCAGGAGGCCTACCGGCCGGTCCTCGAGCGCTACGAACGGTGGGTGACGGCCGTTCTCGACTTTTACCGGTCGTGAGCCCGGGGGCAAGCCGCGACCGGCACCACGGACCGTTTGCGCCGGCCAAGGCCGGCCAGGGCCGGGCTCTCGGGGGCTCAGCCCCGGGAGAGCTCGGCCACGTAATCCTCTCGCACCGGGTGAAAGACGTCGTAGGCCAGGGTGGGTTCGGTGGCCCGGCAGCCGTGCGGCACGTTGGACGGGATCACCAGGGCTTGCCCGGCTTCGACCCGGCTCTCCCGATCCCCCACCTGAAAACTCAATGCGCCCCGAACCACGTAGGTGATCTGCTCGTGAGGGTGCGCGTGCACGGCCACCACCGCACCGGCCTCCATCTGCACCTCCTGGGTCAGCATGGTGGCGCCCACGGCCAGGACTCGCCGGCGCACCCCCGGGTTCATCGTCACCCACGGACCCGGCACCTTGCCTGCTCCCATCACCGTACTCGCCTCCGTTCTGCGACTTTCCTGCGCGGTTGCGTGCCGTCGCCGCTACCTGCATGCCCGTCGGTTGCCAGACGACCAATAGCCATCTGCGACCGCTTTCTGGCCCGCTACCCCCATGGCCGCCTCCAGATCGGGGTACAGCCCCCGAGGGTTCCAAAGGAACCAGCCTGCCGTACCGGCCGCCTCGGCGGCCCGGATTTGGGCCGCCAGTTCGACGGGTCCATACGCCACCCGCAGGGAGAACGCCTGCAGCCACGGGCGCACTCGCTCCGAGACCACCCGCCGGGCAGTGCGGCTCAGCGTCTGCTCCACGACGGGGCCAGGGCACTGTTCGGGGTACGCCATCCCGAAACTCCCGCGGGCATAGTGGGACGGGTACGCCATGGGCGCGAGCAGGTCGGCCACACCGGCCAGGGACTCGCAGTACTGGCCGATCCCCATGTCCAGCTCCCACGTGCATACCTGGCCGAAGATCGCCAGGGACAGGGGGGTCCCGGTAGGCACCAGGGCCGCCTGGACGGCGGCAACCATCTGGCGCACCGCCTCCTGTTTGGAACCGTCGGGCCAGGGCAGGCGCTCCACCGGCCCCTCACTGGGGAAGCGCACATAGTCCAGCTGAACCTCCACAAACCCCATGGCCTGCGCGGCCAGCGCCAGACCCGTGATGTAACGCTGAACCTCGGGCTGGCTCGGATCGAGCCAGCGCTCTCCCGACGGGCCACGCCAGACCTCGCCCCGCCGATCCTTGAGGGCAAGGTCGGGACGTGCCCGGGTCGCCCGCTCGTCTCGCAGGGCCACGATGCGCGCCACCGCGTGCAGGCCGTAGGCTCGTGCCCGACCGACCAGCGCGGCCAGGTCCAGCCCCGGCGACCAGCGCGCCCGAAACCGGTCCACCTCCGGCAAATCGACGGGCGCCAGGACCCATCCCTGGTCGTTTTTGAGGTCGACCACCACCGCGTTGAGCCCCAGCCGCGCCCACTGCTGCCACCGGGCGTCGTCGATCCCTTCCAGGAGCCGGCCCGCCGGCAGGTATACACCCCGCAAAACCTTCGGGCCGCCGCCGTCGGGTACCGTCTTCCCGCTGCCGCCGAAAGCGGGCCACCCGGCAACCGGAAGCCCCACAAGCGCCGCCAGCGCCAGGATCGCCGCCTGCCGTCCCCTGCGGCGGCACCCTCCCCCAACCCGTTGGCAGCATGCTTTCGCCAGAATGGCAGCTGTCCCCTCGGGCTTCGAGCCTTTTCGACCGGGCCCCAGGGGAACCCTGTCGCGCCGGCCCATGGGAGCAGGAAGCCCTCCCCTGCCGGCGAACCAACGGTCAGGCTTCAAACGTTTGCGGGAGGGGATGGGACATGCGGGCCAGCAGGCTGGTCGCGGCCGTGGTGACCGCGGCGACGCTGGTGGGGTTGGCAGCGGTGGCGCAGGCCCAGAGGACCGTCCGGATCGGGATCATCCTACCTCTGTCCGGGCCGCTGGCCCCCACGGGCCGAGAGCTGCGGCAGGGCTTCGAGCTGATGGTGGACATCGTCAACAACGTGTACCCGGAGCTGGCCTCCCTGGGGCTGGAGGTGGCCTCCTGGAGCGGAATCCCGGCGCTGGGTGGGGCCAAGATCGAGCCCGTTTTCGCCGACTCCCGGGGCGATCCGGCGGTGGGGGCGGACCTGGCGCGCCGTCTCATCCTGGAGCAAAACGTGGTGGGGCTTCTGGGCGCCTACCAGAGCGCGGTCACCAAGACGGTCTCCGGGGTCGCCGAGCGCTACGGCATCCCCCACGTCAACTCTGACTCCTCCTCACCCTCTCTCACCCAGGCCGGCTATCGGTGGTTCTGGCGGGTGACGCCCCACGACATGGTCTTTGACGAGGACCTGTTCAACCTCTTGGACGGCCTGGTGGCAGGGAAGGCCCCCGGCGTCCCGGCGGTTCCCAAGTCCGAGATCTCCAAGCTGGCCATCGCCGTGGAAAACACCGAGTTCGGCTCCGCGACGGGGGATGACATCGCCCGGCGCCTGGCGCCCCAGCGCGGCTACACGGTGGTGGAGCATTTCAAGTATCCGGCCAACGCCCCGGACCTCACCAGCGAGGTCATCCGCCTGATGGGCTCGGGAGCGGACGCGTATCTCTTCGCCTCGTACGTCTCCGACGCCATCTTGTTCATGCGAACCCTGAAGCTGCGCCAGGCCTCGCCGCGGCTCATCTGGGGGCAAGACGCCGGCTTCACCAACCCGGACTTCGTGAAGGCCATCGGTAAGGACCTGCACGGGGTGCTGACCCGGTCGCTGTACATCGCCAAGATCGCGGAGGTCAAGCCCATCGCCGGTGCGGTGAACCGCCTGTACCGCCAGCGCCATGGCACCGACCTGGTGGAGGAGTCAGCCCGGGAGACCCTGGGGGTGCTGACGTGGGCCCACGCCCTCAACCGGGCGGGATCCACCGATCCGGCAGCCCTTCAGAAGGCCTTCAACGAGCTTGACATCCCAGGGGATCAGATCATCACGCCCTGGAAGGGCATCCGGTTTGGGTCGCTGTATCCCGGCGAGACCAACCAAAACATCTACGCGACGGGCATGATCGGGCAGTATCAGTACCACGCCGACACAGGGCAGGTCACTCTGGAGATCGTCTACCCCTTCGAGTTCGCCACGGCCCCCATGGTCTACCCGTTCCCCGGGTGGAAGTAGGCCTGGTGAGAATCGGGCAGGGCGGCCGCCGTCCGGCGGCCGCTCCCTCCCACCGCCCGCCCCGGCGCCGCCCGTAGGTCGAACCGAGAGGAAACAGGGCCGCCATGGTTGTCGCCGACGTGGTTCTCTCCGGCATCCTGATGGGGCTTGTTTACTCGCTTCTGGCCCTGGGCCTGACCGTCATCTTCGGCGTGATGGACACGGTCAACTTCGCCCACGGGGAGTTCCTGATGGTGGGCATGTACACCGCCTACCTGACCGCCACCCACCTCTTTCCGGAGCCGCTTTTGGGCGTCCCGCTGGCCGCAGCCGTGGGGGTCGTCCTGGGGGTTGTCTCCTACACCGTGCTGGTGCGCCGGCTGCTGCGCGGACCCATGATCGCCCAGCTGTTTGGCACCTTCGGGCTGATGCTGTTCTTGCGCTACGGCGCGCTGGCCGTCTTCGGCCCCGGCCTGCGTTCCGTCACCGAAGGCTTTTTGATCGGCAAGCGGGTGGTGGCAGCAGGGCTCATCGTGGATGCCACCAAGCTCGCCGCAGCCCTGGGCAGCGCTCTCCTGTTCGGGCTCATCTACCTCATGCTGCAGAAGACGCGGGTGGGAACGGCCCTGCGGGCCACCGCGGTGAATCGGGAGGCGGCCGGCTACGTGGGCATCGACACCGAGCGCATGAACACGTTGGGCTGGGCCATCGGCGGGGCCTCGGCCGGCATGGCCGGGGCTTTGCTCACCAACTTCTACTATGTCTCCCCCACCATCGGGATGGTGTTCGTCATGATCACCTTCGCCACCGTTGCGCTGGGCGGATTCGGAAGCGTACCGGGAGCCTTCGTGGCCGGCGTGGTGGTGGGGCTGGTGCAGATGCTGGCGGCGCACTTCGTCACCCCGGAGCTGAAGCTGGCTTTCGTATACGCGGTCTACTTCCTGGTCGTGTTGCTGCGCCCGCATGGCCTTCTGGGGGGACGGTGAGCCGGGATGCAAGCGCCTGTGGCCCGCCTGGATGGGGTGCCCGTGGTCCGGGTCGCAGGGGCGGCGTGGCGTATCCTCAAGGAGGCGGTCAGTTTCTCGGACCTGCCCCGGGCCGAGCGGGTGGCGTTTGGCGTGTTCTGCGCGGCGGTGGCCCTGTTCCCGTGGGTGGCCCGGGGCGGATTCATCCGAGCCGTCATGGTGCAGTTCCTGCTGTTTGCCACCTATGGTCTGAGCTGGAACTTCATCGGCGGCTACGGAGGCCAGGTGGATCTGGGCGGGGCCAAGAACGTGGGATTCGGCGCGTATGCGGTCGCGCTCATGATGGTGTGGTGGAACACGCCCTTTTGGCTCTCCCTGCCCGTGGGGATTGCCGTGGCGGTGCTGGAGTCCTTCGTGCTGGGTTTTCCGTTGCTGCGGCTGAAAGGACATTACTTCGCCATCGGAACCCTGAGCGTCGCACTGGTGTGGCAAGAGCTCTTCACTTTCTGGGAGTGGACGGGGGGCGCCCGGGGAGTGCTCCTGCCCATGCGGCGGCCGCCCGACTTTCTCTACATGCAGCTGGATGCGATTGGCAACCACTACTTCGTCTTCGCCATCTTCCTGGTCAGCCTCTTCTGGCTCAACTGGTTTCGCAAGTCCAAGCTGGGCTATGAGCTTCGGGCCATACGGGCGGACGAGGATGCCGCCGCCAGCGCCGGCATCAACGTGCTGTGGGCCAAGGTGAAGGCGTATTGCATCAGCGCGGCCGTGGCGGCCCTGGGTGGCGCCTTTTACGCCGTCTACTTCGGGTATGTGGACCCCTTTTCGGTCATGCACATCGACCTGTCGGTGATGATCGCCATGACCGCCATGCTGGGCGGAGCCGGCTCCCTGTGGGGCCCCATCCTGGGGTCGGCCGTTTTGCTGCCGTTGGACCGCTACCTGGGGGCGTGGCTGGGAGGCAGCGGGATCCTGGGGGCCGATTTCATGATCTACGCCGTGATTATCATGGTGGTGGCGGCCGTGCAGCCCAAGGGCGTATGGGGTGCCGTCGAGGCGGCCCGGAGGCGGTGGGGGGGAGCGGCCGTTGGCGCTGCTGGAAGTTGAGTCGCTGGTCAAGCGGTTCGGCGGCGTGGTGGCCAACGACCACATCGACCTTCGGGTGGACACAGGCGAGATCGTAGGCCTCATCGGGCCCAACGGGGCAGGCAAGACCACCCTTTTCCACTGCATCGCCGGTTACCATCGACCCGACGCCGGAACCATCCGGTTTGCCGGAACGGATATCACCGGCTGGCCCGCCCACCGGGTCACCCGGGCCGGCATCGCCCGCACGTTTCAAATCGTCAAGGTGATGGACGGGATGAGCGTCGAGGAGAACGTGATGGTGGGAGCGCTGTGCCGCACCGACAGCCCGGATGTGGCACGGCGGGAGGCCCGGGCGATCCTGCGGCGCCTGGGCCTGCAAGACCTTTCGAACGCTTCGCCGGGGGAGCTGCCCCTGGCCACCCAGAAGCGGGTGGAGCTGGCACGGGCGCTTGCCACCCGTCCGAGCCTGCTGATGCTGGATGAGTGCGCCGCGGGGCTGAACCCCGAGGAGATCGAGGCTTTCACCCGCACCCTGCAGGAGGTTCACCGGGAACTGGGGCTGACCCTGGTGGTGATCGAGCACGTGATGGAGTTCGTGCTGGGCCTTTCCCAGCGGGTCGTGGTGCTGGCCGGCGGCCAGAAGATCGCCGAAGGCCCGCCCGAGCAGATCATCCGGGATCGCCGGGTGATCGAAGCCTACCTGGGTGAGCGGTATGCTCGAGGTGCGTAACCTGGCCGTCTCCTACGACCGCATCCCCGCCCTGCGCAACGTCAGCCTGCAGGTGCGGGAGGGGGAACTGGTGGCGCTGGTGGGGGCCAACGGCGCCGGCAAGAGCACCACCCTCAAGGCCATCGCCGGGGCGCTGCGCCCCGCAGCCGGCAGCATCCGTTTCCAGGGGGTGGACATCGCCGGCAAGCGGGTGGCGGAGGTGGTGGGCCTCGGAATCACTTACGTGCCCGAGGGCCGGCTGGTGTTCGGGCCGCTCACCGTGGAGGAGAACCTGCGCCTCGGGGCGTTTCGGGTCGCCTCTCGGGCGCAGGTTCAAGAACGGCTCGACTACGTCTACGACCTCTTTCCGCGCCTCAAGGACCGCCGCAGGCAGCGGGCGGGCACGCTGAGCGGCGGCGAGCAGCAGATGCTGGCCATCGGGCGGGGCCTCATGGCGCGTCCACGCCTGCTGATGCTGGACGAGCCTTCCCTGGGGTTGATGCCCAAGCTGGTGGAGGAACTGTTCGCCACCGTGGCCCGCCTCAAGAAGGAGGAGGGGCTGACCATCCTGCTCGTGGAACAAAGCGCCCGGGAAGCGCTGGAGCTTGCGGATCGGGGGTACGTCATCCAGACCGGGCGCACCGTGGCGTCGGGCCCGGGGAGGGAGCTGCTCGCCTC
>CAYQLT010000008.1:60439-77731 GCA_964418425.1 uncultured Clostridia bacterium
GGCGTGGCCGTGGGGGCGCACCCGGGCCTGCCGGATCTGATGGGGTTCGGGCGGCGGGAGATGCGGATCAGCCCCCGGGAGGCGAGGGCCTACGTCCTTTACCAGGTGGGGGCGCTGGCCGGCTTTTGCGTGAGCGCCGGCGTGGAGCTGCAGCACGTCAAGCTGCACGGGGCGCTTTACAACATGGCCGCGCAGGATGAGGCGCTGG
Organism: uncultured Clostridia bacterium; assembly: GCA_964418425.1. GTDB lineage: Bacteria > Bacillota > Limnochordia > Limnochordales > Geochordaceae > CAYQLT01. The sequence continues at coordinate 60,648 of CAYQLT010000008.1, forward strand.
CGCTGGGCATCCTGGAAGGGCTGGCCTCGTTGAGGCCTCGGCCCATGGTGCTGGGCCTGTCGGGCTCGCCGTTTGTCCGCCTGGCCCGGCAGGCGGGCCTGGAGGTGCGGGAGGAGGCCTTCGCGGACCGGGCCTACCACCGGGACGGCACGCTGGTCTCCCGGCGGGTTCCGGGCGCCGTGATCCACGACCCGGAGGAGGTGGCCCGCCGCGCGCTGCGCATGGTGACAGAGGGGAAGGTGGAGAGCATCGAGGGCGAGACCATCCCGGTTACCGCCCACTCCCTTTGCGTCCACGGCGACAACCCGGGGGCGAAGGCCATCGTGGTCCGCCTGGCGGAGGCGTTCGCCGGGGCGGGCATCCGGATCGTGCCGCTGCGGGACGTGCCCTGAAAGCCGCTTGCCTGCCCTGAAGTGAAGGGCGCCGGCGGCATCCGGGGGCACGCCCGTCGCCTCATCGCGTTGCGAACCGGCCGGCGTCGTCTGCCCCGGACGGCGGGTTTTCGGGCGCTTGCGGCGGAACCTCCGGGTCCAGCACCTGCCGGATCCGGCGAGCTCGGGCCTTCCCGATGCCCGGAACCTGCAGAAGCTCCTCGGCGCTGGCCGCCATGACGCGCCGGGCGCTGCCGAAGTGCGTGAGCAGGGCCTGCGCCAGCTGCGGCCCGACCCCCGGCAGCGACTCCACCACGTAGCGGGCCTGCTGCTCCGGCGTGGCGGCCGGCTTTCGGGCGTGCAGGGAGATGGGCTGGCCGAGACCCTCCTGCTCCAGACGGGCCAGAGCGGCCAGCAGCCCCCCGGTGTCCTCCAGGTCTCGGGTCACCACCACCGTCACCCCGCTCAACAGGAGCAAGGCCAGTTGCTGGCGGATGCGGTCTTCGGGCACCAGCCGGTTGGCGTACAGGTAGTAGCCCTCCACGACCAGGATGGGGCGCTCGAACTGCTGGCGCAGGGCGGCCAGCTGGCGGTGCAGCCGCTTGCGCAGGATGGAGGCCACGAGGTCGTCGGTGCGCTTGCGCTCCACCCCAACCCGCCGGCTGACGACGAAATCGCCTACCGCCAGCGGGCGAAACTCCACCTCCACCCCGCGCCGCTCCAGCGCGTCCACAAGAGCCCGCTGTCGCTCGTGCACGTCCGCCACGATTCGCACGCCTTTGCCCGCCTCCTGAGCCCGAGACTTTCGGCTCGCAGAACCGGATTCCTGGCGACAGACAGACCTTGCGGGCCCGAGCTGAGCGTCGCGGGGTGAACCGCGGTTCGCACCACGGGACCGGGCGAAGCCCTGTTCGGTAGGAATCGGCCTGCCGGCGCCGAACCAAAGGCCGAGTCTCCGGGAACGTTCCCGACGATTCCCAGGAAATGGACGGACCGAGACCGGTGCAGGGTAAGTCGCAGCCCACCATCATCGACATCGCACGGGAAGCCGGGGTATCCAAGTCCACCGTGTCCCGGGTGCTCAACGGCCAGAACGGGGTCAGCGAGCAAGCTCGCCACCAGGTGCTCCAGGCGGCCCGCCGGCTCGGCTACACGCCCAACGGCCTCGCCCGGGGCCTGTCCGGCCGCCACACGGCCATGGTCGGCTTCGTGCTCTCGGACATCAGCAACCCGTTCTTCCCCGAGCTGGCCCGGGGCATCGAGGACGTCGCCCGGGAGATGGGCTACACCGTCCTTTTCGCCAACACCGACGGGCGCCCCGACCGAGAACGTGAGGCGGTGCGCCTTCTGGTCGAGCGTCGGGTGGACGGCATCGTGTTTGCCTCGGTAACCCGGGAGACCGACTGCCTGCGCTGGCTGCGGGAGGTGGGCATCCCCTTCGCGCTGGCCGGCCGTTCCACCGACGACCCCGACGTGGACAGCGTGGTCGTCGACAACGTGGCAGGGGGCCGCATGGCCACCGAGCACCTGCTGGGGCTAGGACACAGCCGCGTGGCTTTCATCGGTGGGCCCCGCAACGTCTCGGCCAGCGTGGAGCGCTTCGAGGGGTACCGCCAGGCGTTTCGAGCCCGCAACCTGGAGGTGGACGAGCGCCTGGTGCGCTGGGCAGATTTCCGCCAGTCGGGGGGATACGTGGCGGCCCTGGAGCTTCTTCAGGGGACGGGGGAGCCACCCACCGCTTTGTTTGCGGCCAACGACCAGATGGCCATCGGCGCCCTGGATGCCGCGCTGGAGCTGGGCCTGGAGGTGCCGGACCAGCTGGCCTTGGTCGGTTTTGACGACATCCCGGTGGCCGCTCTGCGGGCTTTGCAGCTGACCACCGTCGCCCAGCCCAAGTACGAGATCGGTTCTCTGGCCATGCGGATGGTGGCCAGCCGCATCCAGGAGCGCCGGCGCCAGCTGGCCGGTGGGGGGGCTCGGCGGGTGGTTCTTGCACCCTCCCTGGTGGTGCGAAGGACGTGTGGGGCGCTGCGGGTATCGCCGGCGGATCGGCTGGCGGCCGGCCCGCTCGGGGGGAGGGCCCGAGGATGAGCGCCGGCATGGGGGCCCGCCCCCAAAGGGGTCCGGGAACGTTCCCGCCATGGCCCCTGGCCCTGGCGGTCTCGGTGGCCCCCACCGCGTTTGCGGCCGTCGCCGGGACTTCCGATCTCCCGGCGCTTTTGGCCCGCCTGGCCGAGCTCGGCTATGAGGGCGTGGAGCTTGCGGTACGGGATCCGACCACCCTGGGCGCGGGGCGGCTGGGGAGCATGCTGGCGGACGCGGGGCTGCGGCCGGTGGCCATCGCGACGGGGCAGGCGTTCGTGGACGACGGCTTGAGCCTGTCGGACGCCCGAGCCGAGGTGCGCCAGGCCGCTTCCGCCCGGTTGCGGGGTCACATCGAGCTGGCCGAGGCGCTGGGCTGCCCGTATGTCATCATCGGCCTGGTGCGGGGCCGCACGCCGCCCGCCGCATCGCGGGCCGAAGCGCTGGCCCGCCTGCAAGAGGAGCTTCGGCCCCTGGCGGATCACGCGGGTCGCCGCTCGGTTCGGCTTCTCATCGAGGCCATCAACCGCTACGAGACCGACCTGGTCAACACTCTGGACGAGGCGGCCGAACTGGCCGAGTCCCTCCCGGGAGTCGGGCTTCTGGCCGACACCTTCCACATGAACATCGAGGAGGCCCGCCCTGAGTCTGCGATCGTACGCCACGCGAGCCGCATCGCCCACGTCCACCTGGCCGATTCCAACCGCCTCCCCCCCGGCCGGGGGCATTTCCCCTTCGCCACTCTGTTGGGGGTGCTGGAGGCGGTGGGTTACCGGGGTTGGTTGTCCGTGGAGGCATTGCCCGTACCGGATCCCGTGGGTGCCGCCCGCCAGGCGACAGCATACCTGGCCGCCCTGGGGGCAGGGCCCCGCAGAGGCGGCGAGCAGCTCGCCCCGGGCCCCCGCCCCGCCCGCGAGCCGCACCCCACCGAGGATCCCATGCGCGCACAGATGGAGGGGACCGTTCCATGAAAGCCGTGGTTTTGCAAGCCCGGTGGCAGCCCCGCGACAGCTACCGGCCCACCCCCAAGGACGTGGCCGGCCGGCTCACCTACCTGGGCAGCCGGGTGTGGCGCCATCCGGCCGTGGAGGTGACCGACAAACCGGTTCCCAGGCCCGCTCCCACCCAGGTGCTGCTGCGGGTGCGTGCGTGCGGCATCTGCGGTTCGGATGTCCACATGGCTCAGGCCGATTCCGACGGCTACACCCTCTACCCCGGCCTCACCGCCTTTCCCGTGGTGCTGGGGCACGAGTTCTCGGGCGAGGTGGTGGAGGCGGGGCCGCAGGCCATCAACCGGCGCACCGGGGCCCGCTTCGAGCCGGGGGAGCCCGTCTGCGTGGAGGAGATGCTGTGGTGCGGCTACTGCCGGCCCTGCGCGGACGGCTTTCCCAACCACTGCGAGAACCTGCAGGAGCTTGGATTCACGGTGGACGGGGCCTTCGCCGAGTACGTCGCGGTGGACGCCCGCTACTGCTGGAGCCTCAAGGATCTGGAAGCGGTTTACCCGAGGCAGGACGTCTTCCTGGTGGGCAGCCTCATGGAGCCTACCTCCGTCTCCTATAACGCCATCTTCGAGCGGGCCGGGGGCATCCGGCCCGGGGATCTGGCCGTGGTCATCGGGGGAGGGCCCATCGGCCTCACCGCCGTGGCGCTGCTCAAGAAGGCGGGGGCTGCCCGGGTGATCCTGTCGGAGCCCTCGCCGGTGCGGGCCGAGGTGGGCCGGCGGCTTGGGGCGGATGCGGTGGTGGATCCCACCCGGGAAGATCTGGCCGAGCGGGTGCTGGCCCTCACCGACGGGTGGGGGGCCGAACTCTTCGTCGAGGCCGCCGGGCTTGCCCACCGGGTCATGCCCCAGATCGAGCGGATCCTGTGGGAGGGGCGGGCCATCAACGCCAAGGTGGTGCTCATCGGGCGGGCCGACGTGCAGGCCCCCCTGACGGGTGAGGTCTTCCAGGTGCGCCGTGCCCAGCTTTTCGGGGCGCAGGGGCACTCCGGCCACGGAAACTTCCCCCGAGCCATCCGCCTGGCGGCCTCGGGGATGGATCTGCGCCCCCTCATCACCCGGCGCGTTCGCCTGGAGGAGGTGCCGGACTTCATCCGCCGGCTGCAGGGCGACCGCACGGAGGCGAAGGTAACCGCCGTCCTGGATTGAGGAGCATGGAAAGGAGCCGAAGGCCCGTGAACGATGCGAGCGCCGCCCGCCCGACCACCGGCTACCGGCGGCACCCTCTGGGCAACTGGGAGCTTCCCCCCGAGCGGGGGCACATGGACCTGGCCGACGGGATCTACCTGCAGAACATGACCATCAAGCAGGTGGCCGAGCGGCTGAAGTCCAACGACCTGCTCATCGTCCCCGTCGGCGCCACCGAGAACCACGGTCCGAACGCCCCGCTGGGCGAGGACATCTTTCTGGTGACCCGCATGGCGGAGCTGGTGGCCCGGCGCACGGGATGCACGGTCTCCCAGCCGCTTTGGTTCGGGTCGCACCCGTTTCACCACGTGGGCATGCCGGGCACGGTGGTGATCCCCGAGGATATCTTCGTGGGCATGCTGCAGTCCATGATCGCCGGGTTCTGGAACATGGGCTTTCGAAAGCAGATCATCTTGAACGGCCACGGCCAGGAGTACGTCATCCCCGTCGCCATCCACCGCTTCGCCAAGACGTACCAGGTTCCGGCCATCATCGTGAACGTGAACTGGTACCATGCCATCCAAGATCAGTTCAAGTTGAAGAGCGAGGGGGGGCCGTACGAGACCCACTTCATCCACGCCGACGAGGTGGAGACCTCGTGGAGCCTGTTGTTGTTTCCCGAGTACATGCACCAGGAGTGGGCGGTGGATACCGAGCCCAAGGCCTTCATCCGGGACGGCCACGTGGACAAGGCCGGCAACCTGCTGCACCGGCCCATCGCCTGGTACGGCCACGTGGGGCTGTCGGCGGTGGAGTGGGCGGCCACGCCGCAGGGGGTGGTGGGCAAGGCCACGCTGGCCGACCCGGAAAAGGCGAGGCCGGGATGCGAACGGCTGCTGGATTACCTGGTGACGCTGGTGGACGACATCCTGGAGGCGTGGCCCCCGGGCACGCTTCCGCCGGCGCAGCTTCTAACCCAGCGCCCCCGCGAAGAGATCGAGGCGGTGCTGAAAAACCCGTTCGAGCCCGGATGGCGCAGTCTGTATTCGCTGCACTACCCGCCGGCCTGACGATGCGGCCATCGGCGCGCAGCGCATGGGGCGCGTGCGCGCCAGATTGAAGAAAAAAGAAGAAGAGTGAGGGAGGTTTGGAGATGTCAAGGATTCGGCGAACGGCGTGGGCGCTGGCCCTGGCAATGGTTTTCGGAGCTGCCCTCGGCTCCGCCCCGGTGCAGGCCGAAGCCGTGGTGAACGTGTTGTGCAGTCCCAATCCGGCATGGTGTGACGCCATCTCGGAGGCGTTCCCGAAGGCGACCGGGATCCGGCTGGCTTTCGTGCGGCTGAGCTCGGGAGAAGGGCTGGCCCGGCTTCGCGCTGAGAAAAACAACCCCGGATTCGACGTCTGGTTCGGGGGGACCGGAGATCCGCACCTTGTGGCGTTTCAAGAAGGGTTGACGGAGTTTTACCGGCCCAGCGTGTGGGAGCAGCTTCTGCCCGAGCTGCGGGCGGTGACCGGAGAGCGGTACATTCCCCTCTACATGGGGCTTCTGGGGTGGGCCGTCAATGAAGGGCTGCTGAGAGAGCGAGGCCTACCGGTGCCCAGCACGTGGAAGGACCTGGGCGATCCCCGCTACCGGGGGCTCATCGCCACCTCCAACCCCAACACGTCCGGCACCGCCTACACCATGCTGGCTACCCTGGTCCAGATCTACGGCGAGGAGCCGGCCTTTGAACTTCTCAAGCGCATGCACTACAACATCGCGCAATACACGCGCTCGGGCGCGGCACCCGGCCTTCTGGCAGGCAGGGGCGAGGTTGCCATCGGGGTCACCTTCCTGCACGACGCGGTGGATCAGGTGCTGCAGGGCTTTCCCGTGCGGGCCGTGGCGCCGCAGGATGGCACCGGCTTTGAGGTGGGAGGCCTGAGCCTGGTGAAAGGGGCTCCGCATCGGGCCAACGCGATCCGTTTCATCGAGTGGGCGCTCACTCCCGAGGCGCAGCGCCTGGCCGCCACGCAGGGACAGTCGTATCAGATCCCGTCCAACTCCCGCACCCCGGTGCCGCAGGCCGCGCCGCGGCCTGAGGAAGTGAAGCTGATCGCGTACGACTTCGACACCTACGGCAGGGCCGAGGTGCGAGATCGGCTGGTGCAGCGCTGGACGCGGGAGATCTTCCCGCTGCCGAGGCCATGAGGAGGTTCGCATGACGGTGCGCCTTCCCGCTCGGCTTGCGAAAACGGTTTTCGGCGAGGGTCTTGCCGAGAGCACTCTCGCCGGGTTGGGGTGGGCTATTGCCACGCTGGCGGCCTTTGCGACGCTGCCATGGGTGCGGACGGGCCGGCGCGACTTCTTCCAGTGGGCCGCCGATCGGGTGGGGCTGGTCCTTTTGAGCCAGGGCTGGGAGGCGTGGGTGGTGGTCGGCGCTGCCGCAGCGGCCGCTTTGGCGTCCGTGGCGCCGCTGCGGCAGCGCACCCGGGGCTTGACACTGGTGGCCGCAGGGGTGGCGGGCGTGGCCGCCACCGTCCGACAGCTGGTGGAGGCCGGAGAGCCCATGGGTGCGGGCGCCCTGGTGACGCTGCTTGGGTTCACCGTGCTGTCCGGCATCGGGCTTTCCCGGGCCGGCCTGGTGTGGGCCGATGGGTTCATCGCCTCCAGCATCCTGCTGGCGGCCGGTTTCGTGGCGGTCTTCATCCTTTACCCCCTCGTGCTGGTGCTGCACGCCAGCGTGGTGGTGGACGGGCGCTTCACCCTGCAAGTTCTGGAACGCACGTTGCGTTCCCCCATCTTCCTGCTGGTGCGCAATCCTGCCGGGCCCGGCAACGAGCTCACGGTGGCGGCCTGGGTGGCGGGGCTTGGCGCAGGGGCGGGATTTGCCGCCGCCATGTGGCGGCACAGGCAACCGCTGGCGGCCTTGGGCTGGGCGGGGGCAGGTGCCATCGGCGGCTTTGTCGCCTCGTTACTGGTGACAGGGTTTGGGGCCGTTCGCAACAGCCTGGTGCTGGCCATCACCGTCGGCGCCGTCTCCACGGCCCTGGGCTTCGGCTTCGCGCTGCTGGGGGCCCGAAGCCTGAAGCCGGCCGGGGTGGTGGTGGCTCCACTGGTGCTGGGGGCGTCCGCGCTGGGGGCCCACCTGCTGGGCGGTTCGGGTGGCGTGCGGGGCCCGCTGGCCCAGGCCGCGGTGCTGGTGATCGGGTTTGTGGTGGCGGTTGTCGTCTACCGGCGCATGCGGATGCCCCTTCGGGCCCTGCTCAGCCCCTTTTCCGTGCTCCCCATCATCACGCCGCCGTTTCTGCTGGGGCTGGCCATGATTTACATGTTCGGGCGGCGCGGCTTTGTCACCCATCAGCTCTTGGGGCTGTCCACCAACGCGTTCTTCGGGCCGCTGGGCGTGGGCGTGGCGCAGGTGCTCGCCTTCACTCCTATCGCCTACCTGGTGCTGGCGGGCGTGGTGCAGGCCCTCGACCCGGCCCTGGAGGAGGCGGCCCATACCCTGGGGGCGTCCCGGGGCCACCTCTTCCGAACCGTGACGTGGCCCCTGGTGCGGCCGGGGATCGCGAATGCGTTCTTGCTGGTGATGATCGAGTCGCTGGCGGACTTCGGCAACCCCATCATCCTCGGGGGAGGCAAGCCTTTCCTCGCCACCGAGGTGTTTTTCGCCATTGACGGGCGCTACGACCCCCACGAGGCGGCCGTCTACGGGGTGACGCTTTTGGTGATCGCGCTGGGGGTCTTCGCAGCCCAGCAGGCCTGGGTGGGACGGCGCCAGTACACCACCGTGACCGGGCGACCCACGGCAGGCCGCCACAGCCGCCTGCCCGCCGGCCTGGAGTGGGGGTTGATCGTCCTTTTCACCGGCTGGGTCGCTCTTGCCGTCTCGTTGTACGGGTCGGTGCTGGTGGGCGGTTTCGTCAAGCTGTGGGGCTTTGACCACACGTTCACGCTTCAAAACTACCGGGCGCTGGCGAAGGAGGGGTTGTCCGTCTATCTATCCACCACGCGCCTTGCGGCTCTTTCTATGGTTCCTTCGGCGCTTTTCGGGTTTGTGCTGGCGTACCTGGTGGTACGTCATCGGTTCCCGGGGCGCAGGTGGCTGGAGGCGGCCTCGATGCTGTCATTTGCAACCCCGGGAACGGTGATGGGAATCGGCTACATCCTGGCGTTTAACCAGGGGCCGCTTCTGCTCACCGGAACCTCCGCCATCATCGTCCTTGCGTTTATTTTCCGCAACATGCCGGTGGCCATCCGAAGCGCCGTGGCGGCACTGCACCAGCTGGATGCAGCGTTGGAGGAGGCTTCTGCCACCCTGCGGGCGACCAGCCTCACCACGTTGCGCCGGGTGGTGCTGCCCCTGCTGGTGCCCGCCCTGCTCTCGGGCCTGGTGTTCTCGTACGTGCGTGCCATGACCGCGATCAGTCAGGTCATCTTCCTCATCTCTCCCGGCAATCAGGTGGTCACCACCCTGATTTTGAGCTGGGTGGAGTACGGCACCCTGGGGCGGGCCGCGGCGCTCACCTCGGTGTTGATCCTGTCGATGGCAGCCGTCATCGCGGCCCTCTACCCGGCCATGCGACGCCTGGGTGGTCCCGGCCGAGGGGTGGCGATGGTGGCATGACGGTGCTCGAGCAGCCCCGCACCCGGCTGCAGGGCGTTCCGGTCTCGTTGGTGGAGGTGAGCAAGCGGTTTGGAAGCGTGCTGGCGGTAGACCGCGTGAGCCTGGAGGTTCGGCCGGGAGAGCTGATGACGCTTTTGGGGCCTTCGGGGTGCGGAAAGTCCACCACCCTGCGCATGATCGCGGGGCTGGAGCCGGTGAGCGGCGGGCGCATTCTCATCGGCGGCGAAGACGTGACCGATAGGCCGGCTTACCTGCGGGATGTCACCATGGTCTTTCAATCCTACGCCCTGTTTCCCCACATGACCGTCTTTGAAAACGTCGCCTACGGCCTGCGCAGCCGCCGGCGGCCCGAGCCGGAGGTTCGGGAGGCGGTGGCGAGCGCGCTTCGATTGGTGGGCTTGCAGGGCCTGGATTCCCGCCTGCCCGGCACCCTTTCGGGCGGCCAGCAGCAGCGGGTGGCGGTGGCGCGCGCTTTGGTGATGAAGCCCAAGGTGTTGCTGTTCGACGAGCCTCTGTCCAATCTGGACGCCAAGCTGCGCAGGCGGATGCGCAGCGAGATCCGGGAGCTTCAGCGGGAGCTCGGGATCACCACGGTCTATGTCACCCACGACCAGTCCGAGGCGCTGGCCATCTCGGATCGGATCGTGGTGATGAACCAGGGGCGCATCGAACAGGTGGGGACGCCGGCCGACCTGTACCGCCGTCCCGCCACCCGGTTTGTGGCGGAGTTCGTCGGGGAGGCCAACTTCCTGCCGGTCTTCTACGACGGCGAAACCGTGGTGGCGGCGAGTTACCGGCTCCCGTACCGGCAGGACGGCGTGCCGCCGGGACCAGCGACGCTGATGGTGAGACCCGAGGCCATCACCTTTTCGTCGTCGGGGCTGCCGGGCGTGGTGCGGGCCGCCTCCTACCTGGGCAGCCATGCGGAGTTTGCCGTTGACACCCCGGTGGGGCCCGTCTCCGTCAACTCCCCGGTGGCGTCGGATTCGCTGCCCGCCCCGGGGACGCGGGTGCAGCTCTCGTTTCAGGCGCAGGGCCTCTGCCTGTTTGCGGGCGCAAGCGGCACCGCCCCGCAGGAGGGAGGGGTCGGGTGATGGAGATGCGCAGGCGGCTGGGTCTCAATGGGGCAACCACCGGTCCGGCGGACCTGGTCGCCGACCTCGAGGCCGCCCGGGAGGCGGGTTTCGGGGCGCTGGAGCTGCGGGACACCAAGCTCAAACGTTACCTGCAGGCGGGAGGTTCGCTTGCGACCCTGCGGCAGATGCTGGAGCAGGCCGGGGTGGAACCGGCCAGCATCAACGCGGTGGAGCACGCCACGCCGACCACCGAGGCCGACCGGCAAGCCGTGCTGGAACAATGCCGAACGCTGTGCGGTTGGGCGCAAGAGCTGGGCTGTCCGCTGGTGGTGGCCGTAGCGGGACCGAGAGGCGAGCTGAGGCGGCACGAGGCGACGGAACGGACCGTGGACACTTTGCGCGCGATGGCGGCCATCGCCCGCCCGCTCGGGGTCCGGATCGGGTTTGAATTTCTCGGATTTGAGGGAATCTCCGTACGCACCTTGAGGCAGGCCCGGGAGGTCGTTCAGGCGGTCGGAGACCCGGCCGTGGGTATGGTGCTGGACACCTTCCACCTTTACGTCGGAGGTTCGACGCTCGAGATGCTCCAGGATCTGGACGTTTCGCAGCTTTTCATGGTGCACCTCGACGACGCGGAAGACGGCCCGCCCTGGCAGCTGACGGATGCGCAGCGGCTGCTGCCGGGGGATGGTGTGATCCCGCTGGCGAGGCTGGTTGCCACCCTTGAGGATCTGGGCTACCGCGGCGTCTACTCGGTGGAGCTGTTTCGTCCGGAGTACTGGGAATGGGAGCCGAAGCGGCTTGCCCGGGAGGTTCGCCACCGGCTGTTGCGCCTTCTGGAGCAGGCGGGATGAAGGGCGGCGGCGCAGGCTTGGGACAAACATCGGGCTGTACAACGACCGGCACCGCAGTAGACGAGGAGGCAGAAGCCGATGGCCGTGAGGGTGGGCATCCTTGGAACGGGTTTCATCGGGCGCGTTCACGCCCAAAACCTCCGGGCAGACCCCCGGGTGAAGCTGGTGGGGCTTTGCGACGTGGTGCCCCAGGCGGCGCAAAAGCTGGCCGACGAGGTGGGGGCCGCCGCTTACCCGTCCCTGGAAGCGCTGCTGGATGAGGGCATTGATGCGCTGTACGTCACCACCCCCAACGCCACCCACGTGGAGCCGGTACTGAAAGCGTTGGGGCATGGGGTGCATGTCTTCTCCGAAAAACCTATGGCCACCTCTTTAAAGGGCGCATGGCAGATCCGTGAGGCGGCGCGCCGTTCAAAAGGCATCTACCAGATCGGGTTCAACCGGCGCTTCGCGAACGTCTACCGGTTTGTCCGACGGCTGATCGACGAGGGGCGGCTGGTTCCCCTCATGGCCCAGATGAAACACAACCGGGGGGAGCTTCAACATCCGCCGTGGACCTCGGATCCCAAGGTGACCGGTGGGTACCTGTACGAGACGCCCGTGCACCTGTTTGACATGGGGCGGTTTTTGTTCGGCGAGGTCGCAGAGATCCAGGGGTGGGCCCGCCAGAGCGTCTACCGGGAGCTGGACGGCTTTGCGATCTTGATTCGCTTTGCCAGCGGGGTCCTCGCCACGTTGACCAGCGTGGCGCACACGGGGTGGGTGTTCCCCTACGAGCGGGTGGAGGTCTACGGCGAACACCGGACCGCGGTGACGGAGGAGCTGGAGCGGGCATACTTCAGCCCCGGCGTGCGGGAGCAGGTGGAGGCCATCGACTGTTTTGCCATGCCGTTTGAACAGAAGTGGGGGTACGTGACCGAAGATCGGCTGTTCGTCGATGCGGTGCTGGGCGAGCGCCCGCCCGCCGTCACGGCGGAGGACGGTTACCGGGCGACCGAACTGGTGGAGGCATGCTACCAGGCGGTGCGTACGGGCCAGGCGGTCCGGCTTCCGTTGCCGGAGCCATCCGAATAAGAGCTGTCGGCGTTGGACCGTACGGGCCATGAGGCAGACGACGGGGTTTCGGTTGTTGGTGGCGGACATTGACGGGACGCTTCTGACCTCGGATCGCAGGGTCACGCCCGGGGTGGCCCGGGCCATCCGGGCGGCCCGGGAGCGGGGTGTGCGGGTGTGTCTTGCCACCGGGCGGATGTGGCGCTCGGCCGCGCCCCACGTGGCCGCGGCGGGAGCCGACCCGCCGGCGATCCTGTACAACGGAGGGCTGGTCTACGACTTTCAAGAGGATCGGGTGTTATACCGGCGCACCCTCGGGCGCGAGGCGGCCCGGGCAGCGTTGCAGGTCTTGCGCAACTTTCCCGACGTGCAGCCCCACCTGTTTGTGGACGACCGGGCGCTGATCTCGAAGATGAACCGGCTCAGCGAGGAGTATGCCCGCAAGGACGGGATCCGGGTCGAAGAGGTGGGCGACCTTCTGGACTTTCTTTGCGACGCAGGTTCTGGCGTCTGTGAGCCGGATCGCGGCCGGCCAACGGAGCCCTTCGGGGAGCCCATGAAAATCCTCATCGTGGGTGACAGGCCCCGCCTGGAGCAGGTGGCCGGCGCCTTTTCGGCGGCAAGCCACCCTCTCAACTTCGTCTTCTCGGAGGCCAACTACCTGGAGGTGCTCCCCCCGGGCGCATCCAAGGGGGAGGCGCTTCGGTGGCTGGCCGAGTGGCTGGCCGTGCCGCCTGAGAGCATCGTCGCGGTGGGAGATAACCTCAACGATCTTTCCATGATCCGCTTTGCGGGGCTGGGCGTGGCCATGGCCAACGCGCCGGATGCGCTGCGAAGCCAGGCTCGCTACGTGGCACCCCGCAACGACGAAGAAGGCTTGCGCGACGTCATCGAACGCTTCATCCTCACCGACCCGGACGGCCGACCCGGCGGCCCGGATGAGCCCGGCGCCGGCCCGGCGGAGAGTGGGCCCAAGCCATGAAGCTTTCGGTGTGCATCGAGACTTTGTACCTGAAACTGCCCGTCGCCGAACGCATCCGGCGCGTGGCAGAGCAGGGTGTACGCGCCGTCGAGTTTTGGGACTGGCGGGACAAGCCGCTGGCCGAGCTTGCCGAGCTTTGCCGCGAGCTTGCGGTGCAGGTGCGGGTCTTCAGCGGGCAGCGCCGGGGCTCGCTGGTCAACCCGGACGAGCGCGACCTCTACCTGCAGGAAATCCAGGAGGCCTGCCGTGCTGCCGCCATCCTCGGATGCCAGCACCTCATGCTCACCTCGAACCAGCTCGACCAGGACGGGCGGGTGGTCAACCCTGCAGGTCACATTCCCGATGCGCTCAAGAGCCTGTACGCGCTGCAAACCCTCCGCTGCGCCGCCTCCCTCGCCCGGCAGGCCGGCGTGGTCCTTCTCCTGGAGGCGCTCAACACCCGCATCGACCACCCCGGCTGTGACCTGTGGAGCTACGACGTGGCCGCCGCACTCGTGGAGGCGGTGGCAAGCCCTCACCTCAAGCTGCTTCTGGACGTCTACCACCGTCAAGTCATGGAAGGCTACCTGATCGGCTTCATCCGGCGATGGGGTCGGTGGGTTGGACATGTACACGTGGCGGACGTACCCGGCCGCCACGAGCCGGGCACGGGGGAGATCGCCTGGAAGGAGGTGATCCGAGCCCTGTCAGAGAGTGCACCCGAAGCCTGCGTCGGGCTGGAGTGCATCCCCTCGGGCGACTCGGACACGGCCATCGAGGCGTTTTGCCGCCTCTTCTGAGGCCCGATGCAAACCGGCGCCCGCTAAGAGGGGGCGAGCCTGGATTTCCGGAAGGAGGCCTGGTCGGCATGACGAGCTTCCTGCGAACCGTCGCCTGGAGCGTGGGGCTGGCCCTGGTCTTCGTGGTGCTGGCAGCAGGTCTGACGCCGGTGGCTGCCGGCGAGAGGCCCATGACCTTCTACGTCGTCGCCCACACGGGACCCGGCGACCCGTTTTGGGCCGTGGTGCAGCGGGGCGTGGAGGATGCCGGGCGCGTCCTGGGGGTTCGGGCCATCTTCCAGGGGCCGGCGGGGCGCAACATCCCGGAGCAGGTGAGCATGTTCCGGGCCGCGATGGCGGCCGGGGCAACGGGGATCGCCACCACCATCAGCGACCCCCGCGCGTGGGTGCAGCCCATCCGGGAGGCCCGGGCGAGCGGCATCCCGGTGGTGGCCATCAACGTCAAGGAGCCGCCCGGCTTCCCGGAGCGTATCGACTACATGGCCTACATCGGCATGGATGAGTACGAGGCCGGAAAGATGGTGGCCAGGCGGCTTGCGCCCAAGCTGGCCCGGGGCGCGCGGGTGCTGGTACCCATCCACGAACCCGGCCACGTGGGGCTGGAGGCCCGGGCGCAGGGAATCACGGAAGTGCTGACGGCCGAACTTGGGGCGACCGTGGAGAAGCTTGACATCACCCAGGATCCGACGCGGGCTTTGACCATCCTGCGGGCCTACCTGCGGGCGCACCCGGATACGGCCGCCATCTTCACCCTGGGCCCGCTGGGGGCCATCCCGGCCATCCGCCTCATCCGAGAAGAAAACCTGCGGGGCAAGATCGCCATGGCCTCCTTTGACCTGGATCCGACCACCGTGCAGGCCATCAAGGACGGAATCGTGGAGGCGACGGTGGACCAGCAGCAGTACCTGCAAGGCTTCATGTCCGTGGTGGAGCTGTACCTGTACGCGCGCTTCGGGCTTCAGCCGGCCAACTACGACACCGGCCGGGGTCTGGTGGACGCCTCCAACGTGACGGCGGTGGAGGCGCTGGTGCAGGCCGGGTATCGCTGAGCAGCGCTGGCCACGCAAGGGCCCGGGCGGGAGCGCAGGCGGCCGGCCGAAGCGCGGGCAGCCGGCCGGAGCGTAGCTCGTCTGCCGAAGCGCAGGTCGCCCGCCCGAAAGCAGGTGGCCGGGCACCAAGAGTACGGAAGGGGGACGCCGGTGGATCTTGGCCACGACCCGACGGGGCTAGCCGAGGCGGCCTCGTGGAAGAGGCCCGCCCGCGGCGGCTGGCAGGCGCTGGCCGGCGGGCTGATGCGGCGGCCGGAGGCCGGGGTGCTGGTGGCGCTGGCGGCCGTGGTGGCGGCCTTCACGCTGCTGGAACCCCGCTTTTTCTCCGCAGCCACCCTCGGGGATATCCTCACGGTGGCCGCCGAGGTGGGGGTGGTGGCCACCGGCGTCACCTTCCTGATGATCGCCGGCGAGTTCGACCTGTCGGTGGGCTCCAACTTCGCCTTCAGCGCGATGATGCTGGCGCTTTTGGTCACGCGCCACGCCTGGAGCCCCGTCCCCGCCCTGCTGGCCGCCCTGGGCCTTGGCGGCTTCATCGGGTTGGTCAACGGGCTCGTGACCCTGGGCACCGGGATACCCTCCTTCATCGCCACCCTGGGATCCCTCATGTTCTGGCGGGGTGTGGCGTTGTACCTGACGGGCGGCTGGCCCATCAGCATCCTGACCGCCTCGCCGCTGCTGCAGGGTCTGGGCGGGGCGTCCCTGGTCAGCACCCTTCACATCTCGGCGCTGTGGTGGCTGGCCCTGTCGGCGGCCTTCTGGGTAGCTTTGCAGTACACCCGTTACGGCAACTGGGTCTTCGCCACCGGCGGCAAGGCGGCCGCCGCCCGGGCCATGGGGGTGCCGGTGCGCCGGGTCAAGCTCATCAACTTCACACTATGCGGGATGACCGCGGCCATCGGCGGGTTCTTGCAGTTTGGCCGGATGGGCTCCATGTCCCCGGTCTGGGGAAGCGGACTGGAACTGGAGGCCATCGCCTCCGCGGTCATCGGGGGCACGTCGCTGGCCGGAGGCGTGGGAAGTGTCGCCGGCACCATGCTGGGGGCGATCACCATGGCCGCCATCCGCACCGGATTGGTCATGGTGGGCGCCCCTGCGTACTGGTACCAGGCGTTCGTGGGGGTGGTGGTCGTCGTCGCGGTGGTCATCAACACGCGCTTGAGGGGTCTGAGGCTGTGGAACCGGTAGGACAAGCCGGCCGGGAGCCGCAAGGGCCGCGCGGCGCTTTGCCGAACGCAGAGGCTTTGATGGAGGCCCGGGGGATCACCAAGCGCTTCGGCAGCGTGGTGGCCCTGGACCGCGTCGACTTTCATGTCCGGCGCGCCGAGGTCGTGGGCCTGGTGGGAGATAACGGGGCTGGCAAGTCCACGCTCATCAAGGTGCTCACCGGCTACCACCAGCCCGACGAGGGGGAGATCTGGTTCGAGGGCCGCCGGGTCACGCTGGCTTCACCCCGCCAGGCCCGGGCGCTGGGCATCGAGACGGTCTACCAGGATCTGGCCCTGGTGGAGACCATGAGCATCGCCCGCAATTTCTTCCTGGGGGCCGAACCCGAGCGCCGGGCCGGCGGGGTGCGCTGGCTGGACCGCCGCCAGATGCGGGAGAAAACCCGCCAGGCGCTTTTGGATCTCGGGATCACCAGCCTGCGAAGCGCCGACGAGGACGTGGCGGTGCTTTCCGGCGGGGAGCGCCAGGCGATCGCCATCGGCCGGGCTTTGCATTTCGGCGTCAAACTCCTCATCCTCGACGAACCTACCTCGGCCCTTTCCATCAAGGAAACCCAAAAGGTGCTGGGCTACATCGAACAGAGCCGCCGGCGCGGGCTTTCCGTCATCTTCATCACCCACAACCTGTACCACGTCTACCCTGTCGCCGACCGGATCGTGGTCCTGCAGCACGGCCGCAAGGTACGGGAGTTCCAAAAGGGAGAGACCACCGCCGACGAGCTGGCGGCCATCATCGCCGGGCACGCCGCCGGCTGACGGGCCCGGCGAGGGGACGCTTGCGTTGCGTCTGCAGAGGGGGAGAGCGAGATGACCGTCAAAAGATGGAAGGTTGTCGCGGTGGTGTTGGCAGCCGCCGTCCTGGCGGCGGTGT
>CAYQLT010000008.1:77831-81934 GCA_964418425.1 uncultured Clostridia bacterium
AAAAGATGGAAGGTTGTCGCGGTGGTGTTGGCAGCCGCCGTCCTGGCGGCGGTGTCGGTGAGGCCGGCCTACGGCCAGGAGCGAGTCCGGCTGGTCTACCTGACCGCAGGCGATGTCAACATGCTGGCCCTCGGGCAAAACGTGTTTGCGGCGGAGTTCAAGAAGCGCTTTCCCAACGTGGACGTGGCCACGGTGCACACGGGGCCCGGCGATGCCGGTTCACGCCTCATCTTCGAGAAACTGATGGCGGAGAAGGCGGCCGGCAAGCGGGAATGGGACGTGGACGTGGCGATGGTGCACCAGGTGTTCATGAGCTGGGCGATGAAAGAAGACCTCCTGCTGCGCTACGCCCCCGAGACCCGCACGTACAGCATGGTGACCTCCGCAGCCGCCCGAAACGCCCTGGGGACCGACGTGACCGGGTACGTCATCCCCATGTTCCACAGCCAGACGGTGCTGGCATACAACTCCGAGAAGGTTCCGTCCCCGCCGCGAAGCTACGGCGAACTCGTGCAGTGGGTGAAGGCCAACCCCCGCAAGTTCGGCTACAACGGGATCAAAGGCGGCATGTCCGGGGTTGCGTTCACGGTGGGCTGGATTTACTGGAAGACGGGCAAGTACGACAAGTATGCCGTCACCGGGCCCTTTGATCAGTCGGAGGTCGCCTCCTGGGAGCCGGCGTATAAAGAGCTCGCCGACTTCAACCGGTATGTCACGCTGACCGCCGGCAACGTGGGTACCCTGGACGCCCTCAACCGGGGCGAGATCTGGATGGGGCCCGTCTGGGTCGATATGTTCTACACGTTCATGCTGGAAGGCAAGATGGACCCGAAGGTGCGCCTGGTGCTCCCGGCGCCGGGGATGCCGGGACAGCCCATGTACTTCGTCATCCCCAAGGGCACCCGCCATCCGGAGCTGGCCCGGGAGTTCGTGGCCATGGCCACCAGCCCGGAGGTGCAGGGCCGGATCATCGTGGAGCGCTTCAACTGGTACCCCGGCATCGACCCTCGCTACGTGGAACCTTACACATCCCCGGAGGCGTACCGCAGGCTCTTCGCGGACGTGACACCCGATGACCTGAGCCGCTACGGGCTGGCCTTCCCGCTGGCGCCCTACTTCCAGGCGATGATGGAGGCTTACGAGCGTTGGGTGACCGGGCGGTAGCCGTCCAACGGGCCGGCGCACCGGCGAGGCCGTGGGGGGTCGGGGGTAGCCCGGCCCCCGGCCTCCTGCTGGTGCTCCCCGCCGTCGCCGTGGTCTTGAGCCTGTATGCGGTGCCGTTCCTCCTGTCGGTGTACCGAGCGTTCTTGGAGCCTTCGGGGCAGCTGGGGCTTGCCAGCGTGGGCAAGGCGTGGGAGCTGTACCGCAGGGACGTTCTGTTTTCCGCCGCCGTCGCGTTGGCCAGTACCCTGGTTACCACGCCCCTCAGCATCGCCCTGGCGGCCTACCTGCGCATGCGAAGCGGCCCGGTGGCGGCAGCGGTCAACGTGCTGTACCGGTTGCCCATTTTCATCCCCTTTGTGGTCGTGGGCCAGATGATGACCACCTTCCTGGCTCCGCACGGGCTTTTGAACGTGGGGCTTGCGCAGCTGGGCCTCATCGACCTTGACAGGCCCCCGGAGTTTTTCAACTGGAAGGGGCTCATCATCTCCTTCGTCTGGAAGCTTGCCCCCTTCATGACCCTCATTGTGCTGGGCGGCTTTCGCATGGTGGAGGACACCTACATCGAGGCGGCCCGCTCTGTCGGGGCGCGGCCGTGGGAGGTGGTGGGCGCCGTCTTGGTTCCCATGAGCCGCACCTCCATCGCCACGGCGGCCGTGCTGGTCTTCACCCAGGTGGTGGGAACCTTCACGCTGCCTTACATGCTCATCGGAGGCAAGTCCCCCACCACGGTGACCGTGGACATCGCACACCGCGTGACCTACTTCGGGGATTACGGCACCGCCAACGCCCTGGGGGTGATGATGTACGTGCTCACGGTGGTGGCCGCCCTTTACTACCTGCGCCAGTCGTTGAGGAGAAGCGTGTATGGCTATCAGTAGCCCGCAAAGCCTGCCGGCGGTGTACGTCTGGAGGGGACGCGCCCTCAAGGCCCTGGAACTGGCCGTGCTGGTGGTGCTCGGCCTGGGGATCATCGGCCCGATGCTGGGGCTGGTACTGTGGTCGGTCGCCCGGCGGTGGTACTGGCCCCACGCGCTGCCCCAGGAGGTGGGTTTTGACTATTGGCGGCAGGCGTTGGGGCTGGAACGGAGCCTGGCCATAGGTGCGGTCAGCATCACCGGCTCGCTGTGGACGAGCCTGCGCATCGCCGTTGTGGTGGTGGCGGTGGTGATGGCCATCAGCATTCCGGCGGGTTACGCGCTGGCCCGCCTGCGGCTTCCCGTCAAGCCCGTCATCCTGCTGCTCTTCCTCATGCCCCACGCCTTTCCGCAGCAGCCGGTCTTCGTCAACCTGCTGGCGATATTCACCCGGGCGGGCCTGGCCGGGACGGTGAGCGGGGTCATGCTGGTTCACATCGTGGTGGCGTCGGTGTATGCGGTCTGGATCACCACCTCCACCTTCCGGGCCATCCCGCCGGAACTGGAAGAGGCGGCCCGCAGCGTGGGAGCCTCGCCGCTTCGGACCTTTGCCCGCATCACCCTTCCCCTCGCCGCACCCGGTCTGGCCGCATCGGCCGTCTTCGTCTTCCTGACCTCGCTGGACGAGTTCACGGGAACCTTCTTCATCGGGCTGCCCTTTGTGACCACGCTGCCCATGCTGCTGTACTCCTCCAGCGGCTACAACCTCCAGTTTGCCTCGGTGCTGGCCCTGGTGCTGCTGGTGCCCAGCGTGCTGTTCATGGTGCTCATCGAACGGGTGCTCAAGGCCGAGCACCTGGGGGCGATGGGCGGATGATTGGCCCTGCGCCGGCTCCCGAACACGTGTCCGGGCCCCGGGGTCGGGCAGCGGGGAGCGACCGGCAGGTACAAGTGGAGGTGGCGCGAACGTGCCGACGCTGACGCTCTCGCAGCTCACCAAGCGCTACGGGGCGGTCTTCGCCGTGCGCCAGGTCAGCCTGGAGGTGCGGGAGGGGGAATTCGTGACCCTGCTGGGGCCCAGCGGGTGCGGCAAGACCACCACGCTGCGATGCGTGGCCGGCTTCGTGCAGCCCGACGAGGGGGATGTGCGCATCGACGGACGCTCCGTGCTGCCACTTCCGCCCGAGAGGCGGGGCATGGGGCTTGTATTTCAAAACTACGCGCTCTGGCCGCACATGACGGTCCGGGAGAATGTGGCCTTCGGATTGCGCCTGCGCCGGCTGCCGCCCGGAGAGATCGCGCGGCGGGTTCGGCGCTCCCTTGAACTCGTGCGCCTCTCTGGTCTGGAAGACCGCTACCCCAGGCAGCTGAGCGGCGGCCAGCAGCAGCGGGTGGCGCTCGCCCGGGCGTTGGCCATCGAACCGTCGGTGCTGCTCCTCGACGAGCCCTTGAGCAACCTGGACGCGTTGCTGCGCGAGGAGATGCGCTTCGAGCTGCGGGAGCTGCAGCGGCGGCTGGGTATCACCACCATCTACGTGACCCACGACCAGGCGGAAGCGCTGGTGCTGTCCGACCGCATCGCGCTGCTGCGGGACGGAAGCCTCGTGCAGGTGGGGACGCCTCAGGAGATCTACAGCCGCCCCGCCGACCGGTTTGTGGCCGGGTTCGTGGGGACGGCGTCGTTTCTCGAGGGGGTGATCGCCGAACAGCTTCCGGACGGCTCCGGTTGTCGGGTACGAACGCAAGACGGCTTCACCATCGTCGTTGGAGGTGCACCGGGGCCGGCGGGGCAGAAGGTGACGGTGGTGGTCCGTCCCGAGCACGTGGAACGTGTCAACGGCGAACCAAGCCCGCCAACGGGCGAAACCGGCCGTAAAGACGCTTCGAGTTCCAACCTGTTTCGTGTTCGCGTGCTTCAAACCGCCTACGTTGGAAACGCCCTGGAATGCCGGCTCCAGTTTGGTTCCACCATCCTGCGTGCCCGCTTCCCCACCCACTCGCCGGTGGCGGCAGGGCAGGAGGTGATGGTGCGCCTGGCCAGCGACAAGGTGGTGGTGTTGCCGCAGTGACGCCGGCCGGACACGA
>CAYQLT010000009.1:0-77273 GCA_964418425.1 uncultured Clostridia bacterium
GTTGCGAAGCTTGCCGGCCACAAAGGCCAGCACCACCTCGGTTCCCCTCGGCGTTTCAAGGGCGGCCATCTGCGCCCTGCGGGTCACGACCGAGGCGTGCAGCGCCGGCGAGGAGACCCGGGCGAAAGGGCGGCCCGTGGAGGTGAGGAAGGTGATGGGAATTCCGTGCTCCGTGCAGAAGTAGACGGCGTCCGACGAGATGGTGGCGCCCTTACCGGCGATGGTCACCTGCTCGATGTCCGCGAACGGGATGTCCGCGGTGACCCGATCGCCCTCCCGAACCACGAGACGCTCTCGGCGCTTGCCCAACCGGGCCCCGTAGCCGGCAACCACCAGGTGGACCCTGCCCGGCTCGCTGGGAAGCCATTGGGATGGGGAGAAGCGCCGCCGTCCCGGAAAGCGCACCCGGCTGTCTCGGTTCTCCTGCATGGTGGCGGAATGCCCCCGTCGTTCACACCAGAAAGTAGCCGTAGCCGCTGGACGTCTTGGCGCCCGCACCCAACCGGCTGAGCCCTTCCCGCAACCACTGGCTGGCCAGCCCCAGCCATTGCTGGCCTTGAGTCCCGGGCCTCCGCGTGGAAAGCGTGACCCGAAACGGGGTGCCCGGCGCAACAGTCAGGAAGTAAACCGGCACAGGGTCCTGCCAGTTCGACGGAGGCGTACGCCCGGAGGTATCGCCGTAGTACTCCGGATAGTGCGGATTCATCACATCCAGGTCCAGCTCGACGGGCTTCTCGGGAAAGGCGTCCCAGAAGACCACCTCCCCGGCGCGGTCCACCCGGCGTGGTTCTCCATCACCCTGGAGCTCGATGGCGACCCCAAACACCTCCTGCAGTTCCGGGTCATTCTCGGCCTTTTCCAGGACCAACGACGCATAAGAGCGGGCGATGCCCTTGAGAGCGCTTCCCGGGATATAAGGCACGCCGTAAATGCGATGAAAGGTCAGTCCGACCTCATACGTGCCCTTGCGCCCCAACCCCACGACCAGCCGGCTTCGGGTCGTGGCTGTGAAGGAGATGACCAGATGCTCTTTCTCCAGCGCCGCGCGCCGGGCCAGGAGCGCCTGCAGCAGCTCTCGCTCCTGGCCGCACCGCCTGACCGTCTCCAGTCCCGCCTTCTTCTCTTTCGCCTCCTGCGCACCCGCCCTGGACAGGTCCGGAGCAAATCGCTCGAACAGAAGCCCGGGGTTGCGGCAATCCTTCCAGTTGAACGTACTCAGCACCCCCGCCGTGTCCGCCGGCACGGGAGGGAGTCTCTCCCCGATCACCTGGCCGCCCCCACCCCCAGGGGGCGGGCTGCCCCTCCCGGGAGGAAAGCCACCCGGCCCCGGCGGCCTGCCGCCAACCCTGGGCTGCCCCCCTTTGCCCGGCGGTTGCTGCCGGCTCGGCTCGCGCCCCTTCATGGGTGCGCCTCCTTCGGCCGGGAGCCCTGGTCCCGGATCTCCGCCTCCGCGAAGCGCTTGATCCAGAGGAGCACCGCCAGCGCGTGCGCCGTCGCCCTGCGGTACTCCACGCTGGAGGCCTGTCGGGTGATCCACTCCAGCAAGTCCACTCGCTCGCCCAGGCCCATCTGCCTGCCCACCCATTGGCTTACGCCACCGTAAAGCTTTTGATGGTGCGGCTTGTTCTTGGCCTTCCAGAAGGCCAAGGTCTGGGCCAGACCGTTGGCCTGAATATCTGCCGGTGCGCTTTGGGCCAGGGGCTTGAACTCTCTGCGCGCCTCATCCGGAACAGACTGCACCAGTTGAAGCGCGAAGGCTGCCCTCTCCTGTTCCGCCGTCCGGAGCGGTTGCCCGTCGCTCATCCCTTACCCCCCATTCGGAACCGAATGGCGGCAAGCCCGCGCCCGATGGTCTCGTTGCCACCCACCTGCACCCGGTGAAGGGCAGCCGAGGTCAGTTCTTCGAGGATCTGGCGGCCAGACCGAGGCGGGCGGGCGCCCTGCGAACCCTGGCTTCGGTCGGTTCGAGGCACCCGACTCATGGAGGCAAAGACCGGCGCGTACAGCAGAGTATCCGCCGGGAGATACTCTTCGGTCCACAACGCCCCTTCCTCCACCGTCTTGGTAGACGGGTCAAGCCGGATGCGCGTCACGACCTCGGTGGACAGCCTGGCAAAATCCCGAAAGGCGTTCTCGTGCAAAACGGCCAGCCGTCTTCGAACGCCCTCTCTCCAGTATTCATACTCGGGGCCATCCGGAAGCGCATTCTCGGCCAGCCACTGTGCGACCTGGGATGCGGCTGGATCGATCCGGGCGGTGAAGGTGAACTCTTCCAGCACGATGACACCTTTTCCGGGGCCCCCCGCCACCAGGGCATCGCTCGTCACAAGCGCCTCTGCCTCGCCCTTTACGGAAGGCACGGGCCCGGGAGGCTCGACCCCCACGATGCGGCAGTCTCGAATGAACCGGGCCAGCACGTCGGGGCTCGTCACCCACCCGTACACTCCCACCAGAGAACGCAGCGGCAACAAAAGCAGTCTCGCGTCACCCACGGCCACGGCTCCGGCGTGCTCGCTGGCCCGTTCCGTCGGCGGGCCGAAAACCTCCTCCATCCACCTGGCATCCCCGCCCCTGGCCGAGCCAATGGCGGCCCGCAGCATCCCCTTGATCCCGCTACCCTGGATGATGGGATAGTCGGTACGGCGCTCCCGCTGCAGCGGAAGGTCCACACCTCCCAGGGCGCGCCCGGAGCCCGCGTGGATGGGGGAATCGGCGAACAAGAACAACAAGGCTCCCGCTTCAAACACGCTACCACCTCCCGATGAGGATCTGACCGAATCCGATTTCCGCCCCGTCGTCGGTCACGGCGCCATTTACCAGATCGGGCCGCAGCCGGGCCTCGGGTGCCGCCTCGAAAAAGTAGACGCTCCCTGCGGGCACGTACCGGCGGGCCGCCCGCTCCCGTCCCGCTCGCACGCCCGCCCCGCTGCCCATCATGCCGCTTGGAGCCGCCAGCTCAAAGCCGCCGCAGACCACGAAACGGGCCAGCGCGGCCGCCACCATCCTCACCTCCCCTTCGAAAAACGCGTCCCAGGACCGGGGGAGCCAACCCCTCTCGAAGTAGGTTGGCGTGGCGAAGTACACCTTGAAGCGCCCCGGAAGGGGGTCTGGAGCAGGCTCCCACGCAATCTTGTGGACCATCTGAAATGCCGCCGCGCGGGATTCGCCGCCGACGGCCATCACGCCGCGCTGCGGCCATCCCTCCAACCCGTCCACCTCCACGTACAGCCCCACGCCCTCTGCCGGTCGCACGAACTCCGCCTCGTATAGCCTGCCCTCCTCCACGGTGCGGGTGCGGGGGGACAACGCGATCCCGACGCGGCTTTCCCGTACGAAAAGGGATTTGGCCTGCACTGCCTCAGCCGTTCCCTGCTGCAGGTAACGCGCCAGCTCCTTCCCCGAAAGCCACAGCTCCTGCTCCTGTTTGGCCGGTTCTCCGTCGGGCACCAGCCACATGGGAACGTGGGAGGGAATGCTGCTCCACTCCCCTGCTCGGGGCTCCCGGGGCGCAAGCGCCCGGAGCACGACGCGCGGTGGTTCCCCCGAATCGGCGGGCCTGATTGCCGGCTTGGGCTCTATGACGGAATCCGCCGGTTGCGGGAAGAACAGTTCTACCTCGTGATCTGTCCTGCGCCCAACAAAAGGGCCTCGGACCCGAAAACCCGTTGGGAACTCCCGGCTCGTGCCCACCTCCCGGCGCACCGCTTCCGGGTCCGTCACATCCACCCCCAGCACGGCCAGGTGTTTGGAACGAACCGCCCCCTGCACCACGGTGGGGAAGGGCGGAAACAGGCTTTCGGCGCGGTGGTAGAGCCCCGCGCTGAAAGGCCGCCCGTCTCGAAACAGCCAGACATCCACCGGCTCGATGAAGAGATTCATCCCACGCCCTCCCCGGCTGAGCGAACCCAGGCTCCGAGGTTCCATCACAGCAACGCCTGGCGGCGAACGAACGCCGCCACCCCGATCCAGCAAGCCAGGTCCTGCCCGCCATGGGGCAGGCTCGGCGCCCACGACTCCATCTCTGCCAGTAGCTCATCGCGCTCCCCCGCACCCTCACCGGAAGGAGCGGCGTGCCGGCGGGCCAGCCGTCGCAACTCCACCGTGAACAGATGGGTCGGATCGAGCATGCTCTCGCGCTTGGACGCCTCCGGTGAACGCTCGGAAGGGCCGGTCAACCCCAGCCTCTCCGCCAAAAAGGCTGCATCGGACGCCAGCTGCAGGGAGACTTTCCCCTGGTTGAACCAATCCTGCATGGGCACGACGTAGCGCTCCACGTCATCCCATCGGGCGACCGCCTCCACCGCCTCTCCCGAACGCTTGAGCACGGCCACCCCCAAAGCGTCCTTGCCTGTCGCATCCGTCCGGCTCTTGAGTCGCTTCGCCCGGGCCTCCGCTCGGCGGGCTTCCCGAAGCGCCACGCTCAGCGGAGCCGTGTGATGGGAAAAGGCGATGCCCGCGCTGCAGGTAAACGGCAAGGGGTGCGGCCGCCTGCCGGGATGCGGTTGACATAGGGTTCGAAGTTGCTCCTTATAGGCCCGAGCCAGCTCGAGCCCTGCCTGTATAGCGTTCTCTGCCGGCAAAAGCGCCAGCACGTCGTCTCCACCCGCGTACACCAGGGCTCCCAAAAACCGATCCACGAGCTTCGGCACACCGGCGGCGAAGTGGGCGAGGAGAAGGCTCAATTGCTGGTGCTCCTCCTGGCTTCTGCAGCGCGCCACGTGCTCGCCCATGGAGTCGCCGTCCATGACCAGGATCGCGTAATAGTTCGACGGTCGGGTCTTGAGGTGGTCGTACAGATCCTTCAACGCCTGCCGGGCTTCGTCCAGCAGCTCGCGGTAGCGCTCCAGCTGATCTGCGGAGATGTTGTAGTCCGAACGGAGCCGGGCGTCGGCCAGGGTCTCTTCGTACAACAGATCGCCGTCGAAGGGCCAGGCCCAATCGCCGCTGATCGGGCGGAAGAAGGGTATGGCCTGAAGCTTCTCCCGATACCGTGCCAGCTCCCTGCCAGCGCTGTTTCGGGCCAGCTCCAGAAACGGGCGGGAAGCGACCGTGCTCGTGGACGGGAAGCTAATGCGGCCAAAGCCGAAACGCTTGATGACCCCCAGGGCGTCCAGCCGGTCCCGCCCGTCCGGCGCAAGCCACGGCGGCCCAATTCTCTGGGCCAACTCCCGCCAGACCTCCACGGCGTCGCGTCCGCTTGTGGTCAGCGCGCTGCGCCGGCCGCTCAGAGAGTCCTTCGGCCCCGGTTCCTCGGCGGCCTCAAACGCCCGGGTCCGCTTGGCGGCCTCGAAGAGAGCGCCGAGCCGTTCAAAGACCGCCGCGTACTTGCGCTCCGTCTCCACGCCATGGCCCGTCTCCATCTCCGCAGCCGCCCAGAAGAACTCCAGGTGCGTCCCTATCTGCCGCCGCCAGGTGGTCATCCACGCCTCGTCAAACTCACGGACGCCGTAGTCTCGTAAAGCGTCCAGGGCCTTTCTCGCGATCTCCTCCATGCAAGCCTTGGCGCCGCGCTCGGCGGCGGCCATCGCCTTCGCCAGCCGGTCTGTGGGGATCCGACCCACCACCTTGTTGGGCAGGCTTTCCGTCCCCTGCATGCCCCCCGAGGGCGACCGCTGCGGGTAGATGACCGTGCCGCCCTCCTCCTCAAACCCCTTTATGGCCGCCTCGGTGAGCCGAGACAAGAGAGCGCTGCCCGCCCACAGGTCCTGCGTGCGCCGCGCCTCGGCGATGAACGACTGAACCGGCCCCAACGAGAAAGTCACCAGCGCTTCAGACAAGGCGAACCTCCTTTCGGTTCGGGAATTTCTCCTCGATGAAGCTCTCCACGAGACCGTACCCGGAGGGTACCGAGGTGGGGTTCGCAGGGCGCAACCCGTTCACCAGCACGGCCCCTTCCGGGAGAAAGCTCGACTCGAAAAGGGTGGCGATCCCCGCGTAGCCCGTCTGCAGCTTCCAAACCGAAAGCCACAGGGGCGAAGCCCGGCGGTGGGCCACAACCTCCGGCCTTCCGTAACGGCCTTCCACCGACGCCTTGGTGCGGTCTCTGTAATGAAAGAGCAGAGGGAGACCGAACGCCGCCCGCTCCACCGTCGCAATCCGGTCCCCCTGTGCCCAGCGTCGCACGTTGGCGTGGTCGGGCTCGCGGTAGGTTCGAAAGTCGCGCAGCGCAGCACCCATCGTCTCCACCGCCGCATCCCACGTGGGCCATAGCCCAAGGACCCAAATCCGACAAGCGCCGGGGGCGAGGACGTCGAAGGAGGGCCGGCCGACGGGACCTTTTCCAGGAAGACCCAGGCGCCCGGCCAGCGACCGGCGCAGCGTCTCGATCCCTGAGGCCAGCTCCTGGGCGGCAGCCGCCACATCTGCGGCCCGAGACCCAAAGCGGAGCTCTTCCCACACATCCGGGGCCGTCACGGCGATATTGCCGGCAGCTCTTCGTGAGCGAGAACCGATTCCCCCAAGGCGGGTGAGAAGCCACAAAGCTCCCATGGCTGCGGCCAGGGCGGCTCCGTCTGCGCGCCCCGGATACTCGCGCATGGTGAACTGAAACCTGCTGCCCGGCATCACATAAGGGCGGGCGGCCCCCCCGATCCCGATCATCGACCAGTAAAGGTAGTCGCGGCCCGTAGGTTGAAGGAGCGTGCGACCTCCCTTGGACACCGAGACGGCGCGTGCCTTTTCGTAGGGCTTAGAGGGAGGGCGTACAGGCGGCATGACCACCGAGACCGCCGACACCCCCTGCAGGGCCCGGTCGCCCTCGGCGCCTTCTCCATGTTCGCTGGCCGCTCCGAAAACCCGAGCCTCCTCGCGTCGAACCGCCCGCACATCGGCCCCCACCAGGCCGCCCAGAGCCGCCCTCAGCCAGTAGCGTAGCGCCCCTCGAATGGCGCTGGCCCGAATCTCCGGTTGGCCCTGTTCGGCGCCGGATATGAACGTAGGGGTCACCGTCACACACTGCACCTCCACCGATTGCAGGCGCTGCATCGCTCTTTTCGCCCCCCTTGCCTCGGCCTGCCGCACCCCTCACACCCGAACAGCTGAGGTTCGCCCATCAACCGGCACCGCTGCGCTTGAGGTTGAGCCGCTTATGGGTTCGACAGGATCTGAGCCATTCCCTTCGCGCGCCAGGCAGGGCTGCCCATTTCGCGACGCGGGGCGGGTCACCACCAGAAGACCTCCCCCGCTTCATGGCGCGCCAGGTCGTCGTATCCGCAGAAGCCGGCCACGAACGCGGGCACGATCCCAATGGTTGCGTAGGCGAGGGCAATCAGCACCAGACCTTTTCGCCACATCCCCCTGGCCAGGTACCATAGGCCCCCGAACAGGAAGCCCCACCAGCAGAACCCCCGCCGGCGCGCTCTGGCGGCCCCCTGCACCGATCCCACTTCCGCCCGGCAGTAGCGACACTTGACGGCAGCAGCCCGAATCCGCATCCCACACTGGGGGCACAAACGCGTCGTGGCATTCGCCGTATCCGTCGCCGAGGGTAACTCCGGCAGTTCGGAGAGGTCGACTCGCGCCGCAGCCGGCGGAAGGGAACCCGTGTCGGGGGCCTGGGCCATCTCTCCCGGGCAGCCGAAAGTAGGGCAGCGGCCGTTGTCTTCCCAACATTCCGCGTGCAGGACGGCCCCGCAGCGCAGGCAAACCCGCACCGGGCTTCCCGGCTTGATACCGGTACGGCAGTAGGGACAGGCGCGGTGGAACCGGCTGGACGTCACCCCGAGGCCTCCTCCGACAAACCTGCCCTGCGCAAAACCTGGCTCTGCCCGTCGCCTGCAGGAGGTCTCTTGCCCCGGGCCCGGTGCTCGGCCTGACGTGGCGCCGGCCGACTCAATAGTAGAGCGGTGCCTCCAGTAAGAAAGCCGAGCAGGCCCCTATAAACCCCAGCAGGGCGATCACCAGCGAGACCGTAAGCGTAAGCTTGCCAACCTTCTTTTGTTGGGGATGGCGAGACAGCGCCAGGCCCGCCCCGACCGCCAGCCCTACGGGCCACAGCACAATCGCCACCAAAACCAACCCCGCCACTACCCACCCGGGCACGGCGCCAGGGTCCGCGGCCGCTTCGCTACGCTCTGCGGCCGTCGAACCGGGTGGCGGCACGATTCCAGCAGCCGGCGCCAGTGACCGACCCCGGATCGGGTGCCCGGTGTCGTTGAGCGTTTGAATGCTGAGCCGCGAGCTGAGACGGGTTTCGCAGTAGGGGCAGACCACTGAATCGTGAGGGATCTCTTCGGCACACGCAGGGCAGACCGCCGGTTTCGTCAAAGTTGCACGCCGCCTTCCCGACTTCTGCCTTCATGGTGCCAGGGAAGGGGGCGCCCCACAAGGATGACAACCTTGCCAAAGCCGCCTCGGTCCAGCCAGGTTGCCGAAGCGTCGGAGGTATTGCGCGTAAGCGGGGGAGGGACCTATAATGAACCCCGCGTTCGGCTCCTCGCAACGCCAGCGCAGCCGGAGGCCGGTTGCGCGACGAGCTTACGAAGGGTGGGCGATGCGTGAGGGAAAGCGTAGACCCGGATACGCTGCGTCGGGTGGTCTTCCGGTGGCAGCCCGTGAAGTATGTTTTGGCTAATCACGTCGGTGCGTATGCAGCTCTTGAAGTTGTCGGCGGCGTGCATTGGTTTCCTGGGTTTCCTGAGGGTGCCGGCAATGATATGGGAGTCGATACTGTGTTTTTACGGGGTGACGGGAACCATGTAACGGTGATGGAGACGGCCCGGTTTTCAGGAGACCATCTCGTCCTCGAGTACTCCCGAAAGTCCGCTCCCGGCCGCCTCCTGTTCAGCGCCGCCGAGCTGGTCGCGTACGCGCAGGTCAACCGAGATCGTCTCGTGCTCGCAGCCACCCCCGCGCTAAAGGATTTCGTGGAAAAGTGGGTCGCGAAGGGCAACCGGCGCCAGCTTGCGTCGGACGGAGCCGAATACGTCTCGATTCCAACGGAGGTGCTGCTGCGCGCACCCATGCCCATCGCCATCCTTCCGGTCGTTGGACTCAGCCTCTACGTCAAGCGGGCCCGACCCGCGCAGCCTGGAGACCTACTGCGGCGGCTGCGGCGATAACCTGGAGCGGGGGAAAACCCCCGCTCCACTTTTCCCGTCACGCTCGTCTTCCGGCCGGGGCGGCCCACTTTACGCAGCGCCGCCCCTTGCAGCAAGCCACTCATTGAGGTGGGCCACCGCGGCGCGACGCTGTTCTGGCGACTCAGCCGTCGTGAGCACCAGGAACTTCACGCACCAGCTCCCGTTCGAGTAGATTCCCAGGATCTGATCCTGGGAGTATGCGAATCGGCTTCTCTCCGGACGGTCCGGGTTCCAGTAGATCGTTCGGCAGGAGTGAACGTAGGGAACGTCACGGATGATGGTCTCCATGTATGTTCGAATGGGTGTCGCTGCCTGCTCGAACCCCTCGTCGCCAAGCACGGCCCGACCTTTGCGCGCCGCCGGAGGAGGCAGCTGGGCCGCCGCCCGCCTGCTGAACTCGTCCCGCAACGCCTCATGGAAGATCTGGCCGGTGGCGTTGAGGGCAACATACTCCAAGCCATCCACGGTCTCACGATCAACCAGGGTTTCCAGACGCTCGTCCCAACCATCCCGAAACATCTCCCAGGGAGCCACTTCCGCGCCCCGGCCCAGTGCGGAGAAAAGGTCATTGTGATCCAGCCAGAGTTGCAGTGTTCTGGTACGCGGCCATGAGCTCCCGGAGCAAGTGTTCGTCTACCCCAGCGCTGCCCCCGGGTACGGCGGGCTCCCGGCACGGGTTCTGGAAGTGCTTGGTTATCCCATCCAGATTGTTCTTGAGGCTCACACCCACCGTCGTGAGGACTGTGAAGCGGGGCCGCACGGGCATCGAAGCATCCCCCCGTACGCGTCGTCACATGGGCTCAGCCAGGGCCAGTCCCGTCAAGAGGCCGGCCAGAAGCTGTCGGCGAAGGCCCCATGCGCCCACGTGAGCCGACCGACCCAGAAGGCCGCCCAATAAGAGAGCGATACCGATCGGGCCCGTGAAGAAGGCCAGCAGCGTGGATGCCCCCATGTATACCCCGAAGGGCAGGGTGACTCCCAGGAGGCCCGTAAACAGCCCGTGCAGCAGCGAACTGAGCGCCATGTAAGCGGAAAACCCGGCGGCGTTTATCGCCAGGGCCCCCGCCCCCATGGCACTCCCCCGGCGCAGCGCCTCCACCACCCGCTGGCCGCTCAGCGTCTCCAGCTGAAGGGCGGCCAGCAACGCCTCCCGCTCCGCCCGGGACATCCGGGCAATTTGATCCTCCACTGCCCGTTCGACCCGTGCGATTTCCTGAGGACTGGCGCGCTGCAGCTGTTGCCTGGCCTGCGCCACCATGTGCTCCACGGTTCGCTGCGTGATAGCTTCCAGCAGAGCCTCCAGGCTACGACCCTTGGGGTCCACACCCACATGCTCTGCGGCCGCCACGATCGCCCTGCGGTTCAGCTCGGGATCATCCAGTGCGCTGACCTCGGTCATTCCCACCGTCAAGGCGAGTTCCTGCTGAAGCCGCTTCAAGAGTTCGGCCCGAGGGAGAGCGCGGGTTTCTCGCAGCTTTGACTCAAGAAGATGCGACAGCCGCACCTCGGACCAGTCCAGATGCCGTAGCCATCCCTCCGCCCGACCCGCCGTGTCGGCCCCCACGGAGCGGGCGGCCCACCGCACAACCCGTTCCAACAGGCGCTGCGCTTCGCGGGCCGAACCCGTCACCAGCACCCCCAACATCTGGGGGGTCGATGCCACGCGAAACCACGCAAGCCAGCGAGCCAGGACTTCGTCAGGCTGTTTTGTCAACTTCTCCAGGATCACGTCTGCCCTCCTGGCGCCGGCGCGACTCTGCCGGGAGCGCGCGGAGCGAACAACGGGTCCACGAAAGTACTGCGTACCCAGGCCGCCGCCCGATCCAGGTCAGGACCCAGGGCCACCACCAGAAGGTCTCGAGCGATCTTGAACGCCCAGACCGAGTTGGCCAGAAGCCACACCCTATCGTCCACCAGCGTCCCGTCGACCAGGGAACCGAAGAATGGAAAGATGATCGCCTTGGGGTCGAAGCTGTCCGTCAGCAGATGCACGCCAACGCCGACGGCGGCCCCCGCCAGCGCCACGCCGGCCGCCTTGCGAACCGTGCGAGCAGCCAGGCCCTGCCCGCTCAAGGAGGTCTCGCAGTACCGGTCATAGAGCCACTTGAAGGCCCACAGGCTGATCGCGCTGTGGAACAGAAAGTAGCGGTGCGCCCCGATCCCAAGCACCCTGATGTCCAGATCCGGGAACCCCGAGAAGCGGGACATCCCCAGCATCCCCGCCGGGACGAGAACGGCCACCTTGGCCGCATCCTTGAGGCGCCCCCTCCACTCCTCGAACCACGCGCCCCACGTACCCTGACCCGGCGCGTCGCTCCCCTCCGGGATGGTGCCGCCGTCCGGCCCTGCGTAAGACTGAAGGTCAAACAGGACATCCCGCAACCGCCTATCGCGGTACAGGCGCTGCGCCAGCGTCTGGAGCCGAAGTTCGCCGGCCACAAGCCGACGCAGCTCCTCCCGATCCATCGAAGACAACCCCCCGGCGCCGGCTGCCATCCTGAGACTGGTCTCATCGTAGCACACCCGCCGGTCGATGGCGAGCCCAACAACCTTGCCGGGTCCGGCCCTACCGGCAACCTGCCGTGACCGCGCGGACATCCTGGTGGAGCTGTTCAAAGGCGGGCAGCCCGGACTCACTCTCGGCTTTCGGTCGCGCCTTTCGCCCGGCGCACGGCCGATCGGATCATGCCCTTAGTCGGAAGGGGCGAGATCCGCTCTCCCACCCGGTAGGCCCGGCAAGTGAGCCCGATGGGCAGTTTCCCCACCAGCTCGGGCTGGATGTCGACTCCGTCCAGGCGGATGGTGGGAGAACCGGGGAACGACAACCGTCGCGCCTCTTGCTCCGAAGAGACGCGGATGACCCGTACGGGATCTGCGACCCCTTCCTCGGAGAGGACCTCACGCAAGCGACGGAGAGCCTCCTCGTGAGATGGGCATTCTTCCCAAAACAAAAACTCGATGCGCACTTGAGTCGGCCCCCGTCTTTCTACCTCTTCGGCTCCCGCGGTGGGACAGCCCACCCCGTATCAGTAGAGGAACATGGGAAGGCCCAGTACGTCCCGGATTCGCGGGCGATAGCGCTCGGCATCGTAGAGCTTCTCGACGTCCACCCGCTTCTTGCCCTTCACGGTCTCCTCCAGCGGTACCGTAGTATACCGGCCGCCTTGCAGCGCCACCATCTTGCCGGTCTCACCCCGCAAGATGAGCTGTACCGCCAGGTTGCCAAACGACATGGCCACCATCCGATCCAGCGAGTCGGGCGGCCCGGAGCGCATCAGGTAGGCCAGCTGTTGATACATGATGTGCTGCCCGGTGAGCCGCCGGATGGCCTCGGCCGTCACCAGCCCGATGCCGCCCAGCTTGCGGTGGCCGTACGGGTCCGCCTCACCCCACTCGATGACCTCGCCGCCTTCCATCACGGCCCCTTCGGAGATGGTCATGATGGCGTAGTTGGAAGGATTGTTGCGCTTGTCTTCCAGCAAGAACTCGCACAGCCGCTGGATGTTGAACGGCACCTCCGAGATGATGGCCCGGTCCACGTACGCGAGGTACGCGGTGATGAGGCTGGTCTCCCCCGAGTTTCTCCCGAACAACTCCACGACGCCGATGCGCTCGTGGGAGCCGACGGAGGTTCGCATGTTGGTGATGAATTCCACGCTGCGAGTGACAGCCGTCGAAAAGCCGATGCAGTAGTCGGTGCCGAACACGTCGTTGTCCATCGTCTTGGGAATAGCTACCACCGGAACCCCTTCCCGGTGCAGCCGCACCGAGTAGCTCAGCGTGTCGTCCCCGCCGATGGTGACCAGCACGTCCACGCCCAGCCGCTCAAGTACTTTGAGGACATAGTCGGTATAGTCCCGGGTGCCCCGTTCATCCACCGGTGTGCCCCACGACGAGCCTTTCAGGAACTCCGGGGCCGATCTGGCGTCCACCTTCTGGGGGTTGGTGCGGGAGGTATGCAAGAAGGTCCCACCGGTGCGGTCCACCGTTCGGACCGCGTTGCGATCCAGCTCCCGTACATACAGGGACTGGTTGGCGGGTTCCTCCAGGTTGTAATACAGGAGGCCGGCCCAGCCACGGCGGATGCCCAGCACCCGGTATCCGGCGTCCAGCGCTCCCAGCACCACGGCCTTGATGCATGGGTTGAGCCCCGGGACGTCCCCTCCGCCCGTGAGTACGCCTACCGTTTTTGCTGCCACGAATCCCACCCTCTTTGCAGCGGGCGCGGCTCCCCCGGTTGGAGGCAAAGGGGGAAACCCGCTGCCCGGCCCCATCTTACTAGAGCCGTGCCATCGAGGGAGGTGGTTCGGCGCGAGCTGACACGTGGGACAATCTGCCGCCCGAACCGTTGCCAGCGTCAGGGAGAGCCGATATAGACCTCTTCGCCGAAGCCCTCCACCCGCCCGTTGGTAACCCGGACCACGTTTAACCGGCGGGCCATCTCCGCAGCCTCGTGGGTGATGGACTTGCCCGCGACAGCGGCCACCACGGCCGGAACCAGCTTTCCGAGAGCGGAAGCCCGGGCTGCCGCGCGCCCCACGTCGTTGACCCCTATGCCCCAGGAGACCTCCACCAGCAGGTAAGCTTCCGCGCCGGTGGTACGCAGCCGCCCGCGGGCAACCAGGTCACTCCACATGACCTCCTGGCGTTCCTGAAAACTCAGGCGGCCGTCTCGGACAGCCTGATCCAACATTTTGCCAAGCTGGTCCCGGTTGACGACGCGCAGGTTCTCCAGGATCGCGCCGAAGTAACCTGCGGCCTGCTCCACGTATGCCCGCTGCAGTTGAACGCCTTTCAACTCGCCCAGGTCCCTCTCGACCGACTGCAGCCGCTCCTCGATGGATCGTAAGCGCTCCCCGACGGAATCCGCGAACGCGCTCATGCGGCGCTCCGCCTCGGCCTGTGCTTGCGCAAGGCGTTGCACGTCCCCCGCCAAAGCCTCCAGACGCTCGTCCGTGCTCCGCTGCGCCTCGGCGAGTTGCTCCACCTGCGCAGCCAGAACCTCCAGTCGCTCCTCCGTGCGCCGCTGCGCCTCCGCCAGTTGCTCGACCCGCGCAGCCAGAACCTCCAGTCGCTCCTCCGTGCGCCGCTGCGCCTCGGCGAGTTGCTCCACCCGCTCCTCCGTGCGCCGCTGGGCCTGGGCCAGCTCCTCGACGCGAGCCTGGGTCTGTCGCAGGGCCTCTGCTAGAACCTGGAATCGCTCCTCCGTGGCGAGCTGGGCGCGAGTCAACTGGCGAACCTCGTCCGACAGCTCCTTAACTGCCCGTGGTAGCTGCAGTAGTTCGTCGGTGAGCACCAGTCTGCGCAACTCGCTGCGCCACTCGGGATGCTCTTCAAGGATCCGAATCAAGTCGTGAAAATCCTGCACCGAAAACACAGGGCGCCTCCTCTCCTCCCCTCGGAGGCGACAACAAGTCGCTTTTCGTCATTTATCACACAGAACTACTGCTAAGCACCCACACGACCTTCCCCGGGCACGACAGGCACGGCTGGTGACTGCCCAAGGCACGAACTGGCGAGGGCGAGGAAGATTTTACCTTATCACGCCCAGCCGGTCAATAGGGATGCGCCGCGCCCGTAGCCAAGTGTATCACAGGGTCGAATACCCTCGCGCGGCAGATCCGTGG
Organism: uncultured Clostridia bacterium; assembly: GCA_964418425.1. Taxonomy (GTDB): domain Bacteria; phylum Bacillota; class Limnochordia; order Limnochordales; family Geochordaceae; genus CAYQLT01. The sequence continues at coordinate 14,708 of CAYQLT010000009.1, forward strand.
CGCCCCGCAACCGCCGGACACCGCTCGCCAGTCCCAGCTATCACCGGCTACCCTGTCTGGGAACGATCAGCCGACCCCGGCGCTCCCATCCGGCGCTCAGCGGGGCCCCAGATGACCTTGGCTCTTCCGGATCGTCCGTCTCGTCGGCTGGCCCGCCGCGAGAGGCCGGGGCTGAAGAGGGAGTGCCGGCTCCCTTCGGCGCCAGAAGATGGTGTCGGGTCTCCTGCCAGGCTGGCATGGCGCGCTCCCAGTTCAAGCGTCGCAACCCGAGTTGTGCTGCTACTTGGCCGAGCTCTTCCGGTCCCGGGGCCAGGAGAGGGGCGGAGGGGTTGGTAGAGCCTTCTTGAGGCTCCTGGCTCTCTTCTTCGTCTTCAAGCCGAGGCACCTCTTGCTCCAAATCCGTCAGGACAAGGTCAAAGCCGTCTCCCCGCTGCTGACGGTACGACACGTAGCGCATCACCAACGCCGTGGCTGCCAGGTTTTCCAGGATGGTTATCCCCCGGACCGGCCGGGTCGGATCCTCCAGCCCCAACCCCACCGCCACCGCACAGGCCGCGGCCCGATCCCAACCTTCCGCCCACAGCCGGTACGCCAGCTCGTAAAACCGTTCCGCATAGAGAGCCCGCGACGCGGCCTCGTTGTATAAGCGGGATACCGCCCGCTCGGTAAACTGGCTCAGCCAACCCCCGCCGAAGCTGACTTCCAACTTCCCCTCCAGGACTGTTCGTGCCAACTCCCATTCCGGCTCGATGGCTTTGATGGGGACCCAAGGGTGCAGCAGACCATTCATCAGGCCCCCGCTTCTTCGAAGGTAGTCGTCCAGGTGCTCTCTTGCGTCGGCGACCCGCTCCGGGGCAACCAAGAAAACCAGCGGCCGCGGGAAATCGGGGCCCGCCGCCACCTCGTCGGGATGAACTCCGTCCCACTCGGGGTCGGGCCGTCCGCTCTCCCTGCGGCGCGCAAGCCCTCGACGAAACAGATAACGCCCGTACTCCACGGGGACGGCCATGAAGCGCTCATAGGCTCGCCAGTCTTTTCGATTATGCCAGGAAACGAACTCTCGCTTGGAGTACGGCATCACCTCGACGCGCTCCAGCGTCCCGGATGCGTCGAACTCCACCAGCAATGTGGCAAAGAGTCCCCGCGGTGACGCAAACGGCACAAGCGCGAGCCGGTGCCCCTCTCCGTCGTAAAGCGTGACCAGTGCGTGCAGCTCCGGCGTCACCCGCTGCTGGCGAAAGGAGCGAGCCCGGTACGGTACCGCCGCCAGGAGCCGAGTGCGGTCAGCCGTGCCGACACCGTCCGATCTCCCGCCGGATCCCCGCACGTCGGCATGCCGCCCCTCGGCTCCCGCCGTCTCTGCGTCCCCCTGTTCGCCCGCCTGCGCCGCTTCTTGCGCCGCCTCGCCCGGGCCAACGGAAACGCCCGCACGCTGAGCCGCCACCTCGACGCCCCGGCCGGCTACAAGCGCCAGAGCCTGACCGGCCGCTTTGCGCAGCCGCTTGACCTGACTTCGCTCTCGATACGCCACGAGAACCGCCGCGGCGGCCTCTTCCCGGCAGCGGCCCAGGGCGTCGATGACCTCGCGAACGCGGTCCGAGTGGGCTCGCTCCGCGTCCAGAAGCGCCCCGGCAAAGGCCTTCGGCCCTGCGGCCAGCCCTCGGGCGACCAGTTGCTGAGGTGTGCTGGCGCCTTCTGCCAAATCTTGGAGGAGGCTTTCCATCGCCGACGTCATGCTCGCTCACCTGCTTTCGGCCCAGCCGATACGACCCGGCGGACCCGATCCCTGCTGCGGATGCTGCCGCCGGCCGCCTCGGAGACGCTGGTGATGTCCGCTGTGGGGCCCGGGCGCGCAAAAAGCCCCGGCCAATCGCGCCGGCCCCGGCGCGCGCCGCTCACGTCCATACGGTCTCGCAGTCCGTCCCCCAGCAAATTGAAGCCCAGCACGCTGAGCGCGATGGCAAGTCCGGGAAACAGCGCCGGATACGGAGAGAGCACCAAGAAACCCTGAGCCTCCCGCAACATCCGCCCCCAGCTGGGGTTAGGCGGCTGGGTGCCCAGGCCCAGGTAGGATAGCGCCGCCTCCGCCAGTACGGCCACGCCGAAGGCGAAGCTGGACTGGATGGCCAGCGGCCCGAGTATGTTGGGGAGCACATGGCGGCGCAGCAGGTGGCCCGGGGGCGCCCCGATGGCACGGGCTGCCTCCACGTACGCCTGCGGCTTCACCGCCATCACCGAAGCCCTCGTCACCCGCGCGAAGGCCGGAACCGCGGAAATCCCCACCGCCACCATCGAACTCGTCGCCCCCGGCCCCCACGCCGTCGCCAGAAGCAGTGCGAGCAAAAGGGCCGGGAAAGCGTACAGCGCGTCCATCACCGACATCACCGCCCGGTCCCACCAGCCGCCCGCGTAGCCGGCAGCCAGCCCCAGCGCCAGGCCTGCCCCAAGGCCGATCCCGACCGCCACCATGCCGACCCACAGCGCGTTTTGCGCCCCCACCATCACCCGGGAGAGGATGTCCCGACCGAAGTGGTCCGTGCCCAGCGGATGGGCCGCCGAGGGGGGCGCCAGGCGGTTTAGGAAGTTGACCTGGTTGGGGTTGTAGGGGACGTACATCAGGCTGACGAGGGCGATGACGCCCACAAATAGCACGATGGCGGCGCCCAGGCGTAACGACATGGCTGTAAAGTCTCATCCCCCGGCGCCATTGTACACCAGCGCCCGAGCCGGGGGCCTTGCGTCCGGGAAAGTCTTCCACCCGCACTGCAGCTGCTCCGCAGACGGCTTGTACGCTTCGCCCCCGCAGGGAGATAATGGGGGGCGATCGAGCCGCTGCAAGCACTGGCAGCGCCCGCCCCACAACCGAGGCGACGACACAGAGCACCAACGACCTCGCTGGTGGGAAAGAAGCAGGGCTGGTGAGGAAGAAGGAAAGTTGCTGAGGAAGAAGCGCCCATGATGCAAGGAGAAGCCCAAATAACGCAAAAGCGAGAGGCGGAATACGAAGAAGAGGTTCGCACCCTGACCCGCCGGCACGTGCTGGTCCCGTGGGTCGCCCAGAGGCCGCTTACGCACCCGGTCATCGACCATGCGGAAGGTTGCTGGCTGTATGGCCCGGGCGGAGGCCGCTACCTCGATCTCTCCTCCGGCCTCGTCAACGCCAACATCGGCCATGGCCATCCCCACGTGATCGCCGCCATCGAGCGCCAGGCCCGCCGCGTCACCTACGTGGTCCCCACCTTCGCCACCGACGTTCGGGCCAGGCTCGCCCGGGAGCTGGCAGCCATCTCGCCGCAGGGCCGGCTCACCCGGGTATTCTTCACCACCGGCGGCACGGAGGCGGTGGAAAACGCCATCAAGATGGCCCGCCTCGTCACGGGCCGCTTCAAGGTGCTGGCGTCCTACCGCTCCTTCCACGGGGGCACCTACGGAGCGCTGTCCGCCAGCGGGGAGAGCCGCCGCTGGCCTGCGGAGCCGGGCATCCCGGGCATCGTCCACTTCTTCACACCTTATCCGTACCGAAGCCCGTTTCCCGTACCGCCCGAGCGGGAGGCCGAGGCCGCGCTGGCCCACCTGGAGCAGGTTCTGCAGTACGAGGGTCCGCACACGGTGGCGGCCGTGCTGCTGGAGCCCATCGCCGGTTCCAATGGGGTGGTGGTGCCCCCGGACGGTTACCTGCAGGGGGTTCGAGAGATCTGCAGCCGCCACGGCATCCTCCTCATCCTCGATGAGGTGATGACGGGCTTCGGGCGCACCGGCCGATGGTTCGCCGCCGAGCACTGGGGTGTGGTCCCCGACATGATCACGTTCGCCAAGGGGGTGAGCGCAGGCTACGTCCCGCTGGGGGGCGTTCTGGTGTCGGAGGAGGTGGCCGCATACTTCGACGACCATGTCCTGGCGGGGGGCCTGACGTACAGCGGGCACGCCCTCGCCTGCGCCGCCGGGCTGGCCGCCATCGAGGTCTACCGGCAGGAGGGGCTCGTGGAACGTGCGGCCCGCATGGAGTCCGCCCTGCGGGAGCGGCTGATCCAGCTCGCCGCACGACATCCCCTCATCGGGGACGTGCGGGGCAAAGGTCTTTTCTTCGCGCTGGAACTGGTCAAGGATCGGGCCACGCGGGAACCGTGGGTTCCCTGGAACAGCCGGGACTCCGGCCCCACGAACCGCCTGTTGGGCGCCCTGCTGCGGCGTGGCGTGTACGTGTTCGGGCGGTGGAACGTCCTCATCCTGGCGCCGCCCCTGACCATCGGGGAGCCGGAGCTGGACTTCGCCGCCCAAGCGCTGGATGGAGCGCTGGCCGAAGCATGAACTCGAAGCGGGTGGCGGCGGCGTGAGCGAGCTTGAGCGCCTCGCGCAGGCAGCTGCATCGGCCGTGGACCGGGAAGAGCTGGTGCGCCTCGCCGTCGAACTGGTGCGCATCCCGAGCCACTACCCGGGCCCCGGCGAAGCGCCCGTGGTGGATCATCTCGCCGGCTACCTGGGCTCCCGAGGCTTCCAGGTGCGGGTGCAGGAGGTCATGCCCGGGCGACCCAACCTCATCGCGGACCTGGGGGAGGGGCCGGGAGGGCTCATCCTGGAGGGGCATGCCGACGTCGTCACCCCGGGGGACGAAGCGGCCTGGCGCCACCCTCCATTCGGCGGGGTGCTGGAGGGCGGCCGGCTGTACGGGCGCGGGGCCGCCGACATGAAGGGAGGGCTGGCCGCGGCCATCGTAGCGTCTTTGGCCGTGCGGCAGGTGTGGGGCACGCCGCCCCGGCGGCTGCGGCTGGCGGTGCTGGCGGACGAAGAGGGGATGATGGCCGGGGTCAAGGCGTTTGTGCGGGCCGGCCATGCCCGGGGCTTTCGCGGGGCCGTGGTCTGCGAACCCGAGGAAAACGAGATCTGCCTGTGGCAAAAGGGAGCCATGCGGGTTCGAATGCGCTTTCGAGGGCGGATGGCCCACGGCGCCATGCCCTACGCCGGCGCCAACCCCATCCCTGCCGCCGCGCTCGCCGCGGTGCGAGTCGCCGAGATGGAGCGGCACGTGCAGGCGGCGATGCGTCACGAGCAGCTCGGGCTGCCCTACCTCACACCCACGGTGCTGGAGGCCAGCGCGGGCGAGGGACAGCTCAACGTCATCCCACCTCAGGCGGTACTGGCGCTGGACGTACGCACCGTTCCCGGGCTGGAGCACGGACGGCTGCGCCGGGAGCTCGAGCAGGCGATGGCCGAGGCGCTGAACGCGTGTCCCGGGGTGAGCGGCGAGCTTGAGGTCATCGAGGATCGTCCGGCCACCGAGACCCCGCCGCAGGCGATGGTGGTGCGGGCAGCCGAGCGGGCGCTTCGGCTGCTGGGGCTTCCGGTGCGCTACGGGGCCGTGCCCGGCGCCACCGACGGGACTTTCCTGTGGGCGTGGGAGCAGTTGCCCATCGTCACCCTGGGGCCGGGCGGCCGCAGCGTGCCCCACCAGGTAGATGAGTTCGTCGAGATCGACCAGGTGGTGCAGGCGGCACAGATCTATGCGGCGTTGGCCGTGTTGATGCTGGGCGAGCCGTAGAGGCGCCCGTGGCCGGCGGGTGCAGTCTGCCCGTCCGGGCGCCGGCGACGGCCGGCGAAAGGGACAGCGGGCCAGGAGCGGTTGGGAGGCGAAACGCGGTGCAGAAGTTTGCGCGGTGCAATCGGGCAGGAAGCCCGGGGGATCGGGCGCGGAGGGGGAGCCATGGGGGCAGCCGCAGCGGAACGGGGCGGCTCGCGACGTGGCTGCGCGCGGGGCCGAGCATGGCAGCGCGGCTGGGGCTTGCGGCGCTGGTGGCCCTGTGGGCCCTGACAGCGGGTGCGTCCGCCGGGGCGGCGGCCGGCCAGGAGGGGCGGCTTGTCATCGCCATCAACGCGGAGCCGCCGGTGCTGGACCCCAGCGCCTCCACCTCCCAGGAGATCGCCCGGATCCTGTACGACAACGTGCTCCAGGGGCTGGTCAAGTTCAACGTCCGGGGGGAGATCGTCCCGGCCCTGGCCGAGGCCTGGCAGGTCTCGCCGGACGGCCTCACCTACCGGTTCACGTTGCGTCGGGGTGTCCGGTTTCACGATGGCTCCGGCTTCGATGCCGAGGACGTCTTGTTCAAGTTCCGAAGGGCTCTCGATCCCAACTCCGGCCACACCCATCCGGAGTACTACGCGGACATCGCCGAACTTCAGGCTCCCGACCCCTACACGGTGGTGTTCCGGCTGCGGCAACCCAACTCGGAATTCCTCTTCAACCTGGCTCGGCCGGACTCCGTGATCGGACCGGCCGGGCGAACCGATGAGCAGAAGACCCACCCCATCGGAACGGGGCCGTTTCGTTTCGTCGCTTGGGACCGCGGCGTGGGGGTGCGGCTGGAGCGCTTCGATGCCTATTACGTGCCCGGCCTGCCGGCCCTACAGGCGGTCACCTTCCGGTTCCTGCCGGACCAAAACGCCCAGATCGCGGCGCTTCGGGCCGGCGACATCGATGTCATCGGGTACGGCGTGACGCCGGAGAACGCGCTGGCCATCCGGCAGGACCCCCGGCTCAAACTGGTGACGGGCAGCTCGACGGTGGAGATCACGGTGGGGATGAACAACTCCCGCCCGCCGTTCAACGACATTCGCGTCCGGCGCGCCATTCACTACGCCGTCGACAAAGAGGAGCTTGTGCAGGGGGTGATGATGGGCCTTGGGACCAAACTGGGCAGCCATCGCAGCCCCATCGAGAGTTGCTACGTCGACCTGTCCGGACGCTACCCCTACGATCCGGCCCGCGCGCGGGCGCTGCTGGCGGAGGCGGGATACGGCCCCCAAAACCCCCTGCGCTTCACCTTCACCCTGGCGGCTCCGTACCCGTACGAACGGCGCCTGGGTGAAGCCATCGCCGCGCAACTGGAACGGGTGGGGGTGCAGGCCCGCCTGGAGGTGGTGGAGTGGGCCACGTGGCTGTCCCGGGTGTTTCGAGGCGCCGACTACCAGATGACCATCATCGGCCACTCAGAGCCCAACGACATCAACATCTACGCCAACCCGAACTATTATTTCCGCTACGACAACCCCGCGTTCCGGCAGACGTATGAGCAGTACCTGCGAACCACCGACCCCCGTGCCGCCTGCTCGCTGATGGAGAGCCTGCAGCGGATGCTGGCGGAGGACGCGGTCAACCTGTGGGTTATCAACGCTCCGTATGTGGCAGCCATGCGGCGAGAGGTGACCGGCTGGTGGACCGACCAGCCGACGCCCAGTATGAACGTGACGGAGGTGCGCCTGGCACGCTGAAGAGCGCCGGTAGGCGATGGCGCGCTACCTGGTGGCCCGGGCGGGGGCCGCGGCGCTGACCCTGCTTCTGGCCAGCGTGCTGGTGTTCGGGTCGTTGCTCCTGGTGCCGGGGGATCCCGCCCAGGCCATCCTGGGCCTGGAGGCGAGCCCGCAGGCGCTTGAGGCCCTGCACCGCCAGCTCGGGCTCGACCAGCCTCCGCTTCGGCGGTATGTGTCGTGGCTGGCCCGGGTGGCCCGGGGCGACCTGGGGGAGTCCATCCGCTACGGGCAGCCGGTGGCGGAGCTCATTGCGGCCCGACTCTCCCTCACCGTGCCCCTGGTCGCCCTGAGCATGGCGGTGGGTGGGGCGTTCGCCCTGGGGTTCGGCATCCTTGCGGCACGCTTCCGGGACGGGCCGGCCGACTGGCTGGTGCGGTCCGTGGCGCTGGGCGGCGCCGTCTTGCCCACCTTCTGGGTGGGGCTGATGCTCATCGTGTTTTTCTCGGTGCGCCTGGGCCTTTTGCCCTCCGGGGGGTTTTCGGGGTGGGGCAACGTGGGCCAAGCGCTGCGGGATCTCGCGCTGCCCGTGCTCACGCTGAGTCTGGCCCGCATGGCGCTTTTGACCCGGATGGTGCGGGGCAGTTTGCTGGAGGTGCTCGAGCAGCCCTTCGTGCGCACGGCAAGGGCCAAGGGTCTGTCGGAAAGGCGGGTGCTTGTCCGCCACGCCCTCAAGAACGCGCTCATCCCCGTGGTCACCGTGCTGGGACTGGAGTTTGCGCAGCTGCTGACGGCGGGCGTGGTGGTGGAGACGGTCTTCGCGCTGCCGGGCCTGGGCCAGCTGGCCCTCACGGCCATCGAGGCCCGGGACTACCCCATGGTTCAGGGCATCGTACTGGTGCTGGCGGGGTTCATCGTGCTGCTGCACCTCCTGGTCGACCTGCTGTACGCGCTCATCGACCCCAGGGTCACGTTCGCATGAGGGTTCGGCCCGCATCCTCGGGCAGCAGATCCGCCACGCTTGGCAGCACCGCATCGGGCCGAAGCTCCGCCGGCGCCTGCGCGGCCGCGAGGCGGTCCGTGACCCCGCTCAGCACCAGCACCGCCGCCAGGCCCGCCTGGCGCGCCATGGCGATGTCCGTCTCCAGCCGGTCGCCCACCAGGGCTGTTCGCTCCACAGAGGTTCCAAGCCGGGCCAGAGCCGCCTGCACCATGAGGGTGGACGGCTTTCCCGCGACCCATTCCGGCACCTGCCCGGAGCAGGCCTTCAGGGCGGCGAGGATGGCGCCGGCGTCGGGCACGTCGCCGCCGTCCACCGGGCAGGTGGGGTCGGGGTTGGTGGCCACCAGGCGGGCGCCCCTTCGCAGCGCCTGGTGCGCGTGGTTGAGCTTGGTCCACGTGCAGGTGCGGTCGAAAGCCACCACCACCACGTCCACCCGCCAGCCCAAAGCGGCCGGGTCGTCCACCAGCCGCACCCCGGCCTCTCGCAGTTCCGCCAGGAACGGCGCCTCGCCGATGGCGTACACCGTGGCACCGGGATAGCGGGCTGTCAGCTCTCGGATGAGCACCTGAGAGGAGGTGATGACGTCTTCGGGTCGGGCGGGGATGCCCAGCCGGGTCAGCTTGGCGGCGTATGCGGCGCCGGGTTCCAGGGGCTTGTTGGAAAGAAAGACCAGCCGCCGGCCCCGCCGGCGCAGCTCCGCGACCACCCGGTCGGCGCCGGGAACCAGAGCCTCCCCCAGGTAGACGGTTCCGTCCAGGTCGAAGATGAACCCGTCGAACTGCTCCCAGCTGAAGGGCGGCGGCAGCTCCGCTGAAGTCGTCCTCCCGGCCGTCCCCTCCTGCGCCCCGGCCGAGGGCTCCTCCCGCCCTTGCACCATGCGCTTCACCCCCGAGGACATGAAAAAACCCCGCGCCGCATGGTCACCACCACACGCGCAGGGGCTTATCTCCCGTACTCCGCCGCCCTGCAGCTCCCGGGGGCCCGGCGCACCGAAAAGCGGCGGCCCCCGTGCCCGGGGGCGAGGCTTCGGCATCCCTGCGTGCTCCTCCTGCCTTGCATCCCGGCGCAGCGTCTCCCACCTTCTTGCGGCCCGGCTGCCCCCCGCCCTCGTTGGCCCCCCGGGCGCCGCGCCCTCCTCGAATACAGACACAGATCGGCACGCAGGAGGCGTGGGGAGCGTGTCGAACCGCTTAGCCGGCACAGGGGCCGGAGAGGTGGAGTGGCCCCGCGCAGCCGTCCGAGGGAGAGACCGGGAGGCTCTCCAGGGGTCTGCGCGGGGCCTTTTCCTCGCCTCGCCGATCCCCCCGGCGCCGGCGCAGCCGGGCCGGGTAAGCCCTGAAAGGTCTTGTGGGAAAGGGGCGGTGAGCCGAAATGACCGGCCAAAGGGGATTATGGGGGTGGAGAAGCCGGCTGGCGGCGGCCGTGATCCTGTGGGCGGTGGTGGCCGCCCCGTCGGCGGCTGCTCCCCGGGTGAAGATCACGCTCTGGCATGCCATGGGAGGGGCCAGGTACGAGGCGATCACCAAGGGAATCGCCGCCCGTTTCAACCAGGCGTATCCCGATTACGAACTGGAACCGCTGTTTACGGGCAGCTACGCGGAGACCCTCACCAAGGCCATCGCCGCCATCCGGGCCGGCAACCCGCCGGACATCGTGCAGGTGTATGAGGTCGGGACCCAAACGATGGCGGACAGCGGTGCCATCGTTCCCGTCACGGACCTGGTGCCTGCGGGAGCCATCGACTTCGGCGCGTACATCCAGCCCATCCTCAACTACTACACGGTGCGGGGCAAGCTCTACTCCATGCCCTTCAACTCCTCAACCGCCATCCTCTACTACAACAAGGACGCTTTCCGCCGGGCCGGGCTCGACCCGGAGAAACCCCCGTCCACCTTCGCTGAAATCGAAAGCATGGGCCGCCGCATCGTGGACAGCGGTGCGGCCCGAGCCGCCATCACCTTCGGCTGGCCCGCCTGGATCTTCGAGCAGATGTTCGCATACCACAACTACCTCTATGCCGACAACGACAACGGGCGCAGCGCACGGGCCACCCGGGTGCTGTTTGACAGCGACTTCGGCCGCCTGGTGGTCTCCCGCTGGGCCGAATGGGCTCGCAGCGGGCTTCTGATGTACGGGGGCCGAGAATACGCGCCCAACCGGGCGTTTCTCTCCGGCGAGGTGGCCATGCTGATCCAGTCCACCTCCCAGGTGAGCACCATCGAGCAGGCCGCCCGCTTCGCCGTCGGCACCGCCTTTCTCCCCCGCATCGAAGGCCAGCCGGCGGGCAAGTCCGTCATCGGCGGCGCCTCCCTGTGGGTCATCAACAAACCGGGGCGCACGGCGGCCGAGCGAGACGCCATCGTGGCCTTCTTCAAGTTCCTGAGCCAGCCGGAGCAGACCATCCAGTGGCACAAGGACACCGGCTACTTCCCCGCCACCAACGCGGCCGTGGAAATCCTGGAGCGTGAGGGGTGGTTCACGGAGCATCCCAATTTTGCCACCGCGTTCCGACAGATCCAGCTCGGGCCCGACACCCCCGCCACGCGGGGAGTGCTCTTGGGCAACTTCGTCCAGATCCGGGACATCGTGGACACCGCCCTGGAGCGCATCTTCAGCGCCCAGCAACCGCCTGCCGACGCGCTGCGCCAGGCGGCCCAACAGGCCAACCGGGTGCTGGACGACTACAACCGGCTGTACCGCTGAGAAGGAGGAGACGGGCAGGGGCCCCGGCGGGCCCCTGCCGCGCATCCATGGAAGGCCGCTTCCCCGACCGGATCACGCCCTATCTGTTGCTGGCCCCATCCATCCTGGTGGTGGCCGTTTTCCTGCTGGTCCCCTCGGTGGAGGCGCTGGTGCAAAGCACCCGGCTGGTGGACCCGTTCACGGGCCGCGGCATCTTCGTGGGGTTGCAAAACTTCGCCGACCTCCTGGCCTCCTCCGAATACCGTCACAGCATCCTCGTCAGCATCGTGTTCGCGGTCTGTGCCACGGCTCTCGCCCTGGCCGCGGCACTGGGGCTTGCGCTTTTGGCCGGTCTCCCCATCCGGGGAGGAGGTTTTTACCGGACGGCCCTTCTGTGGCCCTACGCTCTCTCGCCCGCCGTGGCAGGGGTCTTGTGGGGGCTCATGTTCGACCCCTCCACCGGTCCCTTGACCCTCCTGATCCGGGCCGCAACCGGCATCTCGCCCAACTGGATGCTGAGCGGAAACCTGGCGCTGGCCATGGTGGTGGTGGCAGCGGCGTGGAAGATGCTGGGTTACAACATCGTCTTCTTTCTGGCAGGCCTGCAGGCCATCCCGGGCGAACTGCTGGAGGCGGCCTCGGTGGACGGGGCCTCCAGCTGGAGCCGTTTCTGGCGCATCCGGCTGCCGCTGCTCTCCCCCATCACCTTCTTTCTCGTCATCATGAACACCCTGCAGGCCTTCTTCGAAAACTTCGGGCTCATCGACGTGCTGACCCAGGGCGGGCCGGCCCGGGCCACCGACATCCTGGTCTACAAGCTGTACCGCGACGGCTTTGTCAACGTCCAGTGGGGACTTGCGTCGGCCCAGTCCATCGCGCTGTTCGTGCTGGTCTCGGTGCTGACCGTGCTGCAGTTTCGCTACGCCGGGCGGCGGGTGTTCTACTCGTGAAATCCCCCTCTTACCCCGCGGGGCAGGCTCTTCCCCGGATGGCCGTTGGCGGGTTGACCGCAGAGCGGGCCCGGCTTCGCCGCCGGCTGCTCACCTTCGGGCTACACCTGGTTCTGGCTGCCAGCGTCCTGCTGGTGGCGTTTCCGGTGCTGTACGGAGCGGTCGTCAGCACCCAGACGTTTCAGGACCTCTTTTCCTACCCTCCCAAGATCACGCCGGGCGACGCCGCGCCCGACAACTACCTGGCAGCCTGGCAGAAGGCGGGCATGGGGAGGCTTCTTCTCAACAGCACCCTCATGTCCGTGGTGACCGCCCTCGGCAAGATCGTGCTGTCCCTGATGGCCGCCTTCGCCCTCACCTACTTTAGGGACTTCCCCGGCAAGACGGCGTTGTTCGTCTTGATCCTGATCACCCACATGCTGCCGCTACCCGTGCGCATCGTGCCCACGTACCAGCTCATGCAGGCCCTGGGTTGGGTGAACACCTACTACGCCCTCACCATCCCCTTCTTCGCCAGCGCCACCGGCACTCTCCTGTTCCGGCAGTTCTTCCTCACCGTCCCTGCCTCCCTGTCGGAGGCGGCCCGCATCGACGGCGCCGGGCCGCTTCGCTTCCTGCTCACCATCCTGGTGCCTCTGTCCCTCAACAACATCGCCGCGCTGTTCATGGTCGAGTTCGTGTACATGTGGAACCAATACCTGTGGCCGCTCATCGTCACCACCTCCCACCAGATGCGGGTGGTTCAAATCGGCATCAAGGTGCTGGTCGCAACCGACGCCCAGGCGGAGTGGAACATCATCATGGCAGGCGTCATGATCGCCATGCTCCCACCTCTCCTGGTCGTGCTGGCGCTACAGCGAACCTTCGTGCGAAGCCTCTCCCTCGGCGCGGAGAAGTGACCGGCCCCGGGTTCGCAGGGCCCGACCCCGTCGGCACGGGTCAAACGCTCTCCAACCGGCAGGAGATGGGCTCCGCCCGGCGTACTGCCAGGCTCATGCGGCTGGAAGGGACACACCCCCGACCCCGGGTCGGCGAGCCCCCGGCGGGCGGGGAGCGGTGGGTTGCCCGCCTGGACGGCTGGTTGCAGCGCCACCTGTTTTCGGTGATCCTGGTGGGCATCGCCGCCGGGATCGCCGCCGGGGACGGGGTCTACCGCTACCGGGCCCTCTCTCCCTACCTGCTGGCCGTCACCATGGCCATCGCGACAAGCCGTTCCCGCTTCGGGGAGCTGGCGCAGCTGCTGCGGCGCCCCTCCTACCTGCTCGCGCTGGCGGTGGTGGGGTACGGGGTGGCCGCCGGGGCGGGTCTGTCCCTGGGCGCGTGGCTCCTGGCCGGCGCGCCGGCCCTGCGTGCCGGCTTCAGCCTGCTGTGGCTGGGGCCGACGGCCACCATCTCCTCCCTCTGGACCCATCTGGCCGGCGGCAACGTGCCGCTGGCGGCCACACTGACCGCCGCCAGCGTGATCGGCTCCTCCCTGTGGCTTGCGCCCCTCTTCCTGGCCTTCAACCCCGCCTACCAGGCTGCGGGCGCCATCCCCGCCGCCGCCATCCGGTCCGGCCTGTGGGCGTCCACCTTCGCCTTCGTGCTCCTGCCCGCCATCGCCGGCATGACCGCCGCCCAGCGCTTCGGGTGGGCCGCACGGCGCGTGGCCCCTTTCTTGGGGTTGACCGCCAAGCTGAGCGTGCTGGCCATCGTCTTCATCAACACCTCGGGCGCCAGGCCCCACCTGGCGGGGACCTTAGGAACAGTGGGATTGCTGGCGGCGCTGACGGTGCTGGTGGAGCTGGCAGGCCATGCAGCCGCCTGGGGATGGGTGCGGTGGGTGCGGCCCGACGGCCCGCCAGCCGCCGTGGCCCTCGCCTATACCGGCGCCATGCGCAACACGGCCCTGGCCATCACGCTGGCGACGCTCTACCTGGAGCCGCCGGCGGCACTGGCTCCCGTGACCGCCTTCATCGTCCAGGAGCCGCTTTCGGTGCTCCTGGCCCGGCGTTATGGCCGGCTAACGGGTTATGGCCTCCCAGACGGAACGGGTGGGCCCGGGGGGAAAGGCCAGGTACAGCAACACGAAGACGAAAAGCCCCGTCGCCGCCGCCACCAGCCACAGCGAGGCGGCCCAGGGAGCCACCCGCCGGTGGCTCACAAAGCGCTCCCTGAGTCCCCACCGAAGGGTGATGATGCCCAGCACCCCGGCGACCAGGGCTAAAAGGACGTGCAGCTGCAAGAAGGCCAGATAAAACGGCCGCCAGGCGGCCGGCCCGCCGAAGGTGGTATCCCCCTGCACCAGCGAGCGCAGAACGTAGCTCACAAAAAAGGCCGCGCCCAGCCCCGCCGCCGTCAGCATGCGCCGGCGGTGCTCCTCCCGGCGCTGTCGGCGGATGGCCACCCAGCCCAGCGCCAGATTGGCAGCGCTGGCGAGCATGAGGGCTTCGTTGAGATACGGCCAAAGCAACCGCGATCACCGGGAGCATTGTAGCACACCCCGGGGGCCGTGCCGGCCACCTCGGCCCCTCGCCAACACTCCCTGCGGGCCCTTGCAGGACCCCGCCCGGTCGGGCCCGTCACGAGACGATGTAATAACAAGCCTCCAGCTCCGTGTCTGGCATCTGCTGCAGCCGGGCCGCCAGCTCTTCCCGAAGGGAGGCATCGATCCGGGGCGGCTCGAAGCCCAGAGCGCGGCGGCAGATGGCCAGGCTGGCCGTCGATTCGGGATGGGCCTGGAGGTAGGTCACGATTTGCTGGATGACCTTCTCCCGCCCCCGCCCTTCGCCGTCAGGGCGCCTCATCCGCATCACCGGCCCATAGCCTGACCCGCCCGGCCAGCTGCCTATGCGGGCGCCCAACCGCCGGCAGGGCTTCGGTGGGGCCGGGGCGAACCCAACGCCGGGGGCTGCGCCCCGGGGCGGGCGAGCATTGGATGCGAGAACCGCTTTCGGCGAGCACCCGGGCGGGTCGCCACGCAAGGGGGCGAAGCGGGATGGGGGAGCCGGTCATCGTCGAGGCCGTCCGCACGGCCATCGGCAAGCGAGGGGGCGGGTTTCGGGAGACTCGCCCCGAGACCCTCCTGGCGGCGGTGCTGCGGGAGGTGGTGGCTCGCCCCGGCCTTGCGCCTCACCATGTCGACGATGTGATCGTAGGCTGCGTGACCCAGGCGGGCGAACAGGGAGCCAATGTGGGGCGCATCGGGGTTCTGGTGGCCGGATACCCGCCCCGGGTGCCCGCCACCAGCATCAACCGCATGTGCGGTTCCAGCCAGCAGGCCATCCACTTTGCCGCCCAGGCGGTGGCAGCGGGCGATGCGAGCTGGGTGGTGGCGGCCGGAGTGGAGCACATGACCCGGGTGCCGATGTTCAGCGACATCGCCGACCCGCAGGCCAGCGCGGGGGGCACCGCGGTGGATGTGTTCGACCGTCTCAGCCCGGCCCTGCGGGAACGCTACGAAATCCTGCACCAGGGCGAGTCGGCGGAGCGGATCGCCGAGCGCTACGGCCTGACCCGCCGGGAGCTGGACACCTTCAGCTTTGAAAGCCACCGGCGCGCCGGCCGTGCCATCCGGGAGGGGCGCTTCGACCGGCAGATCGTGCCGGTACAGGGAGTCGATGCGGACGGGCGGCCCCTGACGATCCGACAGGACGAGGGTGTGCGCTTCGAGCCCGACCTGGAGAAGATGGCCCAGCTCAAGCCGGCGTTTCGGCCCCCCGGCCGGGGAGTGATCACCGCCGCCAACTCAAGCCAGATCAGCGACGGCGCCGCCGCCGTGCTGGTCGCCGACCGGGAGGCGGCCCGATCCATGGGCCTGCGGCCCCGGGCACGCTTTCGGGCGCGGGTGGCGGTGGGGGATGACCCCACCCTGCAGCTTCTGGGTGTGATCCCTGCCACCCGGCGGGCCCTGGAGCGGGCAGGAGTCCGGCTGAAGGATCTTGACGTCATCGAGATCAACGAGGCCTTCGCCAGCGTGGTGCTCGCCTGGGGGCGGGAGTTCGAGCCCGACTGGGAGCGGGTGAACCCCAACGGCGGGGCGATCGCCCACGGTCACCCGCTGGGAGCCACCGGCGCCGTCCTGATGACCAAGCTCCTGGACGAGCTGGAGCGGCGTGATGGCACCCTCGGCCTTCAGGTCATGTGCATCGGGCACGGGATGGCCACGGCCACCGTCGTCGAGCGCCTGGCATGAGGCGCGCCCCCGGCGATCTCACGCGCTGGCGGGGAGGCCGCCGGCGGGGTCAGGCTCCGGCCGGCAGAGCAGGACCACGTGCAGCTCCCCCGGCCCGTGCACCCCGATGCTGAGGTCGTTTTCGATGTCGGCGCTGCGGCTGGGCCCGGTCACAAGGGCCACCGAGGAAGGCAGCTCCTGGCTCGCGGCCAGCCTCTCAAACAACTCCTCCACCGTGGGCACCAGCACCCGCTCGTCCACCACGGCCACGTGCACCCAGGGCAGCAGGCTGACCGAGCGCCCCCGACCGGGGCCGCTGGCCAGGGCCAGCGTTCCGGTGGCCGCCACCGCATAGTGGGCCGTGGTGATCCCGACGGCCGCTTGCGCCGCCAGTTCCCTCGCTGCACGCCCGCCGCCTTCACCCGCCGAAATCCCGCTTTCTCCTGTCCGCCAGACGACGGCCTCCACCCCTGCCTGCGCCAGCGCCTGCACCACGCCCAGCCCGGCAAGCAGTGGGTCGTCCCAGACCAGCACCGGGCGCCCGCCCGCCGCGCCCGCCGTCAGCGCCGCGACGACCCCTGCCGCCCGGGCCGGGTCATCGACCTGGTGCAAACTGACGTTGAGGCGGGCCAGCTCTGCGGCGAACCTCCTTCGCAGCGCCTGCTGGCGGTCAAGGGCGCCCCCGACAGCCACAGGGACGGCTTCGGCTTCTATGAGCCGGTCGCTCACCGGTTGCGCCCCCTGTTTGCCCATAGCTCCTGGAAGCTCGCCGGAGCGGGCCGCAGAAGGTCGCGCCCCGCCGTCCAGTTGCCCAAAAGCCCCGGAAGCTGTGATATCCACTCGCCCCGCCCCCGCCCCAGCAGCCTCGCCAGCCACCGCCCCGCCTTCACCGACAGCCGGAACCCGACCGGGTGCGCCCACAGGTACGCCAGGATGGCCAGTGGCCGTCCCAGGCCGCTTGTCTCCAGCCCCCCGGCGACGATGTCCGCCCGCTCCCGCAGGATCAGCTCGTGCAGGGGAATGCCCACAGGACAGACCTCGGTGCAGGCGGCGCACAGCGAGCACGCCTCCGCCGGCAGCGCCCTCCAGTCCGCCAGCCCCGCCAGCTGCGGCGTCAGCACCACCCCGACGGGCCCGCTGTAGACGGTGCCGTACGCATGCCCGCCGAGGTTCTGGTAGACCGGGCAGTGGTTGAGGCAGGCCCCGCAGCGGATGCAGTGGAGGACCTCCCTGTAGGCGGATCGACGGATCCGCGAGCGCCCGTTGTCCAGCAGGATCACGTGGAGCTCTTCGGGGCCGTCCGGCTCTCCGGCCTGTCGCGGCCCGGTGATCAGGTGGGTGTATACGGACATCTTCTGGCCCGTTGCGCTGCGCGCGAGCAGGTTGAGGAAGACGGGCAGATCCGATAGCCTGGGGATCAGCTTCTCGATGCCCACCACGGCCACGTGAACCGGCGGAAGCGACGTCACCATCCGCCCGTTGCCCTCGTTGGTCACCACCACCAGGGTTCCCGTCTCGGCCACCAGGAAGTTGGCGCCACTGATCCCCAGACCGGCGGCCAGGAATTTCTCCCGCAGCACCTCCCGGGCCACCCGGGTAAGGGTCGGCGTGTCCGACGCGACGGGATGCCCCACCAGCTCCCCGAACAGCCGGGCCACCTCGTCCCGGCTTTTGTGGATGGAAGGCCCGACGATGTGCGAGGGGGTCTCCCCGGCCAGCTGGATGATGAACTCACCCAGGTCGGTCTCGACCACCTCCAGGCCGCCTTTGGCCAGCTCGGCGTTGAGATGAACCTCCTCGGTGGCCATGGACTTGGACTTGACCACCAGCCGAACGCCCCGGCGCGCCGCCAGGCCCCGCACGATGGCGCCCACCTGGTGGCCGCTGGCTGCCCAGTGAACCTGCCCGCCCCGGGCCCGGATCGCGGCCGTCGCCTGCTCGAGGTAGCGGTCCAGGTGGGCCACCACGTCGGCCTTGATGGCCCGGGCCCGACGCCGCAGGGATTCGAAATCCCCGGACGCCCAGCCCTCTGCGGCCATGGCACTCAGCTCCGACAGGGCGCCCCGGCGGGCGGCGGCGAAGCGGTCCGTGCTGAAACGTACCGCCCGCCGCAGACGGCTATCGCCCAGCGCCTGGGCCGCCCGCTCCCGAAACAGGCTTATGGCTGCCAAGGCGCCTCCCCCTCCGCTGCCGGCCGGCCGCCACGATCCCCGTTGCGGCTTCGGCCCGCCGGCATCTCCGCCTTCGGGGCCAACGGCACGCCCCGGCCATGCCGCATGAGCCCCAGGCCTTCGGCCAGCACCTCGGCCAGGTGGGCGAAGCGCAGGCCCAACTGGCGGCGATGGGCTCGCCCCATCAGGTGCAGCAAGCAGGATGTGTCGCCGCTCACCACCAGTTCGGCTCCGGTGGCCAGGATGCCGTCCAGCTTGTCGTCGGCCATGGCCACCGACACCTCCGGGGACTTGACCGAAAAGGTGCCCCCGAACCCGCAGCAGCGCTCGGCGTCGGGCAGCGCCAAAAGCTCCAGCCCCTCCACCGCCTGAAGCAGGCGAAGGGGCGGCTCTGCCAGGTGCAGCAGCCGCAGCGCATGGCAGGACGTGTGGTAGACGGCCCGGGCCGAAAAGCGTGCCCCCAGCTGCACCTGTCCCAGACGGCGCACGATGAACTCGCTGAACTCGTAAACCCGTCCGGCCACCTCTTCGGCCCGCTCGGCCAGAAGGGGCGACGCCCGCAAAAGGGGGCCGTAGCCTTCCCGAACCATGGCCGTGCAGGAGGGGGAAACGCCCACGATGCAGTCGGCCCGCCCGAACGCGTGCAGGAAGTGCCGGGCCAGCCGCCGGGCCTGGTGGGGGTACCCGCTGTTGTAGTGGGCCTGGCCGCAGCACGTCTGAGCCTGGGGGACGTCCACCTCCACGCCGAGGTGCTCCAGCACCCGGGCGGCCGCCAGCGCCGCTCGGGGAAAGAAGACGTCGTTGACGCAGCCCACGAAAAGCGCCGCCCGAAGCCGTGCCGCTACGTCGCCCCGCTCCCCTCGCCTGGATGTCTACGCCGTCATCGGGCAAACACCCTGCCCCCGGGCGCCCGCAGGGGGCGAGCGGACCGGCGTCGAAGGGGATGCCCCGGCCTTGCGCCGGGCGCTGGCTTCCGCGGCGTCGCCGGCACCTGTGGCCAGGCCGGTCGGCCAACACAAGGGGGCGCCGGGATGACCTCGCAGAAAGGTACGCCGGAGGGCCGGGTCTTTCAAGTCGCCCCCGGCGTCATGGGAATCGACCTCTACTTCCTGGGCCGGCCGCACCTCATCGCCAGCTACGTGCTCACCGGCCCCGACGGCCGCTTCGCGCTGGTGGACGTCGGGCCGGAGAGCACGCTGGACCAGCTGGAAGCCGGGCTGCAGGCCCTGGGGCTCGATCTGCGCCGGCTGGAGGCGGTGCTGGTCACCCACATCCACCTGGATCATGCCGGCGCCGCCGGGGCCCTGGCTGGCAAGGCCGGCTGCCCGGTGTACGTCCACGAATCGGGGGCGCCGCACCTGGCGGAGCCCGCCCGCCTTTGGTCCAGCGCCGCCCGGCTGTTCGGGGCCGACATGCAGCGGTTGTGGAAGGGCATCTCGCCCGTGCCCGCAGGGCAGCTGCGAGCGCTGGGCAGCCGGGCCACGGTGGAGGTGGCCGGCCATACCCTGACGGCATACCACACCCCCGGCCACGCCTCCCACCACGTGGTCTACGCGCTGGAAGGCGCCGCGGCGGTGGACAGAAGCGCCGCGCCTGACACCGGCGGGGCGCCGGACGGGGGCGTCCTCTTCGCCGGGGACGCCGCGGGCGTCCGGATGCCCGGCAGCCCCTACGTCTGGCCGCCCACACCCCCGCCCGACCTCAGCCTGGAGCAGTGGGACGAAACCATCGGCCTCCTGCGGCGTCTTTCCCCGTCCCTTGTGGCGGTCGGCCACTTCGGCGCCCATCGCGAGGACGTGAGCGACCACCTGGAGCGCCTGCAGCGGCGCCTGCACCGCTGGGCCGAGCTGGTGCGCTCGACCCTGGAGGAGGGCCTCGAGGAGCCCCAGATCATCCGGCGGCTGCAAGCTCTGGCCGCCTCGGAACTGCAGGCTCTGCGCGCCGACCCGGGCGGGCTCGCAAGCTATGAGGCGGTCTCACCCATGGAGCACAACGCCATGGGCCTGCTGCGGTACTGGCAAAAGCGCGGGGCCACCTCCACGGGTGGCGCCGGCGCGCCCCCGCCGGCCGGCGGCACCGCCGCTTGGCCCCGCCCGACCGGCGGCCCCTGACAGTCTACCTCTGCTCCTGACGGTCTTCCCGGGCCCCCGGGCTCCAGCCGCCCTTTTGCATCTGGCGCAGGGACTCGTAAAGGTCCCGCCGGTCGATGATGCGCCGGGCCTTGAACTCCGTGCGCGCCAGCTCGCCTTCGGGGACCAGCACCACCCGGGTTCGCACCCCGATGGCCCGGTGCACCGCCTCCTCCACCCTGCGACGTAGTTCCTCCAGACGAGGGTCGTCTTCTGGCAGCGCGAGAGTTCCCTGCGCGCCGGCCGCGGCGCCCTGCAGCGCCGACGGACGGTATTCGGCCTGCACCACCAGCGTGTCCATCTCGTTGGCCCGGCTGATGATGATGCGGTACTCCTCGCCCAGCTCCCCGAAGCCCCGAAGGGCGTCCTCGATGACGTTGGGGTAGACGTTCACCCCTCGGACGATGAACATATCGTCCACCCGCCCGTAGATCCCGAGCGGCAGCCTGGGGTACGTGCGCCCGCAGGGGCAGGGTTCGTCGGTCCACCGGGTCAGGTCGCCCGACCAGAACCGGATCATGGGCTGGGAGGTGCGCTCCAGGTGGGTGTAGACCGGAACCCCCTCCTCCCCGTAGCCCACCACCTCGCCCGTGCGCCGGTCCACCACCTCGGTGTAGACGATGTCCTGCCACAGGTGCATCCCCTGCCGGTGCGCGCACTCCCCGTTGGCCATCCACGGGCTCATCTCCGCAGTGCTGCCGGTATCCACGCAGATCCCGCCGAACGTCTCCTCGATGCGGGCCTTGGTGGCGGGTATGCCGGCGCCGGGCTCCCCGGAGAAAAAGAGGATGCGGAAATTGAAGTCCCGGCGCGGGTCGACCCCCATGCGCCGGGCCGTCTCCGCCAGGTACAGAGCGTAGGACGGCGTGCCATAAAAGACGGTCGGTTTGACCCGGGCGATCCATTCCACGGCCCGCTCCGTCTGCCCGGGAAGCCCGGCCCCGAAGGGAAAGGCCCGAGCGCCCAGGCGCTCCGTCCCCAAAAGAGCGCCCCAGCTTCCCATGTACAGGCTGAACAGCGACCCGATGAAGACGGTATCGGAGGGCCTCACCCCGAACCCCCACATGACCCGCGCGTGGGCGTGGGCGATCCGCTCCCAGTCCCCGCGGTCGATGGCGAAGACCGTGGGGCGCCCGGTGGTGCCCGAGGTTCCGTGGATGTGGTACAGCTCGGCAGGATCCGCGCACAGGTTGCTGCCCCACGGGGGGTTCTCCTCCTGGTCCTTGCGGATGTCGTCCTTGGTCACGAAGGGCAGCCGCCGGAAATCCGACAGCGTCCGGATGTCGTCCGGGGTGATGCCAGCTGCTTTCCACTTGCGCCGGTAAAAGGGCGAGCGCGCCCAGCAGTACTCCAGCTGGGCCTTGAGCTTGGCCAGGATGAGGCCTTCCCGCTCCCCGGGATCGGCCGTCTCCTCCCGGCGAAACCAATAGGGCTCGTCCGGGGGAGGCAGGTAGTGGCGGTCATAGACCGGCGGCCACGACATCCCGCATCGACCCCCGCTTGCGGTCCTCGACCAGCCCAGTGATGGTGCTCACGATATCCTCGATGCGGGCGCCGGTGGTGAAGACCGCCCGCACCCCCATGGCCTGCAGGGGAGCCACGTCCCGCTGGGGGATCACACCACCCAGCACCACGATGGCGTCTTGCAGCCCCCGCTCGGCCAGGGCCTTCATCAGCTCCGGCATCAACCGCATATGGGCGCCGGACAGCAGGCTGATGCCGATCACGTCGGGATCTTCCTGCAACGCCGCCTCGGCCACCTGCGCCGGGGTGAGGCGCATGCCCAGGTAGATCACCTCGAGCCCCCGATCTCGCAGGCTACGGGCCAGCACCTTGATGCCCCGGTCGTGCCCGTCCAAACCCATCTTGGCCAAAAGCACCCGGATCCGCCGGCCACCGGCAGCCGGCGCCTGAGCCGCCATGACGGTCTCGGGGATCTGCCCCATTCTCACCACGCCCCTGCCTGCCGTCCCCTCGCCATTCCCCCGCCCGCTGCCGGCGCCCCCCGGCCGGCCACGAGGGCGCCGGTTCGGCGGCCCTCAGTAGACCGCCGGATCCACGTAGGTGCCCGACTCCTCCCGGAACAGGCCCATGATCTCCCCCTCGGTGGCGCCCGCACGCACCGCCGCCTGGATGGCAGGAATGCAGTTGCCACCCGCCCGGTAGACGGCTCGAAGCTCCCGAAGCGCCTCCCGAACCCGACCGTCGTGGCGGGCCTGTAAAAACGCTTGCAGGCGGGCTTTCTGCTGGTCCTCGTACGTCTCGTCAAACTGAAAGAGCTCCACGCCCGCCTCGTCGGCCTCCCGGTCCTCCACGAAGGCGTTTTCCCCTACCCACGTCAGCTCTCCGGTCTCCAGCTTCTGCTGATACTCGGCCGCCGAGCGGGCGATCTCCCTCTCGAAGTATCCCGAGCGGACCCCGGCCATCATCCCGTCCAGGTAGCTCCCGCCACCCAGATCGTCCCGGATGTGGCGCAGGTAGGTGACGGTCTCGGCCTCGACCTGATCCGTCAGCGCCTCCACCAGATACGACCCGCCCAGCGGGTCCACCACGTCGGCGACCCCCGATTCGTAGGCGATCACCTGCTGGGTGCGCAGCGCCACGCGCATGGCGTCCTCGGACGGGATGTCGTACGCCTCGTCGTAGCCGCTCACATGCAACGACTGCGTGCCGCCCAGGACGGCAGCCAGCGCCTGCAGCGTCCCCCGGATGATGTTGTTCTTGGGCCCCTTGCGGGCCAGGGTGGAACCCAGTGTCTGGGTGTGGAACTTCAACTGCAACGAGCGCGCGTCCTGTACCCCGAACTCCTCCCGCAAGATGCGTGCCCACAGCCGCCGCGCCGCCCGAAACTTGGCGACCTCCTCGAAGAAGTCCATGTGGCAGCCGAAGAAGAACGACAAATTGCGGGCGGCCACGTTGAGATCCAGCCCGCGCCGGCGCAGGGCTTCCGCGTAGGCCAGGCCCTGCCCCAGGGTGAAGGCGAGCTCCTGAACCGCTGTGGCCCCGGCCTCCCGGGTGTGGTAGCCGGAGACGTTGATGGCGTTCCACTTGGGCACCTCCCGGCTGCACCACTCCACCACGTCGATGGCCAGCCGCACGGAGGGTTCGGGAGGCAGCGCGTAGGTCTTCTGACCGTAGAACTCCTTGAGCGGGTCGTTTTGCACCGTGCCCCGAAGCTCGCGCACGGCGATGCCTCGGCTCTCCGCCACGCTGACGAACATGGGCAACAGCACGCACGCCGGGTGATTGATGGTAAACGAGACGCTGACCCGGTCTATGGGGATGTCCCGGAAGAGGTCGTCCATGTCCTGGATGGTATCGATGGCCACGCCCAGGCGGCCGACCTCCCCCTGGGCCACCGGATCGGAGGAGTCGTAGCCGGTGAGGGTGGGATGGTCGAAGTCGGTGCTCAACCCCGTCTGCCCCTGGGCCAGCAGGAAGCGGTAGCGCTCGTTGGTGGCCAGTGCGGTGCCAAACCCGGCGATCTGGCGGCGGGTCCAAAGCCGGCCCCGGTACATGGACGGGTAGACGCCCCGGGTATAGGGATACTCGCCCGGAAAGCCGAGCTTCAACGCACGCGCCCCTTCTTCCTCGGGCGCAGGGCCGTAAAGGGGCGCAAGGGGCAGGCCCGAGACGGTGGTGAAACGGGGCTTGCGCTCGGGGTGCTGGCGGATGAAGGGTTCGTAGGTTTGCCTTCGCCAGCGCTCTTGCTCTTGTGCCCAGGCGCCCACGTCCGGCTACCCCCTTCATTCCCCCAGGCGGGCCAGCGTCAGGCCCAACACCCGAGAGTAGAACCCCTCCAGGTGCGCAACCATCAGCCGCTCGGCAGCCTCTGCGTCCCGGGCGGCGATGCGATCCGCGATGGCCCGGTGCTCCTCGGTAAGGCGCCGGTTGACCTCCAGAGGCTCCGGTATGCGCTCGTAGGCCTGTGCCATGGCGCGGTTGATGGCGTGGCGCACCGCGTGCATCACCAACGCCAGCGCCTCGTTTTTCGAGGCGTCGGCGATGGTGGTGTGAAACTCCAGGTCGATCTCGTTGTACCGGGCCACACTCAGGCCGGGCTCGCGCATCTGCTCAAGCAGGCGGCGTAAAGCCTCCAGGTCTTCCGGTGTCGCCTCGCGCGCCGCTCCCCGCACCGCCAACCGCTCCAGGGCCACCCGAAACTCGATGAGGCTCTTCGCGGGCACCCGGGCGATCTGGACCAGGGCCGAGAAGGCGTCCGCCAGGGTGCCCCTGGAAGGGCTCGCCACCCGTGCGCCCCCGGCGGCACCCGGGCGGGTCACCACCAGCCCGGAGCCCTCCAGGATCTTGAGGCCTTCTCGCACCGCGGCCCGGCTGACCCCGAAGGCCTCCGATAGCTCCTGCTCCGTGGGCAGCCGCTCACCCGGTCGCACCCCCCGGGAGAGGATGTACTCCCGAAGCTGGGAGGCGATCTCCCGGGACATGCTGCGCCGCGAAAGCCGGCGAACCTCCAGAGCCATCGGCCGTGTGCCCGAGCGCAACGCTCCCAAAGTGGCCCTCAACCTCCGGCGAGGGGCGTCGCCCCCGGCCGCTCGCCGCGCAGGGCCGGCAACGGACCCCGGCAACCGCCGCCGGGGCCCCGACACGCCCCGGCCCACCCGGCATCCACCCCACGCCCGGTGCGACGCGCGCAAACTGCCTGAACATCATTCATCATACAATCGCCCGCCCCGAGAGCCAAACGCCGAATCGGCCGGCGGCGCGCCTCGGAAAACCGCTTGCGTGACGTAGCTCTCGCCCGCTTCCCCGCAAGCCTGCGGCCGAAGCAAAGCTCCTAATCCACCTGGAAGAGCTGGGCGCGCACCGGGCAGAGCCGGCGGCATCCGGTGGGGGTCAGCAGGAAATCGTCCTCCACCATGACGCCTCCCACGCCGGGCACCATGAATTTGGGCTCGATAGTGACCACCATGCCCGGCTCCAGCACCGCCTCGCTCCCCTCGGCCAAAAGAGGCCACTCGTCGATCTCCAGGCCGATCCCGTGGCCAATGTACGTACCCCGGTCGGGCTCGACTCCCATGAAGTAGCGCCCGAGCCCGGTTCGCTCGGCCAGCCGCGCGGCCCGCCGGTAGACCTCCCGGGCCGGCACACCGGGCCCCAGCTCCGCCACGACCGCCTCGTGCAACTCCTGCAGCCGCATCCAGAGATCCGCCTGCTGCGAAGAGGGCCTGCCCAGGCAGTAGGTGCGGGCGATGTCCGCATGGTAGCCGTCGAGGCAAACCCCGTAGTCGACCACCACCAGCTCGCCCTTCTCCAGGGGGAAGCGAGAGGCGCCCCATGGCAGCGCCGCGGACAACCCCACGCCGGTGACGGTCATGGCATGGCCGGAGACCACCCAGGCCCGCGGCCCTCCCGCAATCTCGCCACCCCCGGGAAGCGCCGCATCCCAGCGCCGAAACCAGACCTGGCCCATGCCACCCCGCACCCGAAAGGCATGCTCGATGGCGGCGGCCAGCTCGTGTTCGCCTACCCCCGGCCGCAGCGTCCCCAGGACGGCTTGGTGTGCGGCCTCCCAGGCCTGCGCGGCCCGCTGGATGGCCTCGACCTCCTCGGGATCTTTGACGGCCCGCTGCCGCAGGACGAGGGGTGAGACGTCGCCCACCTCCACCCCCGCCAGCGCCCGGCGCAGCCGGTCCACCAGGCCCGCCGGCAACACGTCCAGCTCCGCCCCGATGCGCTGGCCGGGCCGGGGAGCCAGGCCTCGCTCCTCCAGCACCCGCCGCAGGTCGGCGAAGCCCGGCGCCGCCACCACCTCCAGCCCTTCCGCCACCGCCCCGGCGGCCAGCGCGTGCACCCGACGGGTCAGGACCACAGGCTCGCCGCGGGCCGGCACCCACAGGTTGGCCGGCAGCGCAAACCCCGCGTAGTAGAAGAGGCTGCGGGAATGGGCGAGAAACGCCCCCTCAAACCCTGCCGCCTGCAGGGCACGCTGCAAGCCCTCGATGCGCCTGCGGGCCGGATGGCGCCGCCTGTCCACGGTGGGTATGGGGGATGCGGGCCCCTCCGGGCCGGACACGGACGAACCCATCTCCCGACTGCCCCTTCTCGTCCCCGACCCAATGCAGACCGCCGCTCACCGGCCCGGTGAGGCGGCCGCCGCGAAAAGCCGGGCCGCCGGCCGCTCAGCGGCCGGGCGCAGCCGCTTTGGCCTGCTGCGCCCCCGTCAGCACCCGCCGCAGCACGGCCGGCAGGATGCCGCCCTCCCGGTAGTACTCCACCTCCACGGGCGTATCCAGGCGGGCGATGGCCGAAAAGCGCACCTCGCTCCCGTCGGGCCGCCGGGCGCGGATGGGCAGCTCCTTGCCGGGAGAAAGCCCCTGCGCGATGCCCTCGATGTCGAACAGCTCGTGGCCCGTCAGCCCCAGCGACTCGCGCCCCTCCCGGGGCTTGAACTGCAGCGGCAAGACCCCCATGCCGACGAGGTTGCTGCGGTGGATGCGCTCGAAGCTCTCGGCCAGCACCGCCCGCACGCCGAGAAGGTAGGTTCCCTTGGCTGCCCAGTCCCGGCTGCTGCCCGTCCCGTACTCCTTGCCCGCCACCACCACCAGGGGAACCCCCTCCTGCCGGTAGCGCATGGCGGCCTCGTAGATGGTCATCCGCTCGCCGCCGGGCAGGTGGATGGTCCACCCGCCTTCGGTTCCGGGCACCATCAGGTTGCGCAGCCGCACGTTGGCGAACGTCCCGCGCATCATCACCTCGTGGTTCCCCCGCCGGCTCCCGTAGGTGTTGAACTCGTGCTCGGGGACGCCGCGCTCCAGCAGGTACCGCCCGGCAGGGCTGGCGGGGCTGAAGGCGCCTGCCGGCGAGATGTGGTCGGTGGTGATGGAGTCCCCCAGCACGGCCAGCACCCGGGCGCCCCGGATGTCCTGGAGCGCGGGCGCCACCAGCGGCAGATCCACGAAGAAGGGTGGCTCCTGGATGTACGTGGAGTCCGGATCCCAACGGTACAGCTCGCCCTCGGGCACCGGGAGCCTCTCCCAGCGCTCGTCGCCCGCAAACACCCGCTCGTACTCCTCGCGGAACAGCTCCGGACTCAGCGCCCGGTCCATGACCTCCCGGATCTCGGCCAGCGACGGCCAGATGTCTCGCAGATAGACGGGACGGCCCGAGCGGTCGTACCCCAGCGGCTCCTCCGTCATGTCGATGTCCACCCGCCCGGCCAGCGCGTACGCCACCACCAGCATGGGCGAGGCCAGGTAGTTGGCCCGCACCAGCGGGTTGATCCGGCCCTCGAAGTTGCGGTTGCCGCTCAGCACCGCCGCCACCACCAGGTCGTCCTCCCGCACCCGCTCGGCCACCTCCTCGGGCAGCGGCCCGCTGTTTCCGATGCAGGTGGTGCAACCGTACCCCACCACGTGGAACTTCAGGGCCTCCAGGTCCCGCAGCAGGCCGGTCTTCTCCAGGTAGCGCCGCACGACCCGGGAACCCGGCGCCAGGCTCGTCTTCACCCAGGGCTTCACGGTGAGCCCCCGCTCCACCGCCTTGCGCGCGAGCAGCCCGGCCCCGATCATCACCGACGGGTTGGACGTGTTGGTGCAGCTGGTGATGGCGGCGATGACCACGCTGCCGTGGGTCAGCCCGCCGTTTCCGGCAGGGGATGGCTTGCCGTACCACTTTGCCAGAGCCTGCCGAAAGGCCGGCTTCATCTCCGACAGGCGCACCCGGTCCTGAGGCCGGCGGGGCCCGGCCAGGCTGGGCTCGACGCTGCCCATGTCCAGCTCCAGCACATCGGTGAACTCAGGCTCGGCCGCCTCGTCGGTTCGGAAGAGCCCCTGCTCCTTGCAGTACCGCTCCACCAGCTCCACGAGCGGTTCGCTGCGCCCGGTGCCTCTCAGATAGCGGAGCGTCTCTTCGTCCACCGGGAAAAAGCCCATGGTGGCCCCGTACTCCGGCGCCATGTTGGCGATGGTGGCCCGGTCCGGCAGGCTCAGCTGGCTGACCCCGGGCCCGAAGAACTCCACGAACTTGTCCACCACGCCCTTCGCCCGCAGAAGCTGAGTGACCGTCAGCACCAGGTCGGTGGCCGTCGCACCCTCGGGAAGCTCCCCCGTCAGGCGCACGCCCACCACGTCGGGGATGAGCATGTAGTACGGCTGGCCCAGCATCACCGCCTCGGCCTCGATGCCGCCCACGCCCCAGCCAAACACGCCCAGGGCGTTGACCATGGTGGTGTGGGAGTCGGTGCCCACCAGGCTGTCGGGAAAGGCCAGGGTGCGCCCGTCTTGCTTGCGGAGGTGCACCACGGGCGCCAGATACTCCAGGTTCACCTGGTGGACGATCCCGGTTCCCGGCGGCACCACGCGGAAGTTGCGCAGGCTGCGCTGGGCCCAGCGCAAAAGCGAGTAACGCTCGCGGTTTCGCTCGTACTCCCGTTCCACGTTGAACGCAAAGGCCTGCGGGCTGCCAAAGGCGTCGACCTGCACCGAGTGGTCGATGATCAGGTCGGCCGGAACCATGGGGTTGATCCGCCCGGGATCGCCGCCCAGGCGGGCCACGGCGGCCCGCATGGCGGCGAAATCCACCACCACCGGCACTCCCGTGAAGTCCTGCAGGACCACCCGGGCCGGCATGAAGCCCACCTCCCGGGTCCTGGGGGCCCGGGGCTCCCAACGCGCCAGCGCCCGTACGTCCTCCTCGCTCACAAGCCGGCCGTCCACGTGGCGCAGCAGGTTCTCCAGGAGCACCCGGATGGAATACGGAAGGCGGTCGATACGGGCCAGACCCTGCTCCTGCAGGCGGCGCAGGCTGAACAGCGTCACCGGACCGGCCGGCGTCGCCATCTCCCGCACGGCGTCGAACGGGTCGCGCCGACCCCTCTCGTCGTGGTTCACGGCCAACCCCCCAGTGGCGTGAGTGATCCCCCGATCCGCTGCAACGCGCCCGGCCAAAGCGCCTGCCGCTTGCGCGGCGGCCCGGAGCCGGCGGCAGGCGACGGGCGCCGGGCCGGCCGACCCGGCGGGCGCAGGGCGGGCCGTAGCCGGGCGAACCGTTCCCATTGTAGCAGACCGGCAGGTTCCCGGAGGCACAAGCCTCGCCTGGGGCAGGTGTGGCGGGTCAGGGGTGCGAAAAGGCTGCGAACAGAAGGGAACCCGCCCGGCAAGAGGAGAAGCTCGCCCGGGCGCACGAGGTCCCTGTCACGGGAGGGGCGCCGCAGTGCGCATCGTGTCGCTATTGCCCAGCGCCACGGAGCTGGTGTTTGCCCTGGGGCTGGGCGACCGGCTGGTGGGGCGCAGCCACGAATGCGACTACCCGCCGGAGGTCGCCCGGCTTCCGGCGCTCACCGGGTCGCTGGTGCCCGGGGGGCACTGCGGAGCGGAGCTGGACGCGCTGGTCTCCCGGGCCGCCCACGAGCACCGCTCCCTGTACCGACTGGACTGCGCGGCGCTGCAGCGCCTGCAGCCGGACCTGATCCTCACCCAGGAACTCTGCGAGGTGTGCGCCGTCGCCTACGACGAGGTGGAAAGGGCCGCGCGCAGCCTCCGGGCCTCCCCGGGCGGCGCCCCGGCGGCCCGCATCGTCTCCCTGGAACCCATGAGCCTGGACGATGTGCTGGCCCAGCTCCACGTGGTGGCCCGGGCGGTGGTGGAAGCCGGCGGGGACGAGCCGATTGAGGCGCTGAAAGCCCGGGCTGTCGAGGTGGAGCGCACCTTGCGGGAGCGCCTGGAGGCGGTGGGGCGCCGCGCGGCGGACTTGCCCGCTCCCCGGGTGCTTTGCCTGGAGTGGCTGGATCCGCCGTGGTGCGCGGGGCACTGGGTGCCCGAGATGGTCCGGATGGCGGGAGGCGCCGACGAGCTGGGCGTCCCGGCAGGCCCCTCCCGGCGCATGGCGTGGTCGGAGGTCCTGGAATACCGCCCGGACGTGGTGGTCTTGATGCCCTGCGGCTACGACCTGGCGGGAACCCTGGCCGAGTACGATCGGGTGCGCCAGGGCGGGGCGCCGGGCGAGCGAGGCGGCGCCCTCCCGGACGGCTGGCAGGATCTCCCGGCGGTCCGGGCCGGGCGGGTGTATGCCGTTAACGCCTCCGCCTACTTCAACCGTCCGGGGCCACGGGTCGTGGACGGGGTGGAGATCCTGGCCCAGATCCTGCACCCGGACATCTTCGGAAGCTCCCGGATGGGGCGGGACTGGGCGCCCGCTCCGTGAGGACGCCGGGCGGGGCCGGTTTCCCGGGCTCGGCAGGTGGGAAGTCCACTCCGCAGGGCCGCCCGGGGGGCGCCCCTTCACCGCAGGGGGCCCGGAGGGAGGTCGCGCCGGATCGACATGAGAAAGCGAATCTCCCGCCGGACCCACTCCGTGGCGATCACGGAAGGGTCGACCTGCCGGTAGTAGGCCAGGCGCCGGATGTGCTCCATCTCCTGTTCCGAGAGGGTCACCGTAAGGGTGCAGGCCCGATCCGGGTCGGCCGCCGTTCGTGGCTGGCCCGGCGGCACGAGGGTTGCTTCGCCGGAGACCGGGCCGGAGCTGCCGGTCGCCGGAGGGTCGGGTGGCAACGCCGGTCCCCCCTTGAGCCTGGCGCGGCCGGCCCGGGGCTGCACGGCGGGTAGGCTGGGCCTGGCCCATCGGCGGCCCGGGAGGCCGCCGCGCCGGAGGGTTGTGGCATATCATACCATGAATGTAGGGATATGGCAAGCCCCGCTGGACCTGCCGGCGGCAGAACCCCAAGGCCGCCCGTCTGGAATCGGCCGCGTGGTGAGCGCCAGCCGGCGCACCGACATACCCGCCTGGTACGCCCGGTGGTTCATGGAGCGCGTGCGCCAGGGGTTCTGCGAGTGGGTGAACCCCTTCAGCGGACAGCGCCGGCGCGTGTCGCTGCGCCCGGAGGATGTGGCGGCGTTTGTCTTTTGGACCCGAAACCCCGCCCCCCTGTTGCCCCACCTCCCGGAGCTGCAGCGGCTTGGCTACACCTTCTACTTCCACTTCACCCTCAACGCCTATCCCCGAACCCTGGAGCCGCATTCCCCTCCTCTCGAGCTTTCGGTGCGGAGGTTTCGGGAGCTGGCCGACCGGGTCGGGCCGGACCGGCTCTTCTGGCGCTACGACCCCATCGTGCTGGGCCAGGGGGGCGAGTTGCGGCTGGACGCCGCCTACCACCTCAGGCGCTTCCAGCAGCTGGCCCGAAGCCTGGCCGGGGCCACCGGGCGCTGCTACACCTCCTTCGTGAGCCTTTATCGCAAGACGGCCAGCCGCCTGCGGGGGTGCGGCTTTGCGGTGAGCGCCGCGAGCGGCGAACCGGCACGCCGGGAGCTGGTCCGGCAGATGGCCGAACTGGCGGCGCAGTTCGGCATCGCCGTCTACGCGTGCTGCGACGACGCGCTGGTGGACTGCCCGGCCTGCCGCCCGGCCCCAGGCACCCGCATCACGCCCGCAGGCCGCCGGGCAGCGGGGCTCGCCTGCGGGCCCCGGGCCGGCGGGGCCGAGCAGGCCGCCCTGCGGGTATGCCCGCCCGGCCCCCACGTCCACAAAGCCCGCTGCGTGGATCCCGCCGTCCTGGAGTCGTTACGGGAGGGCCTTGGCAGAGAGCTGGCTACCCGGCCCACCCGGGAGCAATGCGGCTGTTTTGAGTCCGTCGACATCGGGGCGTACGACACATGCCTCTTCGGTTGCGCCTACTGCTACGCCACCCGCTCCGACGCGCTGGCCCGAGCCCGCTACCGCGCTCATCGGCCCGACTCGCCGATCCTGGCGCCGCTCAGCGACCCGGCTCGCCGCTCCTGGCGCCGTAGCTCCGGGCCACTCGGGCCAGGTGACGAAACAGCCGGTTGAGCAGGGCTGCCTCGTCGCCCTGCGGCACCGCCCGCAGCAGGATGGCACGAAGCCGCGCCAGGGCGCTGTAGCGGCGGGCGAACGCGGTATGCGGGTACAACGCCTCCAGCAGGTCGGCCAGAGCGTGAAACATGGCCTCCCGCTCCGCCCCCCGGGCCAGGCGGGCATCGCTGTGCAAGAGCGCACGCAGGACCACCGGGTCGGGTTCGTCTTGGAGCGGCGGCCAGGTCTGCGGCGCTGTCGCGTCGCCCGCCTCCGGCGCCGGATCCCCGCCCGACGCCAGCCAGGCCAGGTAAACTTCGTAGAGTACGATGGCGGCAGCGTGGGAGAGGTTGAGGGAATGGTTTTCCGGGTCCGTGGGGATGGTGACCAGGGCGTGGCACAGGTCGATGGCGGTGTTGGGAAGCCCGTCTCGCTCCCGGCCGAACAGGACCGCCACATTCCCGTCCGGCTGCGCTCGGGCCGCAGCCAGCAGGGCCGTGGCCGCCTGCCGGGGCGTGAGGCGGTCCCGTTCGACCTCCCGGGGCCGGCCGGTGGTCGCCAGCACGAAGCCGCAGTCCGCCAGGGCCTGCTCCAGACTCGGGTAGCGGCGAACGGCTTCGACGATGGGCCCGCCCCGGTGCGCGATGCCCTCGATGCGGTACGCGTCGAAGGCCGCCGGCTCCACCAGCCGCAGCTGCGAGAGGCCAAAGTTCGTCATCACCCGCACCACACCGCCGACGTTGACGACGTCTTCGGGCTGATGCAGCACCACCGCGATGCGGCCCAACACGGGGGCGTCGGCTGCCGGGAGGGGCAGGCCCGTGCAGCCGGCCTTGTGGGAACCCACTTTTGCCTTCCCGCCGTCCTCGATACCTGACACCCCACCTGGAGGCGACCGGATGGCGACGGTCGCCCGCCCGCCGGGCTCTCCCCTGCCGGCAGCCCGGCCCGCCGGCCGGCGCGCGGGACGTCCCGGCAGCGAAGCGGGCCCGATGCCGCCCGCGACCTCATTGTTTCAGCAGCCCTCGGGCCCGTCAACGGTGGCGGGATCGCCTTCGGACGCTCAGCGCTCGGGCGCAAAAGCCACGCTCTCGGACCCCGGGGAAGCCGCAAACGAGCCGTCGGGCGAAGAGGCGGGGCGCAACACCAGGCGGTGGCGGCTCATCACAGGCGGCAGAAGGGTCTCCACCGCCATGCGGTAGGCCTTGAGGGCCTCGTCCACCTGACCCGTCTGGGCCAGCAAGTCGCCGTAGTCCGCGCTGGCCAGGGCCCATTCGGGGCGAAGGTTCAGTGCGCCAAACAGCTCGACCGCGGCCTGCAGGGCGGCTCGGCTCTGTTCCAGTTCGCCCAGTTCCCGGTGCACCTGGCCCAGGTGCAGCCACGCCCAGGCGGCCTCCGCCTGCCACCCGTGGGCCCGAGCGGTGTCCAGCGCCCAGCAGGCGTGTTGCAGGGCCTTGTCCCGAAGGCCAAGCCTGGCGTAGCACCATCCGAGTTCCATCCTCACGTAGGTGAGCTCCCGGATTTCGTCAAAGACCTCCAGGATGCCCAGGCTTTTGGTCAGAGTCTCCACCGCGTCCTGCCAGCGACCCATGCACTCCAGCGCCAGGCCCAGGTTGTGCTGCACCCTGGCCACCTCCACCGGGACGCGCAGCTCCCGGTAGCGGTCGGCGGATTGCTCGAGATAGCTCAAGGCTTCGCCGGCTCGCCCCAGGTCCACCAGGGCCAGGCCCACCCCGTTGAGGGCCGTGGCCAGAAAGACAGGCTCGTCCACCCTTCGGGCCAGTTCCAGGGCCGCCTGGTAGTGGTCCAGGAACTCCGCAAGTCTCCCCACCCGCCGTGCAAAGGAGCCCGCGCCCACCAAGGCGGTGAAGCGCAGCGCATCGTCCTTCCAGCCCTTTTTCTCCAGCATGGACAGCACGTGGCGGGCTTCCAGGTAGGCGTCCTGGTAGCGCCCCTCGTAATATGCGAGGCTCGCCATGGCCAGCGCGGCGTCGGCCCATGCAGGGCCGGATTCGGGGGAAGGAAAGACAGCCACGGCGTCCGCCAGGCATCTCCGGGCCTGGTCGAGTTCTCCCCTGACCAGAAGGGCGCGGGCGCGCACGATGGCCAGCTCGCCTTCCATGGCCGGGTCTTGGACGGGCCCGGCCGACTGGCGGGTCTGCTCCAAGATGCGAAACGCCCCTTCCACGTCTCGCAACCGCAATCGGGACCGGGCCAGCTCCAAAAGCTCGTGGAAGCTTTGAGCCGGTTCGGGTGCGGGGCCCGGCACCTGTCCGGTCTCGCCGGTGAAGTACGCCACCGGCACGCCAAAGAAACCGGCCAGCTTCCTGAGGACCTCCCGGGTGGGGTTTTGGGTTCGGCCCGATTTCAGCCGCCAGAGGTAGGAGACCGAGATGCCCGTCGCCTGTGCCGCCTCCCGCAGCGTCGGAGGTCTTGCCCCCGGCCTCGAGGGCCGGCTGAAGAGGGCCTGCAGCCGTTGCGCCAGCTCATCTGCCAAATCGGCTCCCTCCCATCGTGCTCTCGCCGTGTGTCGCCTTACGCTACTATAGTGCGCGCGGGGGCGTGTGCATATATACTCATGACCGACCACCCGTTCGCTTGCAGTTGTGTGCATCTAGGGCTACACTGGCTGGCAGTGGTACGTTTTCTTCCGAATCCCGGTCGGGGGAGGGACACCCGGTGGCGAAGAGATGGATCGTGACGCTGGGGTTGGGTCTGGTTCTGCTGTGGCAGAGCTCCCTCGTATCGAGTCTCATCAGCGCCGGCGTCTCCTCTTTGGGTTCAGCGCTGGCAGGCAAACCAACGGGCATCATGCTGAGCCATCCGGGGTCCGACCCGTTCTGGCCGGGGTGAGGCAAGGCTTCAGGGGGCGTCGCTGACCGCAGGCTTACCCAGCGTTCCTGCGCCAGGAGCGGCGATGCCGGCGGCTGGCCTGGATTTCCCCAAAAGGGCAGGCACAGGCCCGCGCCGGCATCGGTGCCTGTAGGGTCGGGGGAGGCGTGTGGGCAGGTGAACTGGGCCGCTTACATCGAGTCCGATCCCGTGGTCATGGAAGGTCGTCCGGTGCTACGGGAGAGCCATGTGCCCGTGGATTTCCTCCTGGGGCTTCTCGCCTCGGGTTGGTCCGAGGCGGACGTGCTGACCAATTATCCTCACCTGACACCTAACCATCTCAGGGCAGTCTTCGCCTTTGCCGCCGAATCGGTTCGGGCTATGGGCCACCTGTGCCAGCCGGGCCGCCGGGCCGCCGATTCGCCTGCCAGCGCCAACGATACGCCCCCGGCCGCGACCCCGCCCCGCTCCGAAAACTCCGGGCAATCCCCCGGTCACCTCAGGGCCCGCGGAGGTGGGGAGCCGGTTGCCGGTCAGCCTCGCCGCCGCACGCCTCCCGACCCGTGAACGGCCGGCCCGCGCTCGCTCTCCCGATCGCGGCCGTCCGCGAGGCTCACACCGCTCGAAGATCCATCCTCACAGCGAGCAGCTGCAGCTTCCGCCGCAGGCGCATCCGCCGCTTGCGCTCCCATCCCCGTCCGGGGCCACGGAGGCGGAGCCGCCGCTCGAGCCTCGCAGCACCAGGAAGGTTCCGAAGATGCGCTGCGCGTCGGCGCTCCCGCATTGCGGGCAGTGGGGCGAAAGCCCCCGTTCCTTTTCGGCCAACGTGGCACGTACTTCAAAGCGCGCCTCGCACGAGCGACACCGAAACTCGTAGGTCATGCTCTCCATCCCCTCCTGTGCGAAGGAACGCGCCCCGCGGAGTACAAATGCACCCCAAAAGGCGCCTTGTTGTGCATATAGTAGCAGCCCTCCTCGCATCCCGCCGGCCCGTTAGCGCCACACCCCAGGCACCGCAACGGCGCACTCGGGACAGCGTCCGTCGGCCGTCAGCCGGTTGGCGGTCACCGCGAAGCCAAAGCGCTCCACCAAAAGCGCCCCGCAGCCCGGACACCAGGTGTTTTCCCAGCGATGCGCCTGGGGGTCCCGGACGTTGCCCACATACACGAAGGTGAGCCCGGCCTCCCGCCCGATGCGGGCCGCCTCCATGAGCCTGCGCACGGTGGTGGGCGGGGTGGCCTGCATCCGGTAATCGGGGTGAAAGGCTGTCACGTGCCACGGGATCGCCGGCGATACGGACGCGATGAAGGCGGCGGCCTCCCGCAGCTCCTCGTCGCTGTCGTTGAAGCCGGGAACCACCAGGGTGACCACCTCAACCCAGAAGCCCAGGCGGTGCGCCTGCCGAACCGTCTCCAGCACCGGTTCCAGCCGCCCGCCCAACCGCCGGTACTGCCGGTCGCTCATGCTCTTGAGGTCGATCTTGTACCCGTCGCACCAGGGCCGAAGATACGCCAGCACCTCGGGCGTGGCGTGGCCGTTGCTCACGAAGAGGGTTCGCAGACCGGCCCGCCGCGCCTCCCGGAAGACCGCGGCGGCCCACTCCACGGTGATGAGCGGTTCGTTATAGGAGCTGGCGACCAGGCGCGCCCCTGCCCGCAGGGCCAGGCCGACCAGCTCCCGCGGCGAAGCCGGGGTGGGCTCAAAGCCCGCCCGGGCGTCGCGCAGGGCCTGGGAGGATACCCAGTTCTGGCAGTAGGCGCAGTGCAGGTCGCATCCCAGCATGCCGAACGTGAGGACCCAGGACCCCGGTAGCACGTGAAAGAAGGGCTTCTTCTCCGTGGGATCCGCCTGCACCCCGGCCACATATCCGAACGGGACCCTCAACCGCCCGTCCTGGTTGTAACGCACCTGGCAGACGCCCCGGCGGCCCGGAGGGATGAGGCAACGGTGCGCACAGGCAAGGCACCGGACCCGGCCTTCCGGCAGCTCACGATAAACCTCGCCCTCGGCGCTGAGGGCGTCCAACCGATCCTGGAGCGGTATCGTTCTCATCGCCGGACTCGGTTTGAAGATATGGTAGGCGCCCCGATACCGGCAAGGGCAGGGCGCGCCATGGTATCATGGGCCCGGTGCCCGAGGCGAGGCTCCGCCGGATGCGAGCAGCCGCGGCAGCGTTCCCGGTGGCCGGGTGAGGGGATTGGAAGGGCTGCAGCGATTCTTTGCGGCCAACGAGGTCCTCGTCAACGCCGCGTACGGGCAGGTGTTCGTGCTGCTGGGGTTCGCACTTGCCCTCCAGTACCGGCGTCACAGCTCCCTTCGGCTCGCCCGCAGCCTGCCGTGGCTGGCCGCCTTCGGCCTCACCCACGGCATGCACGAGTGGGGCCTGGTCTTCATTCCCATCCAGGCTACCTACCTGCAAAGGCCCGCCATCGAGTTCTTCCGGGCGTTGCAGCTCATGCTCCTGGCCGTCTCCTTCGCATGCCTCGTTCAGTTTGCCTCCTCGCTCTTGCCGCAGGCGCCCTCACCGCCATCCGGGAAGACAGAGGGGCCTCCTCCGTTGCAGCCGCTGGCGGCGTGGTTGCTGATGGTGTGGTTCGTCGGCCCCTTCTGGCTGGGACTACGCCTGGCCCCCGACCTTGAAGCCTGGCGAAAGAGTTCCGAGGTGTTCGCGCGGTACCTGCTCGGGCTTCCGGGCGGGTGGCTGAGCGCCGTGGCGTTGTGGCGGCACGCCCGAAACAGAACCGGGACGGCGTGGGAGGTGGCCGCGGCCCCGTGGTTGCGGTGGGCTGCGGGGGCGCTGGCGGCTTACGGGCTGGTCGGCGGGCTGGTCGGGCCGCAAGCCGGCTTCTTCCCGGCATCGGTGATCAACCAGGCCAACCTTGCCCGATGGGTGGGGGTTCCGGTACAGGTCTGGCGATCCGCGCTGGGGGTGGTGCTGCTGGTGGCGGTGATCCGTTCCATCGAGGCCCTGCACCAGGAACTCGACCGCTTGCTGGACGAGCGGGAAAAGGAGCGGCTCATCGCCGCCGAGCGGGAGCGAATCGCCCGGGACCTGCACGACCGCACCCTCCAGCGCGTCTATTCGGCCGGGTTGCTGCTGCAAGCGCTGCGCCAGAGGCTTCCACCCGCAACCCGGGAGCAGGGGTTGCTGCAACAAGCCGTTGGCGTGTTGGATGAGGCCATCGGGGATATCCGCGGGTACATCTCCGAGCTGCGGCCGACCGGAGGGCGGGAGAGCCGCCGCGACGAGATGGAGACCCCCGGCGGCGAGCCCGGGCCCTTCAAGCCCCTGGCCATCCGGCTGCAGGAACTGGTATGTGCGCTGGGTCTTGGCGCCCTTGCGGAGGTCAGTCTGGAGGTGGATGTGCCGGAAGCCCCCGGCGACGCCCGCCGCCTTCAACACGTCTGCCTGGTGGCCGCCGAGGCGTTGAGCAACGTCGCCCGGCACTCGCAGGCTCGCCGGGTCCGGGTGAGGGGCAGCCTGCAAAAGGGAAGCCTGGTGCTCACAGTGGAGGACGACGGGGTCGGATTCGTCCCGGGCAGGCGAAGCGGGCGAGGGATCGACCACATGACCGAGCGGGCCCGGCTGCTGGGCGGCACCTTGCGGGTCGACTCCCGGCCGGGCAAGGGGACCCGGGTCCGGCTGGAGGTTCCCTGGGAGGCGTCCGCATGAAGTCGGTGAGGGTATTGGTGGTGGATGACCACCAGCTGATTCGGCTGGGGCTCCGCCTGCTGCTCGAGGGGGAGCCGGAGATCGCCGTGGCGGGAGAAGCCGCCACGGGGGCCGAGGCGTTACAGGCCGTTGCGGCCCTGCGGCCCGATATCGTGGCTCTGGACGTGCGGCTTCCTGACCAAAGCGGGATCGAAGTATGCCGGGCCATCAAGGGGCGCTGGCCGGAGGTCAAGGTGCTCATCCTGACCGCGTACGACGACGAGGAGCTGCTCTTGAGGGCCATCGAGGCCGGAGCTGACGGGTACGTACTCAAGCAGCTCGAAGGGCCGGGGCTTATCCAGGCGCTCCGCCAGCTGGCACAAGGGGGTTCGGCGCTCGACCCTACGACCGCCCGAGCGCTGCTTGCGCGCATGCGGCGCCAGGCGAGGGTCGAGCGGCAGGAGGCGCTCCGGGACCTGACGGACCGCGAGCGGCAGGTGCTGACCCTGCTCGCCCGGGGCCACGACAACTCCCGGATCGCGGCCGAGCTGCATCTGAGTGAGAAGACGGTGCGCAATTACGTCACCGCCATCCTCGACAAGCTGGGCGTGGCAAACCGGGCCCAGGCCGTTTCCTACGTCCTGCAACACGGTCTACTGGATGTCCTCCCGGCGCTCAGCCCTCCGGCCACCCCGGGGGGTGCGACCCGAGGGCCGCAAAACGGGGCCCCCGTTCGCTCGACGGAAGGATGACGGGGGCCTGCGGCTTGCGCCGCAGGCCCCCGGTGCGGGGACGGGCAGCCTTCCGGGGCGTCCGCGTACACGTCCCCGGTCCGGCCGCCCGTGGCCTGCGTGCGAAATCCTCATTCGAACATCTCGAAGAAGGGAGGAAACGTCCCGACCAATCCGATCAGGATGAGCACAGCCAGCCACCAACTCACCCGACCCAGATCCAGCCGTCGCCCCTGCCAAAGGCGCCCGAGCCACCCCCACGCCACCAGCCACACGAGCACGCTCAGACTGGTCTTGCCCGAAAGGGGGCCGACGGATCCGACGAAGCTCAAGGCCGTCGCCACCCCCTGGCTGGCCGCGGCCAGCGTGGTCAGCACTCCCAGGGCCGCTGAACCGGCTCCGGCGCCAATGAGAGCCGAAGCCACCCAGCCGTCCACCAGAGCTTCGGCCCGCTCGGCGGCGCTCACGCCTTCGACCGAAGGCCTCTCCAACGTGACTGTGGAACGGGTCACGAGGAACCCCTCCTCTCTCGGCTGGGGTGCGCGAAAACCCCCGCCAGCCCGGTGCTCAGCGAACCGGCGCCACCTTGGTGATGAACGCCCCGAACAGTCCCGCGACGGCCGCGGTGGCGAAGGCGGTCGCAAACAGCGCCATCAGCACCCGCCGCAGCCGCGGATGATGGACGAGCTCGGGCCCGTAACGGGTGACCACGTAGGCCACCGCGGTTGCCAGAATGGGCGACAGCCACGCGATGTGCTCCTTCCACTCCATCCCGAAACGGTGCCAGCCCGCCGTGGACGGGTCGGACAGCAGCAAGGCGCGGGGATAGAGGGCAAGATCGGCCCCGGCGGGCGGCTTGGCCCGATACCACGGATACACGATATAGGTTCCGGTGAAGACCGTCAGCCAGGCCACGGCGGCCATGACCCACGTCCCGACCCGCAGGCGGGCCAGGCGCTCCTTGACGCCTTCGGCGGTGACCAGCTCGGGGCGCAGGCTCCATAGCCCGGCCAGCCCTCCCGCGAAGGCCAGCAGGAAGATGGCACCCAGTCCCATCCCGTGGATGATACCCCACAGCTCGCGCCACGTGAGCGACACCCTTCACACCCCCCGACAGCTCGGCGTCTGTGCCGAATCCGGGCGGCACCGGGCCATTCGTCCTTCGACACCGCCCAACGGAGATGGTAACCGGGACGCCGGGGGCTAGGAAGGGGACGCGGTCCCGGCCGTTTCGGGCCCCCGGTCCCCGTCCTGGACACAGGTCCCTGCCAGCCGGCGGTGGGCGTCGCGGTAGCCCAGGTCGATGCAGCGCCGGATGGCCTCTCGGTCATCGAACCCCAGCGTGCCGGGGGGCGCCAGCTCCCGATCCGGGCAGATCTCCATCAGCCCCACCGTCACCTTGCGCCGGCCGTCCTTCTCATAGCCGATGGCCGCCTTCAGCCGGGCGACGGTTGCGCTGTCAGGGTCCGGGTCGGCCTCGATGATGCGGACGATCTCGCTGACGAGGCGGGCTCGCCGGAGGTCTTCGAAAAGCAGCCGGTCCAGCACCAGGGGCCAAAGGCGGCGCACCACGGAAACCACATCGGCAAAGGCGCCCCCCTCCGCCGGGGGCCCCTCACGGCCGCAGCGGGCCTGAGTGGAGATCACCAGCACGTCGCCCGCCCCCCGGCGGATGACGTGGCCCAGCGGGGTGTTGTCGAAGACGCCACCGTCGACGAACCAGTCGTCTCCCGCCCCGGGAACCTGCCGGGAGGGGAAGATGGCCGGAATGGCGGTGGAGGCCAGCACGGCGTCCAGAACCCTCACATGGGGGGTTCGCCGGTCGAAGACGGCCGTGCGGCCGGTGTTCAGGTCGGTGGCCGTCACCAGGAGTTCCACCCGAGAGAGGGCGCCGAAGGTGAGGTCGGGCGGGATCACCGCCGCCAGGCGGCGGCACACCGGAAGGTCGTCAAACACCGAGCGGAAAGCCGCCAGCGCGGCGGGCGTGGGCCCGTGACGGATCAGGCGCAGCCCCGTGGCAAGCCAGCTACGCCAGTGCAGACGAAGGGGGTTGCCCGGAGCAAGCCAGGCGGTCTCCAGCCGGCCCAGGACGCCCGGCAGGTCTCCCGACTCGACCCCGTGGGCCACGGCCGCGGCGTGCACCGCACCGATGGAGGAGCCGCTGATAAGGCGGAAGGGGCTGTGGGGCCAGCGTTCCCAAACGGCCCTCAGCGCCCCGAGCTGGTAGGCGCCACGGGCCCCACCCCCGCTCAGCACCAGGGCCAGCTCCCCACCGGGGAGAGGTTCGGAAGAGGCCCCGCAGGAGAGGACTCCCGCCGACGCCGGTTGCGCTCCTTCGGCGGGAAAAGGCTGGCGGGGCGCCGGCGAACCCCGGCTCCAGGCGGCAGCCATCATGGAAGGGGGGGCGAAAACCTCCTTTGCCCCCTCAGCCTATGCCGCCGGGCCGGCTCCCGCCGCCGGCCGCTGCGCCTTCGGTCCCGAGTCGGCCGGGCGGCGCCTGCTCCTGCCCCGGGCCGATCCCCTCGGGGGCGGCGGGCGCAAGCACGCTCAAGAAGTGCCGAAGCACGGGGGCTTCCCGAACCAACCGCAGACCGGGGATGTCCTCTTTCCGCGAGGCGATGCGGCCCATCACCTCCACCACGTAGTCGAGGTGCGCATGGGTGTACACCCGCCGGGGGATGGCCATCCGCAACAGCTCCAGTTCGGGGTAGACCCAATCCCCGGTATCCGGGCGGCGGTGGGCAAAGGCCAGGGCCCCCAGGCCGCAGGCCCGCACCCCGCCCTCCAGGTACAGCCAGGCGGCCAGGGCGTCGGCCGGGAAGCGGTCACGGGACAGGTGGGGCAGGAAGGCCGCGCAGTCCACGTAGACGCCGTGGCCCCCCGGGGGCCGCACCACCGGCACGCCCACCTGCTCCAGGCCGCCGGCCAGGTAGGCGACCTGCTCCAGCCGCGCCCGCAGGTACTCCTCGTCCAGCCCCTCCCGCAGGCCCACCGCCATCGCCTCCAGATCCCGCCCGGCCAGGCCCCCGTACGTCGGGAACCCCTCGTACAGCACCAGCCGCTCCAGGCACGCCCGGTACAGGCCCTCATCCCGCAGCGCGATGAACCCGCCGATGTTGACCAGCGCGCTCTTCTTGGCGCTCATGGTGCAGCCGTCCGCCAGCTCGAACATCTCCCGGGCGATGGCCGCAAGGCTGCGCCCCTGCTGCCCCGGCTCCCTCTCCCGGATGAAGTAGGCGTTCTCCGCGTAGCGGGCCGCATCCAGGATGACAGGGATGCGGTGGGCGCGGGCCAGCTCTGCCGCCTGGCGGATGTTTTCCAGCGAGACCGGCTGGCCCCCGTTGTTGTTGGATGTGACGGTGAGCAGAAGAAAACTGATGGCCCCGGGCCCTTCCCGCTGGATGAACGCCGAAAGCCGCCCCAGGTCGATGTTTCCCTTGAACGGGTGCTCGCCGGCCGGGTCGAGGCCCTCTTCGATGAGCAGTTCGGCGGGGCGACCCTGCTTGTCGAGGATGTGGGCGCGGGTGGTGTCGAAGATGGTGTTGGCCACCACCCAGCTTCCCGGCCGGATCAGCACGGGGAACAGGATGTGCTCTGCGGCCCGACCCTGGTGGGTTGGCACCACGAAGGGAAAGCCGAGCACCTCCTCCACCGCCTCGCGCAGCCTGTAAAAGCTGGCCGAACCGGCGTACGCCTCGTCGCCCCGCATGAGGGCGGCCCACTGGTCCGCGCTCATCGCGGAGGTCCCGCTGTCGGTGAGCAGATCGATGAAGACGTCTTCGCTGGGGATGTGAAACACGTTGAAGCCGGCGCGCTCCAAGACAGCCCGGCGCCGATCCGGGGAAAGCAGGCGGATGGGCTCCACGACCTTGATCCGGTACGGCTCCGGCAGGGGAGAAGGCCAGCGCGCAGGCCTGCGCGGCAGGTGGTTCACAAGCTCGGCCGAGCCCGCCGTCCGACGGCCCGCCTGCTCCATGGCCCGCCCACCCCTCGGGCGAGTGCTTCGCCCACCTCGGCTGGCCCTGTCTCGGCTCGTCCGGGCTCCGCTCGCCTGCGCCGCAGAAGTTCTTCGCCGACCGGGTTCGCCGCCCCTGCGCCCCGGGCCCGGCGAGCCCCCGCAGGCGCCCGGCGGCAAGACGTGGGGGCGCCTCTCAGCCGCCCGGGCGCCTCCTCAGCACGACCCGGCCGTCGACGATGACGGTCTCCACCAGGTTGACGCCCACCTTGTACGGGATCAGCCAGTGGTTGGGCGCGGCCACCACCACCAGGTCAGCCCGCTTGCCCACCTCCAGGCTGCCAACCTCGTGGGCCCGGCCGACGGCATGAGCTGCGTTGATGGTGGCGGCGGCGATGGCCTCCGAGGGGAGCAGGCGCAGCTTCAGGCACGCCAGGGATATGGCCAGGGCCATCGACTCGGTGGGGGAGGTACCCGGGTTGGAATCGGTGGCCAGCGCGACCGCCACCCCCGCGTCGATGAGGGAGCGGGCCGGGGCGTAACGCTCGCCCATGAGAAACAGGGTGGTGACAGGCAGCAAGACCGCCACCACCCCCGCCTCCGCCAGGCGGCGGATACCCCGCTCCGACACGTGCACCAGGTGGTCCGCTGAGACCGCCCCGACTT
This sequence comes from uncultured Clostridia bacterium, assembly GCA_964418425.1. Lineage (GTDB taxonomy): Bacteria > Bacillota > Limnochordia > Limnochordales > Geochordaceae > CAYQLT01. Next base: position 58,634 of record CAYQLT010000009.1, read on the forward strand.
CCGCCGCCAGCTCGGCCCCGCCGAGGGGTGCTATCTCGTCGGCGTGGAGCTTGGGCCGAAGGCCCGCCTGCCGGGCGGCTTCGAGAATCCGCCGGGACTGCTCCACGCTGAAGACGCCCTCCTCGCAAAAGACGTCACAAAACTCGGCCAGCCTCCGGGATGCCACCTCGGGGATCATCTCCCGGATGACCAGCTCCACGTAGGCCTCCGGGTCGTCCCGGTACTCCGGGGCGAGCGCATGAGCCCCGAGAAAGGTTGCAACCAGCCGAACGGGGCGGCGCCGTCCCAGCTGGCGGATGGCCTCCAGGATCTTGATCTCGTCACGGGTGGTCAGCCCGTACCCGCTTTTCACCTCCACGGTGGTGACCCCGTGCGCCAGCATGGTGTCCAGCCTGCGGGCCGCTGAGTCGACCAGCTGCTCGCAGGATGCCCGGCGGGTGGCATCCACCGTGGTCAGGATGCCGCCGCCTGCCGCGAGGATCTCCCGATAGCTGCGGCCCATCAGCCGCAGCACGAACTCCGCCTCCCGGCTGCCGGCGTACACGAGGTGGGTGTGGGGGTCCACGAACCCCGGAAGCACCGTCTTGCCGGAGGCGTCCAGCACGACGGCATCATCCGCCAGCCGCACCCGACTGCGCACCTCGGCGGTGGCGCCCACCGCCACGATCCGTCCCCCGGCCGCCGCAACCGCCCCATCCCGGATGACCCCCAGGTCCCGCAGCTGGTCCCCTACCTTGGGGCGCTGGCTCGCCCCCGCTGCCGTCACCAGCTCTTCGGCGTGCTCCACCAGCAGCTGGGCCACCGGGCGCTCGCCCGCAGGTCCTGACAGCTCCATGGGCGCAGGCTTCCCTCCTTCGCTCCGGATTCCCCGGCGGGCAGGGGGTCGACCCCCCCTGGCCCCGAGGGGCGCGACGGCTATTCCAGCTCGACGTGCGACTGGACCTCCGACAGCAGGCAACCGGAGCGCACCAGCTCCAGGCCGCCCGCCAGATCGCCGGCGACGACCCGGTCCTCCCGTCCCAGGGGAGCCACGTGGCGGCGTATTGCCCGGTAGGCGGCCAGGGTTCCCCGGCCGGCCCCCTGCGGGCCGCGAAACTCCAGCGCCTGGGCCGCGCAGACCAGTTCGATGCCCAGCACCTGCTGCGCATGGCGCAGGACTCGGGCGGCCTTACGGGCCGCGACAGTTCCCATGCTGACGTAATCCTCCTGGTTGGCCGAGGTGGGGATGGAGTCGACGCCGGCCGGGTGGGCCAGCACCTTGTTTTCCGAGACCAGCGCGGCCGCGGTGTACTGGGCCAGCATGTACCCCGTTCCCACCCCGGGATCGGGCGACAAGAACGGCGGGAGGCCGCTCAAGGATGGGTTGACCAGCCGCTCGATGCGCCGCTCGGAGATGCCCGCCAGGGCGGCCAGCGCGATGGCCAGGAAATCCCCGGCCAGTGCCAGGGGCTGGCCGTGGAAGTTGCCCCCGCTGACGACGGCCGGGCCATCCGGCCCGCCGTCGAACAACAGCGGGTTGCCGGTGGCGCTGTTGAGCTCCACCTCCACGACTCCCGCCACGAACTCCACCGCGTCCCGGCTTGCCCCGTGCACCTGGGGCACGCAGCGCAGGCTGTACGCGTCCTGAACCCGCGGCCCCTCCCCGGCCGGCCGCACGTGGCGGCTTCCGGCCAGCAGGCGGCGGAGGTTTGCAGCCGACCGGCCCTGGCCCGGATGGGGACGCACCCGGGCCAGGCGCTCGTCGAAGGCGCCGGCGATGCCGCCAAGGGCTTCGAGGGTGAGGGCCGCCGCCACGTCGGCCACCTTCACCAGGGCCCGGGCATCGGCCACGGCCAGGGCCAAAATCGCCGCCATCAGCTGCGTCCCGTTGATGAGCGCCACGCCTTCCCCGACGTCCAGCGACAAAGGCTCAAGGCCGGCGCTTGCCAGCGCCTGCCGGGAAGGCAGCACCTCTCCCCGAAACTCCGCCATCCCTTCCCCTGCCAGCGCCAGGGTCAGGTGGGCCAGGGGGGCGAGGTCGCCGCTGGCTCCCACAGAGCCCTGGCAGGGGACCACCGGGTGTACCCCCGCGTTGAGCCACTCCAGCAGGCGTTCCACCACCACGGGCCGCACTCCCGAGTGCCCCAGGGCCAGGCCGTTGGCTCGTGCCAGGAGCAGCGCCCGCACGGTTTCCCGGTCAAGCGGCTCGCCGACCCCTGCCGCGTGGCTGCGCACCATGTTGACCTGAAGCTCTCCAAGCCGCTCGGACGGCACACTCACCTGGCTCAGCGCTCCGACCCCGGTGTTGACGCCGTACAGAGGCCGGTTCTGGCGCAGCGCTGCCTCCACTTGCCGGCGGCCCTCATGCACCCGCTCCCGGGCTTCGGAAGCCAGGCGCACCCCGGCGCCCAGGCGGGCCACCCGGAGCACCTGCTCCACCGTCAAGTGCCGCCCGTCGATCTCCACCACCGAGTCGGTCTTGTGCCCCTTCATGGCTCCCCTCCAGCGCCCGGCACGCCTGTCGGCCTGGCCGGCGGGCCGGCTCACCTGCCGCCCGCACCGCCCGGGCCGGACTGCCGGCCGAATTCCACCACCATCCAATCGGTGAGAAACTCCACGGGCGCATGGTCGTCGGTGAGCACCCGGGAGCCGGCAGCCGGGCGGAACGGACGCACCCGCCGGCCAAACTCACCCACAAGCTCGCTCAGGTCGGGTCCGGCTCGCAGACCAGGCCCGAGCGCTCGCCAGGGTTCGGCGCGGCGACCGGCAAGCAGGATGTAGTTGAAGTAGCCGGCGGGCACCACGTACACGTAGGGCCATACGGCGCCCATGGTTCGGCCGATGCTGTGCAAAAGAAGCCCATCCGGGCGGGTGGAGTTCACGTTGACGGCCACAAGCCCGCCCGGTTCCAGCACGGCGTCCACGCGGCGGAAGAACTCCACGGTGGCCAGGTGGAAGGGGATGTAGAGTTCTCGGCTGTAGGCGTCGATGAGCACGGCGCCATAGCTTCTCCCCCTGGCTGCCGCCCTGGCCACGAAGGTGCGAGCGTCTTCCACGGCGACGGCGGTGGCGGGGGAACGGAGGTGGCGGCGGCCGAGTTCGACCATCGCGGGGTCGATCTCGACACCTTCCACCTGAAGCGGCCTCCGCACGCCGAGCAGGCCCTGCATCTGGCGCTCGAGGGTTCCCCCCGCATAGCCCACGATCAGCACCCGAACCGGCTCCCCCGGCGCCCACAGCGGCACGATGGCCATCAGGTCGAAGTAGAGTTCCGTGGTAAGGCTTCCCGGGCGGTAGACCGATTGAACGCCGCCACCCTCGTTGGCCAGGAGGTAGCGGTTGCCGTCCCGATCCTCCACCACCTGGGCGAACTGGTACAGGCTCTCCCGCTCCTCGAGCAGCCCCTCTCGGGCCCGCATGGGCCCTCGAGCGCCCAGCGCCGCCAACGCCGCTGCGCCGGCCAGCGCGGCCAGGGTGGCCAGCGCCACCGCCCCCCGCCGGCGGCTTGCACGCCCCCCGCTCCACACCAGCCCCGCGCCGGCCATGCCCACCAGGGCCAGCGCCCATGCGCCCAGGCTCCAGCGGGTCCCCACTGCCGGCACCAGCCCGAACGTGGTCACGAAGATCCCGAACACGCTTCCCGCCGTGGAGATCGCGTACAGTTCGCCCCCGGCCCGGCCCGTCGTCTCCAGGTGCAGGTTGTACAGCCGAAGCGCAAAGGGGCTCACGCACCCGAGCAGCACCGCGGCCGGTAAGAAGGCGGCCGCCGCGGCGGCGAACGAGCCCACCACGACCCGGGGCCGGGCTTCGAGGATGTCCACCGAGGCCATCGCGTCGAAGGCGGGTCTCGCCCACCAGGGTACCGCGGCCATCAGCAGTCCCGCCGCCAGGGCGATGCCGAACAAAAGGGGCGGGTGCGGCCACCGGTCCGCCAGGTGGCCGCCGAGGTAGTAGCCTGCGGTCAAGCCGATGAGGATAAGACCGATCAGGTTGGCCCACACCAGCATGGAGGTGCCGAAGTAGGGCGCCAAAAGCCGCGAGGCGCTCATCTCCAGCCCCATGACGCAAGCCCCGGAAACGAACACAAACAGCCGCAAAAACGGCCGAAGCCACCCGCCGCCTTGCCAGCCCAGCCCGGCAGCGCCCTTCACCGCCAGACCCCCAGCGTCGTCCGCCCGAACCCCCGCACCGGCGCCCTATACTGTCTGGAGAAGCCACACGGGGGGATGCCCATGGGGTTCGACGGCTGGCGACTCGAAGCCTTTGAGGCGATGGCGACCGAGGGGTTTGCGGCCCGCATGCAGGCCATTCGCCAGCACGTGCGGCCGGTTCTGGAAGCGATCGCCCAAAGCATGGCGCCCGACCTTTCGTCCTGGGTGGGTGAACCGCTGTATCCGCACGTGGCGCAGCACGCCCGCAGGACCGTCAATCCCCCCGAGGACACCTGGTGCGCCTGGTCTGCCTCGCCTCGCGGGTACAAAAAGCAACCCCACTTCCAGCTGGGGATTCGGGCGGACCGGCTGTACGTGCAGGCCGGAGCCATCAGCGAGGCTCCTTTCCGCAGCCGGCTGGCCGACCTCCTGATGGCCCGGATCGGCGAGTTGCAACAGGCGCTCCCCTCCGAGGCGGAATGGAAGGACGATCACACCGCCCCGTCGGGAACGCCTTCGTCCGCCCTGACCGATGAGGTTGTGGCAGCGCTGGCGGCCGGACTTCGGCGCAAGAGCCGGGGTGACCTGATGGTGGCCGTACGCTGGCCCAGGGAGCAGGTGCTGGGGCTTGAGCCCCCGCGCTTTTGGGAGCTGGCGGGAAGCGCCCTGCGCCGTCTCATCCCGGTGTACAAGCTGGTGCGGGAAGCCGAGAAGGAGTACGCCGGCCTCGGGCTTGCCCGGCGCTGACGGCAAGCGCCCGGAACAGCCCTCCGGGGGCTCATGGCGCCCCTTGCACACCCGGCTCTGTGCCGCAGAGGGCCTCGTCCACCAGATCCACCACATGGGCCACCCGGATCTGTCCCGAAAGGCCGGCGCGAGCCACCCCCAGTCGCATCTGCATGAAGCATCCGGGGTTGGCCGTCGCGACCACCTGCGCGCCGGTGCGCAGCACCTGTTGCATCCTGGCGTCCAGAAGCTGCATGGAGATGTCAAAGTGGGTGAGGGTGTAAATCCCGGCCGACCCGCAGCAACGGTCCGCGTCGGGCATTTCCACGAACTCGTAGCCGGGCAGCGCGCAAAGCAGCTGGCGAGGCGGCGCAGACACCTTCTGTGCGTGGCGCAGATGGCATGAATCCTGGTAGGTGACCCGTACCGGGCGACCCGGGCCGCCGCTTCGGGACGGCCGACCGGCCGCTTTCCCCCGGCGCCGCAGCGCCTCCGTCGCTCCAAGCTCCACCAGAAGCTCGGAGATGTCGCGCACCCGCCGGCTGAACGCCTCCGCCCGCCTGCGCCAGGCCGGCTCCCCCTCGAACAGGAGCGGGTACTCCTTGAGCATGGCCCCACAGCCTCCGGCGTTGTTGACCACCCAGCTGTCCGCAAGCCCTTCGAAGGCCTCGATGTTGCGCCGTGCCAGGGCCCGGGCCTCCTCCAGGCGCCCGGCGTGGGCGTGCAGCGCCCCGCAACACCCCTGGCCGCAAGCCACCGCCACGCGCACCCCCAGCGCCTCCAGCGCCCGAACGGTGGCCTGCTGGGTTTTGGGAAAGAAGGCATCCATGATGCAGCCTAAAAACAGGGCCGCCTTCCCTGCGGGCGGCTGACCGCCGTCCCCGCCCTCAAGGCGCCCGTGGCCGGGATTGGCGCCCGCGCTCGCTCCGACGGCCCGCTCCTGCAGCCGGCTGCGCCCCTGCCCCAGGGCCAAAGGACGCCCGCGGGGACGCGGCCACCTCCAGGGTGGGGGCAGGTCGGGAATCATGGGCTCCAGCTCCCCGAGGTGCCAGGGCAGCCGGCGCAGCAGTCCCAGCCGCCGGGCGAGAGCTGACGTCCCCGAACTTCGGTAAGCCCAAAAGAGCGCTGCCGCCAGACGCATCCGTGCGGGGTGGGTCACCAGGTGGTCAAGGAGCATCCGGCGCACCGGACCGGCGGCCGGGGTCCAGGCTGCGCGCGCTTCCACGGCGGCCCGCACCGCCTCCAGCACCCGCGAGAACACCACTCCCGAGGGACAGGCCGACTCGCACGCCCTGCAGCCCAGGCACAGGAACATCTGCTCGCCCACGTGCCGGTCCAGCGCAAGCCGGCCCTCCAGTACCTCCTCGGCCATCGCCAGGCGTCCGCGGGGCGATGCCGGCTCCCGTCCCAAGAGGACGTAGGTGGGGCAGCTGGGCAGGCAGAACCCGCAGCGGTTGCAATGGTTGAGCTGCTCCAGCGCCGAAGGGTCGAACGGGTAGGTAAGCTGTGCCCGCTTTTCCGTCTGCGCCAACCGTTTGCGCCTCCGCACCATTCGGGTCTTGCGAGCCTCTCGGGTACCGGGTCGCCTTCAGGGGCCGGGCCGCATCACCCCGGCAGGGTCAAACACCCGCACCAGCGCCCTCGACAGCTCCTCGGCCGGATCCGGGGTCGGCTCGTAGCCGCCTTCTGCGGGCGCAACCTCCCAGGTCGCATAGCCTCCCAGCTTTTCCGCCAGCTCCCGCAGCTTGCGCCAGCGCTCGGCACCCGGGGGCGGCCCCAGCAGCCGCAGCATGCCCATGCCCGGCGAAGCCATCGCCAGACAGGCAGGCCCATCGGCCAGGATGGCCTGCCCCCCCTGCCAGAGCTCGGGCATACGGCCGGGCGCAACCCCCAGCCGGGCAACCGTGGGGAGGGCGCCTTCCCCGCCCGCGAAGGCGAGGCCGCTTCGAAGCGCCCGCCAGGCCGACCACCAGCGCTCCTCCTCGCCTGTCTCGGCCCATACGAGCTCGGCCCGGCCGGCCACCAGGCTTGCCAGGCGGCGCTCCTCCTCTTGCAACTCGTCGTCCGGGCCGTGATACTCGAAAAGCGCCGCCAGCGCCGGTGCCCGGGGCGCAAGAAGGTGCGCGGACGGATCCGGGCTTGCCGCCTGCCGGGCGGCTCTGTCGGAGCGCGAGCTTCCCGCATTCCAGGCGATCTCATCGGACGAGGTGCCCCAGAGGCTGCAGGCCTCCATGGCCACGGGGCCCCCCGGACTCTCCTTGAGCTGGCGGATCACCGGCCACAGCTCCGCAAGCCCCGGCGCCAGCAGGCGGGCCGTGCGGCGAAGCGGGGGAGCGGGGCGCAGGCGCAGGATGACCTGCACCAGGGCGCCCAGCGCGCCCCGAGAACCGATGAGCAGCCGGGTCAGGTCGTAGCCGGCCACGTTTTTCATCACCGGGCGGCCGAAGCGAACCCGACGGCCGTCGGCTGCCACGAACTCGGCGCCCAGCGCCCAATCCCGCGCCGTCCCGTAACGGTAGCTGCAGGGGCCGGCCGTGTTGGCGGCCAGATGCCCGCCCACGGTGGAGGAGCTACCCCCCGGGCCCTCGATGGGGTAAACCAGCCTCCCATCGCCCCGCTCCGCCAGGAGGGCCGCCACATCCTCCCACGAGATGCCTGCCGGCAGCTGCAGGGTGAGGTTGCCCGGGCTGAACTCCACCTCCCCCGAGACGGCCGAAACGTCCACCACCCACAGAGGCGACCCATCGCCCGGCCCGGGGGTGGGGCGCGCCGCGATCTGGCGGGCCAGCTGGCTTCCACCTCCCGACACCACCACCGAAGCGGGCGGCGCCGGATGGCGCTGGGCCGCCCGGAAAATCTCGGCCACCGCCTCGCCGTCCGGCGGGCGCAAGACCCCGCACGGCACCCGACCCCAGCCCCGGCGGGCCGCCCAGGCCTCCGGATCCACCCGCCAGGCGGCCGGAAGCGAAGCCGACCAGTCGCCCCTCATCCCTAGATGGCCCCTCGGGGCGCCGGGATGGCCTTGCCGGGGTTCATCCGGCCGGCGGGGTCGAAGACCGCCTTGATGCGGCGCATGAGGTCCAGTTCCGCCTCGGTAAACATGAGGCCTATCTTGTCCACCTTGTCGATGCCGATCCCGTGTTCGCCGGAGATGGAGCCGCCCATCTGCACGCAGGCTTCCAGGATCTCCCGGTCGGCGGCCCGCATGCGGGCGACCTGATCCGGGTCGTGGGGGTCGTAGGGGATGAGGGGGTGGAGGTTGCCGTCGCCCGCGTGGGCCACCAGCACGATGGGAACACCGTAGTGGCGTCCGATCTCCCGTACCGCCCGCATCATCTGCGCAAGCCGGGGGCGCGGCACGGTCACGTCCTGGGTCCACACGTGCGCCGACAGGCGGGCCGCCGCCCCGTAGGCCGCCCGCCGGCCCAGCCACAAAGCTTCCCGCTCCGCATCGGAGTTCGCCGCCCGAAATTCCCGCACGCCTGTCCGGCGGCATATCTGCTCCACCTGCTCGGACTCGAAGGCGACGGCCGAGGGGGTGCCGTCCACCTCGATGAGCAGCACCGCCTCGGCGTCGGTGGGGTAGCCGGCATGCACGAAGGGCTCCACCGTCTCGATGGTGCCGCGATCCAGGAGCTCGAGGGTGGCAGGCAGGACGCAGGCGGCGATGATGTCGGAGACAGTCTGCATGGCCTGCTCCAGGTCGTCGAAGACCGCCAGCATGGTGCGCACGCAGCGCGGCAGCGGCAGGATACGAACGGTGATTTCGGTGACCATCCCCAAGGTGCCTTCGGAGCCCACCCACAACCCCACCAGATCGAGGCCGGGGGCAAACGGCGCAACGCTTCCCAGGCGCACCAGCCGGCCATCGGCCAGCGCCACCTGCAGAGCGCGGACGTGGTTGGCGGTCACGCCGTACTTGAGACAGTGGGGGCCGCCCGCGTTTTCCGCCACGTTGCCGCCCAGGGTGGAAACCCGGTAGCTGGAGGGGTCGGGAGCGTAAAAAAAGCCCAGGGGGCGCAGCGCGTCCTGAAGCGCGGCGTTGGGGCAGCCCGGCTGGACCGTCGCGGCGGCATCCTCCACGCGCACATCGAGGATGCGGTTCATGCGGTTGGTGGCCACCACGAGGCCCCCGGAGATGGGGATGGTGCCGCCGCTGAGGTTGGTGCCGGCCCCCCGGGGAACCACCGGCACCCCGTACTGCCCGGCCAGAGCCAGGACGGCAGCCACCTCCTCGGCCGAGCCCGGAAGGCAAACCCAGTCGGGCATCACCTTTTTGGCCGTGGCGTCGTAGGCATACGCGTACAGCTCGTGGGGCTCCCCCATGACCCACTGGGGCCCCACGATCTCGGCCAACCGAGAGGCGAACCGGCTGTCTGCCGCCGCCATGGAACACCTGCCTCCGGGTCCGCCGGCTTTCTGCACCCGTTGGCCCCTCCCCTGCACATACTCCGGCCGTGGCGCGTTTGACAAGCGGTTGCGCAAGCCCGTAAGGTAGCCGGTGGAAACCCTGGCAGGAGGTGTGCCGCGTGAAGGGTGCTCGCAGGCAGGGGCTCGCTGTGCTGGTGCTGGCCTTGCTGGCCATCGGAGCGGTCGCCGCCGTGGCCGCAGCCCAGCAGGAACTGACGGTCATCGCGGGCTGGTCGGGGACCGAGGCCGAGCAGTTCACTCCGGTGTTGAGGGCCTTTGAGCAAGAAACCGGTATCAAAATCAGCTACCGCGTCTATCGAGCCGAGGACCTATCCCAGATCTTGCCAGCTCAGTTCGCGGCCCGACGCACCATCGGCGACGTCATCTTCACCTCCTTCGGCTGGTGGATCCGGGATAACGCAAGCCACATGGTGGATCTGAGCGACGTGGTGCAGGGCGTCCCGCTGACGGTCGATACGGTTCGGGTCGGCGGGGCCACGTACGGGGTTCCCTACGTGGTCTGGGTGAAGCCGGGCTTTTGGTACCGCAAGTCCTTCTTCCAGCAGCACGGGCTGAAGGAGCCCGAGACGTGGGGCCAGTTCCTCAATTTGCTGGATCGCATCAAGGGGATCGGGGGCGTGCGGAACGCCATCGCCTCGGGCGACGGCGTCGGCTGGCCTCTGTCGGACGTGACGGAGCACTTCCTGGCGGCCTTCGGCGGACCCCAGCTCAATTTGGACCTCATTGCCGGAAAGGCCCGCTGGCAGGATCCCAGGGCCCGGGCCGCCTTCGAGTACTACCTGGTGCCGCTGTTGCAGCGCAAGTACTTCAGCGATCCCATCGAGTGGACCCAGGCCGCTGAGCTTTGGTGGAAAGGTGACTACGGGCTGTACTTCATGGGCAACTGGCTGACGGGAATGGTGCAGGATCCGGCCGACCTGGGCGTCTTCCCGCTGCCGGGGGCGTCCGCGGTGGTCGGCGGTACGGACTACATGTTCGTGCCCCGATACACCCGCAGCGCCGACGCCGCCAAGCGGCTGGTGGCCTTCATGATCAGCAAGAAGGGGGTCGAGATCCGGGCGGCTCAGGGCGGCAAGCTCTCCATGCGCTCCGACGTGGGGCCCGAGGCGTACCCGCCCGCCGACCGGGCACTGGCGGCCGCCCTGCAGGGCTTCAGCGTCATCCCCGACATGGACGACACCATCGGCGGCGCCTGGCAGCAGGCGTTCTGGGATCAGCTGAAGCTTTTGTGGGTGCGCCCCTCGGCGCTCAACGACGTCCTGCGAACCCTGGATGAAAAGCGCTGAGCCGCAGGCGAGAAGGGCCGACGCGCCGGCCAGCCAGGCCCCGCCGCCGGCGCAGGCAACCAGCCAGGGGGGCCGGGAGGCTTCCCTGGCTACCCGCCAAGCGGCGTCGGCCCGCGCCCGGGCCAACCGGGCGCGGGCCGACGCGATGGCGACGTTGGTCTTCTTGTCTCCTGCGCTGGTGCTCATCGCGCTGTTCGTGGTGTGGCCGGCGGTCGAGACGTTGCGTCTCAGCTTTTACAGCGAGGACGGGTTTGCCGGTCTTCGCAACTTCGTCACGCTTCTGGCAAGCCGGGACACCCTGAACGCAAGCCGCTTCCTGCGGGAGTCGCCGCCCTGGGGTTCGCTCATCCATAATGCCGTCTGGGTGTTTTTCCATCTGCCGCTGACGGTGGTCATCGGCATCGCTCTGGCTGTGCTGTTCCAGCGGGTCTCCGGATGGTGGGTGAGCGTGGTCAAGCTGGCCATCTTCCTGGGCATCGTGACCCCCATGGTGGTGGGCGGCGTCATCATCCGGTTTCTTTTCGACGAAAACGCCGGCATCACGCCGGCCGTGGCGCGAGCCCTGAGGATCTCCTCTCTGGCGCACTCCTGGACCGCCTATCCGGAAACGGCCCTGGTGGCCCTCATAGCCGGGTCGGTCTGGCTGTGGACCGGCTTCAGCATGGTGCTTCATTCGGCGGGACTGTCCACCATCGACCGGGAGCTGTATGAGGCAGCGGACCTGGACGGCGCCAGCGAATGGGTGCGCTTCTGGAAGATCACGCTGCCCCTTCTCCGGCCTGTCACGGAAGTGGTGGTGGCCCTGACGTTTCTCTGGGAGCTGAAGATCTTTGACATCGTGTACGCGGCGACCCAGGGTGGCCCGGGGGGCGCCTCCATGGTGCTGGCCCTGCAGATGTACTTCCTGGCCTTCCGGGAGCAAAACCCCTTCAAGGCGGCCGCGGTGGCCACCTTGCTGACCGCCATCAGCCTGATCATCGGGGTCTGGTTCGCCCGCCGGGTGCGGCAGGGGGCAACGGCATGAGCCACCGGACATGGAGCCGGCTGTTGACGTACGCATTCGTCCTGCTGGCAGGGGTGGCCTGGCTGGTACCCTTCATGGGGGTGCTGATGTCGGCCCTGCGACCCCAGCGGGAGATCCTGTACGGATGGTGGCATCTTCCGGCAACCCTCTCGCTGCGCAACTTTCAGGAGGCCTGGAATCACCCCACGGCTTCCCTGGCTTTGGGCCTTCGCAACTCCCTCATCGTGGCGGTTCCGTCCACGCTGTTACCCGTCGTGGTCGGCGCCCTGGGGTCCTACGGGATCCAGCGGCTTCCGTTTCGGGGCAAGGGTTCCCTGCTGATGGGGATCGCACTGCTGCTGGCTTTGCCCCAGCAGATGATCGCGGTGCCCCTGTTTCGGCTCATGGTGAGCCTGGGCCTCATCGACAGCTACCTGGGACTGGTGCTGGTGCACAGCGCCTGGGCGCTTCCGTGGGTGATCTTCTTCCTGCGTGGTTACCTGGCCACGCTTCCCTGGGAGATCGAGGAGGCCGCCTCCATCGACGGCGCCAACCGCTATCAGTCTTTCGCGTTGGTGGTGCTGCCCCTGATGCTTCCCGCCCTGGCGTCCGTGGCGGCTTTGCAGCTGACATGGGCCTGGAACGACTTCTTCCTGGCCCTGGTCCTGCTCTTCGACCCCGACAAGCTTGTGGCCACCCGCCAGATCCCGCTTCTGCGGGGGGAGTTCCATGTGGACTGGGGAGTGCTCAGCGCCGGTGCGGTGCTCACCATGGCCGTTCCCATGCTGGTCTTTCTCCTGCTGCAGCGTTACTATATCCAGGGCCTGGTGGGAGGCACCGTGAAATGACGGGGCGGCCCGGCTTTGTTGCCAGCCCCTCCGCCGACCGGAAAACGAACAAGGAAAGGGACCATTTTGTGCGAATATTTCTTTGCACCGCCTGGAGGTCCAGCCCTTCCTGACAGAAGGGGGGTACCTTGACCGGGCATGGGTGCAGAAGAGATTCACGCAACCCATTCGGATCCGGCCACGGGTACCGCAGAGGCCGTGGGGGAGGTCATCCGGGGTCTCACCCGTTTGGCCAGTGCACTTTGCCGCCCGTCCAAGGAGCCGGGTCCGGTCTTCGAGCTGGTGGTGCAGCATGCGGCGTCCGCCTTGAAGGCCGACGCCGCCAGCCTGTACCTGCTGTGCCCTGAGGGCTTCTACGAGCTGGTCGCGGTACACGGTCGCCCCTTTGAGCGCCGGCGCATCCCCGAGGGTCTGGGGGTCGTCGGTGAGGTGGGCCGGTTGCGTCGGGTCGTGGTGGTGGAGGAGATGGCCCGTGATCCCCGCTACCGGGAGGCGGGCACCGCCCACCAGGAGGGGTTCACCTCCATGATGGCAGCGCCCATGACCCTGGAGGGTGACCTTCTGGGAGCCCTGGGGCTGTACTGGACACGGCGCCACACCCCTTCACCCGCCGAGCAGGAGCTGGCCCGGTTGTTCGCGCTGTACGCAGCCGCCGCGGTTCGCATCGCCCGGCTGGTGGGTGACCTTGATCAGGCCAACCGGCAGCTGCGGGAGGCCAACCAGCAGATCGCCTCCGCCGCCTGCCGGGACCCCCTGACGGGACTGTACAACCGGGCCACCTTCTGGGCTGCCCTCGAGGCCATCACGGGAGAGGCGCAAGTCGGCTCCGATCGTTGCCGGCTGCCCGACGCCCTGGAGCTTCCCCGGCCGCCGGTGGCCGTGGTGATGGTGGATCTGGACGGCTTCAAAGAGGTCAACGACGCTTACGGGCACCTGGCCGGGGATGCGTTGCTGCAGGAGGTGGCGGTGCTGGTGCGCGGCCTGTTGCCCCCGGCGAGCCTGGTGGCGCGCTACGGCGGCGACGAATTCGGGGCGCTGATCCCCGAGCAGGCAGCCCCGGCTGAGGAGGTGGCCCGGAATCTGAAGCAGGCCGTGGCCGAGCACCGGTTCGCCCAGGGACACCGTTTGCGCCCGCCCTCCATCGGCTTTGCACGCTACCCGGCCGACGCCGAGAGAGCTCGTGACCTGGTGGCGCTGGCTGACGCAAGGCTGTACCTCGACAAGGGGGAGCGCCCCGATCCGCTGGCGCAGATGTGCTCTCGGCGCCAGCTCAACGGCCGCGGCTCCTGGAGCTCGTGCTGACCAGCGGCGCCGCCACCCGGGCCCGGCGCAGCGCCGCGATGAGGCCGGTGGCCGCCGCCGAGCCCGCAGCGCTGGAGAGCAAAAAGGGCCCTACGTAGAAAAAGGGCGCCGCGGCATGCCCCATCACCCAGCGGGCGATGGGGTAGGCGGCCACCGCGCCCAGGATACCGGTGCCCACCAGCTCCCCTGCCACCGCCCAGCCCACTTTGCCGGTGAGCCGGAACAGCACTCCTGCCAGGAAGGCCCCGATCATGCCCCCCGGAAAGGCCAGCAGGGTTCCAACCCCCAGAAGGTTGCGCAGCACCCCCACCGCGAAGGCGATGGTGGCCGCGTGCACCGGCCCCAGCAACACCCCCGCCAGCACATTGATGGCGTGCTGCACCGGAAAGGCCTTGGCCACACCCGTGGGGATCCAGATGAGGTGGGCCGTGAGGGTGCCCAGCGCCACCAAAAGCCCGGAGACGGCCAGCTCCCACGCCCCGAAGCGCACCCGCTCCCAGCGGGCGTGTACCCCCCACGCCGCCGCTCCCAGCGCCACGAGGGCCAGGAGGATGACCCATCCCCCCGACACGTCACTCGCCTCCTTACCCGTCGCGGCCGACCCCTTGGGGTCGGCCCCCGGGCGGGAACGGCGCTCCCTGCACGCGCCGCGTCCCGCACCTCATCCTGAGCGGGGTTCGCCGCCCCCAACCGTGCGGCGGGCCCTGGCCTGTCGCACTGCCTCGGCCAGTTCCCGAGTCGCCTGCTCCACGTCGGCTGCCGCCATCACCGCCGAGATCACGGCCACCCCGTCGGCTCCGGCCTCGATGGCCTGTTCGGCGTTGGCCGCGGTGATGCCCGAGATGGCCACCAGGGGAAGCCGCGTGCACGCCCGCACCGACCGGACAAGGGCGGGCCCCCGGGGCGACCCGGCGTCCGGTTTGGTGGAGGTGGCGAAGATGGGCCCTACGCCCAGGTAGTCCGCCCCGGCGGCCTGGGCTTGCAGCGCCTCCTCAGGGCTTTCCACCGATGCCCCGATGATACGGCCCGGCCCCAGGATGCGCCGGGCATCGGCCACGGGCAGGTCGTCCGGCCCCAGATGCACCCCGTCCGCCCCGATGGCCGCTGCCACGTCCACCCGGTCGTTGACGATGAGCGGCACCCCGGCCTGCCGGGCCAGACGCACCAGCTCCCTGCCCACCTCCACCAGCCGGCGGGCGCTCATCTCCTTTTCCCGCAGCTGCAACACCGTGGCCCCGCCCCGAAGGGCGGCCTCCACGCAGGCGGCCAGGGGCCGGGGGCTGCACAGGCGGGAATCGGTGATGACGTACACGCTCCAGTCGATGGAGCCGGACCCTCGCGCCGGTGGGCCCTGCGGAACCGCCTGCCTGCTCTCACACCACCCCAACCCGTACCCCCCCTATCGCCTCTCCCTGCCGGGCCAAAGCGGCCAGGGCGTGCAGCTCGTCCACCAGGGCATGCAAGAACGTCCCCGGCCCCGGGCAGCGCGCAGCCGCCCGTTCTCCCGCCAGCCCGTAGACGGCCAGGGCACACGCCACCGCCTGTGGACGATGCTCCGGCTCCGAGACCGCGACAAAGGCGGCCACCACCGCCGTCGCCATGCAACCTGACCCCGACACGGCGGAAAACCAGGGATGGCCGTTGAAGACCTCCAGGGTCGCCCCGCGCTCCCCGGGCGCTTCCCCCGGGGGCGACGCGACCAGATCCACCGGGCCCGTGACCGCTGCCGTCGCCCGCACCCGCCGCGCCAGGGCACACGCCACATCCCGCCGGCGGGCCAGCTCCCGGGCCTCAACCGGGCTCATCGGGCCCTGCTCACCGGCCGGGCCCCGGGCCGGGGTTGCGGCGGCGGGCACCCGCACCACGCTTTCCACCCCCCGCTGTACCCACGTGTCGCTCGCCGCCTCGCCGGCCAGGGCAGCCGCCTCGGCCGGGTTGGCACGGACGGCGGCCAGCGGGTAGGCGAGCAGCCGCTGCGCAGCCTGCAGCCGCCACCGCGACGCCGCCACCCCCACCGGGTCCACCACCACCGGCAGGCCTCGCCGGGCAGCCTGGGCCATGGCCGCCTGCGCGGCCTGCAGGGACGGCAGGGTGGGCGTCCCCAGGTTGATGACCACGCACGATGCGCCTTCGGCGATCTCCGGGATCTCTTCGGGCGCAAGCGCCATCACGGGCAGGGCGCCCACCGCCAGCGTGACATTGGCCACGGCGTGCATGGTCACCAGGTTGGTCACATGGTGAACCAGCGGCCGGCGCTGCCCCACCCGGCGAAGCAGCTCCGATGCTCGCTCCGGCCAGCCGCCAGGAGCCGTCCCACCCGGCATCCCCATCCGCCCCCTGCCTGACCCGCCCGACCTCACGGGCCCGGGGCCGGCCCGCCGCTCGCCGGCTGGGGGGATGCAGAGGTGACCTGCAGCTGCCCGCTTCGGGCCCGGATACGCCATTCGGCCTCATCCGCTCCCGCCCATGGGTTGGTAGGCCCCCTGCCCCGGCCCACGGGGAAAGCCGCCTGCACAGCCCGGGTGATGTACGCCTTGGCGGAGCGGATGGCCTCCATCGGGGAGAAGCCTCGGGCCAGGTAAGCGGCGATGGCCGCCGAAAAGGTGCACCCGGTGCCATGGGTGTGGGGGGTCTCGTAGCGCGGCGCCGGCAGGTCGAAAAACTCCGAGCCGTCGAAAACCACGTCCAGGGCAAGCCCCGACCCTACATCCAGGTGACCCCCTTTGACCACCACGGTCCGGGCCCCCATGGACCAAAGCTCCCTGGCGGCCCGGCGCATCCCCTCCACCGTGCCAACGGTCAGCCCTGTCAGCCTCTCGGCCTCGGGAACGTTGGGGGTGACCACCAGGGCCAGGGGCAGCAGATGACGGCGCATCGCCTCCACGGCTTCGGGGGAGAGCAGAGGATCCCCGCTTTTGGCCACCATCACGGGATCCACCACCAGCGCCCCCACGGCGTACGCCCGAAGCCGATCCGCCACCGCCTCGATGATGGGGCCTGTGGCCAGCATTCCGGTTTTGGCCGCATCAGCGCCGATGTCCCCGAGAACCGAGTCCAGCTGGCGCGCCACAAACTCGGGCGCCACTTCGTAGACACCCTGAACCCCCAGGCTGTTTTGTGCCGTGAGAGCGGTCAGGACGCTGGTGCCGTAGACGCCCAGGGAGAAAAAGACCTTCAGGTCGGCCTGGATGCCCGCCCCGCCCCCGCTGTCGGAGCCTGCAATGGTGAGCGCCCGGGGAATCGGGTCGCCGGGCCCCGCTTGCGGGTCACCGGCCGCAGAAGGCCTCGCCGGTGGCAACGGCCGTGACTGCAAAGCTCCATGCCCCCCTTTGCAGCCACGGGGTGCCGCGGGCCGCACGAGCGGGATGGCGCGCCGCGAAAAGAGGCGCCGCCCGGTGAGGGCAGCGCCCCTTGACGCCATCCCTTTGTCCGGGCCACGATCCCTACGCTGGCACGACCCAGATCAGGTTCGGAGGGTTGGAGCCTTCGGCTCCTCTCAGCCCGCCGGCCTGCAGGCGCTGGCCCCGGCCCCGGCAGGCACCCCTCGTGGCCGCCCGATGTCGAATTGCCGGACCAAGGTCTATCATAGCCTTCCGGGCGCTCGCCGGGTAGAGGGGGCCGGTCGGCCCCGGCGCTTGCGCCTGTAAGCTGGTCGCGCGCAAGGTCTGCACGGCAAAAAGTCGGGAGGCGACAGCGAGAAGAGATGTCCGAACCCACGCCGGCCGGGTGGCGGCAGCTCATCCCCAAGGAGCACGGCGTCTGGTTCATGTGGCTGGTGCCCGTGGCGCTGGGAGCCTACCTGGGGGGCGTGGCCGCCGTTCACGCTCTTGTGGCCGTGGCGGCCCTGCTCTTTCACCTGGCTTCTTCGGCCGCCCTGGACTGGTTGCGGGCCCGAGGGCGACAGGGCGAGCTGGCACGATGGGCGGCAGGTCTGGGTGCGGCCGGGGGCATCTGCATGGTGCCGCCCGTTTTGCAACGCCCTTCCCTGCTGGTATTGGGGGCTGTCGCGGCGGTGATCTTCCTGGTCAACGCCGCCTTTGCTCGGGCTCGTCTGGAACGCTGGCTGGTCAACGACGTGCTGGCCATCGCGGGGTTGCAGCTTTGGGGCCCTATCGCCTACGCACTGGGCGGCGGCCCACCGGGAGGCGCCGCCTGGCGGCTGTGGGCGATCACCACCCTGTTCTTCGTGGGAACGGCCTTTCACGTCAAAACGCTGTTTCGGGAGCGGGGCAACCGGCGCTTCAAGCGGCTCTCCAACGGGGCACACCTGGCGCTGCTCCTGGCACCGTGGGCCCTCGGCCTACCCCAGGTGGGGCTGGCGTACCTGCCCAGCGCCCTGCGCGCCTGGCTTACCCCTGCGGGCGCCCGCCTGCGTCCCATCGTGGCAGGGCTGATCGAGATCGCCAACAGCCTGGTTTTCCTCGCCCTGGCAGCCATCCTTCTCTCCCGGGCCGGTCTGGGGGCTTGAGCGTGCGCCTGCTCAAAACCGCAGCCAGTACCACACCAGGCGCACCCACTCCAGCACCACCATCTCGCCGCCATCGGGGTATTGCCACCACCGGGCAAGCTGAAAGCGCCACTCGGGGCTGGGAACGCTGAGCACCTCCATGCCCCGCGCTCCATACACCCTGCGGAAGGCCCGGGCGGCCCGGCGGGAGTGCCAGTCCGAGGTCACCACGATCACCCGGCGCCAGCCCCGGCGAACCGCCTCCTCCGCCGTCAACGTGGCGTCCTGCCAGGTACTCTCCGAGCGAGGCTCCCGCACGATGGCCTCCTCCGGGACCCCTGCCTGCAGCGCCACCTCCGCCAGGTAGTCGGCCTGGGTCCGATCCGGGGCCACCAAAAGCCCCCCGGTCACCACCAGGATCGGGGCATAGCCCAGTCGGTACAGCTCGATTCCCTTCTGGATCCGAC